>NZ_DATLJK010000015.1:0-660434 GCF_035538955.1 Hansschlegelia sp.
GCTCGAGCGCCGCAGGAACGAGATCCGCGCCGCCAATGTCGGGCTCGAATTCGACGCCCATGAGGCGATCGCGCCGGGCGCCAAGATCGTCAAGGACGGCCAAGAGATCGGCACGGTCAACTCGACCACCTACAGCCGCTATCTGATGAAGTCGATCGGCCTCGGCAGCGTGCCCCCGCAATTCGCCGCGATCGGCACCGCCCTCGAGGTCGAGACCCCCGACGGCCCCGTCGCCGCCGCCGTCGTCCGAACCCCGTTCTACGACCCACACCGCCTCAGAACCCACCCCCTCGAAGAACGCGCCTGAAAACGCGCGCTCAATCGGCTCGAAGGGCGCGTCGCAAGGCGCGCCCTTTTTTCATGCGCGCGCCAACGGTCTGCGCAAGAAGGATGACGACCAAGGCGGCATTGACGTCAGGCCCCGAAGGGAGAATCGTTCGGCTCTATTGCGGCGCAGCATCGAAAGGACCCGTCGATGCCTCGAGACAGGAAAATGACCGGGATCGGCGAGTTCGGCGGCGCGCCAGCGACGTCCGACTGGGGCGGCTCCGCGACCACGATGCCGCTCTACTGGCTGTTCGAGGCCGCCCAGGCCTCGCTCGGACCGGCGCGCGCCCTCGCCGACGCCGGCAAGCTCTACTTCAAGAACCCGGTCAACCCGCTCTCGCACACCGACTGGGGCCGCAAGGTCGGGGCGATGTGCGAAGTCTTCGAGCGCGCCACGCGGCGCTACGGCAAGCCTGAATTCGGGGTCGCCTCCACGCTGGTTCACGGCGAGCGCGTGCCGGTCACCGAGGAGATCGTCTGGAGCCGGCCTTTCTGCAACCTCGTCCATTTCCAGCGCGGCCTGCCCGAAGGGCGGCGCAAGCAGCCCAAGCTGCTGATCGTGGCGCCGATGTCCGGCCACTACGCGACGCTGCTGCGCGGCACGGTCGAGGCGATGCTGCCGGACCACGACGTCTACATCACCGACTGGACCGACGCCCGCCTCGTGCCGCTCAGCGACGGCCCGTTCGATCTCGACGACTACATCGACTACCTGATCTCGATCTTCCACTTCCTGAACGGCGAGGCCCACGTCATGGCGGTCTGCCAGCCGGCGGTGCCGGTGCTGGCCGCCGTCGCCCGCATGGAAGCCGAGGAGGATCCCTTCACGCCGCGATCGATGGTGCTGATGGGCGGTCCGATCGACACGCGCGAGAACCCCACGGCCGTCAACGAGGTCGCCATCGAGCGCGGCACCGAGTGGTTCCAGCGCAACGTCGTCACCATGGTGCCGTGGCCGCACCCCGGCGCGATGCGGCAGGTCTATCCAGGCTTCCTGCAGCTCACCGGCTTCGTCAGCATGAATCTCGACAGGCACGTGTCCGCGCATCACGAGTTCTTCAAGCACCTGATCGACGGCGACGGCGATTCCGCGGAGAAGCACCGTGAATTCTACGACGAATATCTGGCCGTGATGGACCTGGCGGCCGAGTTCTACCTGCAGACGGTGGACACGGTGTTCGTGCGCCAGGCGCTGCCGAAGGGCGCCATGACCCATCGGGGCAAGCCGGTCGACTGCTCGAAGATCACACGCTGCGCGCTCATGACGGTCGAGGGCGAGCGCGACGACATCTCCGGAGTCGGGCAGACCAAGGCGGCGCACAAGCTCTGCACCCGCCTGTCGGACGACAAGCGCGCCCATTACCTGCAGGATCGCGTCGGTCACTATGGCGTGTTCAACGGCTCGCGCTTCCGGGCCGAGATCGCGCCGCGCATCCGCGACTTCATCAGTTCGCACGAGCCGAGGACGCAGCGGCCCGCGCCCGCGGCCCGTCCTGCCGGGCAGGCCGCCGTCTCCTCAGTCGACGAGCTTCCGGCGGTGGAGCCTCTGGTGCGCACGCGCGACGCCCGCGCGACGGCGCAGTCGCGGCGGCCCTCTGACGACCTCACGCAGATCGTCGGGGTGGGGCCGCGCATCCAGGAACTGCTCAACGAGGCCGGCATCTTTCACTTCTGGCAGCTCTCGCGGCTGTCCCCGGACGAGATCGCCGAGTTGGAGCAGCGGATCACGCCGCGCGGCCGGATCACGCGCGACAAGTGGATCGAGCAGGCGGAGAGGCTGTCACGTCCTTGAGACCCGTTCCAGGAGAGGTCCTGGCGCTCGCAAGGAGGTCGACCGCACGACTGAGCGCACTAAGTGGGCTCATAAGCGAAGAACGTTGTTTCTAAGCCCTTTCTAAGAGCGCGGCTTGTCTCCATATTGCCGCCGCGCCGCGAAGTAATTCAGGGCGCAACGTTCTTATTATTAAAGGAGATCTCCATGAGCTACCGCATCGCCGCCGCGTTCGCCGCCGCCGTCATGTTCGCCGCCGCGCCCGCCGCCGCGGCCACCTCGGGAGCGGATGCGCTCAAGAGCATCAACAAGGACAGCGACGACACCCTCGAGATCGCCGAGGTGATCGATGCGGGCGTCAAGACGTTCCAGGCCATCAATCCCGACGGCGACACGACGCTCGAAAGCGGCGAGACCAAGGGGCGCATCACCGAAAAGGAATGGGCGCGGTTCAACGCCGACGGCGATCAGACCCTCGAGATGGACGAATGGCTGAAGATCCTGCGCGTGCACTTCAAGCGGGCCGACGCCGACAAGGACGGCAAGCTGACGGCCGCAGAGCTCGACTCCAAGGCTGGCCAGCGGGTCATCCTCATGATCATGAAGTGATCCGGCGCAGGTCGCTCATCCCGGTCCGCGCCTCGGCGCGGACCCTCGCTGCGTGACCGCGCTGATCCGCCGCGGCGACTGGACCGCGGCGATCCGATCGCTCGCCGATCGCCAGGCCGTGGCGGCGATCGGCGACGTCCACGGCCAGGACGATCTGTTCGCGGCCCTGCTCGACGCCCTGCTGCCGGACCTCCAGGCGGCGCAGGACGCGAGCCTCATCCAACTGGGCGATCTGGTCGATCGTGGCCCCGGCTCGGTCGCCGCGCTGCGGCGAGCCAAGGCGGGCGTTCCCGGCGTCACATGCGTGACGCTCATGGGGAACCATGAGGATCGGATGCTGAGCGCCATCCTCACCGAGGATCTCCACGAGAAGGCGATGTGGCTCGAGTTCGGGGGCGGCGAGACGCTAGCGGAGGTCGGCGTCGCAGACGACCGGCCCGACTGGCGGCAGGCTTTTGCCGGCGCGCTCGGGCGCGACGCCATCGACTGGCTGACGCAGCTCCCGCAACTGCACCGGATCGGAAATCTGGCGTTCGTCCATGCCGGGCTCGACCCAGCTGTTCCGCTCTCGCAGCAGTCCCCCCGCACCCTGATGTGGACGCGGCGGCCCTGGCTTGAGAGCCGCGGCCCCTATGACGATGGTGTGGCGGTGATCCACGGCCACACGCCGCAGCCGAACGTCGACCTGTCGCACCCGCACCGCATCAATCTCGACACCGGCGCCTTCCACAGCGGCGTGCTGTCGGCGCTTCTGATCGTCGGGGACCGCATGCGCGTCGTCCAGGCGATACGGCCATAGGCGCTTGTCGCGCCAGGCAAAGCCGGCCATGACGGCCGTCTTCAAGCTCGGAAGGCGGATCTCTTGGACTTCGATCGTCCCCCGGAAAACCTCATCACGGAACATCACCTCCGGCTCGACACGCTGATCCGTCTGCGTTGGCTCGCCGTCGCGGGCCAGAGCTGCGCGGTGTTCGCGGTCCACATGGCGCTCGGTTTTCCGCTGCCGCTCGCCGCCTGCCTTGCCGTGATCGCGTGTTCGGGCGGGCTGAACGTCGCCCTGCGGCTGCGTTACCCGATCACCTACCGGCTGGAAGGCCCGGCGGCGGGCCTTCTGCTGGCTTATGACCTGCTGCAGCTCGCCGCGCTGCTGTTCCTGACGGGCGGACTCGAGAACCCGTTCTGCGTTCTGTTCCTCGCGCCCGTGATGATCTCCGCCACCGCGCTCACTCCCCGAACGACAGCGGCCCTCGGCGCGCTGGTCGTGGGGCTCGCGAGCCTGCTCGCCTTCGTGCACCTGCCCCTGCCCTGGCCGTCGCCGCACGCGGTCGAGCTGCCGTTCCTCTATTTGCTCGGGCAGTGGGTCGCGCTCATGCTGGCGCTGGTGTTCATCGGCGTCTACGCATGGCGGGTCGCCGAGGAGGCGCGCGAGCTCAGTCAGGCGCTTGCGGCGACCGAGCTCGTCCTCGCCCGCGAGCAGCACCTCTCCGCCCTCGATGGCCTGGCGGCGGCCGCCGCCCACGAGCTTGGCACGCCGCTCGCCACGATCGCGCTCGTCGCGAAGGAGCTGGAGCGCGCCCTGACGCCGGGGCCGCATGACGACGACATGAAGCTGCTGCGCGAGCAGGTCGCCCGCTGCCGCGAAATCCTCAAGACGCTGACCTCGCTCGACGAAGGCGACGCGCCGTACGAGCGGATGGCGATGCGGCACATGCTCGAGGAGATCGTCGCGCCGCATCGCAATTTCGGCGTCGTGCTCGAGGTCGCCGCGCTTGGCGATCCCGCGGCGGAGCCGTCTTGGCTGCGCAATCCGAGCGTCCTCTACGGCATTGGCAATATCGTCGAGAACGCCGTCGATTTCGCCCGCTCCCGCGTCACCGTCACGGCCCGGTGGGACGCGGAGCGGGTGGAGGTCGAGGTCGCCGACGACGGCCCGGGCTTCGCGCCGGAGATCATCGACCGACTGGGCGAGCCTTACGTCTCGAGCCGGGCCGCCGGTCGGGGCGCTCCGGTGGAAGCCGGCGGTCTCGGGCTCGGCTTCTTCATCGCCAAGACGCTTCTCGAGCGCTCGGGCGCCCAGCTGAAGCTCAGGAACGCGCCGCCGCCGCTGACCGGCGCGCGGATCCGCATCACCTGGCCGCGCGCCCGCTTCGCGGCTCCGCCGCCCGAAGGCGCCGCCCAGGCGCCCCTATTCTCTCTCCGCGCCGCCGCAACCTGAGCGTTGACGCGACAGGCCGCTCTTGCTAGGTGACGCGCTCCCGCGGCCGCCCGGAAGGCGGCTGCTCTTCTGTTGCCCGGCGCGGCCCGCCAACGCCGCCTCACAAGGATTTCCGATTTATGGCCAACACGCCGTCGGCCAAGAAGGCCGTCCGCAAGATCGCCGCACGCACGGCGATCAACGGCGCGCGCAAGAGCCGCGTCCGCACTTTCCTTCGCAAGGTCGAGGAGGCGATCGCCGCCGGTCGGGCGGAAGACGCCAAGGCGGCGCTGGCGGTCGCAGAGCCGGAGTTGATGCGCGCGGCCCAGAAGGGCGTGTTCCACAAGAACACGGCGTCCCGGAAGGTGTCTCGCCTGTCGGCGCGAGTGCGCGCGCTCGCCTGATCGCCGCTGCCGTTTGCAGTCAGAAGCCCGGCCTCGGCCGGGCTTTTTGCGTTCTGGCATGCACGACACGCAGGCGCTGGAACGCGATCCGGCCGCAGAATCCGGCTTGACTCCAAAAAAGCTCGGAATCGCCGTCATGACGAGTCTGCGTCACTTTTGCGGACAGAAAAAAATCATCTATCTCAGAGGCTTAGCGCGTAGACGCGGAGACGGACCGGGAATCCGGACAGGGGGCCATGGAGCCCGACTTCGGGGCCGAAGATTCTTCCTGGCGGGCCGGTTCTTGGAGCGGCGTTTGGGGCCCACGCAAATTCGCTGGCTATGCAGGGTTTTGCACCGCCGGCCCACATCGCGTTCCCGGATTGGAACGCCGCGAATCCGCCTCCCGACGCGATTCGTTTACGATGCCCCATTGCATCCCGATCAGCCTCTCGGGTATCTTCCGGGTCAATGGGGGCCGACGAGATGATCGTTGATAATAAAGCGATATTCTGCAGTCGTTCTCGTTAAAGATCCCGAGTTCCACAAGTTTTGACCTCGCCTCTTGGGGCGGGGCATGGTTCATCGCGTCGCGCGCTGAGCGGATTACGTTGGCGTAGAGATGCGCTTCGGCGCGCGCGTTCGTTCTCCAGTGGGCTAGTCACGAATGTGGGGCGCCGGATCTGCATCCGGCGATGGAATTTCTATGCCAGATCATCAGACGCCGTATGCCGGGGACGTCGCGCCGAAGGAGGCTTGGGAGACGCTCGCGAGCGAGCCCGCCGCCGCCCTGGTCGACGTGCGCACGAGCGCCGAATGGTCCTTCGTCGGGCTGCCGGACCTCTCGCCTCTGGCGAAACGGCCGCTGCTGCGCGAGTGGCAGAGCTACCCCTCGATGCATGTCGACGGCGGCTTCGCCGACGACGTCGCTGCAGCGCTCAGCCAGGCGGGCGCCGGGCCGGATACGCCTGTCTTCTTCCTCTGTCGCAGCGGAGCCCGCAGTCAGGCCGCCGCGGCCGCTCTGGCGGCGAGAGGCTGGACGCAGTGCTTCAACGTCGTCGGAGGTTTCGAAGGACCGCTCGACGGCAGCCGACACAGGGGCGCGACCGCCGGCTGGAAGGCCGACGGTCTGCCCTGGGTCCAGTCCTGACGCCGCGTTCAAGCCACCAATCTCGCCTTCAAACGTCGCACGTCTCGGAGGGATTTTTTGATGCCCAGCTCGCAGCTCGCAGCCCAATCGAGAAGCCTGGCCGCGCACGAGCTCGACGATGGATCGGAGCATGACGCCCTGTGGTCGGCCGTAAGCCGCCGGCTGCGCGCGGAATATGGCGAGGATGTCTACACGAGCTGGTTCGTGCGCCTCGTGCTTGATCGGATCGACGGCGAAGTCGCTCACCTGACCGTTCCAACCCGCTTTCTGAAGTCGTGGATCCAGTCCCACTATTCGGAGCGGATCGCGGCCGTGTTCGCCGAGGAGCATTCCGACGTGCGCCGCGTCTCGATCGGCGTCAGGGTCGCGGCGCCCAAGCTTGCGGCCGGCGCGCGCGACGTGGTCGTGGCGCCCGTTCCGGAGCCGGTCGACATCCGTCCCGCCTCTCTGGTCTCGCAGCTTCCGCGCCCGGACGCCGCCGCGCGGATCGGCGGTTCGCCGCTCGATCGGCGATTGACCTTCGACACGTTCCTGACTGGCCGCTCCAACGCCATGGCCTATGCGGCGGCGCGCCAGATCGCCGACGCCCGACCGGGAGATCCGGTGACGTTCAACCCGCTGGTCATCCATGCCGCCGTGGGCCTCGGGAAGACGCATCTGCTGCAGGCGACCGCCCATGCCGCCGAGGCGACCGGCCGGCGCGTGACCTATCTGACGGCCGAGAAGTTCATGTTCGACTTCGTGGCGTCGCTCCGCGCGCAGACTGCGCTCGCCTTCAAGGAACGGCTCCGCGCGATCGACCTGCTCATCATCGACGACCTGCAGTTCCTGCAAGGCAAGACGGTCCAGCAGGAGTTCGGCCACACGCTGAACTCCCTGCTCGACGGACGCCAGCAGGTGATCGTGGCGGCCGACCGGGCGCCGTCCGAACTGGAGGGCGTCGACGAGCGGCTGCGGTCACGGCTCGCGGGCGGACTGACGCTCGAAATGGGAGCTCTCGACGAGGAGCTTCGCGCCAAGATCCTCAAGACCCGCGTTGCGGCCGCCAAGGCCGCCCACCCCCGGTTCGACGCGCCAGACGAGGTCATCGCCTATGTGGCGCGGGTGGTCACCGCGAACGGCCGCGACCTCGACGGGGCGGTGAACCGCCTGCTGGCGCACAACACCCTGACGGGCGCGCCGATCACCGTGGAAATGGCCGAAACCGCGCTGCGCGACCTGGTGCGTCAGGTCGAGCCCAAGCGGGTCAAGATCGAGGAAATCCAGCGCATCGTGGCCCGCCACTATCAGGTGAGCCGCGCCGACATTCTGTCGTCGCGGCGGACCCAGACCGTGGTGCGGCCCCGTCAGGTTGCGATGTATCTGGCCAAGCAGCTGACGTTGCGCTCGCTGCCCGAAATCGGGCGCCGGTTTGGAGGCCGCGATCACACCACCGTGCTTCACGCGGTGCGCAAGATCGACGATCTGGTGAAGAACAACTCGGCGCTGTCCGACGAGGTCGAGCTGCTGAAGCGGATGCTGCTCGAATAGGGCTGCGGCGGATTACTCCGCCGCCTGGGCCGGCTGCTCGTGAGCCTTGGCGCGCTCCGTCACGAACCTGCCGAGCTCATACCGAAGCACCGTCGTGTCGGCTGCTTTCGTCCAGACCTTGACGCTGAGCTCGATCGGGTCGCCATAGCCGACCTTCTTGACCTCCGGGGGCGGGTTGTTGAGGGCGTGCGGGTTCTCCGTCAGGAAGGCCTGCACGTCGCGGACCGTCGCGTCGGCGTCGCCATTGCGCGCAGTCACCTTGGTCTCGACGAAGCGGTTCGGATATTTGGAGAAATTCGTCATCGCGTTGCCCCAGACCGAGCCGTTGGGGATCAGCACCTGCACGTTGTCCGCCGTGGCGATCTCGGTGAAGAACAGGGTGAGGTCGCGCACCTCGCCGTTCTTGCCCGCCACTTCGATGTGGTCGCCCACCCGGAGCGGCCGGAACAGCAGCAGCATCACCCCGGCCGCCATGTTCGACAGCGTGCCCTGCAGGGCGAGGCCGATCGCCAGAGACGCCGCGCCCAGCACGGCGATCAGGCTCGTGGCCTGGATGCCGACGACCTGCAGGATGGCGACCAGCGCCACCGCCAGAACGGCGTAGCGCACCAGGCTCGACAGGAAGCCTGCGACGGTCACGTCCATATGCCTGGTCGCGAGCAGCAGCCGATGGGCGGCGCGCTCAGCCGCGCCGGCGAGCCAAATCCCGACAATGGCCAGCAGAACGGCGCCGAGGATGTTCGTTCCGTAGCGGATGGCCAGGCTGGTCATCACCGCGAGATCGAACGGGATCTCAGGCATGGTGGCTCTCCTTGTGGCTCATGGCGTCCCTCGCCCCCAACGCAGAACGATCGAGAGGGTTCGCCGAAAGTCACGGGGTATCCCGGAACCGCTGACGGGCAGACCGCCCACTGAAGGCTTTCGCCGGTCGGCGGAACGGCTTGTCGAGTGCGGCCGCCTCATGCAATGTCGCGCCCCCCGCGGAGCCTCTGTCCGCGGGACGGCCGGATCGTGCGGCGGGCGGCCGACCTTCGATGCTCCTACGGAGAGCGGGACGAAAATGCGAGCGACCCTCGAGCGAGCGGCCCTCCTGAAGGCTCTCGCCCACGTCCACCGCGTCGTCGAACGGCGCAACACGATTCCGATTCTCGCCAACGTCCTGCTGCGCGCGGGCGACGGCGGACTGAAGCTGCAGGCGACCGATCTCGATCTCGAGATCGTCGAGACGACGCCGGCGGAGGTCACGCAAGCCGGGGCCACGACGGTGCCGGCGCACACCTTCTATGACATCGTCCGCAAGCTGCCGGACGGCTCGCAGGTCTCGCTCGAGATGGGCGGAGAGCGCGGCACGCTGGTGATCCGCGCCGGCCGCTCCCGGTTCACGCTGCAGACGCTGCCGGACAGCGACTTCCCCGATCTCGCCGCTGGCGAGCTGCCGGTGCGCTTCCAGATCGCCTCGGCCGATCTGCGCCGCCTGATCGACAAGACCCAATTCGCGATCTCGAACGAAGAGACGCGGTACTACCTGAACGGCATCTATCTGCATGTCGTCGAGCAGGGCGGCGTCAGCCTGCTGCGCGCCGTCGCGACCGACGGGCACCGGCTCGCCCGCGTCGAGATGCCGGCGCCGGCGGGCGCCAAGGGAATGCCGGGCGTCATCGTGCCGCGAAAGACGGTCGCCGAGGTCCAGCGTCTGCTGGAAGACCCTGAGGGCGAGGCGACGGTGGAGCTTTCCGCGACCAAGATCCGCGTCTCGCTCGGCAATGTGGTGCTGACCTCGAAGCTGATCGACGGCACCTTCCCGGACTACAACCGGGTGATCCCGACCGGCAACGACAAGCGCCTCACGGTCGACAGGGCCGAGTTCTCGAGCGCGGTCGACCGCGTCTCGACGATCTCGTCCGAGCGCGGCCGCGCCGTGAAGCTGTCGCTCGCCGACGGGCGGCTGGTGCTCACGGTCACGAATCCGGATTCGGGCAACGCCACCGAGGAGATCGAGGTCGACTACGATTCCGACCCGCTCGATATCGGCTTCAATTCCCGCTATCTGCTCGACATCGCCGGTCAGCTCGAGGGCGACACCGCGCTGATCCGGCTCGCGGACCCGGGCTCGCCTACGCTTGTTCAGGACCGCGACGACGCGCCCGCGCTCTACGTCCTGATGCCGATGAGGGTGTGACTGCGGGCGGAGGCGGCCGCCGGCCGCCCCGAGGCGAGGCGTCCCGCGTCGCGGTCACGCGCCTGCGGCTGACGAATTTCCGCTCCTATGCGGCGCTCGACCTCGCCTGCGGCGAGCGCTCGGTCGCGCTCGTCGGCCCGAACGGCGCGGGCAAGACCAACATTCTGGAGGCCATCTCGCTGCTCGCGCCGGGGCGCGGCCTGCGGCGCGCGCCTTACGCGGAGCTGGCCCGGACGCCCGGCGACGGCTCCTGGACGATCGTCGCGGATCTGATCGGCCTCGCCGGCGAAGCGCGGCTGGGCGCGGGCATGGACCCCGGACAGGAGACCGGCCGGCGCTGCCGAATCGACGGCGCCCCTGTGGCGTCGGCGGGCGCGTTCGCCCAGCACCTTCGTCTCGTCTGGCTGACGCCGGACATGGACGGGCTGTTCAGGGGGGCGGCCGGAGATCGCCGCCGGTTCCTCGACCGGCTCGTTGTGGCCGCCGACCCCGAGCATGCGGCGCGGGCGTCGGGACTTGAGAAGGCGCTCCGCTCGCGCAACCGGCTCCTTGAGGATGAGCGCGCCGACCCGCGCTGGCTCGACGCGGTGGAGCGCGAACTCGCGGAGCTCGCCGTTGCGGTCGCGGCCGCCCGCGCGGACACGGCGCGCCGGCTCGGCGCGCTGATCGCCGAGACCGCCGATCCGGCCTCGCCTTTTCCTGCGGCCCTGATCGCCATCGAAGGCTCCCTTGAGGCCGAGCTTTCCTACGCCTCGGCGACCGCTGTCGAAGACGCCTATCGGGCGCGGCTCGCGAGCACGCGACGTCGCGACCGGGCGGCCGGTCGCACGCTGGAAGGCCCCCATCTGAGCGATCTTCTGGTGCGGCACGCCGCCAAGGACATGCCGGCGGCGCTGTGCTCCACCGGCGAGCAGAAGGCGCTGCTGATCGGGCTGGTGCTCGCGCACGCGCGGCTGATCGCGCGGCTCGACGGGTCTCCTCCCGTAACGCTGCTCGACGAGGTGGCCGCCCATCTCGACCCGCTGCGGCGCGAGGCGCTCTATGGCGCGCTCGACGCCCTCGGGGCGCAGGCGTGGATCACCGCCGCCGATCCGGCGGCCTTCGCCGAGCTCGGCGGTCGCGCCCGACTGTTCACGGTTTCGGACGGCGTCGCGGTCGAGACGCCGCGAGGCTGATCGGCTTTTTGCGAAGCGCCAATCGGGGCCATGGCGTTTACGCGAAAACGCACTATATCTCAGTAACTTGGATTCCGGCCCCGCGGCGCGATCCGGACCTCCTTCGGCATCCTCCGAAACTCGCTTTCCGCGGTGTTTCAGGCTACCAATGGGGCCTTCGGAATCCCTTGATTCCTCCCCGCTCGCACGGTCGTTCCCAATCGCCGACGACTGCAGTCGCGAGCCTCGCTGATCGAGAGCTTTTAATGACCGACATGACCCCGAACGGCGCCGAGGACTACGGCGCGGACTCGATCCGCGTGCTGAAGGGTCTCGACGCCGTCCGCAAGCGCCCGGGCATGTATATCGGCGACACCGACGACGGGTCGGGCCTGCACCACATGGTCTATGAGGTCGTCGACAACGCCATCGACGAGGCCCTCGCCGGCTGGGCCACCGAGGTCACCGTCACGCTCAATCCGGACGGCTCCTGCACCGTCACCGACAACGGACGCGGCATTCCGGTCGACATCCATTCCGAAGAAGGCGTTTCGGCCGCCGAGGTCATCATGACCCAGCTGCACGCCGGCGGGAAATTCGACCAGAACTCCTACAAGGTCTCGGGCGGCCTCCACGGCGTCGGCGTGTCCGTCGTGAACGCGCTGTCGACCAAGCTGACGCTGCGCGTCTGGCGCAACGACAAGGCGCACGAAATGTCGTTCACGCACGGCGTCGCCGATGGCCCGCTGCAGGTCACCGGCCCGGCGAACGGCAAGCGCGGCACCGAGGTGACGTTCTCGCCCAGCTTCGAGACCTTCACGGGCGTGACCGATTTCGACTACGCCACGCTCGAGCACCGGCTGCGCGAGCTCGCCTTCCTGAACTCCGGGGTCCGGATCGTCCTGACCGACGCCCGCGGCGTCGAGCCCAAGCGCGAAGAGCTGTTCTATGAGGGCGGCGTCGAGGCGTTCGTCCGCTATCTCGATCGCGCCAAGCAGCCCTTGATCTCCGCGCCCATCGTGCTGCGCGCCGAGAAGGACGGCATCGGCGTCGAGGTCGCGATGTGGTGGAACGACAGCTACCACGAGAACGTGCTGGCCTTCACCAACAACATCCCCCAGCGCGATGGCGGCACCCATCTCGCCGGCTTCCGCGCGGCGCTGACGCGGCAGATCAACGGTTATGCGGACAGCTCCGGCGTCGCCAAGAAGGAGAAGGTCTCGCTGACCGGCGACGACGCGCGCGAAGGCCTGACCTGCGTGCTCTCGGTCAAAGTCCCGGACCCGAAGTTCTCGTCTCAGACCAAGGACAAGCTGGTCTCCTCGGAAGTTCGCCCGGCGGTAGAAAACCTCGTCAACGAGGCGCTGAACCGGTGGCTCGAGGAGCACCCCGCCGACGCCAAGACGGTGGTCCAGAAGGTCGTGGAAGCGGCGGCGGCGCGTGAAGCGGCCCGCAAGGCGCGCGAGCTCACCCGCCGCAAGGGGGCGCTCGACATCGCCTCGTTGCCCGGCAAACTCGCCGACTGCCAGGAGCGCGATCCCGCGAAGGCCGAGCTTTTCATCGTCGAGGGCGACTCGGCCGGCGGCTCCGCCAAGCAGGGCCGCGCGCGCGAATTCCAGGCGGTGCTGCCGCTGCGCGGCAAGATCCTCAACGTCGAGCGCGCCCGCTTCGACCGCATGCTCGGCAGCCAGGAGATCGGCACGCTGATCACCGCGCTCGGCACCGGCATCGGGCGCGACGAGTTCAATCCCGACAAGCTGCGCTACCACAAGATCATCATCATGACGGACGCCGACGTCGACGGCAGCCACATCCGCACGCTGCTGCTGACGTTCTTCTACCGCCAGATGCCGGACCTGCTGGAGCGCGGGCACGTCTACATCGCGCAGCCGCCGCTCTACAAAGTCGTGCGCGGCAAGTCGGAGCAGTACCTAAAGGACGAGCGCGCGCTCGAGGATTACCTGATCGATCAAGGCCTCGACGGCGTCACCCTGAAGCTCGCCAGCGGCGAGGCGCGCTCGGGGCTGGATCTCCGGTCGGTGGTCGAGACCGCCCGTCAGGTGCGCTCCATCCTGGGCGGCCTGCATTCCCGTTACCGCCGCTCCGTCGTCGAGCAGGCCGCAATCGCCGGGGCGCTGACGGCCGACGTGCTGCGCGACGAGGAAAAGGCGAAGGCCGCGGCGGAGTATATCGCCCGCCGCCTGGACCTGCTTTCCGAGGAAACCGAGCGCGGCTGGGAGGGGACGGCGAGCGAAGAAGGCTTCACCTTCACCCGCACGGTGCGCGGCGTCCGTGAGGCGGCGACCATCGACGCCGCCTTCATCGCCAGCGCCGACGCCCGCAAGCTCGACGAGCGCGCAGCGCATCTCCAGGAAATCTACGGCCGGACGCCGCATCTGCTGCGCAAGGACGACGTCTCGCCTGTCCACGGCCCCACCGGGCTGGTCGACGGCGTGCTCGCCGCGGGCCGGAAGGGCATCTCGCAGCTGCAGCGCTACAAGGGGCTGGGCGAGATGAACCCAGACCAGCTGTGGGAGACGACGCTCGACGTCAACGCCCGCACGCTGCTGCAGGTGAAGGTCAAGGAGGTCGACGAGGCCGACGACATCTTCACCAAGCTGATGGGCGACATCGTGGAGCCGCGCCGCGAGTTCATCCAGCAGAACGCGCTGACGGTCGCCAATCTGGACGTCTGAACGGAACGCTCGCCACGCCTGTCAGGCTGCGGCGGCGACGCGCGACATCGCCCTCGGCCGCGCCGCATCGCGCCAGCTGACGGACGGCGCAGGCATGTCGAGCGAAGGAGCGCCGACCGAGCGAGGCAGCACGTAGCCGCGCAGGCGGACGAGGCAATCGCCGCAGGCGTTGTCGTAGATGGGAATCGCCGCAAGGGCGAGTTCAGCCGCTGCGATGTCGTCGCGCGAGCGGTTGGCGATCTGCGTTCCTGCGCCTGCGTAATGTGTCATAGGAACCCCCCTGCTTCGGACAGGAAGCATGCAGGTCTCCGCCCGCTGTCCGCCTTGATCTGGGTCAGAAGCGCGGACGCAGGCGCTCGTCGGCTGGATTGATCAAGGTCAATGAGGTCTTGGCCGCGGACGATGAGAGTGCCCTCCACCGCAGGAGGGATCAGCCATGCCGCATCAACTCGACGTCAAGAACGTCCTCGTCGTCACTCACGAGGAGGGAGACGGCGGCCGCTCCTTCGCCTTGAGCTATGGCCTGTCGCTCGCCCGAGCCGCGGGCGCCCATGTGACCGTCCAGGCCGGCACGGTGAGACTCGACCTGCCGAGCGCTCACGGCTCGGCGGTGGTGGCCGGCATGGTGGCGGCCGAGAACCGTCGCCTGCGGGAGCTGGCCGAGCGCGTCGCCGAGCAGTCCCGCGCGGACTCGGCGATGGCGGGCGTCATCTGCGACACCGACGCCTCCCAGCTCAGCTATGCGGATCTCAAGGCGCGGGCGATCGCCCAGGCGCGCGTCTCAGACCTCTCGGTCGTCGACGCCGACCCGAGCGTGGTGACGATCGACGGCGGTCTTCTCCGGGCGGTGCTGTTCGACAGCGGACGCCCGACGATCGTGGTCCCACGAGGCCATGACGAGTTCCGCTGCGAACGTGTGATCATCGCCTGGGACGGCAGCGCCGCCGCCTCGCGCGCCGTCGCCTCCGCCATGCCGTTCCTGAAGGCTGCGTCGGAGGTCGAGATCGTCTGCTATGTCGGCGAGAAGGATCTGTCGCGCAGCGCCGCCGGCGCCGACCTCGCTGTCGCCCTGGTGCGTCATGGCGTGAACGTCGCCGCCAAGGAGCTTCCCGCCGGCCGCGACGTGGCCGAGCGCCTGTGCGAGCAAGCGGGCCTCTATCACGCCGATCTGATCGTGATGGGCGCCTTCGTGCATTCGCCCTTTCACGAGTGGCTCTTCGGCGGCGTGACCCAGGCGATCCTGCGGGCAAGTCCGACGCCGGTTCTGATGGCGCGCTGACAACCGCCTCTTTCAGAAGACGCTCCGCGCGCCCCGGCTCGCGCCGGGCGGGAGTTCACGCCCATAGCGCGCGCCTGATCGCGCGCTAACTTGCCGGCTCAAGTGGCTCCTCGCGCGGCCGCGCGGCCGGACGTCGAAAGGGATGAGATGGATCGGGCGCTATCCGACAGGCCGCTCGAGCCTGGTGAGTTGGAACTGATCGACCGGTACTGGCGAGCCGCCAATTACCTGTCGGTCGGCCAGATCTACTTGATGGACAACCCGCTGCTGCGCGAGCCGCTCCGGGAGGAGCACGTCAAGCCGCGCCTGCTCGGCCATTGGGGGACCACCCCCGGCCTCAACTTCATCTATGCGCATCTGAACCGGGTCATCCGCGCCCGCGACCTCGACATGATCTATGTCTGCGGCCCCGGCCATGGCGGGCCCGGCATGGTGGCTAACACCTATCTCGAGGGCTCCTATTCGGAGATCTACCCGGACGTCTCGCAAGACTATGACGGTCTCCGCAAGCTGTTCCGGCAGTTCTCGTTCCCGGGCGGCATCCCGAGCCATGCGGCGCCGGAGACGCCGGGATCGATCCATGAAGGCGGGGAGCTCGGCTATGCGCTGGTCCACGCCTTCGGCGCGGTTTTCGACAATCCCGACCTGATCGCCGCCTGCGTGGTCGGCGACGGCGAGGCTGAGACGGGGCCGCTCGCGGCTTCCTGGCACTCCAATAAATTCCTGAGCCCTGTCCATGACGGGGCCGTGCTGCCGATCCTGCATCTCAACGGCTACAAGATCGCCAGCCCGACGGTGCTTGGCCGGATGGCCGACGATGAGGTCCGAAGCCTGTTCGTCGGCTACGGGTACGAGCCTCTCTTCGTGGAGGGCGACGAGCCGGCGGCGATGCACCAGCTCATGGCGGCCGCGCTTGACCACGCGCTCGGCCGGATCGGCGCCATCCAGGACGAAGCCCGGCGCGCGCAGAGCGTTATGCAGCGGCCGCGTTGGCCGATGATCGTGCTGCGCAGCCCGAAAGGCTGGACGGGCCCGAAGGAAGTCGACGGCAAGAAAGTCGAGGGGTTCTGGCGTTCGCACCAGGTTCCGATCGCCGCGGCGCGCGAGAACGAGGCGCATCGCAAGCTGCTGGAAGCCTGGCTGCGCAGCTATCAGCCGCACACGCTATTCGACGCCGACGGTAGGCTACGGCCTGAGCTTCAGGCGCTCGCTCCCTCCGGCCAGAAACGCATGGGCGCCAACCAGCACGCCAATGGCGGCCTGCTGAGACGCGAGCTCAAGCTGCCGGACTACAGGGATCTGGCGGTGACTGTTCCCAGTCCGGGGGGAGCGGTCGCAGAGGCGACGCGCGTGATGGGCGCCTTCCTGAGCGCGGTGGCGGCTCTCAACGCCGACGCCCGCAACTTCCGGGTGTTCGGCCCGGACGAGACCGCGTCCAACCGCCTGGACGCCGTGTTCGAAGTCACCGACCGCGCCTGGATGGAGCGCGTCGA
Organism: Hansschlegelia sp.; assembly: GCF_035538955.1. Classification (NCBI taxonomy): domain Bacteria; kingdom Pseudomonadati; phylum Pseudomonadota; class Alphaproteobacteria; order Hyphomicrobiales; family Methylopilaceae; genus Hansschlegelia; species Hansschlegelia sp. Next base: position 16,766 of record NZ_DATLJK010000015.1, read on the forward strand.
GCCCTATGACGAGCATCTCTCACATGACGGCCGCGTGATGGAGGTGTTGAGCGAGCATCTCTGCCAGGGCTGGCTCGAAGGCTATCTTCTGACAGGACGGCACGGCCTGTTCTCCTGCTACGAGGCCTTCGTCCACATCATCGACTCGATGTTCAACCAGCACGCCAAGTGGCTCAAGGTCTCGCGCGACCTGCCATGGCGGCGCCCGGTGTCATCGTTCAACTACCTGTTGACCTCCCACGTCTGGCGCCAGGACCATAACGGCTTCAGCCATCAGGACCCTGGCTTCGTCGACCACGTCGCCAACAAGAAGGCCGACATCGTCCGCATCTATTTCCCTCCGGACGCCAACTGCCTGTTGTGGGTCACCGATCACTGCCTCAGGACCTATGACCGCATCAACGTCATCGTGGCGGGCAAGCAACCGGCTCCGCAGTGGCTCGACATGCAGCAGGCCATTCTGCACTGCGAGGCCGGCGCCGGCATATGGGCCTGGGCGGGCACGGAGGCGCCGGGGCTCGAACCGGACGTCGTCATGGCATGCGCGGGCGACGTGCCGACGCTCGAGACGCTTGCGGCGGTCGCCCTGCTCCGGGAGGGGCTGCCCGAGCTGCGCATCCGCGTGGTGAACGTCGTCGACCTGATGAGCCTGCAGGCCCCGGACCAGCACCCCCACGGCCTGGAAGATCAGGCCTTCGACAGCCTGTTCACGCGCGAGCGGCCCGTGATCTTCGCCTATCACGGCTACCCGCAGCTCATCCACAAGCTGACCTACAAGCGCGCGAACCACGCCGGCTTCCATGTCCGCGGCTTTCAGGAAGAGGGCACGACGACCTCGCCGTTCGACATGGTGGTGCTCAACGAGCTCGACCGCTTCCATCTGGCGCTCGAGGCCATCGAAAGGGTGCCCGGCCTGTCGGCAACCGCCGGCGCACTGAAGCAACGCCTCAAGAACAAGCTGACGGAGCACCGCCGCTACGTCCGCGAGCATGGCGAGGACATGCCCGAAATCCGGGACTGGCGCTGGCACCGTGGCGCCGCGGCGGCCGGAGCGGCCTCTCAGTCGGACTGACCGACGTCTCCTGGCGCTGCGAGAAGTGCGAGCGTGTGGCGGGCGATCATGCGCTCTTCGTCCGTCGGGATAATCCTGACCTTCACCTTGCTGCCTGGGGTGCTGATGAGGTCCCGTCCCTCCTTGTTGGCGGCGTAGTCTATCTCGACGCCGAGCCAGGCGAGCCCTGCGCAGGTCATGCGGCGGATCGCAGGAGCGTTCTCGCCGACGCCGGCGGTAAAGACGAGCCCGTCCAGGCCGCCGAGGCAGCTCACTAGCGCCCCCGCCTCGCGGACAAACCGGTAGACGAATGTCTCGACCGCCTCCCGGGCGCCCGGATGGGGACTCTCCAGAAGGTCGCGCATGTCGCTCGACAGTCCGCCCGAAACCCCGAGCAGGCCGGATCTTTTGTAGAGAAGTTCCTGGACCTCCTGCGCCGAGAGGCCCTCCTGCTGCAGCAGGTAGAGAACGACTCCCGGGTCGAGCGTCCCGCAGCGCGTGCCCATCACGAGGCCGTCGAGCGCCGTGAAGCCCATCGTGGTCTCGACGCTTAACCCCGCGCGGAGCGCGCAGAGGCTCGCGCCGGAGCCGAGATGCGCAGCGATCACCCTGCCCTCCGCGAGCACGGGATCGATCGTTCGCAGCGCTCCGGCGAGATACTCGTAGGACAGCCCATGGAAGCCGTAGCGGCGCACGCCCTTCGCCTCATAGGCGCGCGGGATCGCGAGGCGCGTCGCGGTCGCGGGCATTGTGTGATGGAACGCGGTGTCGAAACAGGCGACCTGCCGCAGCTCCGGACGCGACGCCGAGATCGCGTGAATCGGATCCAGATTGTGCGGCTCATGCAGCGGCGCGAGCGGTCGAAGCGCTTCCAGCTCTCGCAGGAGCTCCGGCGTCACGATCGCGGGCTCGCGTCGGTTTGGACCGCCATGAACCACCCGGTGGCCGAGCGCCGCAGGGCTTCGGCCGCCGAGCCGCGTCTCGCACCACGCAAGGGCGGCGTCGATAAGCTCGTCGAAGCGTGGACGTTCGCCTTCCGGCCAGGTCCGATCGTGCAGCACGGCGTTCGCCGCGTCACGCACGACGAGGCGCGGCCGCGATCCCACGCGCTCGATGCGGCCGCGGGCGAGGACCTCCGCGAGCCTCGCCTCCCTGGCTTCGAAGACGGCGAATTTGACGCTGGACGAACCGGCGTTGAGCGTGAGGATCGCGTCGGTCATCGAAGATCTTGTCTCTTCGGTCGGAGACGATCCGGTTCGCGAGCATGAGGCGCCGCGGTTCCGGCGCGCAGGCTGTCCGCCGTCAGGCAAGCTAACAGGCCCCGCACGAACCCTCCAGGCAGCCTGATCCTAGGCCGCCCCTTTTCCGCCTCATGACCGGGCCAGCGCCAGGCGCACGGCCTCGATCAGCCCGCCGCCTTCGAGCGGCTTTTCCATGACGGCGGCGAACCCCGCGGCCATCGCGACTGTGATCAGGTCCTGCGTCAGGCGACCGGTGATGAGGATCGCCGGAAGCTCCACGCATCGCTCCTTCAGCCGCCGCAAGAGATCGACGCCGCTGAGCCTCGGCATCTTCTGGTCCAAGACCAGACAGCCGCGCTCGGGCAACGTCTTCTGGGACAGAAGAGCTTCGCCGCTCTCGAACAGCTGAACCTTCAACCCCTCGAGCTCGAGCATGAACTTGAGGGACAGCCTGACGGCGGCGTCGTCATCGACGACGAGAACGAGAGCGCACGCAGAACCCTGGGCCGTCGTCATCGCGGTTTCCGATCCTCGCCTCAGCGCATCCCGCGCCTTCGCGCTCATGATTGGTATGAGGCGCCAGCGGCCGGGCGGCTATTCAGGGATACCCCTTAGGGATTTCGCCCAGCGCGCAGGGCGAGCCGGACGAGCTCCGACAGGCTTCCAGCCTGCATCTTGGTCATCACGTTGGCGCGATAGATTTCGACGGTGCGTGGGCTGATCTCCAGGTCGAAGGCGATGATCTTGTTTGGCTTGCCAGCGATCAGGCCATCCAGAACCTGCCGCTCGCGCTCCGACAGCTTCGCGATCCTGTCCTGGATTTCCGCCGCCCGGGAGTCGACCTGCCCGCTCCGCTCCTGACGCGCCAGAACCGCCCGGATCGCGCCCAGCAGAACAGCGTCGTCGAAAGGCTTCTCGATGAAGTCGGCCGCTCCCCGTTTCATGGCTTCGACGGCGAGCGGCACGTCCGCATGGCCGGTCATCACGATCACCGGGATGGTCGCCCCGCGCTCGCGCAGGCGAGACAGGAACTCGAGCCCGTCGATCTCGGGCATGCGCACGTCGGTGAGCACGCAACCGCCCTCAGGCTCCCGCACGCCGTCGAGAAAACTGCCCGCGCCCTCGTGCAGCCGCACTGCGAAGCCGTCGGACGACAGCAGAAAGGCCAGCGACTGCCTGACTGCGAGGTCGTCGTCTATGACGTGCACGATCACGTCGTCAGACATCTGGGGCCTCCGCTTCGAAACTCCGCAGGGTGAAAATGAAGCGGCTGCCGCCGCCGGGGGCGGGCTCCGCCCAGATGCGGCCGCCATGGGACTCCACGATCGTCCGGCAGATCGACAGGCCGACGCCCATCCCGGCGGACTTGGTCGTGACGAAAGGCTGGAACAGGCGCCCGGCCACCTCGGGCGCAAGCCCCGAACCCGTATCCGACACGCAGATCTCCACCATGTCCTCGTCGCGCCGCCGCGTCGTGACCGCGAGCTCCCGGCGCGCGCTCTCCTGCATCGCTTCGACGGCGTTCCGGATCAGGTTCAGCACGACCTGCTGGATCTGGATTCGGTCCGCGACCACGCTCGGCGCGGAGGGATCGAAGACGAAGCTGACATGTACGCCACGCTCACGCGCGCCGACCAGCGCCAGCGCGCTCGCCTCCTCGATCAACCGAGCGATGCTTTCGACGCCTCGCTCGGTCTCTCCGCGCGCGACGAACTCGCGGAGCCTTCGGATGACGTCGCCGGCCCTGAGCGCCTGCCCCGCCGCCTGTTCGACCGCCTCCTGAAGCAGCGTCAGTTCCGGGGTCTCCGGGAGCCGGTCGAGGATGCGGCGACAGCCCTTGAGATAGTTGGCGATCGCGGTCAGCGGCTGGTTGATCTCATGCGCGAGCGTTGAAGCCATTTCGCCGAGCGCGGTGAAGCGCGACATGTGCGCGACCTCGCTCTGCAACTCCTGGAGCCGCGTCTCGGCCTCCTGCCGCTCCGTCAGGTCGCGGATGAAGCCCGTGAAGTAGCGCTTGCCGCCCGACCGCATCTCGCCGACGGAGAGCTCCATCGGAAAGGTCGAGCCGTCCTTGCGCTGGCCGACCACCACCCGGCCGATCCCGATGATGCGCCGCTCTCCGGTCGCGCGGTAGCGCGCCATGTAGCCGTCGTGCTGCTCGCGATAGGGCTGCGGCATCAGCATGCTGATGTTGCGGCCCACGACCTCGGGGGGGGCGTAGCCGAACTGTCGCTCGGCTGCGGCGCTGAACGACTGAATCAGCGCGTCCTCGTCGATGACGATCATGGCGTCCGGAACGGTCTCGAGGATCGAGCGCAGATGCGCTTCGCTCGCCCTGAGGGCCTCCTCCGAGGCGGATCGCGCGGAGACGTCTCGCATCGCCTTGGCGTAGCCCTGGATCCGGCCGTCCTGATCGAGCACCGGCGTCATCACCACGGAGGCGACGTAACGCGAGCCGTCCTTGCGCCGGCGGCGGCCCGTCTCCTCGTGCCTGCCCTCCGCAACCACGGCGGCGATCTGCGCCTCCGGCTTGCCGGCCGCGATGTCTTCCTCGGCGTAGAGGGTCGAGAAGTGCCGCCCGATGATCTCGTCGACCGTCCAGCCGTTCACATGCTCGGCGCCCCGGTTCCAGCTGATGATCAGCCCGTCCCGATCGAGCGCCAGCAGGGCGATGTCGGTGACGGAATCGAGCAGGAGCTCGGCCGCGGTTCGGCTCTCCGGCGGCGCTGCGATCGACTGATCCATGAATGCGGCCCACGACATCCCGGCGCGTCTCCGCCGGCGAGGTGAGCCAAATGCGGCTCAGGGCGGATGTCAACGATCGCCCGGCCCCCGTCGCAGGCGGCCCGAGCATCCGCCGGGCGCGGCGCTTGACATAGATCACGGCGGTCTGGCGGGGGCGGAGCCACAAGAGCGCCATGTGGTCCCATCCGATCGCCCGCCCGGCGCTCATCGCCGTCATCGTGAAGCTCATCGTCGTCTTCGGCGCGGCGTGGCTCGTCGTCCAGCCGCTGCGTCAGCGGATCGACGCCGCGGGCGCCGAGGCCCGGTTGCTCTCCGACGCTCCACCAGCCTCAACCTCAGGTGCTCGCCCATGACGTTCGCCGATCTCGACGTGGTCACCCTGTCGCGCCTGCAGTTCGGGCTGACGGCGATGTATCACTTCCTCTTCGTCCCGCTGACCCTCGGGCTGGCGGTGCTGCTCGCCATTATGGAGACGGTCTATGTGATGACCGGCCTCGAAATCTGGCGGCGGATCACCCGCTTCTGGGGCGTCCTGTTCGGCATCAACTTCGCCATGGGGGTCGCGACCGGCGTCACCATGGAGTTCCAGTTCGGGATGAACTGGGCCTACTACAGCCACTATGTCGGCGACGTCTTCGGAGCCCCGCTCGCGATCGAAGGCCTGATGGCCTTCTTCCTCGAAGCGACCTTCGTTGGGCTGTTCTTCTTCGGCTGGGACCGGCTGTCGAAGATCGGCCACCTGACGGTGACCTGGCTGCTCGCGCTCGGCACGAACCTGTCGGCGCTGTGGATCCTGATCGCCAACGGCTGGATGCAAAATCCGGTCGGCGCGACCTTCAATCCCGAGACCATGCGGATGGAGGTCTCTGACTTCTCCGCGCTGATCTTCAATCCCGTCGCCCAGGCCAAGTTCGTCCACACGGTCAGCGCCGGCTACGTCACAGGCTCGGTGTTCGTGCTCGCGATCAGCGCGTTCTACCTGCTGCGCCGGCGTCACCGCGAGCTCGCCGCAAGATCCGCCACGGTCGCGGCGAGCTTCGGGCTTGCGGCCGCGCTGTCGGTCGTCGTGCTCGGCGACGAGAGCGGCTACACGACCGGCGAGAACCAGAAGATGAAGCTCGCCGCGATCGAGGCGATGTGGAAGACCGAGCCGGCGCCGGCTTCGTTCACGCTCTTCGGCCTGCCCGACGCGCAGGCCCGCGAGACACGCTACGAGGTGAAGGTTCCGTGGATGCTCGGCCTGATCGCGACGCGCTCGATCAGCAAGGAAGTGCCCGGCATCGAAGACCTCGTGAAGGACGTCGAGCTCCGCATCCGCTTCGGCCTCATGGCCTATGACGCTCTGGAAAAGCTTCGGGCGGACCGCACGAACGCCGAGGCGCGCGCCACGCTGGACGTGACGTCGGGTGAGCTCGGTTACGCGCTGCTTCTGAAGAAGATCCGCCCCGACGTCCTCAACGCGACCGAGGACGAGATCAAGCAGGCGGCCTGGAGCACGGTTCCTCCGGTCTCTCCCCTGTTCTGGAGCTTCCGCGTGATGGTGGGGCTCGGCTTCTTCTTCATCGCTCTGTTCGCCACCGCCTTCTTCCTCGCCAGCACCGGTCGTCTGGCGCGCTCGCGCAGGTTCCTCTGGGTCGCGCTCCTGAGCCTGCCCGCGCCGTGGATCGCGGCGGAACTCGGCTGGTACGTGGCCGAGGTCGGCCGCCAGCCCTGGGTCATCGAGGGCGTCATGCCGACCTTCCTCGCGGTCTCCAGCGTCTCCGCGGGCAACGTGCTGACGACGCTCCTGGGCTTCGTCGCCTTCTACTCCGCTCTCGCGATCGTCGACCTCGTGCTGATGGTCAAGGCGATCCGCATGGGGCCGGACGGTCTGCTGGGTCGGCCAGCCCCGCTCCACCCAGAACCTGGACTCTCCGCTGCGGCCGTCGCGGCCGAGTGAAGCTTCATCAGGACGAAAAGCCATGACCCTCGATTACGAGACTCTTCGCCTGATCTGGTGGCTCCTGCTCGGCGCGCTGCTGATCGGCTTTGCGGTGATGGACGGCTTCGATCTGGGCGCCGCGATCCTGCTGCCCTTTGTGGGCAGGACGGACGCGGAGCGGCGGGTGGTGATCAACAGCGTCGGCCCGGTCTGGGAGGGAAACCAGGTCTGGCTGATCCTCGGCGGCGGCGCGATCTTCGCCGCGTGGCCGATGCTCTACGCCGTCGCCTTCTCTGGCTTCTATCTCGCGATGTTCTTGGTGCTCTGCGCGCTGATCATCCGGCCGGTGGGGTTCAAGTTCCGCTCCAAGATCCACGATCCGCGCTGGCGCCGGTTCTGGGACTGGGCGCTTTTCACGGGCGGCTTCGTGCCTGCGCTGATCTTCGGGGTGGCGGTCGGAAACGCCCTCCAGGGCGTCCCCTTCCGCTTCGATGACGACCTCAGGATGATCTATGAGGGCAGCCTGCTCGGCCTCCTCAATCCGTTCGCGCTGTTCTGCGGCGTCGTCAGCGTGCTGATGCTGACGCTGCACGGCGGCGCCTTCCTGGCTCTCAAAGCGGACGAGCCGGTCGCGAGCCGCGCGGCGCTCATCGGGCGCCAGGCCGCCATGCTGCTGGTCGTCGCCTTCCTGATCGGCGGCGTCTGCATCCAACTCGGCGTCGACAGCTACCGCCTCGTCGGCGAGATCGATCCGATGGGCCCATCCAACCCGACGCTCAAACATGTCGAGGTCGTCGCCGGCGGCGGACTGCGCGTCTATGGCGCCCACCTCTGGATGATCGTCGCGCCGCTGCTCGCGCTGGTCAGCGCGCCAGCCGCGGGCCTGCTGCTGAGCCGCAGGCGGCCGGGCTTAGCCTTCGTGGCGAGCGGCCTCGCCGTCGCTGGCGTCGTGGCCACCGCCGGCGTCGGCCTGTTCCCCTTCCTGCTGCCGTCATCGATCGCGCCGGACCACAGCCTGACGGTCTGGGACGCGTCCTCCAGCGAGCTCACGCTCAAGATCATGCTGGTCGCGACCGCGATCTTCCTGCCGCTCGTGCTCGCCTACACCGCCTGGGTCTACAGCGTTCTGCGCGGCCGGATCACGATCGCGGCCGTGAACGCCGACGTCAGCTCGTACTGAAAGGAAACGCCATGTGGTACTTCGCCTGGGTTCTGGGTCTTGGGCTGGCGGCGAGCTTCTCGGTGCTCAACGCCATGTGGCTCGAGCTGCGCGAGCGGCCCGAGACGGATGTCCGCAGCGCCTTCGCTCATCAGAACGCGCTGCGGAACTGATCCGGGCTGCCGATTCGGGCAGCCGCAGGTCGGCGGCGCCTCAGCCTTGGACGAACAGGTCCCTGAACTGCGGCGGCTGGCACCGCAGATACTGGTTTGGCGCGCGAACCTGGCCGCCAAGCGCGGCGGCCGCGTGCCAAGGCCAACGCGGATCGTAAAGCACGGTGCGGGCCAGCGCGATCAGATCGGCGTCGCCCGTGCCGACGATCGCCTCGGCCTGTTCGAAGCAGGTGATCAGCCCGACCGCGATCACCGGGATCGACACCGCGGCCTTCACCGCACGGGCAAGCGGAACCTGATAGCTCGGCCCGACAGGGATGCGTTGCGCGGGATGTAGGCCGCCGCTCGAGACGTGGATGCCCGCGCAGCCGCGCTGTTCGAGAAGCTTTGCGAACGTCACGCTCTGGTCGACGTCCCAGCCGCCTTCGACCCAGTCCGTCCCGGACAGCCGCATCGTCACCGGGCGATCGGCCGGGAAGGCGTCGCGCACCGCATCGAACAGCTCGAGCGGAAACCGCATCCGGTTCTCCAGTGAGCCGCCATATTCGTCCTCGCGCCGATTGGAGAGCGGCGAGAGAAACTGGTGGATCAGGTAGCCATGCGCGCCGTGGACCTGGACGGCGTCAAGCCCGAGCCGCCCGGCCCGCCTCGCGGCGTCCACGAACGCGTCCCGGATCCGCGCGAGACCGTCCCGATCCAGCGCCAACGGCGCGGCCTCGCCGTGGGCGAACGGCACGGCGGAGGGAGCCACGGTCTGCCAGCCGTGGGGGTCGGAAGCGGCGATCTGCGCGCCGCCCTTCCAAGGAACCTCGGTCGAGGCTTTGCGGCCGGCATGGCCGAGCTGGATCGCGACCGGGATGTCCGACCACCGCCGCACGCCCTCCAGCGTCCGCCGCATCGCGGCTTCGGTGTCGTCGTCCCAGAGCCCCACATCCGCGTAGGTGATCCGCCCCTCGGGCAGCACCGCGGTCGCCTCGATGGTCAACAGCGCCGCGCCCGACAGCGCGAGCTGGCCAAGATGGATCAGGTGCCAGTCGGTCATGCGCCCGTCTTCGGCGGAATACTGGCACATCGGCGCGATCACGATCCGGTTCGCGAGTTCCAGGCCGCCGACGCGGGTCGGGGTGAAGAGGACAGGCTGGGGCACTAACGATCTCTGTGTTGTTTCGGCTGAGCGAACCTGCCGCCGAGGCCGCGGCCGCGCAATCCGCGCGAACGCATGCCGGGTCTTCACCCGCGCTGGATGAAGCACAGCTCAGCCCGATCTGTTCCACGGGACGGGCGCGACGCAGCCTTGGCGCGTTGAACCCTCCGGCCGGTCAGGTGTTAGCAGGCTGCGGCCAAGCGGCCTTTCAGCCACCCCGCCACCTGGAGCAAGCGCAATGTCGAAGCACACCTACAAGGTCATCGAGCTCGTCGGTTCGTCGCCGTCTTCCATCGACGACGCCATCCGCAGCGCCATCGCGGACGCCTCCAAGACCATCCGCCACATCGGCTGGTTCGAGGTCGTGGAGACGCGCGGCCATGTCGAGAACGGCGCGGTCGCGCACTTTCAGGTTACCCTGAAGATCGGCTTCACGATCGACGACGCGGCGCGGAGCTGAGACTCCGAGCCGCGCGGCCGCAGACTAGGCCCTGCCTCAACCGTTCCGGTCAGGTTCCGCAGAAGGTCCGGTATCCCTGCGCCTGAGGCGGGAGATCGTAAAAGCCCGCATGGACGGCCCGCTCCTCGAACGGCGTCATCAGCGCGTCGAGGAGCTGCTCGAACAACGCGAAATCCTGTCGCTCGACCGCCGCCTCGATCGCCCCTTCGACCAGATGGTTGCGGGGAATGAGCGCCGGGTTGACGCGCCGCATCGCAGCCTCGCGGGCCGCCCCGTCGCCGCCCTCCTCCGCCAGACGGTCGCGCCAGCGCGCGGCCCAGCCGTCATAGGCGGACGGGTCCTCGAACAGCGCGCGGAGCTCCGCGTCGGCGGCAGGATCGCGCGCGGCGGCGCAGAGGCGGCGGAACGTCAGCGTGAAATCGGCGCGATTCGCCGCCATCCGGTCGAGCAGGTCCTGCGCGAGCGCGAGGTCGCCCTCCCGGGCCTCGCTGAGGCCGAGCTTGGCTCTCAGGCCGGCGAGGTAGGCCTCGTTGAAGGCTTCGGGGAACCGGGCGAGCGCCTCGCGCGCGGTCGCGACCGCCTGCTCCTGATCTTCGGCGAGGAGCGGCAGCAAAGACTCCGCGAGCCGGGTGAGGTTCCAGTGCGCGATCGTGGGCTGGTTGCCGTAAGCGTAGCGGCCGTGCTCATCGATCGAGCTGAACACCGTCGCCGGGTCATAGGCGTCCATAAAGGCACAGGGCCCGTAATCGATCGTCTCGCCCGCGACCGACATGTTGTCGGTGTTCATGACGCCGTGGATGAAGCCGACCAGCAGCCATTGCGCGACCAGGCGACCCTGCCGCCGGATCACCTCGTCCAGCAAGGCGCGGTAGGGCTCCGCGGCGTTCGCCGCCTCGGCGTAATGCCGCGCGATCACATGGTCGGCGAGCGCCCGCAGGCTTTCGACGTCGCCCCGCGCGGCGAAGAACTGGAACGTTCCCACCCGAATGTGGCTCGTCGCGACACGGGAGAGCACCGCCCCCGGCAAGGTCCGCTCACGCGCAACGGTTTCGCCGGTCGTGACCGCGGCGAGGGCTCGGGTCGTGGGAATTCCAAGAGCCGCCATCGCCTCGCTGACGAGATATTCGCGCAGCACCGGTCCAAGCGCCGCGCGGCCGTCGCCATTGCGCGAGAACGGCGTGCGGCCGGAGCCCTTCAGCTGCAGGTCGCGGCGCACGCCGTCGCGGCCGATGATCTCGCCGAGCAGGATCGCGCGCCCGTCGCCGAGCCGCGGCACGAAATAGCCGAACTGGTGGCCCGCATAAGCGGTCGCGATCGGCTCGGCGCCCTCCGGCACCGCGTTCCCTGCGAGAAACTGGAGACCAGCGGGACCGGCGAGCGCCTCGGGGTCGATCCGTAGCTCCTCCGCCAAGGCGCGGTTCAGCTTCACGAGCCGCGGCTCAGGCGCGGGAGCGGGAAGGACTCTCGCATAGAACGAGGGCGGCAGCCGAGCGTAGCTGTTGTCGAACGAGATTGCGGCGGTCATCGGCGCTTTCAGCAAGATGCGGGACGCTTTAGGTGGTTCTCAAAGCGCGTGGCGGAAGTGGCCGCCGGCAAAAGCCCGCACCCTGCGGCCAGGGCTCCGGTCGGGCTGCGGCCTTGTCGCATGACCCGCTGCTATCGCCGAACGTCGAGATGCTGAGAGGCAGCCATGACCCGTCTCACTCAGATGCGCGCCGGCGCCGTTCTGGCCCTCGCCCTGTTCGCGGCGCCCGCCTTCGCCGATGGGCCTGCCTGGCGCGGCGATTATGTCGGGAGACTTGAGGCGCTGGCGCTGCTGCAGCAGCTCAACGCGGATCTGCTGAGCCATGACAGCGCGACCCTCACCCTCGACCGCTGGTGCGCCTCTCACCGGCTCGCGGCGCCGGCCAAGATGGTGGCGGAACTGGATCGCGCCGAGGCCAAGCCGCCGACCGACGAGCAGCGCAGCCTGCTGCAGGTCGGCCCGGACGAGCCGGTCGCCTATCGGCATGTCCGGCTGAGATGCGGCGAACGCATCCTCTCGGAAGCCGAGAACTGGTATGTGCCGTCGCGCCTCACGCCCGAGATGAACGCCGCGCTCGCAGCGAGCGACGTCGCCTTCGGGCGTGCGGTTCAGGCGCTCGGGTTCCGCCGCCGCACGCTGTCTGCGAAGCTCGCATGGTCGCCGCTGCCGGACGGGTGGGAGATGGGCGCCGCCATGCCCGCCGAGGAGCCGCTGCGGCCGCCGCGCACCGTGATCGAGCATCGCGCGGTGCTGACTCTTCCGAACGGCGTCCCGTTCAGCGCGCTGATCGAGAACTACACGGCCGAAGTTCTCGCCTTCCCCGAACCAGACCGCTCCAACGGCGCCCAGTGACCGATCTCCGCTCCGATCGCGCCTTCTTCGAAGTCCTCTGCGAAAGCCACGCCCGTTTCGTCGGCCGCCGGCTTGCGCCCGAGGGCGCGGACGCAGCCTGGCTCTATGAGGATGCGCCATTCGCCGTTCTGGCGCATGACGCCAGCGCCGACCCACGCTTCATCTACGCCAACAGGACCGCGCAGCGCTGCTTCGGCTATTCCTGGGAGGAGTTTGTCGGCCTGCCCTCGCGGCTTTCGGCCGAAGCGCCGGAGCGGGCGGCGCGGCAGGCGCTGCTGGACTCCGTCGCGCAGAATGGCTTCGCCGAAGGTTATCGCGGCGTGAGGATCACCAAGTCCGGACGGCGCTTCTGGATCGAAGAGGGGGTGGTGTGGCGGCTCGTCGCTCCGGACGGCTCGTCCGCGGGTCAGGCGGCGACCTTCTCGGCCTGGCGGGACGCCTGATATCGCGCGCTGATCAGACGGCCTCCCCGTCCGGACCACGAAGCAACCGCTCCAGCCGGTCGATTAGCTCGGTCTGCGCCGGCAGCAGCTTCTCGCGTGCTTCTGCGGGCTCGAACCATTCCGCCCGGTCCACTTCCGGGAAGCTCTGAATCCGCCCGCTGCGCGGCGGCCATTCCATCTCGAAGGCGTTGCTCCGCAATTCCGCGACGTCGAACGCGCCTTCGGCCGCGAAGCCGTGCACACGCTTGCCGCCGCGCTGAACGATGGCGCCGAGCGGGATGAGCGGTCCGGCTGGCGAAGCGCCAAGCTCCTCGGCGAACTCCCGCCGCGCCGCCGCTTCCGGGTCCTCGCCCGCGGCAAGCTCGCCTTTGGGGATCGACCAGGCGCCAAGGTCCTTGCGCCGCCAGTACGGGCCGCCCGGATGCGCAAGCAGGACCAGAAGCCTCCCGGCCTCGCGCCTGAACAGCAGCAGGCCAGCGCTCTCTGCGGCCATCAGCTGTTGCTCCGCATCGTCAGCCACGCCTCAGGGCAGGCGGAAATGCTTCGAGAGCTTGAGCTTCTGGCCCTGATAGTTGGAAGCGCCTAGCTCGCCATAGAGCGCGCGGGGACGCTCCAGCATGCGCTCATAGACGAGCCGCCCCACGGTCTGGCCATGCTCCAGGATGAACGGCACCTCGTGGCTGCGCACCTCGAGCACCGCGCGCGCGCCTGCGCCCCGCGCCTCGGCATGGCCGAAGCCGGGATCGAAAAAGCCGGCGTAATGCACCCGGAACTCTCCGACCAGCGGATCGAACGGCGTCATCTCGGCGGCGTGGTCGGGCGGCACCTGCACGGCCTCACGCGACGCGAGGATGTAGAACTGGCCGGGATCGAGCACGAGGCCGGAGCGGCCGGCTCGGATCGGCTCCCAGAAATCCTCGACCGCATGTGCGCCCGGCGCGTCGACGTCCACGACGCCGGTGTGGCGCTTGCCCCGCCAGCCGACGAGACCTTCTCCGTCGCCCCTGAGGTCGACCGTGACGGCCACGCCGCCCTGCACGTCCGCCTCATCATCGTCGACGAGGCGCTCGCGGTCCTGCAGCGCGACGAGATCGGCGTCCGAGAGCCGCGCCTCTCCGCGCCGCAACCGGAGCTGGCTCAGCCGGGAGCCGGCGCGGACCAGGACCGGAAAGGTGCGCGGAGAGATTTCGGCGAACAGCGGCCCCCGGTAGCCCGGCGGCACCTGGTCGAAGGCGCGCGCGCCGTCCGTGATGACGCGGGTGAACACGTCGAGCCGCCCTGTGGAGCTTTTTGGATTGGTGGCGGCGGCGATCTCCGCAGGGAGCGCCAGGCTCTCCATCAGCGGCGCGATGTAAACGCAGCCGGTCTCCAGCACCGCGCCGCTCGTCAGATCAATGGTGTGCAGGCGGAGGTCGTCGAGCCGCTCCGAGACCGTGCGCCCGGCGCCCGGCAGGAAGCTCGCGCGGACACGGTGCACCACCGCGCCGAGCCGCAGGTCGAGGCTCGCTGGCTGGATCTGGTCGGGGGCGGCCGGTCGATCGAGCGCGATGGCGCCGTCCGCGATCAGCCGCTCGATCGCCTGGCTCGGCAGGATGCCGCCCTGCGGCGCGCCGTCTCCGTTCAGCAAACCGCAGTCCCCCGAGGCGTCGTCGGGTTCCTGTACGCGAACGAGGCGTTGACGCCAAGCGCCGGCAGGCCTACGCAGGCGAACCGTGGTTCCTTGGGCCGGCCGGCTTGCAGCCACGTTAAAACAACCAGCTAAAAGGCCGGACGCGCGGAAGCCGCATCGGGCGTCCCGTGCGGCCCGGCGCCGTCCGAGGTCGCATCATGAGCCGCGAAAGACTCCCCACAGACCGTCCCCTGCGCGCCGCCACCCGCCTGATCCACGAGGGCGAGAGCCGCTCGACCTTCGGCGAGATGTCGGAAGCGCTCTACCTCACCTCGGGCTACGCTTACGATACGATGGAGGCGGCCGAAGCCCGCTTCGACGGGAGCGATCCCGGCTACATCTACTCACGCTTCTCGAACCCCACGGTCTCGACCTTTGAGCGCCGGATGATGGCCCTCGAAGGCGCCGAGGCGGCGCGCGCGACCGCGAGCGGCATGGCGGCTGTCACGGCCGCGATGCTGTGCCAGGTCAGGGCCGGCGACCATGTGGTGGCGGCGAAGGCGCTGTTCGGCTCCTGCCGCTATGTGGTGGAGGAACTGCTGCCGCGCTTCGGCGTCGCCTCGACGCTGGTCGACGGCGCGGACCTCGACCAGTGGCGCGCGGCCGTGCGGCCGGAGACCAAGGCGTTCTTCCTCGAGAGCCCGACCAATCCGACGCTCGAGGTCTATGACATCGAGGCGATCGCGGGGATCGCGCATGACGCCGGCGCCCGGCTCGTGGTCGACAACGTGTTCGCGACCCCCGTGCTGCAGCAGCCGCTGAAGCTCGGCGCCGACGTGGTGGTCTATTCAGCCACCAAACATATAGACGGGCAGGGTCGGACGCTTGGGGGCGTCGTGCTCGGCTCGGAAAAATTCGTGATGGACCATCTGCACACCTTCCTGCGGCAGACCGGGCCGTCGCTGTCGCCGTTCAACGCCTGGGTGCTGGCCAAGGGCTTGGAGACGCTGGCGCTGCGGGTCGAGAAGATGCAGGCGAACGCGTCCGTGGTCGCAGACCTTCTGGCCGGGCACCCGAAGGTGAAGCGGCTGGTCTATTGCGGGCGCGACGATCACCCGCAGGCGGCGCTCGTGAAGAAGCAGATGGCGGGCGGCGGCACGCTGGTCGCTTTCACGCTGGACGGCGGCAAGGCGGAGGCGTTCCGCCTCGGCAACGCGCTGCGGATCGTGAAGATCTCGAACAATCTCGGAGACGCCAAGTCGATCCTCACCCATCCGGCGACCACGACGCATCAGCGGCTGGCGCCCGAAGCGCGCGCGGAGCTCGGCATCACCGACGCGATGCTGCGGCTGTCGGTCGGGCTCGAGGATCGCGACGACCTGCTCGAGGACGTGGAGACGGCGCTGAAGGCGGTGTGACGCTCCGGCGGGCGCCGCGTCACCCGTTTGTCGGGCGATCACCCCCTGCACAGACCGGTCCCGGCGCCACACATACCGAGCCTCGCCCTCAAGGAGAGAGTTGATCGATGAAAGCCTATCGGGTGTTTCCAACCCGGGAGACCGACCCCGACGAGGAGCAGCCGCGCACGTTTGGAAGACGCGAGGAACGGCTCAAGGCCCGCAAGAGCCAGAAGATCCGGCAGATCCAGGCGGCTGGCGCGGCCGCGCTGGCGCTGGGCGCCGGCGCGCTCGCCGTGCTGGTGATCAACGGCCTCTGAGTCGCGTCAGGCGCGGCCGCGGGCGCTCGCCGTCGGCAGGACCTGCGCCTTCAGCCAGTTGGTGAGCTCCGTCCGACGGACCTTGGGGTCGAGCACGGAAGGCGCGATCCCGAGCCGCCAGGCGAGATCCTTCCGGCCCGGCTCCTCATCGAGCGCCACAAGGTCGGACACGTATTGCGCGGCCTCCTCGGGCTCGCGGAAGAAGCCTTCCTTGAGCATGATCGGGGTGTAGCGGGTCAGGATGCCGCCAAGCTCGGCGAATGTGTATTCGGGGTGGAACTGGACGCCCCAGAAGACGCCTCCGCCATGCCGGATCTCGGCCGCCTGCACTGCGCAGAGCTCGTTTGTCGCCGTGACCGTGGCGTTCGGCGGCAGCACCGCCACTTCGTCGGAATGGATCGCCGGGGCGTCGAACACCTCGGTGCGATTTGCATGTAGCGGATGGCCGCGGCCGGCGTCCGTGATCCGGATCGACCGCGCTACGCCGATCTCGCGGCCCTGCGGATTGAGTTTGACCTCGCCGCCGGCCGCAGCCGCTGCGACCTGGAGCCCCCAGCACGAGCCGAAGAACGGCAGGCCGGACGCATAGACGGCGCGGGCGAATTCCACCTGCGCCAGCGATTCCGGCTCCGCCTTCCAGAGATTCAGGCCCGACCCGGTGATCGCGACGCCGTCATAGCCGGCGAGGTCGCCGCCCGGCAGGTTCGCGCCCTCGTCCGCCGGGAAGCAGATGTCGATCTCGGCAGCGAGGCCGAGATCGTCGGCCAGCATGGTCAGCACGTCGGCGTAGAATTCGCTCGGCGTCTGCCCCGAGACGGCCGCGTGCCGCTCGCGCATGGCGGGCGGGTTGCCCTCTGCGACGAGCAGCCGGACAGGACGCATCGCTCAGCTCCGCGCAGCGTCGAGATCGCCACGGATGGCGGCGCGGAACAGCCGCGCGAAATCCGCCGCCTTGAACGGCAGCGGATTGCCGCCGGTCGAAGGGTCCCGCTCGGCCTTCTCGGCCAGTTCGTCGATCCGGTCCTCGCCGACGCCGAGTTCGCCCAGCGAATGCGGCACATGGAGCTCCCGGCGGAAGCGCAGCACCCAGTCGATGAAGCCGTCAAAGCCGCCCGCGATCTCGAACGAGCGCGCAAGATGGCCGAACCGCTCCTCGATCGCCGGACGGTTGGCCACGAAGACGTAAGGCATCACCACGCCGTTGGTCAGTCCGTGATGGGTGTCGTAGAGCGCGCCGATCGGGTGCGACATCGAGTGGATCGCGCCAAGCCCCTTCTGGAAGGCGGCCGCGCCCATGGAGGCGGCGGCCAGCATGTTCGCGCGCGCCTCGATGTCCGTTCCGTCGGCGACCGCGCGCGGCAGATAGATTTTCACCAGCCGCGCGCCGTTGACGGCGATGCCGTCCGCCATCGGGTGGAAGCCCGGCGCGGAGAACGCCTCGAGGCAATGCGCCAGCGCGTCGAAGCCGGTCCAGGCGGTGAGTTTCGGCGGCAGGCCGACAGTGAGCTCCGGGTCGGAGATCACCACCGCCGGCAGCAGCTTCGGGTGGAAGATGATCTTCTTCTCGTGCGTCTCCTCATTGGTGACGACCGCGGCGCGGCCGACCTCCGAGCCAGTGCCGGCCGTCGTCGGCACGGCGACTATCGGCGCGATCTTGTCGGCGTCCGCGCGCGTCCACCAGTCGCCGACATCCTCGAAATCCCAGATCGGACGGCTCTGGCCGACCATCAGCGCGACCAGCTTGCCGACGTCGAGCCCGGAGCCGCCGCCGAAGGCGATGACTCCGTCCGCGCCCGCGGCGCGATAGGCGGCGACGCCCGCCTCGACATTGGCGTTCGTAGGATTGCCCTTCACGTCCGCGAACACGGCGACCTCGCGCCCTGCGGATTTCAAGAAGTCCAGCGCTCTCGCCAGGATCGCGCTGTCCTTCAGCCCCGGATCGGTGACGAGCAGCGGACGCCGGATCCCGGCCTGGTCGCAGGCGGCGGGCAGATCGGCGATGCGACCCGGCCCGACGAGGACGCGGGTCGGGTAGTTCCAGGCACCTGTGAACGCTGTCATCGGTAGGATCTCTTGGCGGTCTGCTGCAGGCGTCGCTCGGGAGACTCCCCCGTCATCCTCCGGCTTGTCCGGAGGATCCATGCCCGGCGTCGAGCGCTACGCCGTCGATGGGTCCTCCGGACAAGCCGGAGGACGACGAGCCTTATTCGAAGCCGCGCCGGATCATCCGGCCTCGCGCAGATGGTAGCTCTTCGGCCGCGTGAGCAGCTGAAAGCCGATCTCCGACAGCGAGGCGCCGCGGCCAGTGTCCTTGACGCCCGTCCAGGCGAGCGCCGGATCGAGATAGTCGCACCGGTTCATGTAGACCGTGCCGGTCTCGATCCGGTCGCCGAGCGCCTCGGCGACATCGATGTCGCGCGTCCAGATCGAGGCGGTCAGCCCATACGGGCTGTCGTTCATCAGGCGGACGGCCTCGTCGTCGTCCCGGACCTTCATGATCCCGACGACCGGTCCGAAACTCTCCTCCACCATCACGCGCATGGAATGGTCGACATCGGTCAGGATCTGCGGCGCGAGATAGGGCGTGCCTTCCTTGTCGGCCGGGAAGCTCTTCGGATCGAGATGAGCTCTGGCTCCCTTCTCCAACGCCTCTCGGACCTGCGACCTCACCGTCTCGGCGAAACGGGTCGCGGACATCGGCCCCAGCGTGGTGGCGTCGTCGAGCGGGTTGCCCAGCACGTATTTCGAGGTGAGATCCACCGCCCCCTCAACGAAGCGATCGTAGAGGCTTTCATGCACATAGACGCGCTCGACGCCGCAGCAGCACTGCCCTGAATTGTAGAATGCGCCGTCGACGATGTTCTCAATGGCGAAGGCGAGGTCGGCGTCAGCCCGCACGTAAGCCGGGTCCTTGCCTCCCAGCTCCAGGCCGAGGCTCGTGAAGGTTCCGGCGGCCGCCCGCTCGACGGCGCGTCCGCCGGCGACCGAACCGGTGAAGTTGACGTGGTCGAAGGCGCCGGCTGCGATCAGCGCGTCGGCCTGCTCGTGATCGAGCACGACGTTGCGGAACAGCCCCTTCGGCAGGTCGACCTTGTCCATCGCCTCCTGGAAGCGCTCGCCGACGAGGATCGTCTGGGCCGCGTGCTTCAGCAGCACGGCGTTGCCGGCGATCAGCGCCGGCACGATCGTGTTGACTGCGGTCAGGAACGGGTAGTTCCAGGGCGCGATCACGAACACCAGCCCAAGCGGCGTCCGCTTGATCATGCGGCGGAAGCCGGGCTTCGGCTCCGGAACGATCGGCGCGAGCGACGCCTCGGCGGTCGCGACGCAGTGCTTCACCCGCTCTTCCACGCCGCGCATCTCGCCGCCGAACCGCACCGGGCGGCCCATCTGCAGCGCGAGCTCCGGGATGATCTGCTGATTGAGTCCCAGCAGCGCGTCGAGGAACGCCAGCATCTTTTGTCCACGCTCGGCGATCGGGACCTCGGCCCATTCCCGCTGGGCCCTGCGCGCATCGGCCAGAACGGCCTTCATGGCGGCCTCGGACAGGGTGGGCCGCCGTGCGAGTTCGCGGCCGTCGACGGGAGAGATGCAGATCTGGTCAGTCATGAGGCTCACTCGTGATCCCTGCCCTTGTCGGGGCGGAATCGGTTCAGAGGATGGCGGAGGCTGGCGGCTCAGATGATCTCGAAATACCGCGCCAGCTCCCAGTCCGTGATGGCCTTATTGAACTCGCGCTGCTCCCAGTCCCGGGTCGCGGCCCAATGGTCCACAAAGGCGTCGCCGAACAGCTCCCGCGCCGGCGCGGACGCCGCGAGACGGCCGGCGGCCTCGCCGAGCGAGCGCGGCAGGGCCCGCTCCGCCGCGTGCTGGATCGCATAGGCGTTGCCCTCGACGGCGGGATCGGGCTCGATCCGGTTCTCGATCCCCCAGAGGCCGGAGCCGATCGCGGCCGCGAGCGCCACGTAGGGATTGATGTCGGCGGCCGCCACCCGGTACTCGACGCGCTGGCTCTTCGGCGACCCCGGGATCACGCGGAGCGCGCAGGTGCGGTTCTCGACGCCCCAGGTGGCGTCGGTCGGCGCCCAGAAGCCGGGGATCAGGCGCGTATAGGAGTTCACCGTCGGCGACACCATCGCGAGCAGTTCCGGCATCAGCCGCTGCTGACCGCCGACGAACCAGCGCATCGCGTCCGACATCGCGTGCGGCCGGCCTTCCTCGTGGAAGACGGAGCCGCCGTCCTCGCGCTGAAGCGAGACGTGGATGTGGCCGGACTGGCCTGGCCAGTCCTTCGACCATTTGGCCATGAAGGTCGCCATCAGCCCACGGCGCTGCGCGAGGATCTTGGTGAAGGTCTTGAACAGCACTGCGCGGTCCGCCGCCTCGAGCGCGTCCGAGACCTCGATCGCGGCCTCCAGCACGCCAGGCCCGGTTTCGGTGTGCAAGCCCTCGATCGGCATGCGCATGTCGGCGCACAGCTTCAGCAGCTCGGCGTAGAATTCGGCGTGCACGCCCGAACGCAGCACCGAGTAGCCGAAGAAGCCGGGCGTCATCGGGGTCAGGTTCGCATAGCCCTTGTCGCGGACAGAATGCGGCGTCTCGTCGAACAGGAAGAATTCGAACTCGACCGCTGAGCTGACGCTGAGCCCCATGCCGGCCGCACGGTCGAGCACGCGCCGCAGCGTTCCGCGCGGACAGACCTCCTCGGCCGCCCCTGCGAATTCGCCGAGCACGAAGATCATGTCGCCTTCGAGCGGCAGGTCGCGCGCTGTGCCGGGCAGCACCCGGACCGCGGCGTCCGGATAGGCGGTGTGCCAGCCCGTGAAGGCCACATTGTCGTAGAGCTGATCGTTCGAATCCCAGCCAAGCACGACGTCGCAGAAGCCGAAGCCGTTCTTGAGCGCGGAAGCGAACTTGTCGCGGCTCATATATTTGCCGCGCAGAATGCCGTCGGCGTCGGTGACGCCGAGCTTGACGTGCGACAGCCCACGCTTGTCGACCAGCGCCAGAACGTCCTTGGCGGTCGGATGTGCTTTGCTCATCGGCTCCCAACGTGGCTACGAGGAGGCGGGCGACGGGGATCGCCCGCCGCCCGCGCGAACCGTGAGGTTCAGTGCGCGCGATACTCGGAGCGTCCGCCCGACTGGGCGAACTCCTCCTCCGGCGACAGCACAAGCTTGTGGCGTCCGATCACCGCGAAGTAGGCGGTCGCGACGGCGAACCACACCAGCACCCACAACACGCCCTTGGTGAAGTTCGGGTCCTGCACCTGGTAGCCAAGCGTGACCACCGCGATCACGATCGTCAGCACCGCTCCGGGAATGCCCAGCGGGCTGCGGAACGGCCGCTCGATGTGCGGGCTGTTCTTGCGCAGCAGGATGAAGGACACCGCCTGCGCGATGTACGAGAACATCGCTCCGGACACCGCCATGTTGAGCAGCACGCTGCCGATCGAGGCGCCCGCCTGCTCGGCGCCGAGGGCGAACCAGATCGCGAGCATCACCGCGAGGCCCACGATCGAGCCGACGAACATCGCAAGATGCGGCGTGCGGTAGGTCGAGTGCGTCACCGACAGGCCGCGCGGAAAATAGCCGGCGCGCGACAGCGAGTAGATCTGCCGGCCCTGCGCGTAGAGGATGGTGTGGAAGCTCGCGATCAGACCCGTCAGGGCCACCAGCCCCAGCACCACCACGCCTCCGTCGCCATAGATCGCCCGGAAGCCGTCAAGCAGCGGCTCCAGAGAGGAGCTCAGCTTGAAGGAGCCGACCCCTGCGACCGACGGATTGAGCAGCACGATCATGAAAGCCGAGACCATCAGCGTGACCATGCCGAGGATGATGCCCTTCGGCATGTCGCGCTTCGGGTCGATCGACTCCTCGGCTGCGAGCGGCAGCTGCTCGATCGCCAGGAACAGCCAGACCGCGAAGGGCAGCGTCGCCAGCACGCCCGAGACGCCGAACGGGAACAGCTCGCCGCCGCCTTCGGGCAGCTCCACGGCGGCGCCGTCCGGCCCGACGCCGATGTTCAGCGCCCAGCGGGAGAAATCCATGTTGGGGATCGCGCTGAGCCAGAAGAACACCAGCACCGCGAGCGAGATCAGCGTCACCACCATGGTTACCCGGAACGACAGCTCCAGGCCGAACACGTTGAGCGCGACGAACACGACGTAGAAGCCGATCCAGATCAGCGGCGAGTACGCTGGATCAAGCCCGAAGATCGAGTTCACGTAGGAGGTGATGAAGGTCACCACCACCGCCGGCGTGATGACGTATTCCAC
Organism: Hansschlegelia sp.; assembly: GCF_035538955.1. Lineage (NCBI taxonomy): Bacteria > Pseudomonadati > Pseudomonadota > Alphaproteobacteria > Hyphomicrobiales > Methylopilaceae > Hansschlegelia > Hansschlegelia sp. The sequence continues at coordinate 39,083 of NZ_DATLJK010000015.1, forward strand.
GTTCTCGCAGAGGCCGGTGAGGAAGCCTCCCCATGGCCCCATGGCGGTGCGGGCGAAGGAGTAGGCCGCGCCGGTGTGCGGCAGCGCGGCGGACATCTCGGCGATCGAGAAGGTGAGGCCGAGATACATGATCGCGATGATGATCCCCGCGACCAGCATGCCGCCCCAGCCGCCGGTCGCGAAACCGAAGTTCCAGCCGGAGAAGTGGCCGGAGATCACGGCGCCGACGCCCAGAGCCCAGAGGCTCGCGACGCCCGCGTAACGCATCAATCCACGCTTTTCGAAGTAGCCGGCGTCTACCGTCTGGTAGGTCACGCCGCGTAGGTCCTGCGCCATGAGATGAGCCCCGTTGACGTCGACGGGACGCCCGGCGTGAATCCCCGGGCGAGGCGGCGCGTTCCCCCGGCCGCCGGAGGCGGGGTCGACGCCGCCCCTCGTTGGAACGATCGTTCCAGAGAGCCGATGTTTCTGTCAATATGGAATGAACGTGACCATGAGTGCGGGGCGTGAGAGTGCGATGGCGCTGAACGGAGCGGCGGCTTCCTCTCGAACGGTCGCGCAGACCCTGTCGGAGATCATGTCCGAGCTCACGCCGCGCGAGCGCCGCGCGGCGGAGCATCTCGCTGCGCATTATCCGGTCGCCGGCCTCGCGCCGATGGCGCGTTTCGCCCGCAGCGCGGGGGCGAGTTCGCAGACCGTGCTGCGCCTGCTGGCCAAGCTCGGCTTCAAGAGCTGGCGCGGCCTGCAGGAGCGGCTGCGCGCCGAACTGGCGGCCGAACGCGCGTCGCCTCTCGGGCGCTGGACGGCCCATGCGGCGGCAGAGTTGCTCGACGGCGACCGCCTCGCGGCTTTCGGGGCGAAGCTTGCGGAAAACGTCGCCGCGGCGTTCCGCGACCTCGATCGCGCCGAGTTCGAGGCGACGGCGCGGCGACTGGCCGATCCGAAGCGCCACGTGCTGGTGGTCGGCGGCCGCTTCAGCCAGGCGCTCGCGCGCCTGCTGGTCCGGCACCTCGAGATCATCCGCGGCGGCGTGGAGGAGATCGGCTCGCTCTCCGCCACCTGGCCAGACCGGCTGATCGACGTCGGCCGCCGGACCGTCATCGTCGCCTATGACGTGCGCCGCTATCAGCGCGACGTGATCCGGCTCTGCGCCTTCGCGGCCGAGCGGGGAGCCTGGGTGGTGCTGCTGACCGACTCTGCCGACGCGCCCGCCGCAGCGCACGCGAACGCGACGCTCGTCGGCGCCACGGAGAGCGCCGGGACGTGGGATTCCTTCGCGAGCCTGCTCGCCGTGACCGAGGCGCTGGTCGCGCGCGCCACCGAACTTTCCGGGCCGGAGACCGTGGAGCGGCTCGGCCGGCTGGAGCAGATCCGCGCGCGAGTCCTGGGCGCCGAGTGAGCTGGCTTAGACCGGCGGCGCCTGCCACACGAAGTAATAGATGGCGCAGGCGGCGATCACCACGATCGCGGCCACCAGCATGATGCGCGTGATCGCGCCCGAATTCGTCGCGCCGGGCGGGGTGACGTCCTCGTCTGCGCCGATCGTCTCCGGCGACGGAGCGTCCGGGATCACATTCGCGGCCGTCGGGTCCGCCGGCAGACCGGCGCCGGTCAGCGCTGCGGAGCCATAGGCGAGCGGCGGGGCGTCGACCACTGCGGGCGCTTCCGCGGGCTCCTCGTGCACCAGGGGCGGAGCGTCCGCCAGCGGCGCCTCGACGCTCGGCGCCGGCGCCGCCGCGGAGGAGCTCGCCAGCCGCTCCGCCAGCCGCTCGAAGAACGTTTCTGCGGTCTTGCGGGCGAAGCCCGTCACCAGCCGCGCGCCGAGCTGGGAGATCTTGCCCGCAAGGTCGGCTTTGGCGGCGTAGCTGACGACCGTCTCGCCGGCCTCCTCCCGCAACGTGACCTCGGCGCGGCCCTTGGCGGAGCCCGCCGGACCGCCGTCGCCCTCGCCTTCGAGCGTGAAGCGCTCAGGCGCGGACGCCGCGCTGCGAGTGACCGCGCCCGCGAAACCGCCCTTGATTGGGCCGATCTTGGCCGACACCGCCCCTTGGAACCGATCGTCGGGCGTCTTCTCCAGCCGCTCGCATCCCGGCAGGCAGTCCTTCAGAATCGCCGGGTCGCTGAGCGCCGCCCAGACGGTGGCGCGCGGCGCCGGAATGCGGTGAGAGCCTGAAATGTCCATGAGACCGTCGTGCCTGGGCCGCGGAAGCGCCTGTTCTAGGGCGCGCCCCCGAGGCTGGTCCAGTGGGCGGACGAAGATCATGGCTTTGCGGCCCGCCGCGGCCGCCGCATTGTGCGGCCGGATTCGGGAGCCCAGATCATGCCGTCCTACGCATTTCCGCCGCCCCAACAGCCCGCCGTCGCGGTGCGCGGGACGTCCATGCTGTTTCCGGCGCGGCGGGTCTATTGCGTCGGCCGGAACTACGCCGCGCATGCGATCGAGATGGGCCACGACCCGAACCGCGGGCCGCCGTTCTTCTTCATGAAGACGCCGGACGCGCTGTTGCCGGACGGCGGGACCTTCCCCTACCCGACCGCGACCTCGGACGTGCACCACGAGGTCGAGATGGTGGTGGCGCTGGAGAAAGGCGGCCGAGACGTCCCTGAGGCCGCGGCGCTCGATCTCGTCTTCGGCTACGGCGTCGGGATCGACTTCACCCGGCGCGACCTGCAGGCCGAGGCCAAGAAGCTTGCGCGCCCATGGGAGGTCGGGAAGGCGTTCGACCATGCGGCGCCTTGCGGATCGCTCGCCCGCGCGGCCGAGATCGGCCACCCGACGAAGGGGGCGGTGACGCTCGACGTCAACGGCGCGCGCCGCCAGACGGGCGATCTCGACCAGCTGATCTGGACCGTCCCGGAGATGATCGCCTATCTGTCGCGCCTGTTCGAACTCGCGCCCGGCGACCTGATCTTCACCGGCACGCCGGCGGGCGTCGGCCCGGTCGCGCGCGGCGACGCGCTCCACGGCGCGGTCGAGGGCGTGGGCGAGTTGCGCGTGACGGTCGTCTGAGAAGAGGGCGCGGCTAGCTCGACAGCCGCTCGATCGTCGCGCCGCAGCGCGAAAGCTTCGCCTCGAGCCGCTCGAAGCCGCGGTCGAGATGGTAGACGCGGTTGACGATCGTCTCGCCCTCGGCGGCAAGACCCGCGATCACCAGCGAGACCGAGGCTCTCAGGTCGGTCGCCATCACGGGCGCGCCGGTCAGCTTCTCGACGCCCTCAATGACGGCGGTGTCGCCGTCGAGGTGAATCTTGGCGCCGAGCCTGACGAGCTCCTGCACGTGCATGAACCGGTTCTCGAAGATCGTCTCGGTGATCGAGGAGGAGCCCTTGGCGCGGGCGGTGAGCGCCATCAGCTGCGCCTGCAGGTCCGTCGGAAACCCAGGGAACGGCGCGGTCGTCACCCGCACCGGAGCGACGCCGTGGCCGTTGCGGGCGACCCGCACGCCGTCATTGGTGGTCGAGATCTCCGCTCCGGCCTCGACCAGCACGTCGAAGGCCGACTCCAGCAGATCGTGCCGCGCCCCCTCCAGCACGACGTCGCCGCCGGCCATCGCGACGGCGATCGCATAGGTGCCCGTCTCGATCCGGTCGGGCAGCACACGGTGGCGCGCCGCGCCCAGCGACGTGACGCCCTCGATGCGGATGACCGAGCCGCCGGCGCCTTCGATCCTCGCGCCCATCTTGATCAGGCAGTCTGCCAGGTCGACGATCTCGGGCTCGCGCGCCGCGTTCTCGATGACGGTCTCGCCGCGCGCCAGCGCCGCGGCCATCAGCACGACGTGGGTCGCGCCCACCGAAACCTTGGGGAACTCGACGCGGCCGCCGATGAGGCCCTTGGGGGCTTTCGCGATTACATAGCCGCGGTCGATCTCGATCTCGGCGCCGAGCGACCGGAGGCCGGACAGGAAGAAGTCGACCGGCCGGGTGCCGATCGCGCAGCCGCCCGGCAGCGAGACCTTGGCCTCGCCCATGCGCGCCAGCAGCGGGCCGAGCACCCAGAAGCTCGCGCGCATACGGGAGACGAGGTCATAGGGCGCGGTGGTGTCGACGATCTCGCGCGCCGTGAGGCGCACCGTATCGCCGGTGAACTCGTCCTGCGCCGGGCGCTTGCCCTCGACCGTGACCTCGACGCCGTGATTGCCGAGGATCCGCTTGAGGAGCGCGACGTCAGCGAGCCGCGGCACGTTCTCGAGCGTCAATGTCTCGGGCGTCAGCAGGCTCGCGATCATCAACGGCAGAGCCGCGTTCTTCGCGCCTGAGATCGGGATGCGGCCGAACAGCGGCGCGCCGCCGACGATGCGGATGCGGTCCATGGAGCCTCCTCGGGGGCGGCGCGACGACCAGTCAGACGCGGCCGGTTTCCTGCGGCCGACGAGCGGCTGCGGACCCCGCGGTCTAGCTTATGCGCGCCGGAGGCACAACGCAGCGCGGTCCGCTCAGGCCGCGGAGCCGCCCTGCGGGTCCGGATCCTCGCGCTTCGCCCGGTCGGAAGCCTTGCGTTTCTTGAGGTTCTGACGCAGCGCCGCAGCCAGTCGCTCGCGCCGCTCCGCCTCGCGGGCCGCCGCATCGGCCCCGCGGCCGGGACGTGTCTTGGCGGAGGGCGAATCGGAATCCGGCATGCGACGTCTCAATCTTCGCGCGTTCAGCGCCCGGCCATGACCTTGAAGGCCCGCAGCTTGGCGTCCGGCCCGAGATCGACCGGCTGCAGCCAGGCCGGCGGCTGGCCGGACAACAGCATCGCCGAAAAACCGTCCGGATGCGCCTTGGCGTTCGAGCGGGCGCCGCCGTCGACCGAGCACACGACGACATACTCCGCCCGGCGGGACAGCGCCACCGCGCGCGCCGTCTCGTCGCTGCCCTGGAAGGCCTCGAGCTCGGCCATCAGCCCGTCGACATTGCGGTGGTAGGGCGCGCCCACGACCGCGAGCGGCGAAAAGGCGAGGATGAACGGGCCCGTGTCGATCGTGTTCAACGCCAGACCGGCCGGCAGTCGCCGAAGCGCGCGATAATCCGCCATCGGGCAGCCCGTGAAGGACATCCGCTGGTTCTCGATCGACGGCAGGCCGACCGCTCCGGCGACCTGCAGACCGATGATGGTCGACGTCACGGGCGCGAAGACGATGAGGGCGAGGATGGCGCGCGCGCGGCCGCCGCTGCGGGCGGCCGCCAGCACCGGCAGCGGCAGCAGCGGAGCGCCGAGCGCGAAGGCGAGGCTCGCGCCGCGGATCTGCCAGACCGTCACGGCAAGCGCGGCGCCGAACATCGCGGCGACGGTCCAGACCCGCCAGCGCGCGTCGCTCGGGGCCGATCGCGCCGACCAGACGGCCCAGCCCATGATCAGGATCAGCGCCACCAGCGCCGGGCCGACAGCGAGCATGGAGGTCGGACCGAGGATCGCGGCCGAGACGATGTTCTGCGCCTCCTGGACATTGGCGAGCCAGTCCGTCTTCAGCTTCTCCGGCAGCGCGCCATAGGGAGAGGCGAGGCAGTTCGGCGCAGCCGCCATCAGGGCGCCGAACGCCGCGACGCCGAGCGCCCCCAGGGCTGCGAGCCGCTGCGCCACGCCTCCGCGCACGAAAGAGGCGGCGAAAGCGAGCCCAAGCCCACCGGCGAGCGCGACTGCAAGATGCCCGCGCCCGAGCGTGTCGCAAACCGGCGCGCTCCAGCTTGCCGGCGAAAGCGTCGCGAGCGCGATGGCGACGACTCCGGCCGCAAAGACGAGCCCGAACACCCGCGCTCCGCGCGCCACGTCCTCCTTGCCGGTGATCGCCCAGCGGAGCGCGATCAGCGCCGCGCAGGCGGCGACATGCGGCGCCGTCTCCATGCCGATCGCCATCATCACGGCCGCGCAGAGCCCAGCCCCGGCTGCGGCGCGCGCAGAGCGGTCGATCTTCAGGGCGCAGGCGAGCAGGCCGAGCGCCAGAGCAAGCTGCGCGCCATGGTGGTCGAGAGCGGCGGGCGCGAAGCGAACCGTCACCCCCGGCGACATCACGATCATGAACGCGCCGAGCGCCGCGGCCTGCGGGCCGCCGAGGCTGCGCGCGGCGGACGCCACGGCGAGCAGAGCCGGCAGCAGGAGAAGGAGCGGCCAGACGATCAGCGTCGCCTTGAGCGCGAGATCGGGCGCGAACAGGCGCTCGAACGCCGCGAGGATCAGCGCGATCGGCAGGTCGATGACGCGCGACCAGTGCATGATCACGCCGTCCGGCGGGTTCAGCCGATGCTGCGCGAGGTCGAACCAGCCTTGGCCGGCGAGCAGGTCCCTGACCTCCGCGAGCCGCATCGCGTCGTCGGTCGACAGCTGGTCAATGACGGTCGGATAGGCGTTCAGGGCGGTCGCGATCGAAAACATCGCCCAGATGAAGACGATGAGCCGGACGCCGGCGCCCTCGAACAGGGGCCGGGACTGCGCAGGCGCAAGGATCGCCGAACCCGCAGCCGCGTGCGTCATCGCCATTCCAGTCGCCCCAGGGTGACCCCGATCAAGCGTGATCGCATGGCGCGCCTTAGGAACCGGTGAATCGCGGAACGTCATTTCGCGGCGACCGCCGCAGGTCTATCGTAGCTCAACAGAGGTCGGGGGATCGAGATGACCGCGCGCGCTCTCGTTGGCTGGATCGCCAAAGCCGCCGCTTCCGCAACGCTGGCGCTGGCGCTCTCCTGCGGACCGTCCGGGGCCGAGCCCGCCAAGCCCTTCCAGAACGGAGGCGCCAACCAGAGCGCTCTGAAGCTCGAGGCGCGCCTCAAGCGCGAGGCGCAGTCCGACGCCCGGCCCGTCGCGGAGCTGATCAAGCAGGGCGTGGCCCAGATCCGCGCCGGCAGCTGGCGCGAGGCCGCGGTGACGATGGCGCTCGCGGCCGGCAAGGACGTGAACAACGAGCAGGCGTGGCGCAATCTCTCGGTCGCGCTCACGCGGGTCGAAACTGACGATTATTCCGAGAAGGAGAGCCTGCGCGAGCAGGCGGTCGGGGCCGGCTGGCGGGCTTACCAGCTCGCCGGCGATCCGAAGAGCCGCGCCCGCGCGCTCGCGGTGCTGGCCAACGCCTTCGCGGCGCGAGAGGACTGGCGGCCGGCGCTCGACGCCTACAAGGCGAGCCTCGCGCTCGCCGACAGCGCGGACGCGCGCAACGCCTATGAGGCGATGAGGGCCGAGCACGGCTTCCGGGTCGTCGACTATTCGGTCGATTCCGACGCCGCTGCGCCGCGCGCCTGCGTGCAGTTTTCCGAGGATCTCGCCAAAGGCCGGGTGGATTTCGCGCCCTACGTCGCGGTCAAGGGCGTCGACGCCCCCGCGGTCACGGCCGAGGGCCAGCAGCTCTGCGTCGACGGCCTGAAGCACGGCGAGACCTATGACCTGACGGTCCGGGCCGGCCTGCCGTCGGATGTCGACGAGCCGCTCGCCGCGGCGAAGGACTTCCACATCTATGTTCGCGACCGCGCCCCGTCGGTGCGGTTCACCGGGCGCAATTACGTGCTGCCCTCGACCGGCCAGCAGGGCATTCCGGTGGCGTCGACCAATGTCGACGCCGTGCGGGTCGAGATTTTCCGCATCGGCGACCGAAGCCTCGCCCAGTCGGTGGTGTCCGGCGAGTTCCAGAAGCAGCTCAACGCCTCCGATCTCGACAGGCTGAGGGAGGACGCCGCCGCCTCGGTGTACAGCGGCGAGCTCCTGGTCGAGCGCCAGCAGAACCTCGACGTCGTCACCGCCTTCCCCATCTCCGAAGCTGCGCCGAAGCTTTCGCCGGGCGTCTATGTGATGGCCGCCCGACCCGAAAATGCGGTCGAGCCGGAGCCCTGGGACGCGCAGGCGACGCAGTGGTTCGTGGTCTCCGATCTCGGCCTCACGGCCGTCTCGGGCTCAGACGGCGTCAAGGCTTTCGCCCGCTCGCTGGCGAGCGCCGCGCCGCTCCAAGGCGTCGAGCTCAAGCTTGTCGCCCGCGACAACGAGGTGCTGGCGACCCGGACGACCGACGCCGACGGCTTCGCGACGTTCGAGCCCGGCCTCACGCGCGGAACCGGCGGGGAGGCGCCGGCGGTGCTGGTCGCCTCGGCCAAGGACGATTACGGCTTCCTCGACCTGACCCGCGCCGGCTTCGACCTTTCGGACCGCGGCGTCGGCGGCCGCGAGGCCCCCGGCCCGCTCGACGCTCAGCTCTTCGCCGAGCGCGGCGTCTACCGCCCGAAGGAGACCGTGCATCTCACGGCCCTTCTGCGCGACGACAAGGGCGCCGGCGTCGATGGCCTTCCGCTGACGCTCGTCGTCAAGCGCCCCGACGGCGTCGAGGATCGCCGCGTCGTGACCTCCGACGCGGGCGCGGGCGGGCGCACGCTCGACGTGCCGCTGGTCGATCAGGCGATGGAAGGGACGTGGCGGGTCGAGGCGCTGGCCGAGACCAAGGGCGAGCCGATCGGGGCGACCAGCTTCCTGGTCGCCGACTATGTGCCGGAGCGGCTTGATCTCAGGCTCGAGTCGAAGTCGCCCGAGCTCGGCGCGGCAGGGGCGACCGTGACGGTCGACGGCCGCTGGCTCTATGGCGCGCCGGCGGCCGATCTCGCGCTCGAAGGCGACGTCACGCTGCGTGTCCGCGACGGCGGGCTGCCGGGTTTCGAGGGCTACCGCTTCGGGCTCTCCGACGAGGTCGTCGCGCCGCAACGCACGCCGATCGACGGCCTCGGCCGCACCGACGCCCAGGGCCGCGCGACGGTCCGTGTGGCCGAGCCGCCCCTGCCGGAGGCGACCCGCCCGCTGGAGGCCGAGGTCGCGCTGCGGCTCGCCGAGCCTTCCGGGCGGACGCTCGAACGCAAGCTGACGCTGCCGGTCGCAGCCTCCGGCCCGCGCATCGGAATCAAGCCGCTGTTCGACGAGCGGGTGGGCGACGGCGAGACTGCGCGCTTCGACGTCCGCGTCGTCGGGGCGGACGGCAAGGGCGCGGCGGCTCAGGGCCTGACCTGGCAGCTCGTTCGCATCGAGACCAGCTACCAGTGGTACGCGACGAACGGGCGCTGGAATTTCGAGACCGTGAACCGCGTCCGCCGCATCGCCGACGGCAAGCTCGACGTCGCGGCCGACGGGGCGGCGCGGGTGGAGTCCAAGGTCGCCTATGGGCGCTATCGCCTTGAGGTGACGAGCCCCGATCCGCAGGGGCCGGCGACCAGTGTGGCCTTCGACGCCGGCTTCTTCGCCGCCGCCTCGGCCGACACGCCCGACATGATGGACGTGGCGCTCGACAAGCCGAGCTACCGGCCGGGGGAGACTGCGACCGTCACCCTCGCCTCGCGCTTGGCCGGCCGCGCGACGGTGATGGTGGTGGCCGCCGGCGTGATCGACCAAACGACGCTGGATGTCTCGGAAAAGGGCGCGACGGCGCGTTTCCCGGTCACCGAGGCGTGGCGTCCCGGCGCTTACGTGGTGGCCTTCGTGCACCGGCCGCTCGACGCCAAGGCGAGCCGCATGCCGGGCCGCGCCATCGGCGTCGCGCACGCGCAGATCGACGCCGCCGACCGAACCATCGCGGTCGCGATCGAAGCGCCCGAAAAGGCGGAGCCGCGGCGCTCGCTGGACGTGCCTGTGAGGCTGACGAACCTCACGGGCGGCGAGAAGGCCTATGTCACGCTCGCGGCCGTCGACGTCGGCATCCTCAACCTGACCGGCTACAAGGCGCCGGCGCCGGACGAAGCGGTTTACGGCCAGCGCAAGCTCGCCGCGGAGATCCGGGACCTCTACGGCCAGCTGATCGACGGCATGGGCGCAAAGGCCGGGAAGATCCGCTCAGGCGGCGACGACACGGGCGCAGGCGGCCTGCAGGACACGCCGACCCAGGCGCCGCTGGCGCTGTTCTCCGGGCTCGTCTCCGTCGGACCGGGCGGCGAGGCGGTGATCCCGATCGAGCTGCCTGCGTTCAACGGCACGGTGCGCCTGATGGCCGTCGCCTGGTCGGCCGGCAAGCTCGGCCATGCCGCGAAGGACATGGTGGTCGCCGATCCGGTGGTCGTCACGACCGCTCTGCCGCGCTTCCTGGCCGATGGCGATTCCTCGCGGCTCAGGCTCGACCTCGACAACGTCTCGGGTCCGGCCGGCGAGTATCGGCTCGACGTCGCGGTCTCTGGCCCGCTCTCCGCCGCCGCGGCCTCGAAGAAGCTCACGCTGGCCGCCAAGGCCCGCGGGGCGCTCGAATTCCCGCTCGCGGCGCGCGGCGTCGGGCCTGCGCGGATCGACGTGACGCTGAAGGGGCCGGACGGCCGCGCGCTCGTCCAGGCGTTGGCGCTCGATGTGAAGCCGGCCGCCGCGCCGGTGACGCGGCGCAACGTCATCGCGCTCGCCGAGGGCGCGAGCGTCACGGTCTCGCGCGACACGCTGGCGGACATCGTTCCGGGAACCGGCTCGGTGGCGCTGACCGTCAACAAGCCCGGCATGCTGGACGCCGCGACCTTCAAGCTGGCGCTCGACGGCTATCCTTACGCCTGCTCGGAGCAGCTCTCGAGCCGGTTGCTGGCGCTCGCCTATGGGGACGAGCTCGGCCTCTCTGGCGTCAAGCCCGAAGACGCGAAGGCGCGTGCGGCGGAGATGATCGACCGAATCCTGTCTCGGCAGGACTCGAACGGGTCGTTCGGCCTGTGGTCGGCGGAGGGCGGCGATCTCTGGCTCGACGCCTATGTCACGGACGCGCTCGGCCGCGCGCGGGCCGCGGGCTTGCCGGTCCCGGACCGCGCCTTCAGCCAGGCGCTCGATAACCTCCGCAACGCAATCGGCGTGCGGCAGGATTCAACTGAAAGCGACGTCGCCTACGCCTATTACGTGCTGGCCAAGCAGGGCAGGCCGCTGCTGGGCGACCTGCGCTACCTCGCCGACGTGAAGATCGAGGAGTTCGCCAGTCCCCTCGCCCGCGCGCATATCGGGGCCGCGCTCGCGCAGGCCGGCGACTTCGCGCGCGCCAAGAAGGCGTTCGCGGCGGCCGAGATCAACCCGCCAGACGATTCCGCCCGCGACGACTTCGGGTCGGTGCTCAGGGATCGCGCTGGGATCGTGGCGCTCGCGGCGGAGAACCGCATCGACGCCCTCGCCTCGCCCGCCGCGCTGCGCCGGATCGCTACCGCGCGGCGTGGCCGGGACATTCTGACGACGCAGGAGAACGCCTGGCTGCTCATCGCCGCGCGCGCGCTCAAGGCCCAGAGCGCCGACCTGACGCTCACGGTGGACGGAGCGCCCCACAAGGGCGCGCTCGAGCTGACCTTCCCGCCGGAGCGGCTCGCCGCTGCGGCGTCGACCGTCACCAATGCGGGGCGCACGCCGCTCGAGGCGGTGGTGACCGTGAAGGGCGCGCCGGCCACGCCGGAGCCCCCGGCGGAGAACGGCTTCCATCTCGAGCGCCGCTTCTACACGTCGGCAGGGGCCGAGGCGGATCCCTCCAAGGTGGCGCAGAACACCCGGCTGATCGCGGTGCTCACCGTCACCGAGCCGGAGCCCCGGCCGGGCCGCGTGCTGCTCGTGGATCGCTTGCCGGCCGGGTTCGAGATCGACAATCCGGCGCTCGTCACCAGCGCGAGTTCGGACGCGTTCTCCTTCCTCGGCGACGCTCCGCAGCCTGCGCATTCCGAGTTCCGTGACGACCGCTTCGTCGCTGCGTTCGATCGCGAGGCGGACGGGCCGGCGGTCTATACGGCGGCCTATGTGGTGCGCGCCGTCGCCCCCGGGCGCTATGCGCAGCCGGCCGCGACGGTCGAGGACATGTACCGCGCCGAGCGCTTCGCCCGCACCGGCGCCGGGTTCGTGGAGGTGACCACGAAGTGAAGCTGCGCAGGCTCGCGGCGGCGGCGGCGCTCCTCGCTTTCGCCGGAGCGGGCGCGGCCGGAATCAGCCTGGGCTCCGTGCCTCCCCCGGAGCCCGGCCGCGCTGCGCTGCTCTCGACGCTCGTGCTCGACCGGGACGGACGGCTTCTGCGGCCCTTTGCGGCGGCCGACGGGGCATGGCGGCTGCCGGTCGACCAATCCGAGGTGGACCCGCGCTTTCTGAAGATGCTGCTCGCCTATGAGGACAAGCGGTTCTTCGCGCATCCGGGCGTGGACCCGCTGGCGGCGCTCAGGGCGGCTTGGCAGGCGGCGCGGTCGGGCGGGATCGTGTCGGGCGGCTCGACGCTCACGATGCAGGTGGTGCGGCTTGTGACGCCCGATCGCTCCCGGACCCTCGCCCGCAAATGGCGCGAGGCCGGAGCGGCGCTCGCGCTCGAGCGCCGGGTCGGAAAGCCCGGCGTGCTCGACCTCTATCTGCGGCTGGCGCCCTATGGCGGCAACCTCGAGGGCGTGCGGGCCGCGAGCCTCGCCTTCTTCGGCAAGGAGCCGGCTCGGCTCTCCACCGCCGAGGCGGCGCTGCTCGTGGCGATCCCTCAGGCGCCCGAGGCGCGGCGACCTGACCGGGATCGCGCCGCCGCAAAGGCCGCGCGCGACCGCGTGCTGGGGCGTTTGGCCGCCGCCGGCGTCATCTCGGCCGCCGAGGCGGCTTACGCCACTGCCGAGCCCGTCCCGGACGGCCGCCGCGCATTCCCGAACCTCGCCCCCCATGTGGCCGAGGCCGCGGCGGCGCGGGCAGGCGCGGGCGCCGTGGTTCGGCTCACCATCAGGCGAGACCTGCAGCGCTCGCTCGAGGAACTTGCGCGTGATCGCGCCCGGGCGCTCGGCCCCGGACTTTCCGTCGCGATCGTGGCGGCCGATGTCGCGACCGGCGCGATCGAAGCCTCTGTGGGCTCGGCGGACTATTTCGACGCCGCCCGCGCAGGCGCGCTCGATCAGACGCGCGCGGTCCGCTCGCCCGGCTCGGCGCTCAAGCCCTTCATCTATGCGCTGGCGTTCGAGAACGGCGTCGCCGCGCCCGCCACGCTGATCGAGGACCGGCCGGCGCGCTTCGGCGACTACGCGCCGCGCAACTTCGACCAAGGCTTCCACGGGACAGTCAGCGCGGCGGAGGCGCTGGCGCTGTCGCTCAACATCCCCGCGGTGGCGCTGCTCGACGCAGTCGGGCCGGCGCGCTTCGTGGCCCGGTTGCGCGCCGCCGGCGCGGCCGTCGCGCTGCCGGCGGGCGAGACCCCGGGGCTCGCGGTGGCGCTCGGCGGCGTCGGAGTCCGCCTGGTCGACCTCGCGACGCTTTACGCCGGGCTCGCGCGGAACGGCGTCACCGTGGCGCTCACCTGCGACCCGAGCGAGACTGCGGACGCGGCGACGCCGGGCCGCCGGCTGGTCGACCCGGTCGCGGCCGCGCAGGTCGCGCAGGCGCTGCTCAAAAGCCCGCCGCCGGAAGCGGCGCTCGGCGGACGGCTCGCCTTCAAGACCGGCACCTCCTACGGCTACCGCGACGCCTGGGCGATCGGCTTCGACGGCCGCCGCGTCATCGCCGTCTGGGCCGGGCGCCCCGACGGCGCCTCAAGCTCCGGCCTCGTCGGCCGCGAGGCCGCAGCCCCGATACTGTTCGACGCCTTCGCCCGCACCGGGGAAGCGATCGCGCCGCTCCCGGCGCCGCCCGCCGCGCTGACGCTCGCGGAACTCCCGGCGCCGCTGCAACGGTTCCGGCCCGCCGGAGCGCCGCCTCCCGTGCTCGGCGCGCGCGAGCCCGCGCCGCTTGCGGTCGCGTTCCCGCCGGATGGCGCGCGGGTGGAGGTCGAAGCCGGCGCCGGCCTCGCGCTCAAGGCCGCTGGCGGAACGCCGCCGTTCCGCTGGCTCGTCGACGGCCGGCCGCTCGCTCCGGAGCGGCGCCGGGAGACGCTGTGGCCGGTCGCCGGCGCCGGTTTTTCGCGCGTCACCGTGATGGACGCCACCGGCGCCACCGCCTCGGCGCAGGTGCGGGTGAACTGAGCCCCCAGCGCGGCGAGCTGCGCTCCCGGCTTGATTTTTGTCATTCGCAGACTGATATCCGACGCCTCTCCAGGATGTGAACGCAATGGAAGGGCGCGCGATGCCGGACCCGACTTCGCCCGGAAACCCCACGCCAGACGATCTGAAGGCCGCCGGAGCCGCCGACGCGGCGCAAACCGATGAGCAGCGCGCCGACGCGACCGTCGAAGCGGAAGTGACGGACGCCCCGGCGGCCGCTGATTCCGATCGCGCGGCCGAACTCGAAGCCGCCGTCGCCGACCTGCGCGACCGGCTGCTGCGCTCGCACGCGGAGATGGAAAACTTGCGCCGGCGGACCGAGCGCGAGGTACAGGACGCCAAGCGCTACGCGGTGTCCTCCTTCGCGCGCGACCTGCTGGGCGTCGCGGACAATCTGCGACGCGCGCTGGACGCGGCGGCCGGCCCGGGAACCTCCGGCGGAGACGCCGCCGAGGAGATCGCGGACCCGGTCTTCACGGCGCTCGTCGAAGGCGTCGAGCTCACCGAACGCGAACTGCTCAAGGCGCTCGAGAAGAACGGCGTGAAGAAGCTCGACCCGCGCGGCAAGCCGTTCGATCCGCATCATCATGAGGCGGTGTTCGAGGCGCCCGATCCAAGCGTTCCGTCTGGCACCGTCGTGCAGGTCATGCAGGACGGCTACGTGATCGGCGACCGCATACTGCGCCCCGCGATGGTGGGCGTCGCGCGCGGCGGTCCGAAGGCCGCCGCCCCGGAGACGACGGGCGTCGATCGCCGCGCCTGAGCTGGCGCCTCAGTCGAGCCGACGAACGCTGCTGACCTCGTCGCCGGCCGCCTGGATGCGAGCGATGGCGGCGCCGAGCGGCTCGACTGCGACCGCCATCGCGTGGGCGTTGGCGTGGACGATGGAGCGGGCGTCACGCAGAAGCGCGACGTGCCCCTTCCAGAACACGAGATCTCCGCGGCGCGCCGTGTCGAGCGGGATGGCCTCTCCCAGCGCCGCCTCCTGCATGTCGGTGTCGCGCGGCGCCTTTGTGCCGCAGGCGGCGAGCGAGAGCTGGACGAGCGCGGAGCAGTCGAGGCCGAGGCTCGTGCGGCCGCCCCACAGATAGGGCGCGCCGATGAAGCGCTCGGCGACCGCGACCGGGTCCGCCTCGAAGGCGTCTAGCGGCGCCAAATGCGCGGCGATCGCATAGGCCCCGGTGTCGAGCACGGCGAAACGGCCGTCTTCGTCCACGACCGAGACCCGCGCGTTCATCGACAGCGCGTCGACCGGCGGAGCCTTGATGGAGGCGATCGGAAACAGCAGCGTCCGAAGCGCTGAGACGCGGTGCGTGGGGCCCGGACCGAGCTCCCCGCTCAGCGCCGCCGAGGGCGCGTAGCCGACATAGCCGTCGCCCGCGAGCTGCAGCCAGGACCAGCCTTCGAGCTCGTCATAGACGGTGACCTCCTCGCCGAACAGCGCCTCGGTCTCGAGCGGCGCGTCAGGATTCGGCGCGCGCCGGAGGCCGACATGGCCGACGGCCACCCGCCGCCGGTCGCCCGCGACGAAGCGGAGCGCCTCGACCTTGCCCTTGAGGTGAGCGGCGGCGACGTCCGGCCGGGCCGGGGTGGTGCGGGGATCGAGCGGACGCATCAGCGATCGCGCCCGCGCAGCGCGCCGGACCGCGTCACCGGCGGTACCTTTCCTCGAGCAGCGCCGCGAGCGCGCGCGCGGCCTGCACCTCGCCGCCCTCCGGCCGCCCGGGTTTCGCCGAGGGGTTCCAGGCGAAGATGTCGAGATGGGCCCAGGTCGCGGCCTTGTCGACGAAGCGCCGCAGGAACAGCGCTGCGGTGACGGAGCCTGCGAATGCGCCGCCCGAGATATGGTTCACGTCCGCGATCTTGGACGACAGCAGATCGTCGTAAGCGTTCCAGAGCGGCAGCCGCCACAGCGGGTCATGCTCGGCCGCGGCGTGCCGCAGCAGGTCTTCGGCGAAAACGTCGTCGTCGGTGTAGAGCGGCGGCAGGTCCGGCCCGAGCGCGACCCGGGCCGCGCCGGTCAGGGTCGCAGCGTCGACCATGATTTCCGGCGCCTCTTCGTCGCCGAGCGCGAGCGCGTCGGCGAGCACCAGCCGCCCCTCGGCGTCGGTGTTGCCGATCTCGACGCTGAGGCCCTTGCGGCTCGGATAGACGTCGCCCGGCCGGAAGGCGTTCCCGGAGATCGAGTTCTCGACGGCGCCGACGATCAGCCGCAGCCGCACAGGGAGCTTCGCGCCCATCACCATCTCGGCGAGCGCAATCATCGCCGCCGCGCCGCCCATGTCCTTCTTCATCAGCAGCATGCCGGAGCCCGGCTTGATGTCGAGCCCGCCGGTGTCGAAGCACACGCCCTTGCCGACCAGCGTCACCCTCGGATGGTCCGCCCGCCCCCAGCGCAGATCGACGATCCGCGGCGCGCGCGGCGACGCGCGGCCGACCGCGTGAACCAGCGGGAAGTTCTCGTCGAGCAGCGCGTCCCCGACGATCGATGAGACTTCGGCGCCGTGCCGGACGGCGAGTTCGCGGATGGCGGTTTCGAGCTCCTCGGGGCCGAGATCGTTCGCCGGCGTGTTCACGAGGTCGCGGCCGAGGAAGGTCGCCGCCACCGCCCGCTCGACCTCCGCGGCGTCCACGCCGTCAGGAAGCGCGATGCGGATCTCCTTCGGCTCCGCCTTGCGGTAGCGGGCGAAGCGATAGGACCCGAGCGCGATGGCGAGCGTGGCGAGCCGCGGATCTGCGATCGCGCCTTCCAGCCGGTATGCGCCCGCCGGCAGCGCGCCGGCGAGCTTGCCGGCAAGGAAGGGATTTCGGCTGCGCGCCTTCGCGCCCTCGGTCCCGAAGACGACGCCCTTGAGGCCGCCGGCGCTGTCCGGCACGAGCAGGCAGCCGCCGGGGCTCGCCTCGAAGCCGGTGGCCGCCGCCCAGCCGCGCGCCGCCTCCGGAAGCTCCTCGCCTGCAGCGACGAACCAGACCGGCGTCGTGGGCTCGGACGGGGCGGCGAAGATCGGCGGCATCGGCATGTCCTCGGGCGAAACGCGAACCGGCGGCCGTCATCGCATATTTCGGCGCCGCGCGTCATCGCGGTCGCGGCCGGCCTTGCTCTGTGGCGCCTGTCGCGCCACACCCTGTGCCGGATTCCGGAACACGAAGCCCGAGAGGCCGCAGCGATGACCGACCTGCCGACCGAGATGACCTATGTGCGCGCCGAAGGCGACGGCGGCCCCGAGGTGCTGGTCCCGGCGCGCGGCCCGGTCCCCGCGCCCGGCGAAGGAGAGGTGCTGATCGAGGTCGCAGCCGCCGGCGTGAACCGGCCGGACGTGATGCAGCGCAAGGGCATGTATCCGCCCCCTCCCGGCGCGCCCGAGACGCTTGGCCTCGAGGTTGCGGGCCGCGTCGCGGCGCTCGGCGCGGGCGTGACCGATCTCAAGGTCGGCGACCAGGTCTGCGCGCTGCTGACCGGCGGCGGCTACGCGGAATACGCCGTCGCGCCCGCGGCCGTATGCCTCCCGGTCCCCGAGGGGCTATCACTGACGGAGGCCGCCGCGCTGCCGGAGACCTTCTTCACCGTCTGGACCAATGTGTTCGAGCGCGCCGGCCTCAAGGAAGGCCAAAGCTTTCTGGTTCATGGCGGGACCTCGGGCATCGGCACCACGGCGATCCAGCTCGCCGTCGCCCGCGGCGCGACCGCCTATGCGACGGCCGGCGGCCCGGAGAAGGCGGCGTTCTGCGAGACGCTCGGCGCCAAGCGCGGCATCGACTACCGCAGCGAAGACTTTCAGGCCGTGCTGAAGGAGGAGACCGGCGGCAAGGGCGTCAACGTCATCCTCGACATGGTCGGCGGCGAATACACCAACAAGAACATCAAGTCGCTCGCGCCCGACGGGGTGCTGGTGCAGATCGCCTTCATGCAGGGCCCGAAGGTTCAGATCGATCTGACGCCAATCATGCTGAAGCGCCTGACCGTCACCGGCTCCACCCTGCGCGCCCGGCCGACCGCGCAGAAGGCGAAGATCGCCGAGGCGCTGAAGCGCGAGGCGTTGCCGCTGGTCGCGGCCGGCAAGGCGAAGCCGATCGTGCACGCCACCTTCCCGCTCGAGAAGGCCGCCGATGCACACCGCCTGATGGAGGAGAGCTCGCATATGGGCAAGATCGTCCTCACGACCACGAAGGCTTGAGCCACATAGGCCTTCTCAAGCAGGATGCCGGCTCCGTCACCCGCGGCCCCGGAATTGAACCGCTTCCTCAAGACGCTCCTCGCCGTCACCTGCCTGACGGTCATCGGCTATGTCGGGCTGAGCGCGTACGCGTATTACGCGCGGCTCGCGCGCGCCGAGGCTATCGCGCGCGAGCAAGCCGCGTTGGGGCCGCTTAGGGCGAAGTGCGCCCAGGCCAGGGGCCTGCTCGCCTACTACGCTGCGCCCAAAGCGCGGCAGCGACCGGGGCAGATGAGCTGGGACGACGCCCGGCTGTTTGTCCAGCGCAACTGCTCCGAGGAACAGCTGTGGCCGAGGGCGTTTCGGCAGCCAGCCTATCGGGACCCGCTCGCGCCGTCTCGTCCCGGGGGCTGAGCGCGCGCCCAGCTTTTGGGCCTGCCGAGGGAACTGCGCAGACTCGCTTTTCGCGACTTCCGCCTTAGGTGCAGTGCACTCAAGGAAGAGGAACGCGGCGGGAAATGTGCGGAATCTGCGGTGAGGTGACCTTCCTCGGCCAGCCGGCGTCGGTCGAGGCCGTCACGGCCATGACCGGCTGCATGACGGCGCGCGGGCCGGACGGCGACGGCGTGGTGGCCCGCGGCCGGGTCGCTTTCGGGCATCGCCGGCTGAAGATCATAGATCTCAGCGAGAAGGCCGAGCAACCGATGGTGGACCCCGCTCTCGGGCTCACCATCGTGTTCAACGGCTGCATCTACAATCACAAGGAGCTCAGGGCCGAGCTCGAGGCCAAGGGCTACGCGTTCTTCTCCGACGGCGACACCGAGGTGATCAGCAAAGGCTGGCGCGCCTGGGGAACCGAGCTGCCGAAGAAGCTCTTCGGCATGTTCGCAATCGCGATCCACGAGCGCGACACCGGTCGCGTGATCCTGATGCGCGACCGGCTCGGCATCAAGCCGCTCTATCTCTCCGAAGGCGCGGGACGGCTGCGCTTCGCATCCTCGCTGCCGGCGCTGCTGAGGGCGGGCGGCGTCGACACCTCGATCGATCCGGTAGGGCTCAACGCCTACATGACCTTCCATTCGGTCGTCCCGGCGCCCCGCACCATTCTGGCCGGCGTGCGCAAGCTGCCGCCCGCGACCCTGCGCATCTACGAGCCCGACGGCCGCACCAAGGAAGAGGTCTACTGGACCGTCTTCTACGCGCGGTCCGCCGCCGACGTCGCCCGCTCCTTCGACGAGTGGCGCGAGGAGATCCACGGCTCGCTCAGAACCGCGGTCGCCCGCCGCATGGTGGCTGACGTGCCGGTCGGCGTGCTGCTCTCAGGTGGGGTCGATTCCAGCCTCGTGGTCGCCTTGCTGGCGGAGCTCGGCCACAACCATATCGAGACCTTCTCGATCGGCTTCGAGGCGCGCGGCGGAGAGGAAGGCGACGAGTTCAAATATTCCGACCTGATCGCCGAGCGCTTCAGCACGACGCATCACAAGATCTCCATCGAGGAGAGCCGGATGCTGGACGCGCTGCCCGGCGCGATCGAGGCGATGTCGGAGCCGATGGTGAGCCACGACTGCGTGGCCTTCTACCTGCTCTCCGAGGAGGTCCGGAAGCACGTCACCGTCGTGCAGAGCGGCCAGGGCGCGGACGAGATCTTCGCCGGCTACCACTGGTATCCGAAGGTCGCCGCGGCGAACGACCCGGCCGCCGCCTACGCCAAGGCGTTCTTCGACCGCGATCACGCACGCTTCCTCGCGCACGTCACCGAGGAATACGCCGGCGCCGACCATGCCCGCGCCTTCGTGGAAGAACATTTCGACATGCCGGGCGCGCCCGACGCCGTCGACAAGGCGCTGCGGCTCGACAGCACCGTGATGCTGGTCGACGACCCGGTGAAGCGGGTCGACAACATGACGATGGCGCACTCGCTTGAGGCGCGGGTGCCGTTTCTCGATCATGAACTCGTCGAGCTCGCCGCCCGCATCCCGGGCGAGCACAAGCTCGCTGACGGCGGCAAGGGCGTGCTCAAGGACCTCGCGCGGCATGTCGTGCCGAAAGAG
The DNA here is from genome assembly GCF_035538955.1 of Hansschlegelia sp. NCBI lineage: Bacteria > Pseudomonadati > Pseudomonadota > Alphaproteobacteria > Hyphomicrobiales > Methylopilaceae > Hansschlegelia > Hansschlegelia sp. The sequence goes on from NZ_DATLJK010000015.1 coordinate 59,145, forward strand.
GTGGTGGACCGGCCGAAGGGCTATTTCCCGGTTCCGGGCCTGAAATATCTCGAAGGCAAGACGCTCGAGATGGTCCGCGACGCGCTCGGCAGCGAGGCCGCCCGGTCGCGCGGCCTGTTCCGCCCGGAATATCTCGACACGCTGTTCGCCGATCCGACGGCCCACATCACGCCGCTGAAGGGCTCCGAGCTCTGGCAGTGCGCCCTGCTCGAGGTCTGGCTGCAGACGCACGGCGTCTGACTGCGCCGATCCGCAAGATCGAGGAACGAGGACTCATGCTCATGACGCTATCGGCCGCGAACAGCCAGCCGGCAGCAGGCGAGCGGATCGCGCCGCCCGCGAGCCCCCAGGCCAATGCGATCGTCGACTGCGGCTGGGGCCGCCTGCTGTTCGCGCAGACCTTCGGGGACCCCGCGGCGTTGGCCGAGGAACTGCGCGAGGAAGGCCCGGACCGGCGCGACATCGCGGTCTATGTCGACGATCCGCACGTGCTGCTCGCCCAGGCGCCGCTCGAGCTGTTCCTGGATCCGTCCCACATGTTCCGGCTGGACCTGTCCCTCTACCGGCCGTCGAAGCGCGGCCAGCGCGCCTTCACGGTGCGGCCGATCGAAAGCGCCCGCGACGTCGAAACCGTGAACCGGATCTACGCCGCCCGCCAGATGGTCTGCGCTCCGCCGGATTTTTACGAGCGCTCGCAGGACCGCGAGGAGCTGGTCCACCTGATCGCCGTCGACGCCCGCTCGAACGAAGTCATCGGGACCGTGATGGGCGTCGACCACGCGGCCGCCTTCGGGGACCCGGACGGCGGGTCGTCGCTCTGGTGCCTCGCCGTCGACCCCCAGGCTCGCCATCCCGGGATCGGCGAGACGCTCGTTCGGCGGCTTGCGGAGTTCTTCCAGAAGCGCGGCAGGGGCACGATGGACCTGTCGGTGATGCACGACAACGAACTGGCCATCGGGCTCTACGAGAAGCTGGGCTTCTCCCGCATCATGACGTTCTCGGTGAAGCGGCGGAACTACATCAACGAGCGGCTGTTCGTCGGCGACCCCGGCGTCGAGGGCCTGAACCCCTACGCCAAGATCATCGTCGACGAGGCGCGACGGCGCGGCATCGGAGTCGAGGTCGTGGACGCCGAAGGCGGTTTCTTCCGGCTGACCCATGGCGGCCGCTCGATCCTCTGCCGGGAGTCGCTGAGCGAGCTCACCAACGGCGTCGCCATGTCGATCTGCGACGACAAGGCCGTGACGCGCCGCACCGTCGCGCGGGCCGGCGTGGCCGTGCCGGAGCAGATCGAGGCCAACGATCGAGAGCAGCTCGCGGAGTTCCTCGCCCGGCACGGTTCGGTGGTGGTGAAGCCCGCGCGTGGCGAGCAGGGGCGCGGCATCTCGGTCGGCCTAGAGACCATCGCGGAGGTCGAGCGCGCGGTCGAGCGCGCCCGCGCCTATTGCGACCGCGTGATCGTGGAGAGCAAGGCGGAAGGCGACGACCTCCGGCTCATCGTGATCGACTTCAAGCTGGTCGCGGCCGCGATCCGGAGGCCGGCGGAGGTCATCGGCGACGGCCGGACCACGATCCGCGAGCTGATCGCCGCCCAGAGCCGCCGCCGCGCCGCCGCGACAGGCGGCGAAAGCTCGATCCCTATGGACGAGGAGACCGAACGCGCGGTTCAGGCCGCCGGCTTCGCGCTCGACGACGTGGCGCCGGACGGCAGGGCGATCACTGTCCGCAAGACCGCCAATCTGCACACCGGCGGCACCATCCACGACGTCACCGGCATGGTTCACGCCCGGCTGGTGGAGGCGGCCGTGACGGTGGCGCGCGCCATCGACATCCCGGTCGTCGGCGTCGACTTCATCGTGCGCTCGCCGCGGGAGCCCGAATACGCCTTCATCGAAGCCAATGAGCGGCCGGGCCTCGCCAACCATGAGCCGCAGCCGACGGCGGAGCGCTTTGTGGACCTGCTGTTCCCGCTCTCCATGCCGGCCGCCGTTCGGCGCATCGGGCGGAGCTGATCTGGGCTGACGCCGAACATCTCGGACCGCCGGGGCGTTAGACTGGGCGTCGAGCAGTCGCCAGGTCCGCCGCCCTGCAAGCGCCGCCGCGCTCCGTGGTAAGACGACGCCTCCCGATTCGGTCCGCATGAGACCCAGCAGGTCCCGAGCTCCCATGCCGCGTCTTGACGTCGACATCGATTATCTCGCCGAACAGCTCCGCGGGCTGCTCAAGATCCCGAGCCCCAGCGGCTTCACCGACAGCATCACGCACGCCGTGGTGGACGAACTGGTCCGGCTCGGCGTCGAGCCCGAGGTGACGCGACGCGGAGCCATCCGGGCGAAGCTCAAGGGCAAGGCCAAGGATCCATCCCGGGCGCTGATCGCGCATCTCGATACGCTCGGCGCTCAGGTGAAGCTGCTCAAGCCGAACGGCCGGCTGGAGGTCGTGCCGATCGGCAACTGGTCGGCCCGCTTCGCCGAAGGCGCCCGCTGCACGATCTTCACCGAACAGGGCGCCTATCGGGGTTCGATCCTGCCGCTCAAGGCCTCCGGCCACACCTTTGCGGATGAGGTCGACACGCAGCCGACCGGCTGGCCTTATGTGGAGATCCGGGTCGACGCGCTGGTGCGCGACGTCGCCGATCTGCAGCGTCTCGGCTTCCACGTGGGCGACGTGGTGGCGATCGACGCGCAGGCCGAGTTCCTCGACAACGGCTTCATCGTCTCGCGCCATCTCGACGACAAGGCCGGCGTGGCGATCCTGCTCGCCACGCTGAAGGCCGTGGTGGAGTCCGATGTGAAGCCGCCGGTCGACACCTGGTGGGTGCTGTCGATCGCCGAGGAGGTCGGAGTCGGCGCCTCCGCCGTGCTGCCGCACGACGTCGCCGCGATGGTGACGATCGACAACGGCACGACCGCTCCCGGCCAGGCCAGCGACGAGTTCGGCGTCACGATCGCGATGGCGGACCAGACCGGCCCGTTCGACTACCACCTGACGCACGACCTGATCCGGCTCGCGCGCGAGAACGACATCCGGCACCAGCGCGACGTGTTCCGCTACTACCGTTCAGACAGCGCGTCGGCGATCGAGGCCGGCGCCGACGTGCGCACGGCGCTGGCGACCTTCGGGGTGGACGCGAGCCACGGCTATGAGCGCATTCACATGCATGCCCTGCGCTCGCTCGCGGAGCTGATGACCGCCTGGGTGACGAGTCCGATCGAGATCAAGCGCGACGCTAAGCCGCTCGGCTCGATCGAGGGCTTCCCGCATCAGCCGACCGCGCCGGCGGAGCCGGACATCGAACCGGCCGAAGAACTCCCGCCGCGCGAGTAGCCGGCGCCTCTACTTGACCGCCATGACCTGGATGTAGGCCGGCCCGAGGATCACGATGAAGATCACGGGCAGGAAGAACACGATCATCGGCACGGTGAGCTTGGGCGGCAGCCCGGCCGCCTTCTTCTCGGCGTCCGCCATGCGGGTGTCGCGGCTGTCCTGGGCGAGGACGCGCAGCGCCTGCCCAATCGGCGTGCCGTATTTGTCGGCCTGGATCAGCGCCGTTCCGACCGCCTTGACGTTGTCGAGGCCGGTGCGCAGGCCGAGGTTCTCGTAAGCCAGCCGGCGGTCCTGCAGGTAGGCCATCTCGGCCATGGCGAGCGTCAGCTCCTCGGCGAGCGGCACCGACTGGGAACCGATCTCGTCGGCGACCTTGCGGAACGCCGCCTCGATCGACATGCCGGACTCGACGCAGATCAGCATCAGATCGAGCGCGTCGGGGAACGCCTTCTTGATCGAGGACTGGCGCTTCTGGGTCTGGTTCTTGAGGAACAGCTCCGGAGCTTTCACGCCGAGATATGCCGCGAACACCGCGCCCCCGACCCGGATCAGCGGCGACAAGCCGAAATCGTTGATGACGAAGAGGTAGAACAGCGCGAAGGCGAGGAAGACGAGCGGCGCCACCAACCGGAAGAATAGGAAGGCCACCATCGCGCTCTGTCCACGGTAGCCGGCCATCTGCAGCCGTTCCTTGGCGTCGTCCGTGCCCAGATGTTTCGTCAGATTGAACTGGCTGACGATGTTCTGCATGTAGGCCTTGGGCTCGCGCTTCAGGCCGCGGCGCTCGCCGCGGGCGAGCCGTTCCCGCTCGCGCGCGCGTATCTTGGAGCGCTCCGTCGCCACCGCCTTCATGCGCTTGTCGAGCGGGTTGCCGGCGAGCAACGGCATCGCGAAGGTCAGCACCGTCGCGATGGCCGCGATCCCGGCGAGAAGCGCGGCCATCGCGTGCGGATCGTTAATGGTCCTGAAGATCTGCTCGACCATCTGCCGGTCCCCGTTGCGCGCCGCGCCATTTCCGCCAGAGGCGGGCTCAGAAGTCGAAGTTGATCATCTTCCGCATGACCAGGATGCCGGTCAGCATCCAGGCCGCCGACAGCACCAGCATCGCGCGGCCGATTCCGGTGCTCCACATCAGCTCCATGTAGCTCGGGCTGGTGTAGGAGATCGCGCCGATGGTGATCAGCGGCAGCGCGCCGATGATCGACGCCGACGCCTTCGCCTCCATGCTGAGCGCCTGGATCTTCTGCTTCATCTTCTTGCGGTCGCGCAGCACCTTCGAGAGGTTGCCGAGCGCGTCCGACAGGCTGCCGCCCGCCTTGGACTGGATCGCGATCACGATGCCGAAGAAGTTCGCTTCCGAGACCGGCATGCGCTCGTAGAGCTTGCCCGCCGCCTCAGCGAGTGGAATGCCGACGGTCTGCTCCTCGACGATCTTGCGGAATTCCGACTTCACGGGCTCCTGAGCCTCGTTGGCGACGATGCGGATGCAGTCGCCGAGCGGAAGGCCCGACTTCAGGCCGCGCAGAATAACCTCGACGCCGTTGGGGAGCTCAGTGAGAAAGCGGTTGATGCGCCGCTTCTTGAGGAACGAGAGCACCCAGCGCGGCGCGCCCAGCCCGCCGACGAAGCCGAGGGCCGCAGCGATGCGCCAGTCGCCGGTCGCCATGAACGCCCCGAAGGCGAGCGCCGCCCCGATCCCGGCGCTGATGACGTAGAATTTCTCCTTGGACCAGGTCAGCCCCGCCTGCGCGATGCGCATGTCGAGGGTCGGCCGGTTGATCCGCTTCTGGCGCTCGTCGAGCGCCTTCAGGCTGTCCGCCACCTGGCCGCGCCGCAGGCTGTCGGCCACGATCGCCGGCGAGACGCTCCGCCGACGGTCGAGCCCGACCATCTTCTGGCGCTTCTCCAGACGGGCCGCCCCGGTCAGGTAGGGGTAGAGCAGAGCGTAAGCCGCGCCAGCGGCCGCGATGCCGGCGAGCAGGATGAAGGCGAGGTTGGCGGAGATCATCATCGCGCAGCCTTCTTCGGCGTCCTCATGCCACGCGGGAGCCGGCGTCGACGTCCATCGCGTCGATCGCAGCCGCCAGCCTGTTCTCCTCGCCGAAATAGCGGGCGCGCTCCCAGAAGCGCGGGCGGCCGATTCCGGTCGACCTGTGGCGCCCGATCAGGCGCTTGTTCGCGTCCTCGCCGAGGATGTCGTAGACGAGGATGTCCTGGGTGATGATGACGTCGCCCTCCATCCCCATCACCTCCGTGACGTGGGTGATGCGGCGCGAGCCGTCGCGCAGGCGCGAGGCCTGGATCACCACGTCGACCGAGGTGGTGATCATTTCGCGGATCGTCCTCGAGGGCAGAGAATAGCCGCCCATCGTGATCATGCTCTCGAGGCGCGACAGCGCTTCGCGCGGCGAGTTGGCGTGCAGCGTGCCCATCGAGCCGTCATGGCCGGTGTTCATCGCCTGCAGCAGGTCGAAGGATTCCGGTCCGCGCACCTCGCCGACGATGATGCGCTCAGGGCGCATGCGCAGGCAGTTCTTCACGAGGTCGCGCATCGTGACCTGGCCCTCGCCTTCGAGGTTCGGCGGCCGGGTCTCGAGGCGGACGACGTGGGGCTGCTGCAGTTGAAGCTCGGCTGCGTCCTCGCAGGTGATGATGCGCTCGTCCTCGTCGATGTAGCGCGTCAGGCAGTTGAGCAGCGTGGTCTTGCCGGAGCCCGTGCCGCCGGAGATCAGCACGTTGCAGCGGACCCGGCCGATGATCTTGAGGATCTCCGCGCCTTCCGGGCTGATCGAGCCGAATCGGACGAGCTGATCGAGCGTCAGCTTGTCCTTCTTGAATTTGCGGATCGTGAGCGTCGGGCCGTCGAGCGCCAGCGGTCCCACAATGACGTTGACGCGGGAGCCGTCCGGGAGGCGCGCGTCGCAGATCGGCGAGCTCTCATCGACGCGCCGGCCAACCTGGCTGACGATGCGCTGGCAGATGTTCAGCAGCTGGGCGTTGTCGCGGAAGCGGACATGGGTGTTCTGCACCTTGCCCTGGACTTCGATGTAGGTCCGCTCGGCGCCGTTCACCATGATGTCGGCGATGTCGTCGCGCGCCAGCAGCGGCTCGAGCGGCCCATAGCCGAGCACGTCGTTGCAGATGTCCTCGAGCAGCTCCTCCTGCTCGGCGATCGACATCACGACGTTTCGGATCGCGATGATCTCGTTGACGATGTCGCGGATTTCCTCGCGCGCGCTCTCCGTGTCGAGGCGCGCGAGCTGGGCGAGGTCGATCGCTTCGATCAGCGCGCCGAAGATCCGGCTCTTGGTCTGGAAATAATCGTCCGTGCGCCTCGCCTCGGAGGGCGTGGGAGGCGACGGCGTCGTCGACCGCGTCTCCGTCTGCGCCGCCGCCGGCGCCGGCGCGATCGGGGCGACGGGGATCAGCGGCGCGCCGAACTCGCCATTGCCCGACGTCCGGCCGAAGCCGCCCGTGGGAGGCGTGACCGTGGACCCACGCTTTCCGAACATCGTTCGCTCCGCTCGCGGCCGGCTCAGCCGGCCTTCTTCCAGTTGATGCGCGCCATGATCGGGTCGAGCATCGTCTTCTTGACGCGGCGCGCCTCGCTCTTGCCGGTCAGCTTCTTCGCCAGATCCAGGAAGGCCTCGTTGACCTTGTTGGACGGCGAGGTCTCGGCGATCATCTGACCGTTGTTGGCGGCCGTTCCGAACAGTTGCGGATCGAAGGCGACGATCGCCGAAGGCTGCAGATCGAGAGCCTTTGCGAAGTCGCCCGGCTTGATCTCGGCCCGCTTCGGCACGTTCACCTGGTTGAGCACCAGACGCGGCGCGGCGTCGTTCGGCCGCGCGGCCCGCAGCAGGTCGATCATGTTCTTCGCGTTGCGGAGATTGGCGAGGTCGGGGCTCGCCACCAGCACGACTTCATCGGCTGCGATCAGCGCGCGCTTGGACCAGGCGGTCCAGACATGCGGAATGTCGAGCACCGCGCAGGGGACGTTCGACCGCAGGATCTCGAGCAGCGGGTCGAACACGTCCTCGTGGAAGTCATAGACGCGATCGAGCGTCGCGGGCGCGGCGAGCAGGCTCAACTGTTCGGTGCACTTCGAGAGCAGGCGGTCGACCAGCGCCGCGTCGAGCCGGTCGGGCGCGAACACCACCTCGGCCACGCCCTGCGGCGGATCCTGGTTGAAATCCAGGCCGGCGGTCCCGAAGGCGAGATCGAGGTCGATGACGACGCAGTCGAGCTTCAGCTGGCGGGCGATCGCCCACGATACATTGTGGGCGATCGTCGAAGCGCCGACGCCGCCCTTGGCGCCCACAAAGGCGACGGTCCGCCCCACCGGATCGGCTCCCGGGGCGCGGAAGATCTCAGAAAGCGAACGCACCAGGTCGACCACCCCGAAAGGCGGCACCAGATAGTCGCTGACGCCGAGCCGCATCAGTTCGCGGTAGAGCAGGACGTCGTTGACCTGTCCGATGACGACGACCTTGGTGTCGTTGTCGCAGACGTCGGAAAGCCGATCGAGCGTCTCCAGCAGACGCTCACGGTGCGCGTCGCCCTCGACGACGATGACGTTCGGCGTCGGCGCGTTCTTGTAGGCCTCGGAGGCGGCGAGACCGCCGCCCATCTGGACCTTGACGTGCGCCTTCTCCATGCGGCGGTCGGAGGTCGACTGCTCGATCAGCCGCGCGATCTCCGGGGTCTCGCAGAAGGCCTGGATCGAGACGCGGGGAAGCGGGGCGATCACCTGGGCGGCCGCGGCGCCGGGCCCCTCCGCCTGGCTTCCGAAACCGCCGACTTGCTCTTGGACGTGCTTAATCATCATGCGTCCCGCTTAGTTTCCGCCGCCGATGGTGCTGACCTGGACGTCTGACTGACGGTAGTCGGTCGTCGTGTCGGTACCTGCCTTGTACTTCTCCATGACCGTCTGGCGGCGGGCCGCATAGATGGCGGTCTCGGTGCGCGGCCTCGCAAGATCTTCCGGATCAGCCACTTGGGCGGCCAGATTCTGTTGCGTGGCGCAGCCGAAGTTCCAGTACTCCCGGTTCTGCGTCTCGCCGTAGAGATCGCCGGCGCCATGGCCGAGATCCTCGGGCCACAGGCCGCAGGGATGCGGCACTTCGGCCTTCAGCTTGACGAAGCCGAGCTTCACCGGGGCGACGCCCGGAGCGTCGGCCGGATAGCGCTGGCTGATGATCGCGGTGGCGGGAACGCCGGCCGCCGCAAGCGTGGTGCGGATCGCCGGAATGGCGTAATCGGCCGCCCCTGCGCTCGCTCCGCCAGCCGGGACCAGCATGCCGACCGGCCCGCGCCCGTTCTTGCGCCAGTCCGCCGCGAACGCCCTTATGTCGTCCCGCTGGCGCTCCGTCAGCCCTCGCCGGCCGCCGCCGACTGGGAGGTCCAGCCGGGCCGCCCCCTCGGCGAGAACGATCGGATGCCGCTGCTCATATGTCTGCGGATAGGCGTCGGCCACGATGCGGTCGCCGTGGCAGCCCGCAAGCGCAAAGGTTGAGGCGAGGAGCGCGCCGGCGGCGAGCGATTTCTTGAACTGAGACTGACGCTGCAGGGTCATCTTGGGATACTCCGCTCGGAGCGAGCTCAGTCGAGAATGAAGCCGCCGTGGCGGTGGCTCACGGTGTTCGGGTCGATCTCTCCGGGGATGCCGTAGAGCCGGTTCAGGCGCCCGAGCAGAATGTTCGATTGATCCGTCGGCTCCGCGAAGCCGTCGTCCGGGCTGGCGAGCTTCTGCGGCGCCGCCGCTTTGGCGATGTAGGGCGTGACGAAGATCGCGAGTTCGGTCTCGTTCCGCTGGTAGTCATTGGAGCGGAACAGCTGGCCCAGCACCGGCAGCTTCATCAGTCCCGGCAGGCCGTTCACGGCGCGCTTGGTCTGTTGCTGGATGAGTCCGGCCATCACGAGCGAGCCGCCGGACGGGATCTCCATCGTGGAGTCGGCGCGACGGGTTTTCAGGCCCGGGATCGTGGTGCCCGACATCGTCACCGAGGTGCTGTTGTCGATCTCGCTGACTTCGGTCGCCACCTTGAGGCTGATCCTGCCGCCCGAGAGGACGACGGGCGTGAAGTTCAGCCCCACGCCGAATTCCTTGAAGGTGACGGTCGCGGTCCGGGTGTCGGCGTCGATGCCGGTGATGATCGGAAACTCGCCGCCCACCAGGAATTTCGCGCTCTCGCCGGAGATCGCCGTCAGGGTCGGCTCCGCGAGCGTCCGGGACACGCCGTTGCGCTCCAGCGCCTGCAGCTGGCTGCCGAAGGTGTTCTTCTTATTGAAGAAGCCGACGGCGGGATTGGTGATCGTGCCCTTTCCGCCATTCAGCAGCGGGTTGAACAGGTTGCTCGGCACGGTCCCGGTCGCGCTGAACGGGAACAGCGTCGCGCCGACGACCTTCGCGCCGAAGATGTCGAGGCCGTTGGCCGCGTAGTCGATGCCGAGTTGCTTCAGCACCTCGCGCTGCATCTCGACAACCTTGACCTTCAGCATGACCTGGTCCTGGTTCTCGATGCGCAGCGCGTTCACGACCTTCTTGGGATCGGCCATGTAACCGCCGGCGATGTCGATCGCGGTCTGCGCCTCCTGCGCCGACTTGACGGACCCGGTCACCACCACCCCATCGCCGACGCCCTCGACGCGGATATTCGCGCCGTCGATCGAGCGGCTGATCGAGGACCGGATCGAGCCCACGTCGCGGGACACCGAGACCTCGTAGGACGCGATCTCGCGCCCATCATTGTCCAGGAACTTGACGTCGGTCTGGCCCGGGCCGGCGCCGATCAGATAGGCCTTGCGGGCGGAGCGCACGACGGCGTTGGCGACGGTCGGATCGGCGACGAAGACCTCTTTCGCATCCCGCGGCAGCGTGACCACGTAGGACTTGCCGATGCCGAGATCGATGCGGCTGTCGCCCGCTGCGCCGTAGCCGCCGCCATCGAGATAGGCCGGATCCGCCGCGAAGGCGGCGTGCGGAGTCGCGAGCGCCAGCGTGCTGGTCGCCACGAGCAGGGCTCGCAGGGCGCGCGTCACGAGGCCGGTCATGCGGATGCGGTTCTCAGTAGGCATCGCGAGGCTCTTCGCTTCGGGCAGGGCTGAGCGGCTGGGAGGGGCGGATGCAGGATTGAGGTCCATGGTCAGCGGCCGCCCCCGCCGTTGGCCACGCCGTAGCGGACCACAGTGACCTTGCCGCCGCGGTCGCCCGCCGGCTCGCCCGAGGCGTCGACCTGCTCGCCGGAGTCGACCAGCGAGCGCAGCGCAAGCGCGATCGCGCCCTGCTGCCGGCTGAGCGCGAGCTGCTCGGTCTGCATCGGCGTCAGCTCGAGCGTGGCGGTCTTGCCGACCACCACCTTCTGGCCGTCCTTGTCCTCGACGGTCTGGTCGATCGCCAGCACCCGGACGTTCCGGCACAGCGTCTCTGAATAGGACTCGTCACGGCCGTTCGGCCCGGAGAGCTTGCGGGTGAGTATCACGTCGACGCGGTCATTCGGCAGGATGAAGCCGCCGGCGCCGGTTTCCGGAGAGATCTCGATCGAGATGGCGCGCATGCCTGAGGGCAAGATCGCCGCCATGTAGCCGGAGCCGCTGCCCTTGATCAGCTTGTCGGGGCGGATCGGCTCGCCGGCGACGAACGGCGCCCGCGCGATGGAACCGGCCGTGTCCTGAATGGCGTTCGGGGACGAGGACTTCTGCACGAAGGCGGCGTTGGCGGCGTCCTTCGGCCAGGCCTGCCAGCGCACATCCTCGGCCCGGACCGCTCCGCCCATTCCGATGTCGCTGGCCGCGACCAGGATGTCGACGGTCTCCATTGGCGCCTGCGCCTGGGTCGGCCCGTCATTGCCTGAGCCGCCCGCCAGCATCGCGGCTCCCGCGGCGGCGATCAGCGCTATCGCGAGGACCACGAGACGTGCGGCTGTCATGATCGTCCCCCGAACATCGAGGCTCCCGGCGGAGCGCCTGATTTCTTGGATCGAGCTAAACAGCCAAACGTCAATTCATGGTTAACAGGAGGTCGCCGATTGACGCCATTATAGAGCGCTCATTAGTCTTTGCCGGCGGCGCACTAAACCTCTGTCGAGGCGCCGATCAGCCAAGTCCGGCGAACCAACTCGTATCGGGCCAGAGCACAAGGGTGCCGGCGGCGAGCGCGACGCCATAGGGCACGCCCGACTTTGGATGATGCAGCCGCTCGAGCCACTCGACCCGGCTGAGCCGCCGCGGCAGCGGCGCCGAGCGATAGTAAAGCGTGGCGAGCGTCAGCGCGCCGCCGAACAGCGCGAACAGCACGAACCACGTCAGCAGCGGGTCGAAGCCGAGCCACAGGGCCAGGGCCGCGGCGAGCTTCGCGTCGCCGCCGCCGATCCAGCCCGGAATGAACAGAAGCAGCCCGAGGAAAAGCACGAGCGCGGCCGCGGCGATATGGCCGCCGATCGCCGCGAGGTCGAGGCCGGCGAGCGGGGCGGTCGCCGCAAACGCGGCGATGACCACCAGAACCAGCGCGTTCGGGATCGTCATGGTCATCAGGTCGGAGACCGCCGCCACCACAACGAGCGCCGGCAGAACCACGACGACGAATGTTTCAAGCATGGCGTCGCCCCGCGCGGAACCAGGCCGTTGATACGGCGAAATCGCTAACAAGGGACGAATGAGGCTTACGGGTCGGGCGGTTTGCGGCCCGCGCCGGTCGGGGAGTTCTCTTCGACGACGGACCGGGACCGCGCTGGCGCGGTCCCGGCCGAGGAGCGTCGAGCAGAACCCCCGACGGCCGGCGATTACTGAAGGTTGCTGTTGACGTTGGTGAAGGCGGTGTTCAGGGAGCCGCCGACGCCGCGGACGACCGCGATGATCGTGATGGCGATGCCGACGGCGATCAGGCCGTACTCGATCGCGGTGGCGCCGGACTGGTCCTTAGCGAAGCGCTTGATGATGCTCATAACCGAAATCCCTGGTTGCCGGAGGTTGCGACTGCTCCTGTCCCGTTCATCCATGCACTGGGCGCCGGGAACGCTTCAAGGAATAGCGCGCCGCAGTTGCAATTGGGTTAATCTGAAAAGCGATTATTATGTGATTCAAAACACGACGAAATACGGTTAAGGCATGGTTTAGAAGATCGCTGAGATTGATATATACTTGGGAGGTAAATACATAAGGTTTAGTCAAAGCTGAACCGAACTTGTCATGATAGTTGAAAGCGACCCGGGTCGCCGCGCGGCCTTGAAGGCGCCTGCAGATGGGGTCCGTGGCGAAGAAGGCGAACGGTCTTAGGGTTTCGTTCACCCAATTTCGCTTCAATGGGCGCACGAATTTTGGGGAACGACCTCATGACCTCCTCTCTTGCGGTTATGCTGCGCATTGGCGGCCTGTTCGGCGCCTTGTCCGTAGGAGTACTTAGCCAGCCGGCCCTCGCGGCCCAGGACACGCTCAGCGTGGCCGTGGACCGCGCCAGCATCATGCGCGCTCCCGAAGGAACCGCCACCGTCATCATCGGCAATCCGCTGATCGCCGACGCCACCACGCAGCGCAATGGCGTCCTGGTCGTCACCGGCAAGAGCTTCGGCTCGACCAACATCATGCTGCTCGACGGCGGCGGGGCGGTGCTCAGCGAGACCATCGTCAATGTCGGCCGCCCGGCGGACGGAACGTTGGTGGTTCAGAAGGGCGGGAAGCGCGAGAGCTTCGCCTGCAACCCGCGCTGCGAGCCCGTTCTGTCGATCGGCGACAACGCCGAGGCCTTCTCGGCGACCGCTACGCAGATCACCCAGCGCAACGGCATGTCGAGCGGCAGCCGCTCCGAGTAGCTCGCAAAATAATTCGGCCGCCCGGAGCGTTCCGGACGGCCGAGGTGACCTACGAAGATGATCGCCTGCTGCGGCGCTTACTTCAGACCGGTGTTGACGTTGGTGAAGGCGCTGTTCAGGGAGCCGCCGACGCCTCTGACGACGGCGATGATGGTGATCGCGATGCCGACCGCGATCAGGCCGTATTCGATCGCGGTGGCGCCGGACTGGTCCTTGGCGAAACGCTTGATGATGCTCATGCGAAACACTCCTGATCCGCGGAGATGACGACAGTTCCCCCCGTCGCGCGTCCTCTGGATGTCGTCGGCTCGCGGGGAACAATTGAACGCTACCGACCCGACATTGAGATTACGTAAATCCCGTCAGCGAAACTCGCATTTAAACCAAAAATCTATATCACCCGCGAATTGGCGGATCAGTACCTCCCGCTGAAGCTTCCTCTCGGCGGCCAGTCTTCAGAAATCTTGCCGACTCGCGGGCGCAATGAGCGTCACCCTCGGGCGCATTTAGTCGTCGGTCATTTTTCGTCAACTATTGCGCGCGCAGGCTTCAGGTTCTGCCCAGAACCTTCCGGGCGGGAGCCAAGCGAGGAGAGCCGCATGAGCGATCAGTCTCGTGACGCCAATCTGCCGACCCGGAGCCGGCGACAAACGCGGAGCAGCGCAACGACGCTGCCTGTCCTAGCGCTCGGCTTCGCGGTTCTGGACGCCGCCTTTCTGACCTTGGCGAGTCAGGCGCTCCGGGCGATGGGCCTGATCCAGTAGAATTTTTTTCTTCCTGAGAAACATCTTGGCGCATCTTGCGCTGTCTCGGGTCATACCTTCGTCGCGCGCATTGCGATGCAGCGAACCACCGGCTTGCGGCGCCCGCGACGGCGGGCCAAAACAGCGGCCCGCCCGGCGTGGTCGGGCCGACTTTTCTTCCGCTGGAGCCGTTGCTGAATGCCGACCGACATTGAGATCGCCCGTGCGGCCGAACTGAAGCCGATCGTCGAGATCGCAGCCAAGGTCGGCGTTCCCGAGGACGCGCTCCACAATTACGGCAAGCACATCGCGAAGGTCGACGACCGTTTCATCGCCGAACTTCCGGAGAAGCCAAACGCCAAGCTCGTGCTGGTGACGGCGATCAGCCCGACGCCCGCCGGCGAAGGCAAGACCACCACGACGGTGGGGCTGGGCGACGCGCTGAACCTGATCGGCGAGAAGGCCATCATGTGCCTGCGCGAGCCGTCGCTCGGTCCGGTGTTCGGCGTCAAGGGCGGCGCGGCCGGCGGCGGCAAGGCGCAGGTCGTGCCGATGGAGCAGATCAACCTGCACTTCACCGGCGATTTCCACGCCATCACCAGCGCCAACAACCTGCTCGCCGCGCTGGTCGACAACTCGCTCTACTGGGGCAATCCGCTCAACATCGACCCGCGCCGGATCGTGTTTCGCCGCGTGCTGGACATGAATGACCGCACGCTGCGCCAGATCATCTCCGGCGTGGGCGCGCCGACCAACGGCTACACCCGCGAGGCCGGCTTCGACATCACGGTCGCGTCCGAGATCATGGCGATCTTCTGCCTGGCGAAGGACCTGCACGACCTCGAGGAGCGCATCAGCCGCATCGTGGTCGCCTACACGCCCGACCGGAAGCCAATCACCGCGAAGGACGTCGACGCGCAGGGCTCGCTCGGCGTGCTGCTGCGCGACGCGCTGCGGCCGAACATGGTGCAGTCGATCGACGGCTCGCCGGTGTTCATCCATGGCGGCCCGTTCGCCAACATCGCCCATGGCTGCAACTCGGTGATCGCCACCTCGACGGCGATGAAGCTCGCGGACTGGACGGTGACGGAGGCCGGCTTCGGCGCGGATCTCGGCGCCGAGAAGTTCATGGACATCAAGTGCCGCTTCTCCGGGCTCTCGCCGGACGTGGTGGTCATCGTCGCGACCGTCCGTGCGCTCAAGATGCATGGCGGCATGGCCAAGAACGACCTCAAGACGGAGAATGTCGAGGCGCTCAAGGCCGGTCTCGCCAATCTCGGGCGGCACATCGAGAAC
The DNA here is from genome assembly GCF_035538955.1 of Hansschlegelia sp. Classification (NCBI taxonomy): domain Bacteria; kingdom Pseudomonadati; phylum Pseudomonadota; class Alphaproteobacteria; order Hyphomicrobiales; family Methylopilaceae; genus Hansschlegelia; species Hansschlegelia sp. The sequence goes on from NZ_DATLJK010000015.1 coordinate 74,317, forward strand.
GTGAAGAAGTTCGGCGTGCCGGTCGTGGTGGCGATCAACCACTTCGTGGCCGACACGGACGCGGAGATCGAGGCGCTCCAGACCGCCGTGCGGCGCGACTTCGGCGTCGAGGCCGTGGTCTGCCGGCATTGGGCGGACGGCGGCAAGGGGGCCGAGGCGCTGGCGCGCGAGGTCGTCCGGGTCGCAAGCGAGCAGACGGCCGATTTCAAGCCGCTCTACCCCGACGACATGCCGCTGCTGCAGAAGGTCGAGACCATCGCCAAGGAGATCTACCGCGCCGACAAGGTGCAGGCCTCCGCGGCGATCAAGAAGCAGCTCAAGGAGTGGGAGGACGCCGGCTACGGCAAGTTCCCGGTCTGCATCGCCAAGACCCAGAACTCCTTCTCCGCGGACCCGACCGCCTTTGGCGCGCCGACCGGCCACACGCTGCCGATCCGCGAGGTTCGCCTGTCGGCGGGCGCGGGCTTCGTGGTGGTCATCTGCGGCGACCTCATGACCATGCCGGGACTTCCGAAAGTCCCCGCCTCGGCGAACATCAAGCTGCTGCCGGACGGCACGATCGACGGCATCGCGTAAGTCTGAACCGCGGCCGGCCCGACCGCCGCGTCAGACCTCTTGCGCCATTTTCGACGTCCGGCGTCGCGCCGCTATTGCGACGCCGGCGAGGATCAGCGCGAAGCCGACCGCGTGGAACGGCTGCGGGCGCTCGCCCAGGAAGGCGATCGCCATGATCGCGCCGAACAGCGGCATCAGGTGGAAGAACGGCCCGGCGCGGTTTGCGCCGATCAGCTCTACGCCGCGGATGAAGAACAGATAGGCCAGCGTGGAGGGGAAGATCGCCACATAGGCGATCGCGCCTGCGGTGGTGGCGTCGAGCATGATGGTGCGCCCGGAGCTGAGTTCCGCGACCAGAAGCGGGACCAGGAACAGAGCCCCGAGACCGATCGTGGCCGTCAGGAACGACAGCCAGTGCATCGGCGGCTTCAGTCTCAGCAGCGCCGAATATAGCCCATAGATCACCATGGCGATCAGGATGGCGAGGTCGCCCGCGTTGAGATGAATGCGCGCCAGCGAAGCCAGATCGCCCCGGCTGACGATCACCGCCACGCCCACAAGCGAGGCCAGAACGCCGAGCAGTTGGGCGCGGCTCATCAGGTCGCGGAACAGCAGCGCGGTCCAGACGCCGATCAGCAGCGGGCCGGTCGACTGGATCAGCAGCGCGTTCAGGGCCTCGGTGCTCTGCAGGCCCCAGTAGGCGAGCGTGTTGTAGGCGCCGATCCCGGTGAGGGCCATCAGCGACAGCCGGCCGAGACTGCCGCGGATCGCGGGCCAGTCGCGCCGCAGATGAGGCAGCGCGAAACCGATGAGCAGAGTGAACGCGCCGGCCCAGCGCGCGAAGGCGAGCGTCACTGGCGGCACGTGCCCGGCGACGAACCGCCCAAGCACAAGGTTGCCGGCCCAGAACAGCGACGTCAGCGACAGCAGCAGGTAAGGCCGCTGGAACAGGTTCGATCCGATGCGTTCCAAGATGGCGATCATCGGGCTTCGCGCGTGCGTGCGGACGGGGCGCGCCCTATGGCAGCTTCCGCCGGCTCCGGTCAACGCGCGGGGGCGCAAAGCGGACCCGCTCCGGCCGCGCAGGTCTGGCGTGCGACGACGACGCTGAACGGAAGTGGCCCGCCGGGTGTTAGATTGCTGCGACGCAGCGATCATCGCCTGGCGTCAGACGAGCGGGACACTTATGGACCCCTTTGAGCTTCTCGAGCTTTGGCGACGGCAGGCGGCTCTTGCGACCGGCTATGCGGCCATGGCGCCGTTCGCGGGCTTCGTGGTCGCCAGCCGCCTCGGCAGCATGGTCGCTGAAGGCGGCAGACCAACCTCGCGCGGCGCGCGTGAGAACTATCGCATGGTCACGGAGAAGCTCGCGGCCACCTTCGAGGGCACAGTGGCCGCAGGTCAGATCCTCGGCGGGCTGGCGACCGCCGTCGGACCCGTCGCGGCGGCCGGCCTGATGGTCGCGGCGGGCGAGGCCGCGCTGGCCCCGGTTCATCGCACGGTGCGGGCGAACGCGCGGCGCCTCTCGAAGCGGCGGTGAAGCCGGTCGTGGCGATTCGGACAGCCGCCCAATAGCAGCCCAGAGCCGGCGGCTCCTTCACACGACTTCACCGCGATTGGCGCCTTGTGGGGTATTAAAAAACCTCTCGGCGGCGATCATTCCACGCCCCGGAGCATCGGCGAAAGCCTCCGGGGGCGCGCTTGACACATTTTCGTAAAGCCCCGATAGACGGCCGAAGCCCCCAACGACCCTCGTCCTGCCCGGCCTGCCGGGCTGTGCCCCGGAGCCCGGGTTCATGTCTGTTTTCGCGCCGGCCGAGAGTGGTCTCTTCATAAAGCCGCGCCTGCCGCGCCACGCGGGGCTGCGTGGCCGCTCATGAAGAAGACGCCTTCGCTCGCCATCGTCGGCCGCTCGTGCCGGCTGCCCGGCGCCAATGACGTTGAGTCGTTCTGGTCGCTGCTGTCCGAAGGGCGTTGCGCCGTCACCTCGGTCGGCGAGGACCGCTGGAATCACGCGCGCTACCTGCACCCGCGCAAGGGCGAGCCAGGCAAGACCTACACTTTCGCGGCCGGGGTTCTGGACGACATCTGGGGCTTTGATCCGGCCGCCTTCGGCATCTCGCCGCGCGAGGCCGAGCAGATGGACCCGCAGCAGCGCCTGTCGCTGCAACTCGTCTGGGAGGCGCTGGAGGACGCCGGCATCCCGCCCTCCTCGATCGCAGGCTCCGAGACCGGCGTCTATGTCGGCACGTCTTCGCTGGACTACGGAAACCGCATCATCTTCGATCCGGCGTCCGCGGACGCCTATTTCGCGACCGGCAATACGCTCTCCATCGTATCAAATCGTATTTCGTACATTTACGATCTGCACGGGCCGAGCTTCACCGTCGACACCGCGTGCTCATCCTCGCTGGTGGCGCTGAACGAAGCGGTCGCAGCGCTGAAGGCCGGACGCATCGAGCGCGCGATCGTGGTCGGCGTCTCGATCCTTGCCAGCCCCTTCCCGTTCATCACCTTCGCCCAGGCGACGATGCTCTCGCCGCGTGGCCGCTGCCATGCGTTCGACGCGAGCGGCGACGGCTATGTCCGCTCCGAGGGCGGCGTCGCGATCGTTCTGGAGCGCGCCGACCTCGCGCGCGCGGCCAAACGGCCGATGCGCCTGATGATCGCCGCATCGGCCGTGAACTCGGACGGCCGCACCGTCGGCATGTCGCTGCCGTCCTCCGAGGCGCAGCTCAGCCTGCTCGAGCGCGTCTACCAGGACGCCGGCGTCGATCCTGACAGCATCGCCTTCATCGAGGCGCACGGCACGGGCACGCGGGTTGGCGATCCGGCCGAAGCAAACGCCATCGGCGCCGCGGTCAAGCGGCGCACGGTCGGCCCGCTGCCGATCGGCTCGGTCAAGACCAATGTCGGCCATCTTGAGCCCGCCTCCGGTCTCGTCGGCCTGCTCAAGACCGATCTCGCGCTCGAGCACGATCTGCTCCCGGCGAGCCTGCATGTCACGGAACTCAATCCGGACATTCCGTTCGACGCGCTGAAGCTGCATGTCGCGACGAGCGCGGTTCCGCTGCCGCGTGGGTCTGCGCCGCGTTACGCCGGCGTGAACTCCTTCGGCTTCGGCGGCACCAACGCGCATGTCATCGTCTGCGATCCGACGCCCGAGGACCGCTCCGGCCGCTCCGCGCCGCGCGTCGTCGAGGCGGAGGGCCACACCCCGGTGCTGGCGCTCTCGGCCCGCACCCGCGAAGCGCTCTCGGCGCTCGCCGGGACCTACGCCAAGCTGCTCGAGGGCCGCGAACCTGCAGCCGCGCGCCACATCGCCAAGAGCGTCGCGGCGACGCGTGACCTGCTGCCCCGGCGGCTGGTGCTCGAGAGCGACGATCCCTCGACCTGGGCGGCGACGCTCGCCGCGGTCGCCGAGGGCGGCGAGGCGAAGGACGCCGCGATCGACGGCGCCGTCGGCCGCGACGCGCCGGTCGCGTTCGCATTTTCGGGCAACGGCTCCCAGTGGGCCGGCATGGGCCGCAAGCTGCACGCCCGCAACGCCGCCTTCCGGCAGAAGATCTCGGAGATCGACGCCCGCTTCGGCGCGCTCGCCAAATGGTCGATCGCCGACGCGCTGTTCGCCGACGACCTGCCGGACCGGCTGCGCCGCGCCGAGACCGCGCAGCCCCTGATGTTCGCGGTCCAGGTCGCAACGACCGCTGCGCTCGCGGCCGAAGGCGTGACGCCCGACATGGTGCTGGGCCATTCGGTCGGCGAGGTCGCGGCTGCGGCCGCTTCCGGAGCGCTGACGCTCGATCAGGCGGTGTCGGTCGTGCATTCGCGCAGCGTTCACCAGGAAATCGCCTGGAAGAACGGGACGATGGCGGCCGTTCTGCTGCCGGCCGAAGAGGTTACTGCGCTGCTGCGCGACGGCGGCTTCGCGAATGTCGAGATCGCCGCCATCAACAGCGAGCGCTCGATCACGATCTCCGGCCCGGAGAGCGAGATCAAGGAGCTCAGCCGCTTCGCCCGCACGCGGCGCGTGCCGGTTCGCGTGCTCGACATCGACTATCCGTTCCACACCGGCCTGATCGACGCCGTGAAGGAGCCGCTGCTCGCCGACCTCGCGGGCCTGCAGCCGGGCGCGACGCAGCGCACCTTCGTGTCGAGCGTCACCGGCGGCGTGATCGACGGGGCCGAGCTCGGCGCCGACTACTGGTGGGAGAACGTGCGTCGCCCGGTGCGCTTCGCCGACGCAGTCGCGGCCGCTGTCGAGGAGGGCGCGCGGGTGTTCGTGGAGATCGGGCCGCGGCCGGTGCTGCAGACCTATCTCTCCGACTGCCTCGCCGCCGCCGAGGTCACGGGCGGCGTGCTGTCCTGCGACGATCACGGCGCTGGCGAGCACGATCCGCTCCGCCGCACGCTCGCCCGGGTCATCGCCAAGGGCGGCCGCGTCGAGCGCGATCTCGCCTTCGGCAAGCTCGACGGCTCGGCCGTCCGCCTGCCGACCTATCCGTGGCAGAACACCGATTTCGCCGTCGGCGCGACCGCGGAGGCGCAGTCCTTCTATCGCGGCTTCGACCCGCATCCGCTGATCGGTTCGCGTCTGCGCGCGGATTCGGACGAGTGGACCTCGCATCTCGATCCGGCCGTCGCGCCGCTGCTCGCGGACCACAAGGTGTCCGGCCGGGTCATCGTCCCCGGCGCGGCGCTCGCCGAGATGGCGCTCGCGGCCGGCCGAGGCTGGCTGAAGGCCGACATCGTCGAGTTGTCGGATTTCGAGATTCCGCACGCGCTGACGCTCGATCCCGACGCCATGTCGGAGGTCCGCACCCGCGTCTCTCCCGAGAGCCGGACGGTCGAGATCCTCAGCCGTCCGCGGCTGCGCGACGACGGTTGGGTCGTGCATGCGATCGGCCGCGTCTCCGCGCCGCCGACGATCGTCGCCGAGACGCCGGCCACGCCCGCGCATGAGGGCGAGATCTTCCGCGCCGCCGATCTCTACGGGCGGGCGGAGGCCCACGGCCTCGGCTTCGGCCCCGCCTTCCAGGTCGTCGACCATGTGACGCGCTACGGACCGAACCGGCTGTCGGTCCGCCTTCGCCCTGTGGAAGACCGCAAGGGCGAGCGCGACGAACGCTACGGCCTGCACCCTGCCGATTTCGACTCGTGCTTCCACGCCCTGCTGACGCTGTTCGGCGTCCACGGCGACCGTCCGGATGTCACCTATCTGCCGATGCGGTTCGGCTCTCTGCGGCTGCTCAGGCCGGGAGCGACGATCGCAGGAGCGGAGATCGTGGTGCGGCGCCTCAGCCCGCGCTCGATCGACGCCACTTTCACGATCCTCGGCCCTGAGGGCGAGATCGTGGCGGTGCTGGCGGATGCGCGCTTCCGCGCCGTGACGCTGTCGCGTCGGACGCCGCTGGAGCGGCTGTCCTACCATTACGCGCCGGCGCTCGTCGGCGCGTCGGAACACGCCTCCGCGCCTGCGCCGACCGGCGAAGAGCTCGCCGCCCGCGCGGCGGCTCTCGGGCTGGCTGCGGCCGGAGAGGCCGAGCGCCCCGAAGACGATCTGCTGCTGGAAGCCTTCGCGGTCGCGGCCGCGCATGAGAGCCTGTCGGCGATCCTCGGCCGGAAACGGCAGGGCGCGGTCGCCGATCTGATCAAGCGCGGCCGCCTCGCCGCCGCCTCGGCGCCGCTGGCCTACAGCCTCCTTGGCCTGCTCGAACATCAGGGCCACGCCTCGCTCGACGGCGACGTGTGGACGCTCGCCGCCAAGACCGGGCTGCCGCCGTCGGCGGAGATCATCCGCGCCATCCTCGCGGATTATCCGGACCGCGGGGCTGAATGCGTGCTCGCGACCCGCGCCGCGGTGCTGCTGCCGAAGGCGCTGACGGAAGGTCCGCTCGCTTCGCCCTATGGCGCTTCGACGCTGGCGCATGCCGGCAGCGCCGCGCCGCTGGTGGCCGCCGGCGCTGCCGCCGTCGCCGAGATGGCGGCCGATCTGGTCGCGCAGAGCCCTGCCGGGCGGCCGATCCGCATCCTGGAGATCGGCGCTGGTTCCGGCGCGCTCACGCGGCGGCTCGCGCCGCTCGCGGGCGATCCGCGCGTGACGCTCCTCGTGACGGACCCCGACGCGACCGCCGCCGAGCGGCTGCGCTTCGCCTTTGCGGGCGAGCCGAACGTCGCGGTCGAGCAGTTCGACCTCGCCTCGGACGGCGTCGACGTCGGCCGGTTCGACCTGGCGGTGGGCTCGCTTGCCTGGGGCTCCGCCGTCGCTGCGGCCGACGCGATGCGCCGGCTTGGCGCCCGGATCGCGGATGGCGGCTGCCTTGTGCTGGCGGCGCTCGCGCCCACGCCGTTCCTGGACGTCGTGTTCGGCGTCCAGACCGACTGGTTCGGACGCTCGGCGTCACCTGAATTCCCGATCGGTGGCGCGCGGTCTTCGGTCGACTGGACTGCTGATCTGGGCGACGCCCGCCTCGCGGATCAGGCGATCGCGCCGGTTTCGGGCGCCCGTTCCCCGACTTCGCTGGTGCTCGCCGCCAAGCGTCGGCGTCCGATCGCGGACTCCGAGCCCGCCGCGCATGTCGCCCCTGTGGTCCTCACGGCCGAGGCCGCCGGCGCGCCGGAAGGGCTGTCGCTGGCGATCGCGCGCGCGATTGAAGGTCTGGGACGCCCCGTCACGGTGCATCAGGCTCCCGCGTCTGGCGTCAGCCGGCCGAACGGCAAGACCAACGGCCATGCTCATGGCGAGCAGGGCTGGGCGCCTGCGGCCGAGCTCGGTCTGCGCGCTCCCGCGAAGGGCGCGACCGGCGCGTCCGCCGACGTGGTCGCGGTGTTCGATTCAGCGGCAGGCGCGCTTTCGACCGCGACCGCGAACCGGGCCGGCCGGCTGCTGTCGCTCGCCCGCACGGTGCATGACGTCTCGGCCCGCCTGTGGGTGGTCGCGCCCGGCTCGCTGGCCGGCGGCGTCGGCGCTGGCGAGGATCGTCCGGAACAGGCGGCGCTGGCAGGCTTCCTGCGCGTCGTCCGGAACGAGCTGCGGGGCGTCGACATCCGGCTGCTCGACGTGTCTTCCGATCTGAACCCGGAAGAGGCGGCGCGCGCCGTGGCGGCGGAACTCGCCGCCCCGAAGGACGATGTCGAACTCGCCATCACCGCGGACGGCGTGCTGGCGCCGCGTCTGCGGCCCGGCCTTCCGGAATTCCCGACGCCGGCGTCCGAAGTCGAGGCGCCACGGGTTGCGGCGCTCGAATCCGGCCGCGACGGCGGCCTCGACGATCTGTCCTGGGTTGCGGCTCCCGCGCTCGATCCGGCGCAGGGCGAGGTCGCGATCGACGTCTCCGCCGTGGGCCTCAATTTCCGCGACGTGATGTGGGCGCTCGGGCTGCTGCCCGAAGAGGCGCTCGAGGACGGCTTCGCCGGCCCCGGCCTCGGCATCGAATGCGCGGGCGTCGTCACGGCCGTGGGCCCAGGCGTGAAGCGCTACCGGGTGGGCGATCGCGTCGTTGCGTTCGCGTCCGGCGCCTTCGCCTCCCGCGTTGTGACGTCTGAAACCGCCGTGGCCCCGCTGCCGGACTCGATCAATTTCGAGGAAGGCGCGACGATCCCCGTCTGCTTCCTGACGGCCTATTACGCGCTTCAGCATCTCGCCCAGCTTCGGCGCGGCGAGTGGGTGCTGATCCATGGCGGCGCCGGCGGCGTGGGTCTCGCGGCTCTGCAGATCGCGCTCTGGAAGGGCGCGAAGGTCATCGCGACGGCGGGCTCCGACGAGAAGCGCGACCTGCTGCGCGCGCTCGGGGCGACGCATGTGCTGTCGAGCCGCAGCCTGGAATTCGTCGACGAGGTGAAGAAGCTCACTGGCGGCGAAGGCGTCGACGTGGTGCTGAACTCGCTGTTCGGGGAGGCGATGGAGCGCTCCTTGAGCGTGCTGCGTCCGTTCGGCCGCTTCCTCGAGCTCGGCAAGCGCGACTATTACGCCAACAGCCGCCTCGGGCTCCGGCCGTTCCGCCGCAACATCAGCTATTTCGGCATCGACGCCGACCAGTTGCTGATCCACCGCGGCGATCTCGGGCAGCGCCTGTTCGGCGAGTGCATGAAGCTGTTCGGCAAGGGCGTGTTCGCGCCCCTGCCCTACCGGGCCTATGAGCCGAACGAGATCCGCGACGCCTTCCGGCTGATGCAGCAGTCCGGCCATGTCGGCAAGATCGTGGTCCGGCCGCTCGATCCGTCCAAGCTCGGCGAGACCAAGCCGCCGGCATTCCGAGCGGCTGAGGGCGCGCACGTGCTGATTGGCGGCCTCGGCGGCTTCGGGCTCGCGACCGCCGAATGGCTGGTCGCGAATGGCGCCGAAAAGATCGCACTGATCGGCCGGTCCGGCGCCTCGACCCAGGCGGCCCGGGACGGCGTGGCCCGCATCGAGGCGGCCGGCGCCAAGGTCAAGGTGTTCGCCTGCGACGCGGCCGATGCGGCGGCGCTGGAGAAGGCGCTCGACGAGACCCGCCGCGATCTCGGCCCGATCGGCGGCGCCTGGCATGTCGCCATGGTGCTCGACGACGCGCTGCTCGCCAATCTCGACGAGGCGCGGTTCGAGGCGGTGCTGAAGCCCAAGATCGACGGCGCGCATGCCTTGGACCGGCTGACGCGCCAGGATCCGGTGAAGCAGTTCGTGGTCTATTCCTCGGCCACGACCCTGATCGGCAATCCGGGCCAGTCGAACTATGTCGCGGCCAATATGTGGCTCGAGTCGCTGATGCGCGTGCGTCGGCGGGAGGGGCTCGCCGGCCTCGCCATCGCATGGGGCGCGCTCGGCGACGTGGGCTATCTGGCCCGCACCGGCGAGGTGAAGGAAAAGATCCAGAAGCGGCTCGGCTACCAGACGCTGTCGGGAGCGGAGGCGCTCGAGGGCCTCGGCCGCGTGCTCGCGCATGACGATCTCAGGCTCGAGACCGCGGTGATCGCCATCGCGCCGCTCGACTGGGGCGCGGCGCGCCGCGACCTCGCATTCCTCGCGTCGCCGATGTTCGCGCAGGTGGTGGCCGGCGCCGAGATGGGGCCGCAGGACTCCGTGGAGACCATTGACCTCGCAGCGCTTGTGCGCGGCAAGGACGCCCGCGAAGCGCGCGACATCGTGGCCGAGATCCTCGCCGGCGAGGTCGGGCGTATCCTGAAGCTGCCGTCGAAGGAGATTTCTCCGCAGCGGCCGCTCGCCGAACTCGGCATGGATTCGCTGATGGGCCTTGAGCTGCGGATGAGCGTCGAACGCCGCTTCGACATCGAGCTGCCGTTGGTGGCGATCGGCGACTCCACGACCCTGACCACGATCGCCCAGTCGATCGTCAGCCGCATCCACGAGCCGGACGCCGGCGCGGAGTCGGGCTCGGTCAACGCCGATCTCGTCAACCGCCACATCGGCGATGACGTGGCGCACGCCGAACTCGCCGAGTTCAGTGAAGCGGTCGAGGCGCGCCGCGCCACGCTCGGACACGTCACACGATGACCGGGCGGCGCGGCATCGGCGCGCTGTCGCGCTCGGCGAAGGACGGCATCCTGGGCGCCCTGCGCACCACGCCGAAGCCGGAGGCGCGCGGCGAAGCCGCCCAGGCCGCACGGCCGGCCCGCAAGCGCAACGACCGGTTCGCTGACCTTCAGGAACTGAAGGACATCAAGACCCAGCAGGCGGTCACAGATCTGCTCGGCGTGACGAACCCGTTCTTCCGTCTGCATGACGGCGTGGCGGGCGCGACCACGCACATCGACGGCCGCACCGACATCAACTTCGCCTCGTACAACTATCTCGGGCTGAACGGCCATCCGGAGGTCGCGGCGGCCGCGAAAGCTGCGATCGACCATTACGGCGTCTCGGTCTCGGCGAGCCGCCTCGTCGCGGGCGAGCGGCCGATCCACCGCGAACTCGAGCGCCGCATCGCGGACTTCTATGAAGTCGAAGCTGCGGTCGCGTTCGTCAGCGGCCACGCCACCAATGTCGCCGCAATCGGCCATCTGATGCGGCCGAAGGACCTGATCGTCTACGACTCGCTCGCCCACAACTCGATCGTGGTCGGCGCCACTCTGTCGGGCGCCACGCGCAGGCTGTTCCCGCATAACGACATCGATGCGCTGGAGGAGATCCTCGCTCAGCAGTCCCATGCGCATGAGCGCGTGCTGGTCGCGGTCGAAGGCCTTTACAGCATGGACGGCGATTTCCCGGATCTCGCCCGGCTGGTTTCGCTGCGCGACCGCTACGGCTTCTGGCTGATGGTCGACGAGGCGCATTCGCTCGGCGTGCTGGGCAAGACCGGCCACGGCGTGGCGGAAGAGTGCGGCGTCGATCCGCGCGACGTCGACATCTGGATGGGCACGCTGTCGAAGACGCTGTCCGGCTGCGGCGGCTTCATCGCCGGCTCGGCGGCGCTCGTCGAATATCTGAAGTTCACCGCGCCCGGCTTCGTCTATTCGGTTGGCATGCCGCCCGCGGTCGCAGCCGCCGCGATCGCCTGCTTCGACCTGCTGGAGCGGGAGCCCGAGCGCGTGGCGCAGCTGCGGGCGAACGGCCTGCGCTTCGTCGAGAAGGCCAAGGAGGCCGGGCTCGACGTCGGCTCAAGCACCGGGCTTGCGATCGTGCCCGTGATGGTCGGCGACTCGCTGCGCGCCGTGCATCTGTCGAACCGGCTGCTGGAGCGCGGCGTGAACGCGCTTCCGATCATCCATCCCGCGGTGCCGGAGCGGTCCGCACGTTTGCGCTTTTTCATCACCAGCGAGCACACGCCGGAGCAGATCGACGAGGCGGTCGCGATCACCGCCGACGAGCACGCGAAACTGGCGAAGGCGGGGTTCGGCATCAAGATGGCCGCTGCCCTGGCCAAAGCGACCCGGCCGAGCTGACCCGGTTGGCCCCCGTGACCATAGCCACAGGTGGCGCGGTCGAGATCCGGCCCGTCGCCGTGAGGGCGGACGTCAAGGCGTTCTGGCGGGCCGCGCTGAAGGCGCAGGGCGCCGAGCCGAATTATGCGCCGCCGCTGCTCAAGGAGACCTATGACGTCCTGACCCCGCGAGCGACGCCGTTCGCGCGCGAGAATGAGGGCCAGGCCTGGGTGGCGTTCCGCAGCGGCGAGCCGGTCGGCCGCATCTACGCCGTCAAGCACAACGCCCACCTCGCCAAATACCACGACGCCACCGGCCATTTCGGCTTCCTGGAGGCGATCGACGACGACGCGGTGTGGGACGCGCTGTTCGCCACCGCGGCCGATTTCCTGCGCTCCCATGGGCTGACGCGCGTCACCGGGCCATTCAGCGCCTCGGTGAACCACGAGTGCGGGCTTCTGGTCGAAGGCTACGAGACGCCCTCCACCACACACACCAACTATGCGCCGCCCTATTACGCCCGGCAGCTCGCCCGCCTTGGCTTCCAGCCGATCAAGGACATCGTCGGCTATGAAGGTTCGCTCGCGGAGAGCCGGCTTCCGAGCAGGGTGGCGGCGATCAAGGCGAAGTGGCACGGCGCCGCTGACCTGACTCTCCGCCGCGCCCAGGGGCCGAACGCCGCACGTGAGCTGAACGAGGTCTACAACGACGCCTGGTCGGTGAACTGGGGCTCAGCCCCGGTCTCGTACGACGAGGCGAAGTTCCTGGCCGAACTCGCGCAGCAGATCGTGCCGCCGGATTGGACGATGCTGGCGGACTGGCGCGGCGAGCCGATCGGCGTGCTGTGCATGGCCCCCGACCTCAACGAGGCGATCCGCGACCTCGGCGGCAGGCTCATGCCGTTCGGCTGGGCGAAGCTGATCTGGCGGCTCAAGGTTTCGGGCGTCTCACGCGTCCGCGTGCCGATCATCGGCGTCCGCCGGGCCTGGCGCGGCACGCGGGTCGGCGCCATGGCGGCCGCAGCGCTGCTCGCCGACGCCGTGGAGAAGGCCAGAAAGGCGGGAGCGGAGCGGCTCGAAGTCAGCTGGATGCTCGAGGACAACCGGTCGATCCTCAACCTCGTCCGCAGCATGCCGGCCCAGAAGACCAAGGTCTGGCGGATTTTCGAGAAAGAGATCTGAGGCGCTAGCGCCCCTCCGGCTTCGGCTCGTCGAGCGCGCCTTCGGGCGGATCGACCACGACGCGCCCGCCGGCCATGTCGACCAGCGGCACGACCGCCTTTGTGAAGGGCAGATAGACCGTGCGCCGGCTGCGGCCGAGGCGGATTTCCAGAAGGTCGTCGGCCCCGAAATTGGTGACCGCGATCACCTCTCCGAGCCGGGCGCCGTCCGTCGTCTCGGCGCGCAGGCCAACGAGGTCGGCGTAATAGAACTCGTCTTCGTCATCGGCCGCCGGCAGCGCATCGCGCGGCACGAACAGTCCGACGCCCGTCAGCGCGGCGGCCGCGTCGCGGGTCGTCACGTCCTTCAGGCGGACGACCAGCATGTCGTCCTTCAGCAGCCGGGCCGCCGCCACCTCGAAGCGGCGCCCGCCCACCTCGTCGGTCAGCGGCCGGTAGCCGGCGAGCGCCTGCGGATCAGCCGTGAACGATTTGACGCGCAGTTCCCCCCGCACCCCGTGGGGCGCGCCGAAGACGCCGATCTGGACGAGGCGGGAGGACATGGATGTCACGCCAGAAAGCGGCCGCGTTGAAAGCGTCGTCCTCCGGCTTGACCGGAGGACCCATCTCGACCGTCAGCCGCAGGTCCGAGATGACGGTCCGATCAATCCGGACCATGACGGACGCGCGGCCAGGCGACGATCCCGGCTTTCGGCTTCGCCTCGGCCGGGATGACGTCAGTTCCTGATCAGGCCGCGGCTTCGTCGCCGCCGCCCGCCGCCGCCTTGGCGGCTTCGGCGCGCTCCTGGGCCTTCTTGCCGGGCTCGCCCTTCTTCGGATTGTTGCGCGCCTCGCGCTTCATCAGGCCGGCGGCGTCAAGGAAGCGGTGCACGCGGTCGGTCGGGGTCGCGCCCTTGGCGAGCCACTCTTTGGCCTTGTCGAGGTCGAGCTTGACGCGGTCAGCGTGGTCCTTGGCGAGCAGCGGATCGAACGAGCCGATGCGCTCGATGAAGCGGCCGTCGCGCGGATAGCGCGAGTCCGCGATCACGATGCGGTAGAACGGACGCTTCTTGGCGCCGCCGCGCGCCAGACGGATTTTCAGGGACATTTCTCTGCTTCCTTCTTCAATTCGTCATCCTGGTCGAAGCGGCGCAGCCGCATAGAACCCGGATCGTTCTCAGGATCTGCGTCTTAATCGATGGTCATCCGGAGGGCGCACGCCCGCGCCGTCCGGGACGACGCCTCGAAACTCACTTCTTCTTCCCCAGGCCGGGGAAGCCGCCGAGGCCGGGCAGCTTCGGCAGTCCGCCGCCCATCCCCGGGAAGCCGGGCGGCAGCCCGCCGCCGGGGCCGCCGGGAAAACCGGGCGGCAGGCCTTGCGGCATCTTTCCTTTCTTCAGGTCCTCGAGCGCCTCCGGCGGGATCTGCGGCGCAGCCCCGCCGCCGAAGCCGAGCGCCGCGCCGAGCCCGGCCAGCGGACCGCGGCCGGACTTCGCGCCCTTGCCCATCAGCTTCATCATGTCCGCCATCTGGCGGTGCATCTTGAGCAGCTTGTTGACGTCCTCGACCTTGGTGCCGGAACCGGCCGCGATGCGCTTCTTGCGGGAGGCTTTGAGGATGTCCGGATTGCGCCGCTCGGCCTTGGTCATCGACTCGATGATCGCCGCCTGGCGCTTGAACATGCCCTCGTCGAGATTGGCGCCGGCGAGCTGCTTCTTGAGGTTCGCGACGCCCGGCATCAGCGACATCACGCCCGACATGCCGCCGAGCTTCTGCATCTGGCCGAGCTGCTCCTTCAGGTCGTTCAGATCGAACTGACCCTTGCGCATGCGCTCGGCGGCCTTCTGGGCCTGCTCGGCGTCGATCGAGGCCGCCGCTTTCTCGACCAGCGCGACCACGTCGCCCATGCCGAGGATGCGGTTGGCGATGCGCTGCGGGTCGAACTCGTCGAGCGCGTCGAACTTCTCGCCGACGCCGACGAGCTTGATCGGCTTGCCGGTGACGGCGCGCATCGAAAGAGCGGCGCCCCCGCGCCCGTCGCCGTCCAGACGGGTGAGCACGATGCCGGTGACGCCGAGCGCCTCGTCGAAGGCGCGCGCGGTGACGACTGCGTCCTGGCCGGTCAGCGCGTCGGCGACCAGCAGCACCTCGTGCGGGTTGACGGCGCGCTTGACCTCCGCGGCCTCGGCCATCAGGGCCTCGTCCAGCGTGGTGCGTCCGGCGGTGTCGAGCAGCACGACGTCGTAGCCGCCGAGCCGGCCGGCCTCCATGGCGCGGCGCGCGATCTGCACGGCCGACTGCCCCGCCACGATCGGCAGCGTGGCGACGCCGGTCTGGGTCCCGAGCGTGGCGAGCTGCTCCATCGCGGCCGGACGGCGCGTGTCGAGCGAGGCCATCAGGACCTTGCGCCGGTCGCGGTTCGTGAACCGGTAGGCGATCTTGGCGGTCGAGGTGGTCTTGCCCGAGCCCTGCAGGCCGACCATCAGGATCGGCACCGGGGCTGCGGCCGCCAGGCTGATCGTCTGCGCGTCCGCGCCCAGCATCGCCACGAGCTCGTCATGGACGATCTTGACGACCATCTGGCCGGGCGTGACCGACTTGACGACGTCGACGCCGACCGCGCGCTCCTTGACCCGGTCGATGAACGAGCGGGCGACCTCGAGCGCGACGTCCGCCTCGAGCAGCGCGCGGCGGACCTCGCGCATCGCCTCCGCGACGTCGGCCTCGGTGAGGGCGCCGCGACGGGTGAGCCGGTCAAGAATGCCGCTCAGGCGGTCTGTAAGCGCGTCGAACATGCGACGTCAGTCCCTTCCGTTCCGAGGCCGAGCCCAACGCAAATCGCGCCCGCGGACGCGACGCGTCGGCGGACGTTGACCCCCCGAACTCGCTGGGACGGGCGGCTTGATTGGACTTCTGACCTCGTCAGATAGGCTGTGACCTACAGAAGCACGGCCTCCGCGTCAATCATGGCTGCCCCGCGGTTGCGACCGAGCGTCGCGCGGCGGCGCTTCCGCTCGCCGCGACGGCGGCGGCCGCAGTATATCTCGGCCCGTCATCGCCTGGATGTACGCGAACGGTTCGACCCCGCCATCTCGCTTCGGCGCAAAGCCGAAGCCCTCATCCGGCGGAGCTCCAAGGTCATCGTCACGCGGTCCAGGGCTGCGACCTGCGGAGGGAGCTCATGACGTCCACATCCACCATCCGCGCCGGCCTCGGCCGCGCATTCTTCTGTTGGCCGTCCCGGATCGGGGCGCTGGCGCTGCTC
Source organism: Hansschlegelia sp. (assembly GCF_035538955.1). Taxonomy (NCBI): domain Bacteria; kingdom Pseudomonadati; phylum Pseudomonadota; class Alphaproteobacteria; order Hyphomicrobiales; family Methylopilaceae; genus Hansschlegelia; species Hansschlegelia sp. The sequence continues at coordinate 90,150 of NZ_DATLJK010000015.1, forward strand.
GCGCTGACGCTGAGCTGGGGGGCCGAGATCTTCGCCATCTCGGCGACCGAGGCGTTCGCAGCCGCGCCGATCGAGCTCGCAGAGCGCTAACGGGCGACCGGCGCTCGCATCCCGCGCCGCGAAGGGGCATATGTGGGTCGCAACCCTTGAGCGGCCCGCCATGAACGCCCTGATCGACCATCGCTACGTGAAGATGAACGGGCTTGGCAACGAGATCCTGGTCGTGGATCTGCGCGGCTCGGCGGCGTGCGTTTCGGCCGAGGACGCGCGGGCGCTCGCCCGCCGCCCCGAGACGCGCTTCGACCAGCTCATGGCGCTGCACGATCCGCGCACGCCGGGCACGGCGGCCTTCATGCGCATCCTCAACGCCGATGGCTCCGAGGTCTCCGCCTGCGGCAACGGCACGCGCTGCGTCGCGGCGCTGCTCGCCCTTGACGGCGGCGCCCGCGAGCTCGCGCTCGAGACCGCCGCCGGCCTGCTCAGCTGCCGCGTCGAGCAGGACGGGGTGACGGTCGACATGGGCGCGCCGCGTTTCGGCTGGGCCGAGATTCCGCTGTCCGAAGAGTTCGCCGACACACGGGCGATCGAGTTGCAGCTCGGCCCGATCGACGCGCCGCTGATCCATTCGCCGTCGGTCGCAAATGTCGGCAACCCACATGCGATCTTCTGGGTCGATGATCTCGACGTGGTCGACCTTTCGCGCGCAGGGCCGATGCTCGAGAACCATCCCATGTTCCCGGAGCGCGCCAACATCTCGCTCGCCCGGGTCACGTCGCGCGATGCGCTGACCCTTAAGGTCTGGGAGCGCGGCGCCGGCCTCACCCTCGCCTGCGGCACCGCGGCCTGCGCGGCGGCCGTGTCCGCGGCCCGGACGCGGCGGACCGGGCGCGACGTGACCGTGACGCTGCCGGGCGGGCCGCTCAGGATCGCGTGGCGCGACGACGACCACATCCTGATGACAGGTCCGGCCACGTTCGAGCACGAAGGCCGGCTGACGGCTGAGATGTTCCCGCAGGCGGCGTAGCTTACGCTTCCCGCCGCTCCAGCGACCGGGCCTCGCGCAGGCCGGGAAACCAGTAGGCCCACAATCCAGCCACGACCATCGCGCCGATCCCGCCGGTGACGATCGCCGGCATCACGCCGATCACGGCCGCCGTCATGCCGGCGCGGAACTCGCCGAGTTCGTTGGAGGCGCCGACGAACATCATGTTCACGGCGTTGACCCGGCCGCGCACCTCGTCCGGCGTCCAGAGCTGCATCAGCGTCTCGCGGATCGTGACGCTCACCATGTCGGCGCCGCCCATCACGGCGAGGGCGGCGATCGACAGCCACAGCGTGTGCGACAGTCCGAACACCGCGCCGGCGAGGCCGAACAGAGCGACGCAGGCGAACATGATGCGGCCGGCGTGATCGCGGATCGGCACGAGCGACAGCATCACCGCGACCGCGATCGCCCCGACCCCCGGGGCGGCGCGCAGCATGCCGAGGCCGATGGGGCCGACGTCGAGCACGTCGCGGGCAATGGCCGGCATCAGCCCGACGGCGCCGCCGAGCAGCACCGCGAACAGGTCGAGCGTGATTGCGCCGAGCACGATCTTTTCGCGAAACACGTAGGCGAAGCCTGCGACCACGCCGGTCCAGCCGGCCTCCAGGGCGCGGCGGCGCTGAACGACTTTCAGCAGCAGGGCCGCGCCGGTCGCGAAGATCAGCAGCGCGAACGCCGCGCCGTAGGCGACTTCCGGTCCGAGGCCGTAGAGCAGGCCACCCGCAACCGGGCCGACGATCGAGGCGAACTGCCAGGCCGAAGAAGCCCAGGTGATGGCGTTGGACAGCGCCTCGCGCGGAACCGTGCTTGGAATCGTGGCCGAGCTCGCCGCGCCGAAGAAGGCGCGCGCGACGCCGAACACGAGCAGCACTGCAAAGATCGGCGTGGTCGAGACGTCGCCGGCGAGCGTGAGCCAGACCAACGCGGCCGCCCCGGCCGCCTCCGCGGCGCAGCACAGCGCCATGATCACGCGGCGCGGGAACCGGTCGGCGGCGGGCCCGGTGACCAGCACCAGCGCGAAGGCCGGCATGAACTGGAATAGGCCGACGAGACCGAGGTCGAACGGGTCCCGCGTCAGGTCATAGACCTGCCAGCCGACAGCGACCGACACGATCTGGATCGCGAAGGTGCCGGACAGGCGGCAGAGCCAGAACAGAATGAAGTTGCGGTGCCGGAACGCAATCGGCGAGACCGGGACGCCGCTCGCGGGGCTCGGGGCTTCGGACCCGATCGATGTCATGCGCAAACCTTGGAAGGGAGAGCATCCGCTTACGGGGCGCGGCCTCGCCTGTCGAGCGCCGGGCATGGCGTTTTGGCGCGGCCTCGGGCATACCCCGCCGCATGTCCGTAGACGTCCTGACCTTCGGCTGCCGTCTCAACGCCGTGGATGGCGAGACCATCCGCGCTCATGCGCGCGCGGGCGGCGCCGAAAACCTGGTGGTCGTGAACGCCTGCGCCGTCACCGCGGAGGCAGGCCGCCAGGCGCGGCAGGCCGTGCGGCGGGCGGCGCGGGAACGGCCCGAGGCCGAGATCGTCGTCACCGGCTGCGGCGCGCAGATCGAGCCGGAACGCTTCGCGGCGATGCGGGAGGTCTCGCGCGTCGTCGGCCTTGCGGCCCGCACGCGGCCCGAGACCTGGGCGCGCCGGCCGAACGCTCCGCGCGTGGAGGTTGAGGACGCGCTTGAAGCGCGCGACGTCTCGCCGCCGCCGCGCGACGCCGACATCCTGCGGCCGCGGGCCTTCGTCCAGGTCCAGACCGGCTGCGACCACCGCTGCACCTTCTGCGTCATTCCTTTCGGCCGCGGCGCCTCCCGCTCCACGCCGCCCGAGATCGTCGTCGCCGAGGTCCGCCGCGTGGTCTCGCTCGGCGCGCAGGAGGCGGTGCTGACTGGCGTCGACGTCACCGCCTGGGGCGCGGACCTGCCGGACCGGCCAAGCTTGGGCGCGCTGGTCAGGCGTATCCTGCGAGAAGTTCCGGAGCTTCGAAGGCTCCGCCTGTCCTCGCTCGACGCCGTCGAGATCGACGACGAACTCGTCCGCGCTTTCGCTGAGGAGGAGCGCCTCGCGCCACACCTGCACCTCTCGCTGCAGTCTGGCGACGACATGATCCTGAAGCGCATGAAGCGCCGCCATGGCCGCGCGGACGCCGAACGGCTCTGCGAGCGGCTGCGCCGCGTCCGGCCGGACGTCGCCTTCGGGGCCGACCTGATCGCCGGCTTTCCGACCGAGACCGACGCGATGTTCGAAAACTCGCTTTCGATCCTCGACGCCTGCGACGTCGCCTACGCGCATGTCTTTCCCTATTCGGCCCGCCCGGGGACCCCGGCGGCGCGCATGCCGCAGCTGCCGTCCGCCTTGGTGAAGGAGCGCGCGGCGCGCCTGCGGTCCGCCGCCGCGGGGCGGCTGGCGCGCCATCTCGATCGTCATGTCGGGGCGCGGCTGCGCGTGCTCGCCGAGGGCGGCCTCATCGCGCGCGCCGCGGATTTCTCCACGGTCCGGCTGCCGGCCGAGACCGCAAGGGGCGCATTTCTTGACGCGCTTGTCTCCGGCCATGACGGCCGTGCGCTGATCGCCGCATGACCCTGAGACCGTCTCTCTCCGCCGAGAAGATCGAGCCATGACCGACGCCTCCCAATCCTCAGGCTGGTTCTCGCGGCTGCGCCAGGGGCTGTCCAAGACCTCTTCCTCGCTCACCCGCGGCATCGCCGACATCTTCACCAAGGAGAAGCTCGACGCCGCGACGCTCGACGAGCTCGAGGACCTGCTGATCCGCTCCGACCTCGGCGTCGCGACGGCCGAGCGCATCACCGAGGCGGTCGGCCGCGCCCGCCACGCGCGGGCGCTCGACGGCGAGAGCGTCCGGGCCATCGTGGCGGCGGAAGTGGCGCGCGTGCTGGAGCCGGTGGCGAAGCCGCTCGATCCGCCGGAGAGCGCGCGCCCCGCCGTGATCCTCGTGGTCGGCGTCAACGGCTCCGGCAAGACCACCACCATCGGCAAGATCGCCGAGAGCTACCGCACCGCCGGGCTCAAGGTCGTGCTCGCGGCCGGCGACACCTTCCGGGCCGCCGCGGTGGAGCAGCTCGCCGTCTGGGCCAAGCGCGCGGACGCGATCTTCGTCTCCAAAGAGACCGGCGCCGACGCCGCCGCGCTGGTCTACGAGGCCTGGCAGAAGGCCAAGGCCGAGGACGCCGACCTGCTGATCATCGACACCGCCGGCCGGCTGCAGAACAAGGCCGGGCTGATGGCGGAGCTCGAGAAGATCGTCCGGGTCCTGAGAAAGCTCGATCCGGCGGCGCCGCATGACAGCCTGCTGGTGCTCGACGCCACGACCGGCCAGAACGCGCTCGGGCAGGTCGACGCCTTCGGCAAGGTTGCGGGCGTCACCGGACTGGTGATGACCAAGCTCGACGGCACGGCGCGCGGCGGCATCCTGGTGGCGGTCGCCGAGAAGTACAAACTGCCGGTGCACTTCATCGGCGTCGGCGAGGGGGTGGACGACCTCGAACCCTTCGACCCGCAGGAATTCTCACGCGCCCTGGTGGGCCTCCCGCGGGAGCGCTGAGCCGCGGCGCGAGAGGAACGGCAGCGTGAGGAGGGCGGCGACCCCGAGTGCCGCGGCCGTCGCGAAGCAGAAAGCGTAGCCGAGTCTGTCGCCGAACGAGCCGGTGATCTGCCAGCCGATGACGCTGACGATGGCGTCCGCGCTCTGGAACAGCGTGAAGTCGACGCCCGCCTGCGCCAGCGAAACCCGGCCCATCAATTCTGAATAGAGCGCCGTGACGCCGAGCGCGAAGGTCGCCCCGCCGACGAGCTGCGCCGCGATCAGCGCGGCGATCGCCCCTTGCGACCGCGCTTCCAGATAGGCGCAGACCGCGAAGCCCAGCAGGGCGACCACATGCGCCGCGAGCGTCGCCTGCATGATCGGATAGGCGCCGAAGCGGCGCAGCAGATAGCCGCCGCTGAACGCCCCGATCAGGCCGCTTGCCGTGATTCCGAGTCCGTTGACGACGCCGAGCGTCGAAAGGCTCACGCCGGCGTCGGTCAGGAATGGCCCGAGGAGCAGCGCCGCCCATTTCTGGCCGACGACATACACCGCCACCAGCAGCAGGCCATAGCGCACCTCGGGACGTCTCAGCGCGGCCCTGAGGGATTGCGGCGGCGCGTCGGCGCTCCGCGCCGGCGCGGTCTCGCGGACGGTGAGGAACGGGACGGCGAGCGCGACGAGCACGAACGCCATGACGAGCGTCGCGGGGGTCCAGCCGAAATGGTCGACAAGGATCAGGAAGACCCCGCCGCCGACGGCGTTGCCCAGATAAGCGCCGCCGACCTGCGCGGCGTTGCCCCAGCCGCGATTCTTCGCGGCGAGATTCTCCACGGCGTAACCGTCGGTGGCGATGTCCGCCGTGGCGGAGGCGAAGGAGGCGACCATCATGGCGACCGCCAGCGGCGCGAGCGCGGTCGGGCCGATGAAGGCGCAGGCCGCAAGCGCCCCCACCCCAAATGCGCCGATCGCGGAGACGACGGCGCGCGAGCGCCTCGGACGCCCATGCGGCGCGCGCAGACGCTCGACCAGCGGCGACCATAGGAACTTGAACGACCAGGGCAGGACGGTGATGAGGATGAAGGCGATCTCGTTGAGCGACGCGCCGCTCTCGCGCATCACGGCGGGGAGGCCGGTGAAGAACACGCCGCCGATGACGCTCTGCGCGACGTAGAGCCCGCCGACGCCGATGACGACCGCAGCGGGCGCCGGCAGGTCCTGCCCGTCCATCTCCGCGGCCAGCGTTCCGGCGCTCACCACCGGTAGCGCAGGCTCGCGATGACCTTGCGGCCTTCGTTGAAGTAGCAATAGCCGCCGCTGCAGACCTGTTCGACCTTGTCGAGCAGGTTCGTCGCGTTGAGCTGCGCGCTGACGCCCTTGAGCTTCGGGTTCAGGTTCTCGAAATCATAGCTCACCTTGGCGTCGACGAAGGCGCGCGGGCTGTTCTTGATGACCGGGCGGTTCAGGTCGTCGCCGAAGCTCGAGCCGGTGTAGCGCACGCCGGCGCCGACGCCGAGGCCGCGCAGGGCGGCGGTCTGGAAGTCGTAATTGCCCCAGATCGCGAAGGAGTGCCGCGGCACGCTGTTGACCTGGTTTCCTTCCGTGACGTCCGAAAGCTTCAGGATCTTGGTGTCCACATAGCTGTAGGACGCCTGGATCGAGACGCCGTTCTCGAGCGAGGCGACGCCCTCGATCTCGAAGCCGCGGGAGCGGAAGTCGAGCTGCTTCTGCTCGTTCTGGCCGGTGGAGTTGACCGCGTAAACGATGCCGTCCGTCTGCTTCAGCCAGAACACCGAGGCGTTGATCGAGGCGTTGTAGCCCGGCACGGCGTATTTCACGCCGGCCTCGGCCTGCTCGCCCTTGGTGGGCTTGGCCACGAAGGCGTTCACCACCGTGCCGGAATTGGCGTTGAACGAGGTGCCGTAGCTCACATAGGGCGTGAGGCCGAACGGGGTGACGTAGCTCAGGCCCGCGCGACCGGTCCAGGCGCCCTTGTTCTGCTTGAATGTCGCCGGGCGGGTCTCGTTGCGAACGGCGTCGTAGTAGTTCGGATTGAAATAGTCGCTGTCCAGCCAGTCGTGGCGGCCGGAGAGAAGCAGCCGCCAGCCGCCGAGCTTCATCTCGTCCTGCGCGTAGACGCCCCACAGGGTCTGGCGCTGCTTGGTGCGCTCCGGCAGGACCGGCATGCCGGTCACGGCGTTCTCGCCTTCGCCCGGGAACGCGTAGCCGATGCGCGAGTCGTACTTCAGGCGGCCGAAGTCGACGCCGGTCAGGAGCGTGTGGTCCACCGCGCCGGTGCGCAGCCTGGTCTTCAGATAGGTATCGGCCGCGAAAGAGCCGAACGTCTCCTTGACCTGGCCGCGATAGGTCCTGGCTGAGTCGCCGAACTTCTCGTTGGTCGAGATGCCGGACCAGCGGACGTTCTGGTGGATCGAGACGGCGTCGCTGAAATCGTGCTCGAACTCGTAGCCGATCCGCCCCTGCTTCTGCGTGAAGCCGTTGAAGTGGGGATCGTATTCGAGGCCCTTGTCGGCCCCAGCGCTGCCGTACTGGTCGGGGATCGGGTTGCCATGCTTGTCGGTTAGCGGAATGTAGGTGTTCGTGCGGAACATCGAGCCGCCGGTCTTGGAGTCCATGTACTCGGACAGCAGCGTCAGCTTGGTGTCGTCGCTCGGCTTGAAGGTGACCGACGGCGCGATGAACACCCGATCGTCCGGGACGCCGCGCATCTCCGTGTTCGCGTCGCGGGCGAGGCCCGTGACGCGGTAGAGCACGGCGCCCTCCTCGTTGACGGGGCCGCCGATGTCGAAGTTCACCTGCTTGCGGTCCCAAGAGCCGCCCTGCACCTCGACCTCGCCGAATTTGTAGTCGGTCGGCCGCTTGGAGACGACGTCGACGATGCCGACCGACGCGCTCGCGCCGTAGATCGCCGAGGCGCCGCCCTTCAGGATCGAGATCGATTCCAGCCCATAGGGCTCAAGACGGAACAGGCCGCTCGGGCTGCTGAACTGGCGCAGGCCGTCGCGGAAGATCCCCGTATAGGTGACGTCGACGCCGCGGATGAAGAAGCTGTCGAAGCGAGGGTTGAAGCCGTAGGCGCCCATGCGAACGCCCGGCGTATAGGCGAGCGCCTCCTCCAGCGTCTGCGGGCGGCGTTCCTCCAGCTGCTTCTGAGTGACCGTGTTGATGGTCGCCGGCGTCTCGTGAACCGGCGTGTCGGTCTTGGTCGCCGTGCGGGTGGTCTTCGCCACATAGCCGTCATTGGTGGCGACGCCCGGCGCGCCGTCGCTTCCGACGCCAGCCGCGCCCTGAACCGTGATCTCCTGAAGCGGCGTCGCGTCCTGCGCCGCCGCAGGCTGGGCCGCCGCCAGCGCGGCGCAGGACACGGCCGCTGAGAGGGCGAAGGACAGCCTGGACATGGAACGAGATCTCCGCGGAAGCACTAAGTTCTTTGCTCGCTACCGCGCGATACTCCCAGCTCGCAATGCGCCGGACGCTTTTATGAAATGGAATAATTCCAATATTTATCTATAATATTTCAAATATCACAGCATTCGTCGCCGGCTGCCCGCATATATTCTTTTAGAATTCGCTTATTGCGTGCGGCAGATTGATTTTAGCGGCGCCCGTTCTGGATTTCGATGCTGGAAAACCTGCATCGACGGAGTACGATTTCAAAGGAAGAACGGCGCCTTCGTGCTCGGGGATTTGGCGGACGGAGCCCCGTCTGGCTCGATGGCGGGAGAGCGAAGGTGGCGGACGGGTCGCCGGTCGATGAAAGCCATGTGGCGCCAAGGTCACACGGCGCCGTTTAGGCCAGGATCAGGAGGAGCGGCGTTGAACAAGATCAGGATGATGGCGGCCTGGCGTCTGTCCCGCGGGAACCGGTCCCGGCTGTTGTACGGGCTCGCCATTCTTCTGGCGATCGAGATGGCGTCCGGCGTTCGGGCCGAGGTCGCGGTGCGTTACGCGCCCGCAACGAGCGTCTCGAGCTGGACGTTCCGCAGCGCACAGGAGCGCGACGGCATGTTCCGAGAGCTTGCGCGCTATCTGGAGCGGATCGGCGGCCGTCTGCTCCCGCCCGGCCGCAGCGCATCGATCGAACTTCTGGAGGTCCAGCCCGCGGGCCGCTTCGAGCCATGGCGCGCCCCGCCTGGCGACGACATCCGCATCCTCCGCGACACCACCCCGCCGCGCGTGAGGCTCCGCTATGCGGTCACCGAGCGCGGCCGCACGACCGCGCGAGGCGAGGAGACCGTGACCGACATGAACTACCTGTCCAACCTCTCGGCCCGGGCTTCGAGCGACGGCCTTGCTTATGAGAAGGAGATGCTGCGCGACTGGCTCCTGAGGCGGCTTGTCCGGCTGGAGCCGCAGCGCCGCTGACGCGGCCGGATTTGGCTCGTAATGTGCCCCGGCTTAGGAGACGCCCATGAGCTGGAATCCCGCACTCGAGCCCGGTTGCCCGGACGCCGCGCATCTCGACTCGATCGAGACGCTGATCATCCCCCGCGCGCACGATCTCGGCGGCTTTGAGGTGCGGCGGGCTCTCCCCGCGCCGAAGCGTCAGATGGTCGGCCCCTTCATCTTCTTCGATCAGGCCGGGCCGGCCGAATTCCTGACCGGCAAGGGCGTCGACGTGCGCCCGCACCCGCATATCGGGCTCGCCACCGTCACCTATCTCTACCGGGGCGAGTTCCAGCACCGCGACAGCCTGGGCTCCAACCAGACGATCCTGCCAGGCGCCGTGAACTGGATGGTGGCCGGGCGCGGCGTGACCCATTCGGAGCGCACCAGCCTCGAGACCCGCAAGGCGCCGCATAGCCTCTATGGCATCCAGACCTGGGTGGCGCTGCCCGCAGACCGCGAAGAGGTCGCGCCGAGCTTCGAACATCACGCCAAGGAAGCGCTGCCGATGATCGAGGCCGAGGGCGTCAGCGTCCGGCTGATCCTCGGCCGGGCCTATGGCGAAGCCGCTCCGGCCAGCATGTTCTCCGAGACCTTCTATGCCGATGTGGGGCTTGAGCCGGGCGCGCGTTTCCCGCTGCCGGACGACCACGAGGATCGCGGCCTCTACGTGGTCGAGGGCTCGGTGTCGATCGCCGGCCAGGAGTTCGGCGCCGGCCAGATGATGGTGTTCCGCCCCGGCGACCGGATCACGGTCGCGGCGGGCGAGGCCGGCGCCCGGCTGATGGCGCTCGGCGGCGCGACGCTCGGCGAGCAGCGCTACATCTGGTGGAACTTCGTGTCTTCGAGCCGGGACCGGATCGAGGCGGCCAAGGAGGAGTGGCGGCGCGGCGCCTGGGGCCAGGGCCTGTTCGATCTGCCGCCTGACGATCGCGGCGAATTCATCCCGCTGCCGTAAGCCGCTCCGCCGCTGACGCGGACAGGCTCGACCTTCCGCGGGTTTGCAGCGCAGCGCGATCTGTGTAAGCGATGGCCGCCTGCAGAAACCTCTGAAGCGGGCGGCGGATGGCGCTTATCGATCTGGCTCAGGCGGCGGGACGCACGCCCGCCCGGACCCTCTGGACCCGCGAGGAGGCGCGGCGGATCTACGATCTGCCGTTCGCGGACCTGATGTTCGAGGCGCAGACGGTCCACCGCCGCAACTTCGATCCCAACCGCGTGCAGATGTCGAAGCTGCTGTCGATCAAGACAGGCGGCTGTCCGGAGGATTGCGGCTACTGCAGCCAGTCCGCCCGCATGCCCGGCGAGAAGCTCAAGGCCTCCAAGCTGATGGAGGTCGAGCGGGTGATCGCCGAGGCCCAGAAGGCCAAGGAGGGCGGCGCCACCCGCTACTGCATGGGCGCGGCGTGGCGTTCGCCGAAGGATCGCGACATGGACATGGTGGTCGCCATGGTGGAGGGCGTGAAAGGCCTCGGCATGGAGACCTGCATGACGCTCGGCATGCTGACGCCCCAGCAGGCGCTGCAGCTTAAGGAGGCCGGGCTCGACTACTACAACCACAACCTTGACACATCCGAGCGCTACTACTCCGAGATCATCACCACCCGCACCTTCGCGGACCGGCTGGAGACGCTCGACAACGTCCGCTCCGCCGGCATGAAGGTCTGCGCCGGCGGCATTCTTGGGATGGGTGAGACGGTCGACGACCGCATCGACATGCTGGTCACGCTCGCCAACATGGATGAGGCGCCGGAGAGCGTGCCGATCAACATGCTGATCCCGATCCCCGGGACCAAGCTCGAGAACGCCGAGACGATCGACGCGCTCGACTTCATCCGCACCATCGCGCTCGCCCGCATCATGATGCCGGAGAGCCATGTGCGGCTTTCGGCCGGCCGCACCGAGATGTCGGACGAGACCCAGGCGCTGTGCTTCCTCGCCGGCGCGAACTCGATATTCTGCGGCGAGACGCTGCTCACCGCAGACAATCCGGGCGAGGATCACGACACGAAACTGTTCCGGCGGCTGGGCATCGAGCCGGAGGAGTTGGACCCGCTCGCATGAGCCGCCTCGCGCGCTTCGAGGCCGCGCTTCAGGGCCTGGAACGCAGGAGCCGCCGCCGGCGGCTCGCGCCGCGCCAGGGCAAGGACTTCGCCTCGAACGACTATCTGGGGCTCGCGGAGTCGCCCCGGCTCAAGGCGGCGATCTCGGACGCGCTCGGCCGCGGCGTTCCGGTGGGCGCCGCAGGCTCGCGCTTGCTGCGCGGCAATCATCCCGAGCACGAGGCGCTGGAGGCGGAAGCGCCCGGCTTCTTCCACGCCGAGCGCGCGCTTTATCTCGGGGCCGGCTACGCGGCGAACGTCGCGCTGGTTTCGACGCTGCCGCAGCGCGGCGACCTCGTCGTCTGTGACGCGCTGGTGCACGCCAGCGTGCATGACGGCCTCAGGGACGCCAAGGCCGAGGTGGCGTTCACTCCGCACAACGACGCCCAGGCGATCGCCGACGCGATCGCGGCCTGGCGGGGCCGGGGCGGCCGCGGCCAGCCCTTCATCGTCGCCGAAAGCCTCTACTCCATGGATGGCGATCGCGCGCCGGCGGCCGACCTGCTCGGCCTCGCCGAAACCCATGACGGCTTCCTGATCCTCGACGAGGCCCACGCCACCGGCGTCTTCGGCGCCGGGGGCCGCGGCCTCGGCGAGGCGCTCGAGGGGTCGCAGGCGCTGATCGCGGTCCACACCTGCGGCAAGGCGCTCGGGGTCTCGGGCGCGCTGGTGACGGGGCCCGCCGCCATCGTGGACACGCTGGTCAATCGCGCGAAACCCTTCGTCTACGCGACCGCGCCGTCGCCGCTGATGGCGGCGGCGGTGCGCGAAGCGCTGCGGATCGTGGCGGACGAGCCGGAGCGGCGCGCCCGGCTCCATGCTCTGGTGGGCTTCGCCGGCGAGCGCCTGGCGCGGCTCGGACTGCCGGCTTCGGGCTCCCAGATCCAGCCTGTGATCCTCGGGCAGAATGCGCGGGCGACAGCGACGGCCGCCCGGCTTCAGGCCGCGGGCTTCGACTGCCGCGCCATCCGCCCGCCGACGGTGCCGGAAGGAACGGCCCGGCTGAGGATCTCGCTCACCCTGAATGTCGACGAAAGCGCAGTGTCGGCGCTGCTCGACGCCATCGCCGAGGGGCTGATGGAGGCTGCGGCGTGAGCCTCCGCCTGGTCGTCACCGGCACGGACACCGGCATCGGCAAGACGGTGTTCGCCGCCGGCCTGACGGCTGCGCTCGGCGCCTCCTATTGGAAGCCGGTGCAGTCCGGCCTTGAGGAGGAGACCGACAGTGAGACCGTGGCGCGGCTCGCGCTGCTGCCGGCCGAGCGCGTGATCCCTGAAGCCTGGCGCCTCAAGACGCCGGCTTCGCCGCACCTCGCCGCCGAGCTCGATGGGGTGACGATCGACCCTGACGCGCTCAATCCGCCGGACGTCGCCGGTCCGCTCGTGATCGAGGGCGCAGGCGGACTGCTCGTGCCGCTCACGCGAAGCGTCCTCACCATCGACGTCTTTGCGCGCTGGGGCCTGCCGGTCGTGCTGGTCGCTCGCACGGGCCTCGGCACGATCAACCACACGCTGCTGTCGATCGAAGCTCTCAGAGCCCGGCGCATTCCGATCGCAGGCGTGGCCTTCGTCGGCGAGGCGCATCCGGACAACCCCCTCGTGATCGCCGAATTTTCGGGTGCGGCCGTCCTCGGACGGCTGCCGGTCCTGCATGAGCTGACGCCACAGCGGCTCGCTGACGCCTTCGCGGCGAGCTTCGATCTCTCCAGCCTCAAGCGGTAAGCGCGTTCCGTTCCCGCGCGGAAGGGGCTATGGCTCCCCGCTCGAAGCCGGAACGCGAAGGCGCGGCCCTCTCCGGCGCATTGGAACGTCCTTGCCCGGCATGCCCGCATCTCCCCTTTGGCGTCCGTTCACCCAGCACGCCGTCGAGCCGCAGCCGCCCAAGATCGTGCGGGCTGAGGGCGCATGGCTGGAGACCGACGACGGGCGGCGGATTCTGGACGCGATCTCCTCCTGGTGGGTGACGACGCATGGTCACCGCCACCCGGCGATCATGACAGCGATCCGGGAGACGACCGAAAGCCTCGACCAGATCATCTTCGCCGGCCTGACGCATGAGCCCGCCGAGGCGCTGGCGCGCGCGCTTGTCGAGCTCACGCCGCCGGGGCTCGAGCACGTCTTCTTCTCCGATTCCGGCTCAACCTCGGTGGAGGTCGCGCTCAAGATGGCGTTAGGCTTCTTCCGCAACCGAGGCGAGCCGCGCGCGAAGATCGCCGTGATGGAAGGCGCCTATCACGGCGACACGATCGGCGCGATGAGCGTCGGCGCGCGCGGCGTGTTCAACGCCGCCTACGAGCCGCTGCTGTTCGAGGTCGAGCGCATCCCGTTCCCCGCTCCCGGCCGCGAGCAGGCGGCGATCGACGCCGTCGAGGCCGCGGGCCGGAACGGCGAGCTCGCGGCTCTGCTGGTGGAACCGCTGGTGCTCGGCGCAGGGGGCATGCTGACCTATCCGCCCGCCGTGCTGGGCGAACTCGCCCGCGCGGCGCGCGCCGCCGGCGCGCTGTTCATCGCCGACGAGGTCATGACCGGCTGGGGCCGGACGGGAACGCTGTTCGCCTGCGAACAGGCGCGACTTTCGCCAGACATCCTCTGCACCTCGAAGGGGCTGACCGGCGGCGCGATCCCGCTCGCGGCGACGCTCGCCACCGCGGAGATCTTCGAAGCGCACTGGTCCGAGGACCGGTCGAAGACGTTCTTCCACTCCTCGTCCTTCACCGCGAACCCGATCGCCTGCGCGGCCGCCCTCGCCAATGTCGGCGTCTGGCGCGACGAACCGGTCCGCGCGCGGGTGGCGGCGCTTGCCGCAGCCCAGGCCTGCCGGCTGGCGCGCTTCGAAGCGGACGCCCGTTTCGCCAATGTCCGGTCGTGCGGCACGATCGCGGCGCTCGATCTTCGGGTCCCGGACGCAGGCTACCTCGCTGAGATCGGCCCAAAACTGCGCGCCTTCTTCCTCGCGCGCGGTCTGCTCGTCCGGCCGCTCGGCGAGATCATCTATCTGATGCCGCCCTATTGCGTCACCGAAGCCGAACTCGACTCGCTCTACGACGCGATCGCAGAGGCGCCGGACGCGCTGGGGCTCGTGCGATGAAGGCCGAGGGAACCCGCATCCTCGGACTGGGCCACGCCGTTCCCGACCGTCGGGTGCTGAACGCCGAGATCGAGAAGCGGCTTGGGCTGGAGCCGGGCTGGATCGAGCGCCGCACCGGCGTTCGCGAGCGGCGATGGGCGCGGCCGGACGAGACTCTTTCGGCGCTCGCCACGGCGGCGGGAGAGCGGGCGTTGGCGGCGGCCGGCGTCGACCGGGGCGAGGTCGGGCTGCTGCTGCTTGCGACCTCGACGCCGGACCAGCTGCTGCCGCCGACAGGCCCGCTCGTCGCCCACCGCCTCGGCCTCTCTCGCGCCGGCGCGCTCGACCTCGCGGGCGCATGCGCCGGCTTCCTCTATGCGCTTGCGCTCGCCGACGCGCAGGTGCGCGCCCATGGCCGGCCGGCGCTGGTGATCGCCGCCAACCTCCTGAGCCGCCGGATCAATCCTGCCGAGCGCGCGAGCTCGGTCCTGTTCGCCGACGCCGCAGGCGCGGTCCTGCTCGGGCCGGCGGAACAGGGCCGGGGGCTGCTCGGCCAGTCGCTCGCCTCCGACGGCGCCGGATACGGCCTCATCGGCATCCCGGCGGGCGGCAGCACGAAGCCATTCGCAGCGGACATCGACGAGCAGGATACGCTGATGACGATCGCGGACGGGCGCGGCCTGTTTTCCGGCGCGGTCGGCATGATGGCGGATTGTTCGCTCGAGGCGCTCGGCGAAGCGGGCCTCAGCCCCGACCAGGTGACCCGCTTCGTGCCCCACCAGGCCAATTCCCGGATCTTCTCCGCGGTGGGGCGGCGGGTCGGCCTCCCGGAATCCGTCACCGTCAGCACGGTGGCGGAATACGGCAACTCCTCGGCCGCCACGGTGCCGCTCTCGCTCAGCCTGTCGCACGAGGCGATGCCGCTCGGCGCCGGAGAGATCCTGCTGATGGCGGCGGCGGGCGCGGGCCTCACCGGCGGCGCGGCGGTTTTCCGGACCTAGGCCGCGAGGCGGCTCTCAACGAGTCGCAGCCAGTAGGAGACGCCGTTCGGGATCGCGCGGTCATCGAAATCGTAGCCGGGGCTGTGCAGGCCACCGCTGTCGCCATTGCCCATGAAGATGAAGGCACCGGGCAATTCTTCGAGGAAATAGGCGAAGTCCTCCGCCACCATAAGCGGCGGGTGGTTCGTGGCGACCGCCCCGGCGCCGACCACTGTCGCGGCGGCCTGGGCGGCGAAGCCCGCCGCCTCCGGCGCATTTACGGTCACCGGATAGCCGCGGCGATAGGTCGTGGCCGCGCGCGCTCCGAGGCCGCCCGCGACCCCCGCCGCGATCTCGCCGATGCGGCGCTCGATGAGGTCGCGGACCTGCGGGGTCAGCGTGCGCACGGTTCCGGAGAGCACGGCCGCGTCGTCCACGATGTTGTCCGCCGCGCCGGCGCGGATCTGGGTGATCGAGAGCACCCCGGATTCCAGCGGATCGACATTGCGCGACACAATCGTCTGCAGCGCCAGCACGACGTGCGAGGCGGCCACCACGGGGTCGATCACGAGCGCCGGCCGGCCTGCATGGCCGCCGCGCCCCTCGATCCGGATGTCGACCCGGTCGGCCGCGGCCATGATGGGCCCGGAGCGGATGCCGAACTCGCCGAGCGCCAGTCCCGGCAGATTGTGCATCCCGTAGATTTCCCGGACGCCGAAGCGCGCGACGAGGCCGTCGTCGAGCATCGCCCTGGCGCCTGCGCCGCCCTCCTCGGCCGGTTGGAAAACCAGCGCGACGGTGCCGGCGAAGTCCCGCGTCTCGGCGAGGCACTTCGCGGCGGCGAGCAGCATCGCCATGTGGCCGTCATGCCCGCATGCGTGCATCTGCCCGGGCGTCCGCGACGCATAGGGCGCGCCGGTCGCTTCCTCGATCGGCAGCGCGTCCATGTCCGACCGCAGGCCCAGAACATGATCGCTGGCGCCGCGTCGGCCCGAAATGAGACCGACGACGCCGGTGCGGCCGATTCCCGTCTCGACGCGGTCGCAGCCGATCTCGGCGAGCCGCTCAGCGACGAAGCGCGCCGTGCGCGGCAGCTCGTACATCAGCTCCGGATGGGCATGCAGGTCGCGCCGCCACGCCGTGGCCTGTTGGGCGACGGCTGAGGCGCGCGGGTCGGCGACGCCCGTCCTCAGAGCGCGCCGATCCGCTGCACGGTGTAGGCGGTCGAGGCGACGTTGCGGGCGCTCGCGAGGATCTCGAGGAACTTCTGCAGTTCCGTGAGCTGAGCGTTGGCCACGTAAAGCACGTCGCGATCGCGCATCACGAACGCCTTGGCGAAGAAATAGGCCCGCGGATCGCGCAGGTTCACTCGGTACACGACCGGCACCTTGTCGCCCAGATGGCCGTCATAATCCGGACGCATCGAGCGAACTGCGGAGGCCGGCTCGTAGCGGAACAGGAAGAACGCCGCAGGATCCGACCGCTGGTCGATCAACCCGCCCGCCTTGCCGACGGCCTCAAGCAGCGAGATCTTGTCGAGCCCGAACGGGATCGGCCCCGGATTCGGCACGGCGCCGAAGGCCAGGAAGATCTCCGGATCCTTCGTCACATAGATGCGGTCGTTCGGCTGCACATAGACGTTGTCGGCCGGATTCTCGATCAGATCCTTCATGATCGCCGAGCCCTGCGCGGAGCCGCGCTGCAGGGTGACGCGCGTCTCGAACGCTTCCTGCCGCGGACCGCCCGCAAGCGCGAGCGCGTCGAGCACCTTGTCGCCCGCGCCCGTGATGGGATAGCGGCCGGATTTGCCGACCTCGCCATTGACCACGAAGCTGCGGCTGACGGTCTCGGTGATCTGCACCAGCGCCTGCGGCTGGATCGCACGGCCTTCAAGCGCCGCAACGATGCGCTTTTCGACCACCTGCGGCGACACGCCGGCCGCCTGGATCTTGCCCCCGTAGGGGACCGTGATGGAGCCGTCGCTGTCGACGCGCTGGTTGAGGGTCACGCGCGCGCCGTAGTCGCTCGCGAACAGGCCGCCCTGCCCGGCCTCGAACAGCGTGATCGACAGTTGGTCGCCGAGTCCGACGACCTGCCCCGGCGCCGGGCGCGGCGCAGCGAAGCGCTTCGAGAACGGCGCCACCCGATATTGCGACAGGATGTCGACGACCTGCTGGCTCAGATCGACCAGCACGTAGTCCTTCACAGCGTTCTTGTTGACGCTCGGCGGATCGATCTGCTGCGCGGTCGGGCCAGCGGCGGGCAGCGTGGAGCACCCCGCGAGTAGGCCGGCTGAGGCGATGGCCGCCAAGCCGGAGACGAGCCTGGACCGCATTAGTCCTCACAATTCGATGCAACCCCAAGCCTCGGGTTAGCATTGAAGAAGTTGCCTGCCAACTAACGCGCAGCGCTCCGGGCCTCGCGCCACAATGATGACGCAGCTTGTCGGGCCTCGTGAGATGTTTTGGCAACAGGCGCGGCAGCCCCGCCTGAACTTTAGGCAAGCATCAGCCGGCTAAGGGCGTCGATGCTCAAGTCCTGTCGCGGCGCGCCGCGATTCGAGGCGGCGCGCGAATCCCAGAGCAGATAATCAGAGGCGCGTCTGTCGGGCATGTCTGGATGAAGAGTCCGGGCCGGGGCGTGGTCGCCGTAGACGCAGAGCACGCCGCCTCCAGGTCGATCGGCCAGCGCCTTAGCCACCCGGCCGATCATGCGATCGGCGTTCTCGAGGTGACGGGCGTATTGCTGCGCCGGATCAGGCAAGCCGGCGATTCGGCCCGGGCCCCACGGGCCGTGGTTCTCCATGGTGACGACGAACAGGAAGGTGGGCTGCCGCGCGGCCTTGATCTCCGCCGCGATGGCCTCCGCGACGGCGGCGTCCGCCACATAGGGTCCGAAGCGCTCCGCCCGCGCGAAAGCCGCACTGTCGATGAATCGCTCGAAGCCGAGCGCCGGCATCAGCGCGTCCCGGTCGAAGAAGCGGCGGTCATAGGGATGCATGAACACGGCGCGGCGTCCGCTCGCGACGTAACGGCGGGCGAGCGAGGCGCCGGCGTAGGCGGCCGCCGTGAGATAGGGATCATAGGCGTCGAGCCCGAGCGCCGCGCGCGGCAGACCGGTGAGGAACGCGAACTCGCTCCGCATCGTGTAGGCGCCTTCGGCCGGCACTTCGCAGCGGCCCCAGGCGAGGCTCTCACCCGCAAGCCGGCGGTAGCACGGCAGCTCCGGCCCCGGCAGCCCCCGCGCCGCCACGTCGACGAAACTCTCGCACTGGATCGCGACGATGAGCGGCGGCCCCTCGCGGGCGGCCCGCAGCGCCGGCAGAGCGGCGATCGCGGCGCGCGCTTCCTGCGACGGCCGCTCCTTCCTTCGCCACACGAGCCAGTGCGCCAGCATGCTGGCGGCGAGGCCGAGCCGCGCCTCCTCCGTGGCGGGATCAGGTGTGTCCGGCACAAGCAGCCCGGCCGCACGGGCCGCCGGCTCGCTCAACAGCGCGACCACGATCAAAACCGTCACGAGCGCCGGCCCCGCGATGAGGAACACGCCGCCGCTGGGAAGGATTGAGGGCTCGATCGCGAACCACGCGGCCGTCGCCGCGATCAGCGCTGCGAAACCGGCGAGCGCGCGGGGCTCCGCGAGCCGCTCGGCGTAATAGAGCCGGGGATGGCGAACGGCGTTCCGGACGAGGGCGAAGTCCGAGAAGATCAGCGGCTCGCCGAGGATACGACGCTTGATCGCGGAGCCGCCGCCGAACAGGCCGCACACGGTCACCGTCACGAAAGCCGCGTGCCACGGCCGCCACGACAGGGAAAAGGCCCCAAGAAACAGCCCCGCATGGAGCGCCAGACGGAACATCAAGGCGCGCGGCGGCGCCCGAAACGAGGCGAGGCTCGGCGGCCAGCTCTCGACCGCGAGCGACATGAAGAACGACGCCGCGAAAGCGAACAGGAACCCCGTCACGGAAGCCGTCGCGCGATCGGGCCGAGCATGCGGTGGCGCGTCAGCGCGTAGGCGTGGCGCAGCCGGGCGGCCGCTGCGCCCCGCCAGGTCATCGCGCGGGCGCGGGCGGCCAGCAGCCTGTCGAGCGCCGTTTCGGGCCCGCAGGGCAGGCCGGATACGGGGTCGCGATAAAGCGGATAGAGGACCAGCGTCGCGGCGACCAATTCGTCGAGCGTGCGCGACACGCCGCGCCGCGGATGGGGCGCAAGATCCTCCGTCAGGCCCCAGCCCGCGTAGAAAGGCGCGCCGTGGGTGGTGACCGAAAGCCCGCGCAGCAGAGCCTCGAAACCCGACAGTGAGGTCATGGTCTCGAGCGCCGAGCATTGCGGATAGAGGGCGGCGATCGAGCCCTCCACCACCACCGCGTCCGCGAGCCCGAGGTCCTGCGGCGGCGCCGCGCCGCGGCGATAGCCGGCGACGACGTCGGGATGGGGCTTGTAGACGATGAAGGCGTCCGGGCGGCGGCGGCGAACCGCGGCGAGCAGATCCCGATTGGTGCGCACGGTGCCGGCCCCGCGGAGGATCGAGGCGTCGTCCTCCACCTGTCCGGGCACGAGCACGCCCGTGCGGCCTTCCGGCACGACGCGCGCGGCGTCGACGCCGACATTGTATTTCGTGACGTTCTCCGCCACGAGCCGGCGGCGCAGAGCGGCGGCGCGCGCCGCAAGCTCCGGCGAGATTTCGGCATCGCGCAACAGCGTCTCGAGGTCGCTCGGAGCCGAGGGGTCGTAATAGATGCCGGTGTCATCCAGCACGAGCGAGAGCGCCTCGATGAACGCCGCCCCGAGGCCGACGGAGCGCAAGAACCCATCCTCGAGCCGCGCCAGCGGCGCGCCGGCGCGCTGCGCGGCGCGTTCGGCCGCGGCGGCGTCACGCGACGCCCACGTCACCATCCGGCCACGGCCCGCGCGGGCCCGCGACGCGGCCTTGTCGGGGTCGCGGAGAAAGACCGGAGGCCCATTCGGGCCGTCGAGAAAAGCGCGGACGGCAGGGCGCTTCCATCGCGTCACGCCGACCACGAAGGATCGCCGCGCGGTTTTCGCACGGTGGCGGAGAATGTCGCCCGCGATGTCGAGCGCGCGTGCGAGCGAAATGCGCCTGCGATCATACGGATCGAGCCACACCAGGCGCGGATCGTTCGGGTCGAAGTCGGCGGCGAGGCGGAACTCGCCCGGCGGCGCAGCGGCGATGAGGCCGGCGACCGCGGCGTCAACGAGGACCCGATCCTCCGGCTGGCGCGGGGCGGGCGCGAGCCCGTCCACCGCATAGCCCAGCGGGCGGCCCGCGCGATCAAGCGCCGACAGGCGGATTGGCGCGGGCCATATTGTTAGCAGGGAGAGTTTTTTTGCGCCTGCGAAGGCCGTGGCGCGGTCGAACAGCGGATCTTCCCCTGCGGTCGCGACGGCGGAGACCCCCTGGCGCATGGGGCCGGGACGACATGCCCGCAGCCCTGCGACGGCCTCGACGTCTTGTGGCCGCTCCCACAAGCGCTTGGAGATGATTGCCACTCTGCCCGTCGTGTGGTTCAAATGCGAGTCCGACGTCTCTCTGGCTTCTATTGTTCGTTCAGCGCTAACGGTCCGCCGCCGGCGTTGCAACGGACAATGCGAGGTTCACCCGCCGCCGAATCACGAGCGGCGCCTTCGCAACTGCGAGAGAGATCGCCGGACGTGGGGTAAGATAAGGACGGGGCGCGGCGTTTCTTCGCGAACGCTCCGGGCAGGCGACCGATGATCGACGGCGGGAACGACGTTCGGACGCGGCCCCAGCGCACGTTCCTGTTCCTGCAGGGGCTGGCTTCCCCGTTCTTCAAACGTCTCGGCAAGGCCCTGAAGCGTCAGGGCTATGGGGTCGAACGGATCAATCTCAATCTCGGCGACAGGCTGTTCTGGGGAATGCCCGGGTCGGTCGACTATCGCGGCCGGTTCGAGGGCTGGCGCGGCTTCCTGTCCGGTTTCATGGACGCGCGGGGCGTCACCGAT
The DNA here is from genome assembly GCF_035538955.1 of Hansschlegelia sp. Lineage (NCBI taxonomy): Bacteria > Pseudomonadati > Pseudomonadota > Alphaproteobacteria > Hyphomicrobiales > Methylopilaceae > Hansschlegelia > Hansschlegelia sp. The sequence goes on from NZ_DATLJK010000015.1 coordinate 111,272, forward strand.
CTCGTACTGTTCGGAGATGGGCGCCCCTATCATCGCGTCGCGATCGCGACCGCCCAGCTGCGCGGCGTCGACGTCCATGTCTTCGAGGAAGGCTATTTTCGCCCCCACTGGATCACCATGGAGTCCGGGGGCGTGAACGGCTTCTCGAGCCTGCCGCGTGATCCCGAGACGATCCGCCGACTGGCCGCCGAACTTCCCGAGGCGCCAAGGCCGCGACCGATCCAGGGCAGCATGCCGACGCGCTCGCTCTGGGACGTCGTCTACAACAGCGCCAATATGGGCTTTCCCTATCTGTATCCCGGCTACCGGCGCTACCGGCCGAACCACCCCCTGGTGGAATATGCCGGCTGGATCGGGCGGCTGGTCCGGCGCAAGGCCGAAGCGCGGCGCGCCGCCGCCGTGCAGGGCGCGCTCGCCGCCAGGCGACGCCGCTATTTTGTTCTGCCCCTGCAACTCGACAGCGACTACCAGATCCGCCTGCACTCGCCGTTCAGCGCGATGACCGAGGTCGTCGACTTCGTCGCCCGGTCTTTCGCTGCGCATGCCACTCCGGACGCACATCTGGTCGTCAAGCTTCACCCGCTCGACAATGGCCTCGTCAACCGCCGACGCGCGACGCACATCACGGCGCAGCGCACCGGGCTCGGCGAGCGCCTCGTCTATATGGACGGCGGCCACAATCCGCGGCTGATCGACGGCGCCGCGGGCGTGGTCGTGGTGAACAGCACGATGGGAACGCTCGCCATCGAGCGCGGGCGGCCGACGATCGCGCTCGGACAGGCGATCTACGACCTCCCCGGCCTCACCCATCAGGGCACGCTGGAGAGCTTCTGGCGCGAGCCCACTCCACCCGACCCGGAGTTCACGGAGGCGTTCCGCAAGGTCGTCACCGCGCGCACACAGATCAATGGCGGGTTCTACTCGCAGGAGGCGATAGAGATCGCTGTCGCCAACGCCGTGGCGCGGCTCGTCGGCCCCGCCGCCGCGCAGCCGGTGGCGCTCGGCTGGAGGCGGGAAAGCGCCTTCCACGAAGCTGGATCGCCGGTTCCGGGCGAGTGACGGAAGCCGCGCCGCAATCGGTCGTCGTCACGGGAGGCGGCCGCGGGATCGGGGCGGCGCTGGCGCGCGTCTACGCCGCGCCGGGCGTCACCCTGTTGCTGATCGGCCGCGACGCCGAGCGCCTCGCCGGAACTGCTGCGGAATGCCGCGCCCGAGGCGCTGTGGTCGAGACCGCAGCGGTCGACGTGGTCGACTCCGACGCGCTCGCTCGGGCCGTGCTGGCGTTCGACGCCCTCCACCCCGTCGACCTGCTGATCGCCAACGCGGGCGTCTCCGGCGGGCTGCAGGACGGCCGGCGCATGGAGACCTTCGAGAGCGCGCGGCGCCAGATCCGCATAAACCTCGAAGGCGCGGTCGCGACGGCGACCCCGCTGATCGAACCGATGCGGGCGCGGAGGCGCGGCCGAATCGTGCTAATGAGCTCGCTCGCGGCGCTGCAGCCGATCGGCGACACCGCCGCCTATTCGGCCTCCAAGGCCGGCATCCTGGTTTGGGGGGAGGCGCTCGCTGAATTTCTGGCGCGGGACGGCGTGGGCGTGAGCGTGGTGTGCCCCGGCTTCGTCACGAGCGACATGAGCGCGCGATATCTCGGCCCAAAACCTTTCGAGATGTCGGCGGACGCCGCGGCGGCGCTGATCCGCCGGCGGCTCGCGCGCGGCCATGAGCTGATCGCCTTCCCGTGGCAGATGGTGGCGGCGATCCGGGTCGGTCGGCTTCTGCCGCGCAGGCTGCTGAGGTTCATCCTCGGACGCGTCCCAGTGACGATCGCGGCCGACAAATACGGCTGAGGTCATGGCGGGGACTCGCACCGGCGCCGAGATCCTGGTCGACGGCCTCATGGCGAACGGCCTGACGACCGGCTTCGGCGTGCCGGGCGAGAGCTATCTCGCGGTGCTGGAAGCGATGCGGGCGCGGAGCTTCGACTTCGTGGTCTGCCGGCAGGAGGGCGGCGCGGCCATGATGGCCGACGCGGCGGGACGGCTGACGGGCCGCCCGGGTCTGTGCTTCGTCACCCGCGGGCCGGGCGCGGCGAACGCCGTCAGCGGCGTCCATGTCGCGAGCCAGGACTCCACGCCGCTCATCCTGTTCGTCGGGCAGGTCGCGCGCCGCTTCCGGCACCGGGAGGCGTTCCAGGAGCTCGACGTCCGCGCCGTCTTCGGCTCCATGACGAAATGGGCCGTCGAGATCGATGATCCGGCGCGCATCCCGGAATTTCTCGCGCGCGCGATCCGCACGGCCTGCCAGGGACGTCCGGGACCCGTCGCGCTCGGCTTGCCCGAGGACATGCTGGCGGAGGCCGCGGCGGTCGCCGACGCGCCCCCGGTCGAGCCCGCCGAGACCGGGCCCGGACTTGCCGACATGGCGCGGCTGCAGAAGATGCTCTGGGCGGCGGAGCGGCCGATCGCGCTGGTTGGAGGCTCGCGATGGTCGGCGGCTGCGGTGGCGGGCCTCGCCCGCTTCGCCGAGCGCTTCCGCCTGCCGACGGCCGTGACCTTCCGGCGGCAGATGCTGTTTCCGGCCGACCACCCCTGCTTTGCGGGCGATCTCGGCATCGCGCCCAATCCGAAGCTCCTGGCGCGGGTGCGTGAGGCGGACCTTGTTTTGCTGATCGGGGGCCGGCTCGGTGAAGCTCCGAGCCAGTCCTACGAACTTCTGGACGCGCCCTCCCCCCGGCAGACACTGGTCCACGTCCATCCCGATCCGGAAGAGCTCGGTCGGGTCTATCAGCCGGCGCTCGCCATAAACGCCTCGCCGATCGCCTTCGCGGCCGCGCTCGAAGGCGTGCAACCGCCGCAGACGATCCGCTGGGCCGACAGGGCTTCGACGGCTCACGCGGATTATCTCGAATGGTCCGGCCGTGTTCCGCCCCATCCAGGCGCGGTTCAGATGGCGGAGGTCATGGCGGCGCTGAACGCGTTGCCCCCGGACGCGATCGTCGCGAATGGGGCCGGCAACTATGCGGGCTGGATTCACCGCTTCCGGCGCTTCACGCGCTACGGGACGCAGGCCGCGCCGGCGTCCGGCTCCATGGGCTACGGCCTGCCGGCCGCGATCGCCGCCAAACGTCTGTTTCCCGCGCGCGAGGTCGTGGCGGTCGCAGGCGACGGCTGCTTCATGATGACCGGCCAGGAGCTTGCGACGGCCGTGCAGCATGAGCTCGCGCTCACCGTCGTGGTGATCGACAATGGCCAGTACGGCACCATCCGGATGCATCAGGAGCGGGAATTCCCCGGCCGGCCGTTCGGAACCGCGCTCCGCAACCCCGACTTCGCGGCGCTGGCGCGGGCTCACGGAGCGGAGGGGTTCACGGTCACGACGGGCGGCGCTTTCGCCAAGGCCTTCGCGTCGGCGCGCGCCTGCGGGGGTCCGGCGCTGGTGCATGTCCGGCTGGATCCGGAGGCGACCTCTCCGACCGCCACGCTCGCTAGCGTGCGGAGCGCGGCGGAGACCGCCGGCTGTTGAGGCTCAATTCGCGGCGACGATCGCGAGGGCGGCGAGGAACCCCGGAAGGTCGTCGGTCATATGGTCGACATGGGGCGCCGGCAGCGCGTCGTCGAATGAGGTCAGCCGCTCCAGCCCCTCGGGTTCGCCGCCCTTCGGGGTGACCAGCACGGTGCGCATTCCCAGCGTGTGCGGCACCACGAGGTTCTTCGACAGGTCCTCGAACATCGCAGCCCTTTCGGGCGCGACGCCGTGGAGCTTCAGGAAGGCGTCATAGGCCGCCTGCTCGGGCTTCGGCACGAAGCCTGCGGCCGCGATGTCGAACACGTCTTCGAAGAGGTCCGCCACGCCCAGCCGTGCGACGACGTTCTCGGCGTGGCGGCGCGAGCCGTTGGTCAGGACGAAGCGCCGGCCCGGCAGCCGCGCGATGCCGGCCGCAAGGTCCGGCGCGGGGACCAGCACCGAATGGTCGATGTCATGCACGAAGGCGAGGAAGTCGGCCGGGTCCAGCCCCTCCTCGGCCATCAGGCCGCGCAGCGTGGTGCCGTGCTTGCGGTAATAGTGCTTCTGCAGCGCGCGGGCCGAGAGGCCGTCGATGTCGTAGCGATGCGCGATATAGGCGGTGATCTTCGCGTCGATCTGGTCGAACAGCCGCGACGAGGCGGGATAGAGGGTGTTGTCGAGATCGAACACCCAGGTGTCGACATGGTCGAAACCCTTCGCCTCGGCCTGGAGCGCGTGCTCCTTAAGAGCGGCGAAGGACTGCGGATCGGGAATGCGGTTCATGAATGGGTGGCGTCTTTCGGCGATGTCCGTCCCTACAGTCTGAGCGCGCTGTATGACGAACATGTTGTCGCGACGCCGCGGCTTTTCTAGGGCCGCCGGACCGGCCCGGGCGGCTCAGCGGAGCGCCAGATCCGCATATCCCACGGCGACCGCGAGCGCGTAGCTCACCGGCGACGGAGCTCCGGTGAGCGCCAGCAGGACCAGCGAGGCTGCGATCCAGACGCCCGCGACGATCCTCGGCCCCTGCTGGAAATAGACCACCGCGACCAGCAGATGCACGACGGCGAGCAGGTTCTGGGGCACGCCCGACCAGAGCGAGGGCAGCAGGAAGAGCGTGAGCCCGACGCCCGCCATTGCGGTCGCAAATTCGCCGAGCGAGCGACGCCGGGGCTTCGCGCTCGCCGTCTCCGGCCGCTTGAACGGGACGACCGCCACGGCCGCGGTCAGCGGGTGACGAGCGTGCCGGCGCCGCCCGGCGTCAGCAGCTCGATCAGAACGGCGTGCGGCGTCTTGCCGTCCAGGATGACGACGCCCTCCACGCCGCGCTCCACGGCGTAGATGCAGGTCTCGACCTTGGGGATCATGCCGCCGGAGATGGTGCCGTCGGCGATCAGCCTCCGCGCCTCCTCCACCGAAAGCTCCTGGATCAGCTTCTTGTCGCGGTCGAGCACGCCCGGCACGTCCGTCAGCATCAACAGGCGCTTCGCCTTCACCGCGCCTGCGATCGCGCCCGCGAAGGTGTCGGCGTTGACGTTGTAGGTCTGCGGGCCGTCGATGGCGGTCGCGACCGGCGCGACGACTGGGATGAAGTCGGATGCGATCACCCAGTCCAGCACGGCGCGGTCGACCCGTTCCGGCTCGCCCACGAAGCCGAGATCCACCACCTCCTCGACCCGGGTCTCAGGATCGATGATCGTGCGGCTCACCTTGCGCGCCGCGACCATGCCGCCATCCTTGCCGGAGAGACCGATGGCGCGGCCGCCTTCCGCGTTGATCGACGCCACGATCTGCTTGTTGATCGAGCCGGCCAGGATCATCTCGACGATCTCGACCGTGGCCTTGTCGGTCACCCGCAGGCCGGCCTTGAACTCGCTCTTGATGCCGAGCCGGTCGAGCATGCCGCCGATCTGCGGCCCGCCGCCATGGACTACGACGGGGTTGATGCCGACCTCTTTGAGGATCGCGACGTCCTGCGCGAACCAGCGCGCTGCGTTGGCGTCCCCCATGGCGTTGCCGCCATATTTCACGACCACGGTCGCGGCGTCGTAACGCTGCATATAGGGCAGCGCTTCGACGAGGATGCGCGCGGTGTCGTGCGGATCTGGGGCGCTGACGGTCATGGGGCTTCGCTCGACGGCAATGTGGCCGGCGGCGTTCTAGACGCTTCGGCGCGACGCCTCAATGAGGAGCGGCGCTTCAGCTCGCCATCAAGGCGCTGACGGCCCAGCTCGGAGAGCCGGACAGATCGGGCGCGGCGCGCTCCGCGAGCGCCCGAAGCTCCGACACGAGGCGGTTCGCGTACCAGGCCTCGAAGGCGTCCGCCGCCATCGGGCGCCCGAACAGATAGCCTTGGGCGTAGGTGCAGCCATGGCTGATGACGAAGTCGAGCTGCTCCTCGGTCTCGACGCCTTCGGCGACGGTGTCGACTCCCAGATTGTCCGCCATGCCGATGACGGTGCCGACCACGACGCGGGCCGCGGGCGCGTTCAGCGCGTCGAGCACGAAGGCGCGATCGATCTTCAGGACGTCGAAGGGCAGCTGGGTCAGGGTCGCGAGGTTCGAATAGCCGGTTCCGAAATCGTCGATCGCGATTCTGACGCCGGCGGCCTTGAGCGGCGCCAGCTCGCGCGCGGCGTGCTCCGGGTCGCCCATCGCGGCGCTCTCGGTGATCTCGAGCTCGACGCGGGAGGGATCGGCCCCGGCGGCGCGGATGATCTCGAGGGCGGTCTCGCCGAAGCGCGGGTTGCGAAACTGCAGGGTCGAAACGTTGACGGCGACCCGAAGCGCCATGCCGCGGGCGGTCCAGCCGGCGCAGACCCGGCTCGCCTCGGCGAGCACGAAGCGCCCGAGCTGTTCGACCAGCCCGCATTCCTCGGCGAGCGTGACGAACTCCATCGGGGGCACGAGCCCCCTGATCGGGTGCCGCCATCGAACCAGCGCTTCCGCCCCGGAGACCACCCCCGGCTTCAGCGCGATCTGAGGCTGGAAATGAACCTCGAGTTCGTTGTTGTCGAGCGCGCGGCGCAGGTCCTCCTCCAGCCGAAGCCGGCCATAGGCGAGCTGATTGAGCCCGGCGTCCGCCGTGCGCACGCTTTGCGGCCCGGCCGAGCGCGCCGCCGACAGCGCGGCGGAGGCGCTGCGGAGCAGGCCGTCGGCCTCGTCGCCGTCGTCGGGACCGATCGCGACCCCGATCGCGAGGCTCAGCGTGACGAAATGATCGCCGACCGGCATGGGCGTCTCGAAGGCGGCGACGGCGCGCCGCGCAAGCTCCTCGGCGGCCTCGCCGTCTGCGCCGAGCGCGAGCATCGCGAAGCCGGAATCAGAGATGCGAGCGAGGAAAACCGAGGAGTCCGCCCCGGACGGCGCGAGCGCCGCGCGGGTCCACTCGGCGGACGCCATCCTGAGCCGGTCCGCGGCCCCGAGGATCGCGTCGTCGCCATGCTGCTGGCCAAGGCCCGCGGCCACACGGGCGAGACCGACGACCTCCACCCGCAGCAGGGCGAGCTTGCGGCCGACCTGCAGAGCCGCCGTGAGGCGGCTCGTCAGGCTGCCGCGGTTCGGCAGGCGCGTCAGCGGATCGTCGAAGGTCAGCCGGTGCAGCGCATCAGCGCTCTCGGCGAGGTTGCGGGCGATCGACAGATGGGCCCGCGCGAGCGCCCCGATCTCATCGCGGCGGCCGCCGGCGCGCCGCACCTCGTCCTCGGCCGCGCCGGGACGCGTAACGGCCCGAGTCAGCGCGCGCAGCGGCGCCGCGGCCCGATCAATCAACCAGGCCGCAAGCGGGAGGATGAGGGCGAGCAGCGCGAGCGCCGCAAGCGAGGCGCGGGCGATCATGCCGCGCATGGCGGCGTCGGCGTCGCGGAGCGAGCGCCCGACATGCACCGTGACGGCGGCGCCGTCGGAAAGCGCGGCGCGCACCGCCGCGCCGGCGAACCCACGCTCCACTGTCAGCGCCGCCGCGCCATCGCGCCCGGCGTCGGAGCGTAGGTCCGGAGATGGCGCCGGCGCCGAGGACGGGCGGGCGCCTACAAGAACCTCGCCGGCAGGGCCGAGCACATAGGCATAATCGAGCGCTGCGGCTTCGCTGAGCTGATCGAACCGCGCGGGCGTCACATCCTGTCCGATGGCGGCCGCAAGGCGCTGGGCCGCGGCGGCGAGGTCGCGCTCGGTCGAGGCGATCGCCGCGCTGCGGACATAGAGTCCGCCTGTGATGATGACCACCGCCGCGAGCGCCGCCAGCGCCGCCCCCAGTGCAAGCGTCGACCTGGCCGCCAGGCCGCGCCACCAGCGATCGTCAGACCCGCCGGCGCCGGGCCAGTTGGCGTGTGGCATCCGCCCTGCGCTCCTCGGCGTCACGAACCTCACGGGACGCTAGCGCGGGCATCCTGAATCAATCGTTAGCGGCGGCGGTCATATCGTCGTCAAAACGTTCAAAGCCCATGAGATTCCTCGATCACCGCAAGCAAATGGAAAGGCGCTCCCCCGTACGGTCGGCGGAATGGCGGCTCGGCCCGCGGGGGTGACGACATGACGGTGCTCATCACCGGCGGCGCCGGCTATATCGGCTCGCACATGGTCCTGGCGCTGCGCGACGCCGGCGAACCCATCGTGGTGCTGGACGATCTCTCGACGGGCTTCCGCGAAGCCGTGCCGGCCGACGTGCCGCTGGTGGTCGGCGACGTCGCCGACCGGGCGCTCGTGATGAAAACCGTGGCCGCCCACAATGTGGAGGCGGTCGTGCATTTCGCCGCCCGCATTTCCGCGCCGGAGTCGGTGCGGGACCCGTTCGGCTACTACGCCGCCAACACCGCCAAGACGTCGGCCCTGCTCGAAGCGCTCACGGCGGCGGGCGTGCGGCGCGTGATCTTCTCGTCGACCGCCGCGGTCTACGGCCTTGCGCCGCCGACCCCGACGTCAGAAACCGCGCCGACCGACCCCGCATCGCCCTACGGCGCCTCGAAGCTGATGTCCGAGCGTATTCTGCGCGATGGCGCGGCGGCGCATGACCTCGCCTATGTCGTGCTGCGGTACTTCAACGTCGCGGGCGCGGATCACCGGCTGCGGGCCGGACAGCGCTCGCCGGGCGCGTCGAACCTGATCACGCTCGCCACGCGGGCGGCGCTCGGTCTGAACGAGGGCCTGTCGATCTTCGGGACCGATCTGCCGACCCCTGACGGCACCGGCGTGCGCGACTACATCCATGTGTCGGATCTCGCCGAAGCACATGTCGCGGCGCTGCGGCATCTGCGCGCCGGCGGGGACAGCCAGACGCTCAATTGCGGCTATGGCTGGGGCTATTCCGTGCGCGAGGTCGTCGAGGCGGTCCGTCGGGTCTCCGAGAGAAACTTTCCGGTCGCCGAGAAGCCGCGGCGGGCCGGGGACCCTTACGTTTCAGTCGCGGACGCCAGCCTGATCCGGGAGACGCTGGGATGGCGCCCAAAACGCGCCGACCTCGACCTGATCGTCGGCGACGCGCTGCGCTGGGAGGAGTTCTGGTGGACAAACGAAGCGCGCCGCCCTCGGCTTGCGAGGGGGCGCGCCTGACTCTGCCGCCGAGCGGCTCGCGATCAGAACACCGCGAGATACTTGAGCAGGGAGATGATGCCGATGATGATGACGATGATCCGGATGATCTGCTTCGCCCGGCCGTCGATCGGCAGCATTCCGATGAGGTAGAGAACCAAGAAGATCACCAGAATGGTGATCAGAATGCCGATGAGGGGCCCTTCCATTTCTCGTCATCCTTTGCGGCGAGAACTATTCGGGGTTGGGTGGGAAACGTCGGCTCGCTCCCGATTACGCGCCGTCGCGACGTAAAAACGCGCGGGGCGGCGATCCGTTCCGGAATCTCTTCCTCGCTTCAGGCGTCCGTCCGCGGTCCCGCCTTTGCGTTCGCAAGGGCGCGCCCGAACGCCTCCGCAAATTCGGCCCGCTCGCGCGGCGAGAGCGCCCCCGCGATGTCGAGCCGGTCGCCGCGTTGCGCCACCGCAAGCCGCGTCATCCCGAAATCCTCGTCGGTCTCGGTTTCGAGCCGGACCCAGAGCGGGTTGAAGCGCCACTCGGCCGGCCGGCCGCGGTGCGGGACGCGGCGGATCAGCAGTTCGACGTAGCTCAGCGCCACCTGCTCGCAGGCCCGCGCCGCGGCGAAGTTCAGCCGGAACGCGATCCACAGCGCCAGCACGTCGAGGCCGAAGAAGCCGACGACCGGCCACGCGCCCATCAGGTAGAACGGCACGCTGACGGCGGTCGAGACCAGCGCGAACGCCGCCATCACGATGACGAAGCCGCGCCGCCCCAGCGAGCGGTGCGGGGTGATCACCGCGGCGAAGACCTCGCTTTCGGGGTCTGGGCGACTGGCGTCCCGGCTCATGGGCCGAGTATAGGTCTGCGATGCCAGAGCGTCAGTCCTCTCCGCGCAAAAAGCCGACGGCCGGCGGAGGGAAGAAGGCCGGGCGTCCCAGGCGTCTGCCGCCTGCGACAGTCGAGGAGATCTTCCGCCGGTTCGAAGCGCGGGATCCCGAGCCCAAGGGCGAGCTCGAGCATGTCGATCCCTACACCCTGCTGGTTGCGGTGGTCCTGTCCGCGCAGGCGACCGACGCCGGCGTCAACAAGGCCACGCGGAGACTGTTCGCGGAGGCTCGGACGCCGGAGAAGATGGTCGCGCTCGGCGAGGAGCGGGTGCGCGAGCTGATCCGGACGATCGGCCTCTACCGCAACAAGGCGAAGAACGTCGTCGCGCTGTCGGAGAAGCTGATCGCCGAGCATGGCGGCGCGGTGCCGCCCTCTCGCGCGGCCCTGGAGATGCTGCCAGGGGTAGGGCGCAAGACCGCAAACGTGGTGCTCAACACGGCGTTCGGAGAGCCGACGATCGCGGTCGACACGCATCTGTTCCGGGTCGGCAACCGCACCCGCCTCGCGCCCGGCAAGACGCCCCTCGAGGTCGAGCTCGGGCTGGAGAAGACGGTGCCGGCGCGCTACCGGCGCCATGCGCATCACTGGCTGATCCTGCACGGCCGCTACGTCTGCAAGGCGCGGAGGCCCGATTGCCCGGCGTGCCTGATCAACGACCTATGCCCCTTCGAGCCGAAGACGCCGCCGGCGCCGCCCGCCCGCGCCGGCCAGCTCGCCGACTAGACGGCCGAGGCCTCTCGGCGCTCAGACTCTTCCGGCGGCCAGTTGGAACGTCCGTCGACGGCCGATGAGCCAGAAGGCGAACGCGCTCAGCGCGGCCATCACGGACATGTAGTAGCCGACAGCCGCCAGTCCGTGGGCGCTCGCCAGATAGGTCGCCACATAGGGCGCCGGCGAAGCGCCCAGAATGCCGGCGAGCGTGAAGGCGAGGGACGCGCCGGTGTAGCGCACCGCCGTCGGAAACAGCTCCGACAGCGCGGCGCTGAGCGGCCCGTAAGTGAAGCCCATCAGGCCAAGGCCGATCGACAGAAAGAGCAGCACCCCGGCCGCCCCGCCCGAGCCGAACAGCGGCTGGAACAGGAACCCGAACGCGAAGATCGCGAGGCTCGCGCCGATCAGCGCCCGTTCCGTGCCGACCCGGTCTGCGATCCTGGCGGCGACCGGGATGGTGAGGCCGAAGAACACCACGCCGATCATCTGCAGCGGCAGGAACTGGTTCTTGGCGTAGCCCAGCACGCTGGTGCCCCAGCTCAGCGCAAAAACCGTCATCAAGTAGAAGATCACGAAGGTCGCGATCGCGGCGACTGTGCCGAGCACGAGCGCCGAGGTGTGCTCCGTGACGACCGTCAGCATCGGGACCCGGACCCGCTCGTGCCGCTCGAGCGCCTTCCGGAACGCCGGCGTCTCGGTGATCTTGAGCCGGACGTAGAGCCCGACCATCACCAGCAGCGCGCTGGCGACGAACGGGATCCGCCAGCCATAGGAGAAGAACTGCTCATCCGACAGCAGCTCGCCCAGGATAAGAAAGCTGCCCGCGGAGCAGATGAAGCCGATCGGGGCGCCCAACTGCGGGAACATGCCATACCAGGCCTCCTTGCCCGGAGGCGCGTTCTCGGTCGCGAGCAGCACCGCTCCGCCCCATTCGCCGCCGAGCCCGAGGCCCTGGCCAAGCCGGAACAAGGCGAGCAGCAGCGGCGCGGCGACGCCGATCGACGCGTAGGTCGGCAGCAGGCCGATCGCGACGGTCGAGAGCCCCATCGTCATCAGCGCCGCCACGAGCGTCGCCTTGCGCCCGACCCGATCGCCGAAATGCCCGAACAGCACCGCCCCGACCGGGCGCGCCAGAAAGGCGATCGCGAAGGTCGCGAAAGACTGCAGGACGGCCGAGGTCGGATCGCTGCCGGGGAAGAACAGCTTCGGAAACACCAAAACGGCCGCGGTGGCGTAGATGTAGAAGTCGAAGAACTCGATCGTCGTGCCGACGAGGCTCGCGAACAGGACGCGACCGGGAGAGTTCGCCGGGGCGGCGGTGGCGTGCGCGGACACGGGCGATCGACTTTCGACAGATTTCCGGAAGACGCGCACGGGCTTAGCGCCATCCCGCGCAAGGCACAATCGTCCGGAAGGCGATGACCCGGCCGGCGTCTCGATCCGCCGTCGGCCGAGCGCGGCTTGCCCGGCCCCCCCGGCCCCGCTAACTCTCCGAATTCGGCCGCCCCGGTCGAGCCAGCCCGTGCGAGCCGATGTCCGATCCCGCCGACGCGCCCCTCAAGCTTGTCGCACTCGACTCCGAGGATCTTGAGGTGCTGGCGGCGCACCTGCAGGACTTCGTGCTGAAGATCGGCGATCTGGTCTATCTGCCCGCCGAGCAGCGGCTCGCGATGGTCGGCAACCGCGCCGACCGCCGCGCCGCGGGCGAAGTCCGCCGCCGGCGCACCGCAGCGCATTTCGACAGGGTCACGCGCGTTCGGGCCAAAGGCGTCGATCGCTCCAATCCAGAGGCCGTGTTGAACCTGCTGACGATCGCGTTCGACCCGGGCGACGCACCCTCGGGGGCGATCGATCTGCTGTTTTCCGGCGGGGCATGCCTGCGCCTGGAGGTCGAGTGCATCGAGGCGCAGGTCGCCGATCTGGGCCCAGTCTGGGCCGCCAAAGCCCCTCCTCTCCACGAAGCCGACGAGGCCTGATCCGAAATGGCGCTCCGCCTGACCGCCGCCGCCGAAGATTTCGCGGCGTGCTTTGACGCCCTGCTTTCGACGAAGCGTGAGATTTCGGAGGATGTAGACCAGACCGTCGCGGCGATCCTCGCCGACGTGAAGACGCGCGGCGACACTGCGCTGATCGACCTGTCGCACCGGTTGGACCGGGTCGACCTTTCGGTCCTCGGCATCCGGGTCGGGCCGGAGGAGATCGCCGCCGCCCGCGCCGCCTGCGACGCCGAGGCGCTCGACGCGCTTACGCTGGCGCGTGACCGGATCGAGGCCCATCACCGCCGGCAGATGCCGACGAACGAGAGCTATGTGGACCCGATCGGCGTCGAGCTCGGGCATCGCTGGACGCCCGTCGACTCGGTCGGTCTCTATGTGCCGGGCGGCACCGCCGCCTACCCGTCCTCGGTGCTCATGAACGCCGTTCCGGCCAAGGTCGCAGGCGTCGAGCGGCTCGCCATGGTGGTGCCGGCGCCGGGCGGAGCGCTGTCGCCGCTTGTGCTGGCTGCCGCCGAGATCGCCGGCGTCGACGAGGTGTTCCGGATCGGCGGCGCGCAGGCGATCGGCGCCCTAGCCTACGGCACCGAGACGGTGCAGCCGGTCGCCAAGATCGTAGGGCCCGGCAACGCCTATGTGGCGGCCGCCAAGCGCCGCGTGTTCGGGACCGTCGGCATCGACATGATCGCCGGGCCCTCCGAGGTGCTGATCGTCGCCGACCACACCGGCAATCCTGACTGGATCGCGGCCGACCTTCTGGCGCAGGCCGAGCACGACGCCTCCGCGCAGTCGATCCTCATCACCGACGACCCGGACCTCGCCGACGCGGTCGAGGCCGCCGTCGAACGCCAGCTCACGACCCTGCCGCGCAAGGACATCGCGGGAGCGAGCTGGCGGGAGTTCGGCGCGATCATCGTGGTCGAGGACATCGCCGCCGCGGCGCCGCTCGCGAACCGCATCGCCGCCGAGCACCTCGAGATCATCGCCGAGAACGGCGATGCGCTTGCGGCTTCGATCCGGCACGCCGGCGCGATCTTCCTCGGGGGCCACACGCCCGAGGCGATCGGCGACTATGTCGGCGGCTCGAATCACGTGCTGCCGACGGCGCGCACCGCGCGCTTCGCCTCCGGCCTCGGCGTGCTGGATTTTCTGAAGCGCACTTCGATCCTGCGCTGCGGCCCGGAGCAGCTGCGCGCGATCGGGCCGGCGGCGGTGGCGCTGGGCCGCGCCGAGGGCCTCGAGGCGCATGCGCGATCGGTGGCGATCCGCATGAATCCCGGCGGCTGAGCAGGGGAATCGCGCGATGTCGGAGACGGGACCCGATCCGAGGCACAGGCTGGTCGCGGTCACGCTCGACGAAAAATCGATCGGCCGCGCCTCGCCGGACGTCGAGCACGAGCGGGCGGTCGCGATCTACGATCTTGTCGAGGACAACCAGTTCGCGCCCAAGGGGATCGAGGCCGAGGGACCGTTCGCGCTCCATATCGGGCTGCTCGACCGCAAGCTCGCGCTGCAGATCCGGCGCCAGACCGGCGAGGAGATCGTCACGCACCTGCTCTCGCTCACGCCGTTCCTCAAGATCCTCAAGGACTACTTCCTGATCTGCGAGAGCTATCGCACAGCCATCAAGACCGCGAGCCCGTCGCAGATCGAGGCGATCGACATGGGCCGCCGCGGCCTGCACGACGAGGGCGCGCAGGTTCTGGGCGAGCGGCTCAAGGGCAAGATCGCCTGCGACCACGACACTGCGCGCCGTCTGTTCACGCTGATCTGCGCCCTGAGCTGGAAGGGCTGACCTCGCATGGACGAGGGCGGCGATCAGGGCAGGCGCCCTCAGTCGGTGCTCTTCATGTGCGGGCAGAACGTCATCCGCTCGCCCGTCGCGGAGGCGCTGGCGCGGCACTATTTCGGCCGTTCGCTTTATGTGGCGTCGGCCGGCGTCCGGCCCGGCGAGCCAGACCCGTTCGTGAACGCCGCGCTCGAGGAGGTCGGGCTCACGCTCGGCAAGCACAAGCCGCACACGCTTGAGGACCTGGAAGACCTCAACTTCGATCTGATCGTCACGCTCGCGCCCGAGGCCCATCACGCGGCGCTCGAGCTCACCCGCAGGCTGCCGGTCGAGGTCGAGTACTGGCCGACGCTCGATCCGACGCTTGCGGCGGGCGGCAGCCGGGAGCAGGTGCTCGACGCCTACCGCGCCATGCGGGACTCGCTCTCCAACCGGATCCGCGACCGGTTCCGGGCGCCCCAGAAGGCTCGGGTGTGACGGCTGACTTTCGGTCGTCCGGTCGCCGCCTTGCGGCGGCTCGGTTGTGAAACCACATCGTTTCCGGTATCACGCCGTATCCTAATGCATGTCTGACGTCGGCCGCCCGGGCGCCGGGCCCTCGGCGTCGCTCACCATCGAGACCAAATGTCGAAAGAAGAGCTGCTCGAGTTCCCGGGCACCGTCGTCGAGCTTCTGCCGAACGCAACCTTCCGGGTGAAGCTCGAGAACGACCACGAGATCATCGCCCATACGGCCGGCCGGATGCGCAAGAACCGGATCCGCGTGCTGGCGGGCGACAAGATCCTGGTCGAGATGACGCCCTATGATCTGACCAAGGGCCGCATCACTTACCGTTTCAAGTGACGGCCAGAGCTTCGGCCTTCGTCCAGACGCCGGTCCGACCGCCCGCCTCATGAAGGACCGTCCCAAACTCGTCCTCGCCTCGGCAAGCCCCCGCAGGCTCGCTCTGCTGGAGCAGATCGGCGTCCGTCCGGACGCGCTGCTGCCCGCCTCGCTCGACGAGACTCCGCGCCGCAACGAACGTCCGCGCAGCCTGGCCCTTCGCCTGGCGGAGGAGAAGGCGCGCGAAGGCGCGCGCTTGGCCGCGCAGGACGCCGCGCTCGCGGGCGCGCTGATCCTGGCGGCCGACACCGTCGTCGCCGTCGGGCGCCGCATCCTGCCCAAGGCCGAGACGCCCGAGGAGGCTGCGGACTGTCTGCGGCTGCTGTCCGGCCGGGCGCACCGCGTGTCCACCGCGATCTGCCTCGCCACCCGCAGGGGCGCGCTCAAGAGCCGCCTGGTCGAGACGCGTTTGAGATTCAAGCGGCTCTCGGAGCGGGAGATCGAGAGCTATCTGGGCTCCGGCGAATGGACCGGCAAGGCCGGCGGCTACGCCATACAGGGGCTGGCCGGCTGCTTCGTCTCGAAGCTCGCCGGCTCCTACGGCGCCGTGGTCGGACTACCGCTCTACGAGACCGCGGCCCTGCTCGCGGGCGAGGGCTTTCCCCTTCACGACGGCTGGTCGTCGAAGACCTGAATCGAAATGAGCGAACAACGCGCTTACGCGCCTCGGCCTTGCCCGATATGCCGGAAGATGTCGGTCGCGGCGTTTCATCCCTTCTGCTCCAAGCGCTGCGCCGACGTCGATCTGTCGCGCTGGCTTGGCGGCGTCTACGCCGTGCCGGCCGAAGAGCAGGAGCCCGATGAGCCTGAGCCGGGCGACGACACCGCGCACTGACGCCGCGGCCGGCCGTGGATCCACGCTAGCCGCTGGACACCCTCCGGCCGACCCCCTATAAGCCGCGGCGGCCTCGCCGTCCGGCGGCGACGCCGCTTCGAGACGGTCGCGCAGCTGGCGCATTCCGCCTTGGCCCGGGTAGCTCAGTTGGTAGAGCAGCGGACTGAAAATCCGCGTGTCGGTGGTTCGAATCCGCCCCCGGGCACCATCCTACGCCCCGCCCCTGAGGCGGGCCTCGACGCCGCTGAATGACGGAATAAAAAAGGCCCGCCGGGTGACCAGCGGGCCTCTGCATCATGCTGTTTCGGCCGGACCGCCGCGCCCTACTTGCGCGAGGCGGCTTCCGCGAGAGCCGGGGCTTCCTGGATGTTGGCGGCGCCGCCCATGTCGCCATTCTTGGTGCGCCCGGCTCCCGGTCCCGCGCCAAGATCGGCGCCCGTGGTCGGGTCCGAGGCGGGATCGGACATCGTGCGCTCGACCATCTTGGCCGCGACCTTCTTGTCCTTGGCGTCGAGCTTGACGGTCGCCAGACCGTCGCCGTCGTCGGCCGGCATGACCTGCTCCAGATCGTCGACCCGGTCCCATTCCTCTCCCGAATTCCACGGACCGTTCACGTCGCCTTCGCCCTGGGACGTGTTCACGTACATGCTGGCGTACTTCTCGATGCCGGGAAGCTTGCCGGACGGGAAGTTGTTCTCGATCGCGTAGAGCGCCTTCTCGAACGACTTCTGGTGCGCGACCTCGCGGGTCATCAGGAAGCCGAGCGCGTCCTTGATGCCAGGGTCGTCAGTGATGTTGATGAGCCGCTCGTAGACGATCTTGGCGCGCGCCTCGGCGGCGATGTTGGACCGCAGATCCACGGTCGGCTCGCCGCGCGAATCGACATAGGCGGCCGTCCACGGCACCCCGGCCGAATCGCACAGCGCCGGCGCGCCGCCGAACAGGATCGACTCCTTCACCGACGTGCCGCTCGCGCCGATCATCCGATAGAGCTCGGCCTCTTTCATCTGCCCTTCGGCGAGCTGCGCCTTGAGGCCCTTGTTGAGCATGGTGATGATCGAACCCACCACCTCGAGGTGGCTCAGCTCCTCGGTCGCGATGTCCAGCAGCATGTCGCGGCGGCCGGGATCATCCTCGCCCAGCCCCTGGGTGAAATAGCGCATCGCGGCGGCGAGCTCGCCATCCGCGCCGCCGAACTGCTCCATGATCATGCAGGCGAGCTGCGGATTCGGCTCCGAGACCCGGACGGTGTATTGCAGTCGCTTGTTGTGCATGAACATTGAGAGAGCTCCAGAGTCGGGCTCCCTAAACAGGCTGCGGGGTAACTTGTTCCGGGCCTTCGCCGGATCAGCTCGCGGAAACCGCCGGCGGACGCGAGCCTGGCCCGACTGGACAGCTCGCACGATGCAAGCGCGCCCCGCTCGGAGCGACGCGGCGTCCTCGACGCGACCGGAATTC
This sequence comes from Hansschlegelia sp., assembly GCF_035538955.1. Taxonomy (NCBI): domain Bacteria; kingdom Pseudomonadati; phylum Pseudomonadota; class Alphaproteobacteria; order Hyphomicrobiales; family Methylopilaceae; genus Hansschlegelia; species Hansschlegelia sp. Next base: position 128,859 of record NZ_DATLJK010000015.1, read on the forward strand.
TTGAGGGCCGCCTCGGCCCGGCTGCGGGCTAGCTTCCCGTCTCTTCCGCAATCGCCCGCACGACGCGCTTGAGGGCCTCCTCCCGTCCTTCGCCCCTGGCGCGCGCGTCCTCATGGATCGCGAGCTGTCGGTCGGCCGCCGCGCCGCGCCGCGCGATCTCCGGCAAACGGGCGATCCAACCGGCGGAGCCGAGCGCTGCCGCGTCCTCGCTGGTCATGTCGATGATCGCGTCGAGTTGCTCGGCGACGGGCCTAGCGCGACCCTCGGCGTCGATCAGGCGGGCCTCCACGCCGTGCTGCTGGGCGAGCCAGATGTTCTGCCCGCAGATTCCCCGTTCGACAGGGCCCACGTCGGCGTTGATTTCCGGCCGACGGGCGACGCAGCGCATCAGCGCCTGGTAGAGCGCCGCGATCGCGACCGCATCCTCGACGCGCGGGCAGCTGTCGCAGACCCGCAGCTCAATCGTCGGGTAATGCGTCGAGGGCCTGATGTGCCACCAGACGAAGCTGGCGTCCTCGACGATCCCGGCGCCGACCAGGATGTCGATGTAACGCTGGTATTCCTCCTGGCTCCGGAAGATCTCCGGCACGCCCATCCGCGGCCATTGCGCGAACGCGGTCAGTCGGAACGCTTTGATGCCGGTTTCCCGCCCCTGCCAGAAGGGCGACGACACCGACAGCGCGAGCAGGAGCGGAATGAACGGAACGAGCCGGTTCATCAGATCGATGCGGCGGCCCGGGTCGGGCGCTTCCACATGGATGTGCATGGCGCAGATCATCGCCCGCTGCGCGATGATGCCGAACTCGGATTCGAGCCGCTTGTAGCGCTCCTTCTCCGTGGTCTCCTGCTCCCGCGCCTGAGCCAGCGGGTGCGTTCCGGAGGCGAGCAGCAGAAGGCCGCAGTCCTGCGCGATGGCGGCCAGCTCGCGCCGCATGCCTCGGAGCGCCGCGCAGGCCTCGTCGAAGCTTACGCCGGGCTCCGTCTGCACCTCGACCTGACCCTTGAGCAGTTCATGCGAAGCCGGTTTGACGAACCGGCTCGCGGCCTCATGGAATCTGTCGGCGGTGGCCCCGTCCGGACTTCTGCCGGTGACGGCGTCCGCGAGGAAATACTCCTCCTCGATTCCGAACTGGAACTCGTCAGCCATGCAGTGGGGCTCCAACGCGCCGATCGCGGCGCCGGGAATATCGAAGGTGCGCCGGTCCGGCCGCCGCGGCCGCGTTCAGCGCGCAGGCGGCCGGAACTTCAGCGACGGCGTCAGCGCTGGCGCAGCGGCCGGAGCGGACCCGGCGTGTAATAGCAGCGGCGGCCGTACCACTTGCCGCACCAGCGGCCCTTGCGGTGCATGTAGCGGAGGCTGTAGCGCGAGGCGCGCTGATGCCTATGGACGCGCCGGTGCCTCTCGACGCGCCGATCGCGGCGATAGTCGACGAGCTGCAGAGGCCCCGACAGGCGCTCAGAAGAGGCGCTGGAGACGGGCTGGCCGGAACTGCCGGCGCTCGCGGCGGCGGCCCGCGTCGGCTCGGCCGCGCCGGCGGGTCCGTACGCCAGACCAGCGACCAGCAGCGCGGCCGCGACGCTCAGGACAGAAGACGTTTTCAAAACAAGCCTCCCATGATGCTTCGTTGAAGAAGATCGACGCCGATTAGCTACCGCGGCGATCCTTGGCGGCCAGCTCCGCGGCGGGCGTCCGATAGAACGAGGCCGCAAAGCGTTAATCGTTGACCAGCGGCCCTCGATTCGGCGCGGCTCCGTCGCCGATGGCCGGGGCGCGGGGCGGACCATATGTCCGAACTCGGAAACAGCGGCGGCGCGCCGACGCGCCGCCGGGAGTGGCTGACCGCATGACGACGCTGAGCCCTGCCCTCGCCCGCGTAGATCCGCCTTCCGAGCCGCTCGACGCCTTCCGCCTGCTGCGGACGGCGGTCCGCAACCCGATCGAGATCTGGCCGCGCGCGGTCTACCGAGAGAGGGTGTATCGGCGGCGCTTCGCCGGCCGGGACGTCGCGTTCTTCTGCGATCCGGATCTGATCCGCGAGACCCTCGTCGACCGCGCCGACGCGTTCCAGAAGGCGGATACGATGCGCCGCGCGCTGCGTCCCGCCCTCGGCGACGCGCTGCTCACCGCCGAGGGCGCCGACTGGCGCTGGCAGCGTCGCGCCGCCTCCCCGATCTTCCGGCATGAGCGCATCCTGGCCTTCGCGCCTCAGATGGTCGCCGCCGCGGAGACGACCCGCGAGCGCTGGCTGGCGGCCGGCGGCGCGGAGCTCGACGTCGCACGCGAGATGATGCTGACCACCTACGACGTGATCGTGCGAACGATGCTTGGCCACGACGGGATTGACGCCGAGCGGGTCGAACATGCGGTCAACGACTATCTGGATCCGCTCGGCTGGGTGATCGCCATGTCGATCGCCCGATTGCCGCGCTGGCTGCCCCACCCGGGCCGCCTGCGGAGCGACCGCGCCAGGCGGTTCCTGCGCCGCGAGATCGTCGGGATGATCGCAAAGCGGCGCGGCGCGCCCGAGGCGCGGGACGACCTTCTGGCGCTGCTGCTCGCCGCGCGCGACCCTGAGACGGGCCACGCCATGAGCGACCGCGATCTTGCGGACAACATCCTGACCTTCATCACGGCCGGCCACGAGACGACCGCGCTCGCGCTCACCTGGACGTTCTACCTCCTGGACCGGCGCCCCGAGGCGGCGGAGCGGATCAGGGCGGAGATCGAACAGGTGACGGGCGGCGGCGCGCTCTCGGCCGAGCATGTGGCGGGGCTCGCCTATACGCGGCAGGTGCTGCAGGAGGCGATGCGGCTCTATCCGCCCGCCGCCGTGGTGGTGCGCGAGGCGGTCCGCCCGGTGCGGATCGGCGCCGAGGAGCTTCCCGCCGGCGCTCAGGTCTACATCCCCATCTATGCAGTGCATCGGCACGAACTGCTGTGGGAGGCGCCCGATGTCTTCGATCCGGAGAGGTTCGCTCCGGAGGCCGTCAAGGCGCGTCACCGCTACGCCTATCTGCCGTTCGGCGCCGGGCCGCGCATCTGCATCGGCATGAGCTTCGCGATGATCGAAGGCCTCCTCATCCTGGCGACGCTGCTGCGCGCAACGCGGCCTTCGCTCCGGGCCGGTTTCGAGCCGGAGCTGCGGCTGCGCGTCACGCTGCGGCCGGGCCGCGGGATGCCGATGCGGATCGCGCCGCGGCGAGATTGAGGCAACGACAAGGCAAGTTCTGCGTTGAACCCCGCTAACAGGGTGCGGCGCGTGCGAAAATCAGAACCAGTTCAACCGGATCGGCGCCTTGAGGCGATCATCGACAATGTCCTCCTGATGGCGAGCGGGATCGCGGCCGCGGGAGTGGTCGCGGCGGCGGCCTTTTCTTCTGGCCCGCCGGAGCCAGACGCGGCGGAGGCGCAGGCGCGCCGCCTCCACGCCCGCGGCAAGGACGCTCGCACGCCGACGGAGATCCCCGCCCGCGGCTGGAAGGAAGTCCTGATGCGGGTTTACGCCGAGATCTCGGACGACCGCATCCTGGCGGTCGCGGCCGGCGTCACCTTCTATGCTCTGCTGGCGATCTTCCCGGCGATCGTCGCGCTGGTTTCGCTCTACGGCCTCACGGCGGATCTCTCGACGCTCAACGACCACCTCTCCTCTTTCGCAGGCGTCGTCCCCGGAGGAGCGCTGGACATCATCCGGGATCAGGTCACGCGCATCGTCACCAAGGGCGACGGGTCGCTCGGCTTCGCCTTCGTGTTCGGCCTCGGGGCCGCGCTGTGGAGCGCGAATGCGGGGGTGAAGGCGCTCTTCGACGCGCTCAATGTCGTCTACGACGAGCAGGAGAAGCGCAGCTTCGTCCGCCTGAACCTCATCTCGCTGACCTTCACCGCCGGCGCGATCCTGTTCCTGCTGTTCGCCTTCAACGCCGTCGTCGTGCTGCCGATCGCGCTCGATTTTGTCGGTCTCGGCGACCGCGCGGAGACGCTGCTGTCGCTCGGGCGCTGGCCGCTGCTGCTCTGCGCGGTGCTGCTCGGGCTGACCCTGCTCTACCGCTTCGGCCCGAGCCGCGCCCGGCCGCAGTGGCGTTGGGCCGCCCCAGGCTCGCTCGTCGCGGCGATCATATGGATCGCCGCGTCCGCGGGCTTCTCCTGGTATGCGGCCAACATGGCGACCTACAACGAGACCTACGGTTCGCTCGGCGCGGTGATCGGCTTCATGACCTGGATCTGGATCTCGGTCATCGTGGTGCTGCTCGGCGGCGAACTGAACGCCGAGATGGAGCACCAGACGGCGGAGGACACCACGACCGGCGCCCCGCGTCCGATGGGACTGAGGGGCGCCCAGATGGCCGACACGGTCGCGCCCTGATCAACCGGGCGGCGAGACGCGACGCAGCGTCAGGTTGATGCGGCCGCCCTGCGGGAGCAGCGCCGAACTGCCGGGATAAATCCGGTCAACGCCGTGGAAAGCAAGCCGGCTATCTCCGGCAAGCGCCATCGCGTCCCCCGAGGCGAGCCGGAACGAACGCGTCGGGTCGGATCGCCTCAAGCCGCCGATCCGGAACAGCGCCGTGTCGCCGAGCGAGAGAGAAACCACTGGCGCGTCAAAATCCTGTTCGTCGCGGTCCTGATGCAGACCCATCCGGGCGCCCGACGCGTACCAGTTCACCAGGCAGGCCTCCGGCGGCGCCGGATAGCCGCCGATCTCGCGCCACGCCTGCAGCAATATGTCCGGGATCGCCGGCCAAGGCCTTCCGGTGACCGGATGGGTCGCCTGATAGCGATAGCCGCCTTCCGCATCCGAGACCCATCCGAGCGGGCCGAGATTGCTCATCCGCACCGAGAACGGCTTGCCGGTGCGCGGCATGACGGGGGTGAACAGCGGCGCCTCGGCGAGCGCCGCCCGCAGCCTCGCGAGCAGATCGCGCTGCGCCTCCGATGAGAGGTAGCCGGGCCGCAGACGCAGCCCCGCGAGCGCGCCGCTCACAGCCGCGTCATCGCCCGCCTTGCGACCAGAAACCGCCATCCTTATATACCCGCCGACCCGCGAAACCCGCGGATTTCCAAGGGACCGAAGGGTTGTGGAGGCCGATCCCGCCGCCTCCGCAAGGCCGCTTCGGGGCCGTTCCGGTCCGCTTAAGAAGATGAGGAAGTGAGAGTCATGGGCAAGGTCATCGGGATCGATCTCGGAACGACGAACTCCTGCGTCGCCGTCATGGACGGGGCCCAGCCGAAGGTCATCGAGAATTCGGAAGGCGCGCGCACGACGCCGTCGATCGTCGCATTCACCGACAGCGGCGAGCGCCTCGTAGGTCAGCCGGCGAAGCGCCAGGCGGTGACGAACCCGGATCGGACCTTCTTCGCGGTCAAGCGGCTGATCGGCCGCCGCTTCGACGACCCGACGGTCGAGAAGGACAAGAAGCTCGTCCCGTACAAGATCATCAAGGGCGACAATGGCGACGCCTGGGTCGAGGCGGACGGCAAGCCCTATTCGCCGTCACAGATTTCCGCCTTCACGCTGCAGAAGATGAAGGAGACCGCCGAGGCGCATCTCGGCCAGAAGGTCGACCAGGCGGTGATCACCGTCCCGGCCTACTTCAACGACAGCCAGCGTCAGGCGACCAAGGACGCCGGCCGGATCGCCGGCCTCGAGGTGCTGCGCATCATCAATGAGCCGACCGCGGCCGCGCTGGCCTATGGCCTCGACAAGAAGTCCTCCGGCACGATCGCGGTCTATGACCTCGGCGGCGGCACGTTCGACGTGTCGGTGCTCGAGATCGGCGACGGCGTGTTCGAGGTGAAGTCGACCAACGGCGACACCTTCCTCGGCGGCGAGGACTTCGACATGCGGCTGGTCGGCTATCTGGCCGACGAGTTCAAGCGCGAGCAGGGCATCGATCTCAGGAACGACAAGCTCGCTCTCCAGCGCCTGAAGGAAGCCGCCGAGAAGGCCAAGATCGAGCTCTCCTCCGCGAGCCAGACCGATATCAACCTGCCTTACATCACGGCCGACGCGTCCGGTCCGAAGCACCTCGCGCTCAAGCTCACCCGCGCGAAGTTCGAGAGCCTCGTGGACGACCTGATCCAGCGCACGATCGAGCCCTGCAAGGCGGCGCTCAAGGACGCCGGCGTCTCCGCCGGTCAGATCGACGAGGTGGTTCTGGTCGGCGGCATGACCCGCATGCCGAAGGTGCATGAGGTCGTGAAGCAGTTCTTCGGCAAGGAGCCCCACAAGGGCGTCAACCCGGACGAGGTCGTCGCCATCGGCGCCGCGATCCAGGCGGGCGTGCTGCAGGGCGACGTGAAGGACGTGCTGCTGCTCGACGTCACCCCGCTGTCGCTCGGCATCGAGACGCTCGGCGGCGTGTTCACGCGCCTGATCGACCGCAACACGACGATCCCGACGAAGAAGAGCCAGACCTTCTCGACCGCCGAAGACGGCCAGAACGCCGTGACGATCCGCGTCTTCCAGGGCGAGCGCGAGATGGCTGCGGACAACAAGATCCTCGGCCAGTTCGACCTCGTCGGCATCCCGCCGGCGCCGCGCGGCGTGCCGCAGATCGAGGTGACGTTCGACATCGATGCTAACGGCATCGTCAACGTCTCGGCCAAGGACAAGGCGACGAACAAGGAGCAGCAGATCCGGATCCAGGCGAGCGGCGGCCTTTCGGACGCCGACATCGAGAAGATGGTGAAGGAGGCTGAAGCCAACGCGGCCGAGGACAAGAAGCGTCGCGCGCTTGTCGAGGCTCGCAACCAGGCCGAGGCGCTGATCCACTCGACCGAGAAGACGCTCGGCGAGCTCGGCGACAAGGCTGCGGGCGAGAAGCCCGCGATCGAGGCCGCCGTGGCGGAGCTGCGGACGGCGGTCGCTGGCGACGACGTCGAGGCCATCCAGGCCAAGACTAACGCGCTGGCCCAGGCCTCGATGAAGCTTGGCGAGGCCATGTACGCCCAGGGTCAGGCCGGCGAGTCTGGCGCTGACGCTTCGGCTTCGGCGGGAGATGCCAAGGACGACGTCGTCGACGCGGACTTCGAGGAAGTCGACGACAAGAAGAAGTCGGCCTGAGGCTGACGACACGATCGCGACCCTCGCCGCTTTCTTCAGGGAAGCGTCGGGGGTCGCTCTCGTTCCACTCGATCCCTGCACCGGAACGCCAGCGAGCGCCTGACGAAGACGCCCATGTCCAGACGCGATTTTTATGAGGTTCTCGAAGTCGAGCGCACGGCGAGCGACGGCGAGCTGAAGGCCGCTTACCGCAAGGCTGCGATGCGCTGGCACCCCGACCGCAATCCGGGAGACGCCCAGGCGGAGGCGCGCTTCAAGGAGCTGAACGCCGCTTATGACTGCCTGAAGGATCCGCAGAAGCGCGCCGCCTACGACCGCTTCGGTCACGCGGCCTTCGAGCAGGGCGGGATGGGCGGTCCCGGGCGCGGGGCCGACATGTCCGACTTCATGTCGGACATCTTCGAGTCCTTCTTCGGAGAGGGCCGGTCCCGAGGCGGCCGCTCGTCTGGCGGCCGCGAGCGTGGCGCCGACCTCCGCTACAACATGGAGATCACGCTCGAGGACGCCTATTCGGGCAAGACCGCGCAGATCCGGATCCCGACGAGCGTCGCCTGCGAGGCCTGCTCCGGCACCGGCGCGAAGCCCGGCTCCCGTCCGAAGCAGTGCCCGACCTGCGGCGGCGCCGGCAAGATCCGCTCGAGCCAGGGCTTCTTCCTGATGGAGCGCACCTGCCCGACCTGCCATGGCCGGGGCGAGACGATCGACGATCCCTGCGAGGAATGCGCCGGAGCCGGCCGGATCACCAAGGAGCGCATGCTCGAGGTCGCGATCCCGGCCGGAGTCGAGGACGGGACCCGCATCCGCCTCTCCGGCGAAGGCGAGGCGGGCCTTCGTGGCGGCCCGGCCGGCGACCTCTATATCTTCCTGTCGCTTGAGAGCCATCCGCTGTTCCAGCGCGACGGGGCGGATCTCTACTGCCGGGTGCCCATCGCGATGACCACGGCCGCGCTCGGCGGCTCCTTCGAGGTGCCGACGATCGACGGCGGGCGCACGCGGGTGAAGATCCCGGAGGGCACCCAGTCCGGCATGCAGTTCCGCCTGAAGGGCAAGGGCATGCCGGTGCTGCGCACCAAGGATTTCGGCGACATGTACATTCAGGCGAATGTCGAGATTCCGCAGCGGCTGACGCGGCGGCAGCGGGATCTGCTCGAAGAGTTCGCGGCGGAAGCGTCGGATTCGAACCATCCTGAGTCGACCGGCTTCTTCAGTCGGGTTAAGGAGTTTTTTGGCGGCGCGTGACCTTCTGGCGCTTGCCGAGCCGCCGTGCCGACTATCATCCTCACATGCCGGAATCGCTCCGGCGCCCGCCGCCTCCTTCATCGGAGTTCCCTGCGTCCATGCTCGAGATCGCGAGACGGACTCCACGCCGGTCGGGCAACCGCGGCAAAGGCATCGATTTCGCCGACGAGGCGCGCTTCCTGAAATCCTGGCTGGACAAGCCGCTCGTCACCGGCGCCGTCAGCCCCTCCGGTAAGGCGCTGGCCCGGATGATGGCTCGCTACGTCGATCCATCGCAGCCTGGCCTCGTTCTGGAGATCGGCCCCGGAACAGGACCGGTGACGGAGGCGCTGATCGAACGGGGCGTGGCCCCCGAGCGCCTCGTCCTGATCGAGTACAACCGCGAATTCGTGCCGCTGCTCGAGCGCCGCTTCCCGGGCGTCACGATCGTCCAGGGCGACGCCTACACGGTTCGGGAGACCCTGGCCGGGCGGATCGATCAGCCGCTCACCGCGACCGTCTCGAGCCTGCCTCTTCTGACCAAGCCCGTGCGCCAGAGGGCTGCGCTTCTCGAACAATGTTTCGAGATGTCGCGCCCCGGCGCGCCCTTCGTGCAGTTCACCTACGGGCTAACGCCCCCCATCCCGCGCGAGGCCATCGGCCTGACCAGCGCGGTCGGCTCACCCCGCGTCTGGCTCAATCTCCCGCCGGCCCGCGTGTGGATCTACAGTCGACCGGCCTGATCGGTTTCTTCGCGCCCGCCGCGCCCTGACAGCCTGATCCGAAGGCCGCGACGCAGGACGGGGCGCCTTCCGCTCGCCACGGAGCCTACAAATGGCAGCACCCAAGATCGTCGTGTTCGCCGGTTCGGTCCGGACCGGCTCCATCAACGAGAAGCTTGCGGTCGCCGCGGCGCAGTCGCTTGCGGCCGCCGGCGCCGAGGTCACGCGCATCTCGCTGCGGGACTACCCGCTTCCGCTCTACGACGCCGACCTTCAGGCCCGCGACGGCGTTCCCGCGCCCGCCCGGCGCCTCGTGGACCTGTTTCTCGATCATCAGGGCGCGTTCGTCGCAAGCCCGGAATACAATGCGAGCTTCACGCCGCTGCTGAAGAACACGTTCGACTGGATGTCGCGGATCAATATCGAGGGGCGGCCGCCGCTGCCCGCCTTCAAGCAGCGCGTCTTCGCCCTTGGCGCCGTCTCGAACGGCGCGCTCGGCGGCTACCGTGGGCTGACACAGCTGCGCGCCATGATGGAGCTTGGGCTCGGGGCGCTGGTGCTGCCCGACATGGTGGCCGTCGGCAATGCCTCGGAAGCGTTCTCCGACGACGGCGGGCTGAAGGCGCCGCGCACCGCGGCCTTCCTGGACGAGGTCGTCCGGAAGCTCGTCGACCATGCGGCGCGCCTCGCGTGAGCGCGTCGCGCCCCGCCGCGGAGCCGCCCGCGGCCGCTGATCCGAAGGACCGGCTGATCGTCGGCCTCGATGTGGCCACCGTGCCGGAGGCCGAGTCGATCGTCGCCCGCCTCGGCGACGCCGTCGCCATCTACAAGATCGGCTTCGAGCTGATGATGGCGGGCGGGCTCGTGCTCGCGGAACGGCTCGCCCGGTCGGACAAGAAGGTGTTCGTGGACATGAAGCTCCACGACATCGGCGCCACCGTGGAGAAGGCCACGCGCCAGGTGGCGCGGCTCGGCGCCGCCTTTCTTACGGTCCACGCCTATCCGCAGACGCTTCGCGCCGCGGTCGAAGGGCGGGGCGACAGCAGCCTGAAGATTCTCGGCGTGACCGTGCTGACGTCCTGGGACGCGGCCGACGTGCGCGAGGCCGGGTTCTCCGACACGCCCGATGAGCTCGTCGCCCGCCGCGTCGGACAGACCCTGGCGGCCGGCGCGAATGGCGTGATCTGCGCGCCCACGGATCTTGCCGCAGTGAGGCGGATCGCGCCGCGTCCGTTCCTGGCGGTCACGCCGGGGGTGCGGCCGGCCGGCGCGGCGCTCGGCGACCAGAAGCGCGTCGCCGCTCCGGCGGAGGCGATCCGCGCCGGCGCCGATTTTCTGGTCGTGGCGCGGCCGGTGATCGCGGCCGCCGATCCGCGGGCGGCCGCCGAGAACATCCTGGCCGAGATCGGACAGGCGCTTTCCGAGCGCTGATCGCTTCGTCCGCGCCTCTGCCTCATGCGGAAATTAACGATCGAATAACGATGATCTTGCGCAGGCGATCATGATCGCGCTCTAGTTGAACGTTGCATGCGCAAATTCACGTATAGGCGTCGAACGCGTGGGGACGCGGATGCCCTCAGTGGCGTGGAGTGGAACGGTCTGCGTCGTCGATGACGACGAGACCATCCGAGACGTGTTGTCCGCAGCGTTCGACGCCGACGGCTTCAGAGTTGAGAGCTTCGGCGACGGCGAGCTCTTCCTTGCGCGCGACTCCCATGAACCGCCGGCCTGCGTGCTGCTGGACGTCTTGATGCCCGGCAGATCCGGGCTCGACGTCCTGCGGGAGCTCAACGCCCGCGGCTCCGTCGTCCCCGTGATCATGATCTCCGGCTCGGCCGATATCCCGACGGCGGTGGACGCCATCCGCCACGGGGCCCTCGACTTCATCGAGAAGCCGTTCGATCCGCTCGACGTGCTTCAGCGCGTGCGCAACGCCCTCGCCGCGAGCGAGGCGCGGGCCGACGCAACGTTGCGAAGCGGCCGCGCGGGCGAGATTCCCGGCGCGGACGCGCTGACTCCGCGCGAGCGGGAGGTGCTGATCCTGGTCGCGGGGGGCCAATCCAACAAGGAGGCCGGCCGCCGGCTCGGCATCAGCCCGCGCACCATCGAGGTCCATCGCGCCCGCATCATGGAGAAGCTCGGCGCGAAGAACGCCGCCGACCTCGTGCGGATCGTGATGTCCGCCACGGAAGGGCGGTGAGGGCGGCGTCGGATCAGAAAACGGCCGGGTAGAGATAGAGAACGATCACCCGCTGGATCAGGAAGATGATGAGCAGCAGGATGACCGGCGATATGTCGATGCCGCCGAGGAAGGGCAGCATGTTCCGGATCGGCCGCAGCAGAGGCTCCGTGATGCGGTACAGGAAGTCGTAGATGCCTGCGACGACGCCGTTGCGCGGATTGACCACGTTGAAGGCGACCAGCCAGGAGAGAATCGCGGAGGCGATCAGCAGCCAGACATAAAGCTGCAGGGCGAGCAGGACGACGTCGAGAATCGCGCGCATGCGTCGGGGAGGCCTCTTGGCGACGAAACTGTGGCGCGACCATTAACGGCCGCGGGGTCGCCCGGCAAGCCGCGGAGGCCGGCGCTTGACAGTCCGCAGGGCGGCAACCTAAATGGCGCGCCTTCGGGGATGCGGGGCCGTAGCTCAGTTGGGAGAGCGCTGCAATCGCACTGCAGAGGTCAGGGGTTCGAATCCCCTCGGCTCCACCAGCCTCCCCGGACGCTTTCTCCTCGCCTGATCCGAGCGACAGGACTTCCGCCACACGCTGCCGCGCGGCGGGACGCGTCGTCACCCACCCTGGCCGATTCGTCTTCCGGCTGCGCCTCGACGCGGCTGTCAGCGATCGCGCGCGGCGGTCCTTTCGAGGAGCTGCGCCGTCAGCGCGTCGAAATGGACGTTCAGCAGCGCGCCAAGCTGCGAGCGGCCGACCGGGGTCCTGGTGACGCGCTGGATGTAGGAGAAGTCCGGATTGCTGTTGCCCTCGAGGATGACCGCGCCGTCCGGCGTGAGCGCAATGTCCCAACCGACGAGCACGCGCGACGCGAACACGCGATGCGCGCGCAACGCGAGCTCCGCGATCGCTCCCCACTCCTGCAGCACGCGGCCCGCCACCTGCTCGCCCGTCACCGGATGGCGCTCGAACCAGATCGTTGCGGTGGCCGGCGCGTCGCCGGTCATCGGGCCGAACGCGCCGGTGTCGACATCGACCGCGCAGCCCCAGTCGGAATCCTGCGTCTTCGGCCAGTGCGGCTCGAAGCGCCGCAGCAGCCGCATAACGCCGTGGGTGACGCGCGGCGCGCCATAAGAGTCCATGCAGGTCATCACCCGAAACACGATCAAGGACTGGTCGGCCAGAGCGCTGATCGCCGGATGATTCCGCAGCTTCGGCTGGACCATCAGGCGACGCGCCTCCGACATTTTCTGAAGGCGCGCGATCAGATCCTCGAAGTCGATCTCCGAGCCGCCGTCGTCCCGGTAGCGCAAAGGCCCGACGCGCTCGAAGTTCAGCGTGAAACGTCCGCCGCGACCGCTGCGCTCCTTCACGAAGAGGTCGCCGTCGAAACGCGAGAGATCCGCCAGCCGTTCGACGCGGCCGCCTTCGACGCAGGCGAGGATCGGCGCGGAAGCGACGCCGTTTTCTTCGCAGGCGCGCCAGAAGGCGAGCTTGTCGTTCATGTCACGCGGGCCGGGCCAGTTCGCCCTCAGCTGCTGGAGCGCCCTGTTGATCCCGTTCTTCGTCTCGACGCGCGTCAGGGTCTCGCTGGCGCGCGCCGGCGCGCGGTAGAGATCGTGGACATAATAGCTCTTGGCGTCGATGCGCTCGACGAAGCCGAGCCGCAGCATGTCGAACAGCTGTTTGCCGACCCCGCGCCCGCTCGCCCGACTGGCGGCGCGCGCCGCCTGCGGCGCGAACAAGGCGATCATCGCGATTATGAAGAGGTGGCGAGCCCCAGGCTCGAAGAGGATTGGGTATGGCGCAGGATAGCGCGGGGGCGCCTCGATCCCGAAATCGTAAAGCAGCCGGCGCGCGCGCTTACCGACCTCCTCGGGCGGGAAGCGATAGGATTTGATCGATGCGAACTGGGCGACCACGAGGCCTGAGACGAACAGCAAGACGCTCAGCAGTTCGCAGGCCTCCTGCAGCCGCGCGACGCCGGGATCGGCGCCGGCCAAAACACCGCTCAGCGCCAGCGCCAGGATTTCGACCGCGACTGCCGCCTGCATGATGGCGACGACGTGCCGGCGCATCGCATAACGCCGGCCGCAGGCGAAGATCAGGTAGCCCGCACAGATCCACAGCGCCGCGGGCGCCAGAGCCGCAACGGGCGCCAGGGCTTCGAGGCCGAACGGCCGGGCCTCGATCTGGCGCGCCGCGGCGATCAGCAGAGCGCCCACCGCCGCCTGGATCCAGGCGCGCCTCAGCTCCGGCGCGGCGCGCCGGCGCCAGGCCTGGAAGGCCGCCCAGAGGCCGCCGCCCATCGCAATGAACTCCACCGCGGCCGCGACGGAGGTGAAGCCGGACGTGGGCGCGACGCGGATCGAAAGCGCCGCCAAGGGAAGCGCCAGCGCAAAGCTCAGCAGCAACTGTGGAACGAGCGCCGGCCTGCTTTGGCGGCGGAGGGCGCGAGAGCCGATCATTCCGCGACGACCGCGATCGAGGCGAGCCCGAACATCTGCGAGCTCTCGATCGTCGCCTGCGCGATGTCGGGATAGGATCCGTCGCTGGCCGGCGCCCAGGCCCGGGGCGGATTCCTCAGACTCGGGTTCACGAAGAACATCAAAGACGAGCGCTCCGCCACGCCGGGAACGTTGCGGACCCGGTGCAGCAGCGGCTGGACCGCGCCCCCGGTCATCAGCGTCAGAATTCCGCCGGGCATGAGCAGCAGTTCGTCGGGAGCGAGCGAGACCGCCTCGAACTCGCCGTCGACCTCGATCTCGAGGCCCGGCTGGCGGGCAGTCACCACAGTCAGCAGATGTCCGTCCTCGTGCGCGTCCTGAAGCAGGTCGCGACGCTCCCGCTGCGGCCGGTAATGGTTCAGCTGGAAATAGGAGAACTCGGCCGATGCGACCGCGTCGCCCTCGGGATTGATCGCTCGCCTCAGATTCTCCAGAACGCCGTCGACGAGCTCGACATAGTCATGCGCCGCCGCCCGCAGCGCCCGATGCAGCGGGTTGGCGGCCGACCAGCCCGCGAGATCCGGCCGCGTCTGGTTGCGCAGCACCATCGCGAAGGTCTCGTTGAGGTCGGGCCGCTCGGCCGTCCGGGAGAACTCCGCTCCCAGCGTGCGGTAGCCTTCAAGGATGTCCGGTCGGGCGAATTCGGCCTTCTCGGCCGCCGGCAGCCCAAAGAAGATCTCCGCGGACCGAAACACGTCGTCCAGTTTTCTGGCGAAGGCAGGCTCCATTCGAACGATCGCGTAGCCTGAATGAAGCAGCGTACTGGCCGCGCTGCTGGTTTTGTTCGAGCAGGTCTTCATGTCTTCAGCGCCTTTGCGCAGGAGGTGGGATAGCCCGAGGCCCGCTTGCGGCGCGCCGTCAGTGGATGGTTCGGTCAATGTCGGACTGACCCGGCGCGATGAGGCCGTCGCCGTTCCATGGGTTCTGGACGTGAGCGCCATGGCCGAGGCCGCGCGTTCCCGCCAGAAGGCCGCCGATCCCGGCGCCGAAAGCGGCCGCCGCGCCGAACGCGGCGAGCGCGAAGCCGCAGACCTTCAGCATGGAGAGTCGTCCGCTCGGCTTCGCGGCGCGACGGCTTCCCGGCGCGTTCAATCCGCTGCTCCGGCCGTGATTCCGCATTCCGCCGCGCCGTCTTGGAAAGCGAGCTGACGCGGGAGGCGCTGCTCGGGACGGGCCGGAGATTTGGCCGCGAGGCTTACGCCTGGCTTACATTCCCGTGACCAAACCGAGGTTTTGCGTTACTGGGGGAGGCGTGTATTCGCCTGCTGGTGACTGCGGGCTCCCTGTTCTGGTCGCACCGCAACCATAATCAGAGGCTAGTCTTCCGCTTCCGACCTGAGCCGCTCGAGTCACGGCCGATGCGTATTCTGCTCGTCGAGGACAATGACCGGCTCGCCGCGGTGACGGCCGACGCGCTGCGGGCCGGCGGCTTTACGGTCGATCGCGTCGCCGACGCCGGCCAGGCCGAGGACGCGCTCGCGGCGTCCCGCTTCGAGGCGGTCGTGCTCGACCTCGGACTCCCCGACCGGGACGGCATGGAGCTCTTGAGGGACATCCGCCGCCGGTACGCCTGCCCGGTCCTGATCCTCACGGCGCGTGACGGCTGCAACGCGATCGTCGACGGGCTGAACGCCGGCGCCGACGATTACCTCCTCAAGCCCTTCAGAGTGGAAGAACTCGTGGCCCGGCTGCGCGCCCTGCTGCGGCGCCCCGGGACCGCGCTCGACGTCGTGCTTCGGCAGGCGAATGTCGAGGTGAATTCGGCGACGCGCGCCGTGAAGGTCTCCGGCGCCGAGCTGCGGCTCACGCGCAAGGAGGTCGGCGCGCTGGAACTGTTGGTGCGCCGGAACGGACAGGTGATCGCGAAGTCGACGATCGAGGAGGCGCTCTACGGCTTCGACGACGAGGTCAGCGACAACGCCATAGAAGTGCTCATTCACCGGCTCCGCAAAAAGCTCGAAGGCGCGGGGGCCGGCGTCGACATCCACAATCTCCGGGGCATCGGCTATCTGCTCACGGAGACGTCGCGGTGACGCATCTCGGCTCCACGCTGTTCCGGCGGCTGGTGATGGGCATCGCTCTGGTCAGCGTCGTCGCCGTCGCGGCGGCGGCGACCTTCCTGTATCTCCGTTATGGCGCGATCAATGACCGGTTCCGCGAGGGCACGCTCCGGAACTTCGCGTCGACGCTCGTCAAAGGGGCGCACGGCGAAGGGGCGGCGTTCGGCGTCGATCTCCGCCACTCCACCCTTAGGGCGCTCCGCGGCGCGGGCGGACGTTTCGCGGTGGTGGCTGAAGACGGCAGGATCCTCGCGGCCTCGGAGGGGCAGACGGAGCCCCTCATTCCGCTCGGGAACGCCCAAGAGTCCTATTTCGAGCTCGCAGGCGGGACGGCCGGCGCGCCGCAATATGGGCTCAGCGCACGATATGAGCGGCCCACGCCGTTCTTTGTCCAGGTCGCCTTCCCGATCAGCGACGTGATCTACGACTCGATCCTGGAAGAGTTCGTGCTCGACATCGGCTGGCTGTGGCTGCCCTTCGTGGGCGCGGTGCTGGCGACCTTCGTGGTCGTCGCTCGGATCGCGCTGAAGCCGCTCAGCCGCGCTGCGGAGGACGCCGGGGAGATCGGCCCGAAAAGCGTCGGGCGTCGACTGCGCGAGGACGGCCTTCCCGACGACGTGCTCGTGCTGGTGCGCGCCGTGAACAGCGCGCTGGACCGGATGCAGTACGGCTACGAGAATCTCGAGACCTTCGTGAGCGACGTCGCCCACGAGCTGCGCACGCCGCTCGCGATCGTCAAGGCGCGGGTCGCCATGGCGGACGAGCCGCTCGCGCGCGAGATCGCCCAGGATCTGGCGCCCATGGAACGCCTCGTCGAGCAGCTGCTCGACCACGTCCGGCTCGGACGCATCCAGTTCGAGCCGCACGACAAGGTGGATCTGACCGCGGTCGCGACGGATGTGGGGCGGTTCTGCGCGCCGCTCGCCGTGGCGCGCGGTCGGCTGATCGCGGTCGATGGACCGCCCGGCCCGATCCTCGTCGACGGCGCCGGAGACTACATTTTCCGCGCGCTGCGAAACCTGGTGGACAATGCGCTCAACCACGCGCCGCCGGGGTCGACAGTCGTGATCCGCACGGCGAGCGACGGCAGCGTCGCGGTGCTGGATGAAGGCGCAGGATTTCCGCCCGACAAGCTCGATCCGGTCGCGCGGCTGGCCGCGCGCGGCCGGAGCGACCGGCGTGAGGGCCTAGGCATTGGACTCTCCATCGTCGAGCGCACGATGGCGGCGCATGGCGGATCGCTGGAGCTCGCCAACCTGCCGGACGGCGGCGCGATCGCGACGATGCGGTTTCCCGCGGTCTTCGTTCCGGCCGAGGACGCCGCGGAGCCCGGGCGGCGGCCGCACCGGAGCGTCGCGCCTTTGGAGCCGGCTGGCAGCCCGTTCGGATAAGCCCACCGCCTCAGCGGCCGCCTTCGCGATCCCTGAACGCCTGCTCCATGGCGCGCCAGCCATCCGGCTTCTCGGCCGGGTCCACGGCGAAGTCCGAGAGCTCATAGACCTGCCGGAGCTCGAGTTCGACGGGCGCGTCCTCGCGCGGCCAGCGTCTGACCCAGTCAAGCGCTTGCTCCCGCGAGGCGACTTCGATGATGGTGAAGCCGGCGATCAGCTCCTTGGACTCCGCGAAGGGCCCGTCGGTCACGACCGGAGCGGTCCCGTCGCGGGAGATCCTGACGCGCGCGCCGGCGGATGTCGGCTTCAGCCCTTCGCCGGTGATCATCACGCCGGCCTCCAGCATCTGCTTGTTGTAATCGCCCATCGCCTGCAGGAGCGCCTCGGAGGGCATCTTGCCCGCTTCGGTGTCGGCGTCGGCCTTGCGGATGATCATGAAGCGCATCGCATTCCTCCAGGCTCTGGCGGCGAGACAGCCGCCTTCGGGACCTAGGACGCCCGACGGCGGCGCGCGCCGACATCGGCGGCGGGGCTTTTTCCGGCGGTCAGATCCCGCCTGCCCCGGAAAATAAAAAGGCGGCCCGGGGGCCGCCTTTTCAACTCTTCGCTTTAGCGTCAGCTCACTCGGCGGCTTCTTCGCGGCGCGGGCCGCGGCGGCGGCGGCCGCCGCCGGCGCGCTGCTCGTCGCCGCCCTCGGACGCCGCGTCCGCCGGAGCCTCGCCCGCCGGGGCGGAGCCGCCCTTGGCCTCGAGGTCCTCGCCGGTCTGCTGGTCGACGACCTTCATCGACAGGCGGGTCTTGCCGCGATCGTCGAAGCCCATCAGCTTCACCTTGACCTTGTCGCCCTCCTTGAGGACGTCCGAGACCTTGGCGACGCGTTCCTGGCTGATCTGGCTGACATGGACGAGACCGTCCTTGGCGCCGAAGAAGTTCACGAAGGCCCCGAACTCGACCACCTTCACGACCGTGCCGTCATAGATCTGACCGACTTCCGGATCCGAGGCGATCGACTTGATCCAGTTGATCGCGGCCTTGATGGCCTTGCCGTCGCTGGAGGCGATCTTGACCGTGCCGTCGTCCTCGATGTTCACCTTAGCGCCGGTCTTCTCCACGATCTCGCGGATCACCTTGCCGCCGGTGCCGATCACTTCGCGGATCTTGTCGGTCGGGATCTTGATGACCTCGATGCGCGGCGCGTATTCGCCGAGCTCCGAGCGCCCCGTCGCGATGGCCTTCGCCATCTCGCCGAGAATGCTCATGCGGCCATCCTTCGCCTGGCCGAGGGCGACCTTCATGATCTC
Organism: Hansschlegelia sp.; assembly: GCF_035538955.1. Lineage (NCBI taxonomy): Bacteria > Pseudomonadati > Pseudomonadota > Alphaproteobacteria > Hyphomicrobiales > Methylopilaceae > Hansschlegelia > Hansschlegelia sp. The sequence continues at coordinate 147,294 of NZ_DATLJK010000015.1, forward strand.
CTCGGTGATGCCGGCGATCTTGATGTCCATCTGCAGCGCGGTGACGCCCTGCTCGGTGCCGGCCACCTTGAAGTCCATGTCGCCGAGGTGATCCTCGTCGCCGAGGATGTCGGACAGCACCGCGAACTTCTCGCCTTCGAGGATCAGGCCCATCGCGATGCCGGCGACCGGCCGCTTCAGCGGCACGCCCGCATCCATCGCGGCGAGCGAGGCGCCGCAGACCGACGCCATTGAGGACGAGCCGTTCGACTCGGTGATCTCCGAGACGATGCGCAGCGTGTACGGGAACTCATCGGCCTTCGGCAGCATCGGGTGAACGGCGCGCCAGGCGAGCTTGCCGTGGCCGACCTCGCGGCGGCCGGGCGCGCCCATGCGGCCCGTCTCGCCCACCGAATAGGGCGGGAAGTTGTAATGGAGCAGGAAGCGCTCCTTGTAGGTGCCGCCGAGCGCGTCGATGAACTGCTCGTCTTCGCCCGTTCCGAGAGTCGCGACGACCAGCGCCTGCGTCTCGCCGCGGGTGAAGATCGCCGAGCCGTGGGTGCGCGGCAGGACGCCGACTTCCGACAGGATCGGCCGAACCGTCGTCAGGTCGCGGCCGTCGATGCGGATCTTTTCGTCCAGAATGCCCCAGCGGACGATCTTGGCCTCGAGCTCCTTGAACACCGCGCCGAGCTTCAGCGGATCGACCGGGTTCTCGACGCCTTCGCCGGAGAGGGCGGCGAGCGCCTTCTTCTTGGCGGCGGAGACGGCTTCCTGACGGTCTTGCTTGCGCTTGATCTTGTAGGCGTCGCGCAGGTCCGCCTCGACCAGCTCGCGAAGCTTGTTCTCGAGCTCGGAGATGTCCTCGACAGTGTGCTCGCGCGGCTCCTTGGCGGCCTTCTCGGCCAGCCGGATGATCGCGTCGATCACGGGCTGGAAGCCCTTGTGGCCGAACATGACGGCGCCCAGCATGACGTCCTCGGAGAGCTCCTTGGCCTCCGACTCCACCATCAGCACCGCGTCCTGCGTGCCGGCCACGACGAGGTCGAGGTCGGAGGTGGCCATACGGTCGGCCACCGGGTTCAGCACGTATTCGCCGTCGATATAGCCGACGCGCGCGCCGCCGATCGGACCCATGAAGGGCACGCCCGACAGCGTCAGCGCGGCCGAGGCGCCGATCATGCCGACGATGTCCGGGTCGTTCTCAAGGTCATAGGACAGGACCGTGATGACGACCTGGGTCTCGTTCTTGTAGCCGTCGGCGAACAGCGGACGGATCGGCCGGTCGATCAGGCGCGACGTCAGCGTGTCCTTCTCGGTCGGGCCGCGCTCACGCTTGAAGTAGCCGCCCGGAATGCGCCCGGCGGCGTAATACTTCTCGGTGTAGTTCACGGTGAGCGGGAAGAAGTCGATGCCGGGCTTCGGCGACTTGGCGGACACGGCGGTCGCGAGCACCGTGGTCTCGCCATAGGTGACGAGCACGGCGCCGTCGGCCTGGCGGGCGACATGGCCCGTCTCGAGGGTGAGGGTCCGGCCGGCCCACTCGATCTTTTCGCGATGAATTTCGAACATGCGTCTTTGTCCTTGCGGTCTGGGACCCCAAGGAAGCCGTCGGGCTCTGTCTTTACGCCACGGGCAAGACGGCGCGGCGCTTCCTCCTCAGCGGAGAAGCGCCCGGCGATCCTGCCCCATGACGTTCGGGCCCGATGGCGTCCCGGGTCCCTTTCGTCTGTCATTCGTCGCCAGCGCCCCATGCGCCGGCGTCGTACTGGAAGCAACGGCCGAAGATCGGCTCCGGCCGCATTGGATTTCAGGCCGCCGCGCCCGCCATGCCGGCGTCGGCGACCTTGTCGGCGTCGCGTCCCACGGTCAGACCGTGGATGCCCGGCCTATGGCGGGGCGCAACGAACAAACGTCAGCGGCGGATGCCGAGACGCTCGATCAGGGTCTGATAGCGCGCGGGATCCTTGCGCTTCACGTAGTCGAGCAGCGAGCGGCGCTGGCTGACCATCTTCAGCAGACCGCGGCGGGAATGGTTGTCCTTCGCGTGGGTCTTAAAGTGCTGGGTCAGATTGGCGATGCGCTCGGTCAGCACGGCGACCTGCACTTCCGGCGAACCGGTGTCGCCTTCCTTGGTCGCGTACTGGGCGACCACTTCATTCTTGCGTTCAGCGGTGATCGACATCGGGATCTCTCGTTCGATCGGTTGTAGGTCCCGGCCGGCTTACGGCCGGTCGAGGTTGAAGATGCGCCGGGGATGAAGTTCGCCGCGCTCGATCTCGGCGAGCGCGATCAACGCGCCGTCGGCCGTCACGGACACCGTACCCTGGAAGGTCGGGGCATCCCGTCCACGCAGCAGCACCGGCTGCCCATTGAGCAGTCGGGCCGCCTCCGCCCTGTTGACGGCGAGCGCCGGGATGTCGTCCAGCGCCGTCTCGACAGGAAGGAGAGCGTCAGCGAGACCTTGCTCGCCGCCGGCACCCTGTCGCAATCGCTCCAGTTCGTCCAGCGAAATCGCGTCCTCTTCGCTGAAGCCGCCCACGACGGTGCGCCTCAGCGAAACGATGTGAGCGCGCGTGCCGAGCGCCCGCCCCATGTCGCGCGCGATCGCCCGCACATAGGTGCCCTTGCCGCATTCCGTCTCGAAGACGGCGCGGTCCGGCGCCGGCATGTCGACGAGCTCGAGCCGGTGCACCTCGACGATGCGGGGCTCGAGGATCACGTCCTCGCCCTCCCGCGCGAGGTCATAGGCGCGCTCGCCGTCGATCTTGAGCGCCGAGAATTTCGGCGGGATCTGCGAGACCTGGCCGCGGAACGCGGGCAGCACGTCGAGGATCGCCTCACGCGTCGGGCGGCGCTCGGAGGTCGCGACCGGCTCGCCCTCGGCGTCGTCGGTGTTGGTCTCGACGCCCCACAGAACCTCGAAGCGGTAGACCTTGCGGCCGTCCATCACGAACGGCACGGTCTTGGTCGCCTCGCCGAAGGCGATCGGCAGGATTCCGGAGGCGAGCGGATCGAGCGTTCCGGCGTGGCCCGCCTTCTTGGCCTGGTAGAGCCAGCGCGCCTTCGAGACCGCGTGGGTCGAGGTGACGCCGACCGGCTTGTCGAGCACCAGCCAGCCGGAGATGTCGAGGCCCTTCTTACGCCGCGACATCGGAAGGCTCCTTCGGTCTAAGGTTTGCGAGGAAGGCGCGGGCCTTCACCTCTCCCCACGGGGGAGAGGTCGCGAGCGCAGCGAGCGGGTGAGGGGGATGGAACGCTTCAGAACGCGCGCGAAAGCGCTGAGGGCGAACCAGACCGGCGCGGAGGCGCGCCTTTGGCAGGCTCTGAGAGGCCGCAGACTTGAGGACTGGAAGTTCCGCCGCCAGCACGCGATCGGTGGCTTCATCGTCGACTTCGTGACGGTCGCTGGCAAGGTGATCGTCGAGATCGACGGTGCGACGCATAGCGAACCGGGGGAAGTCGAGCGCGATCAGGCGCGGACCGCCCGGCTGGAACGTCTCGGCTTCCTCGTCATGCGTGTCACAAATGTCGACGTGTACGAGAACCTCGACGGCGTTCTCCAAGCCATCGACGCTCAGCTTTCGGGCCGGTAGAGCCCCCTCACCCGGCCCTCTGGGCCGACCTCTCCCCGCTGGGGAGAGGTGAAGGCCCACGCCTGATCCTGAAAGGATGCTCACCGCTCGTCCTCCGGCTCGTCGACCCGCAGGTCGCGGGCGACTTCCGGAGAGCGCAGCAGCGCGTCGATCTGCGAGCCGCGGTCGAAGCTGTCGTCGATGCGGAAGCGCAGATCAGGCGCGGATTTCAGCGCCAGCCGCTTCACGACTATCATGCGAAGCTGCTTGCGGTTGGCGTCGAGCGCCTTCAGCACCTTTTCCTCGTCCTTGCCGCCGAGCGGCATCACGAAGGCGGTCGCGAGCTTGAGGTCGGGCGTCATCCGGACCTCTGGCACCGTAATGACGTGCTTCTCGAGCACCGGGTCCATCACCTCGCCGCGCTGAAGCACGTCGGCGAGCGCGTGGCGCACGAGTTCGCCCACGCGAAGCATGCGCTGGGAGGGACCCTTCGGCCCGGATTGGCGTGACATGATTTCTTCCTCTGCGCCGAGCGGCCGCCTGGCGGCGAGCCGTCAGGACCGGGATCGGACCGGCCATGAGCGGGATGTTCGATCTGTAAGCGTCGCGGCCAAGCGACCGCGCGAGCCGGCCGTCCTCAGGACTGACGCTCTTCGGACGGGCGGTCCGGCTCGAAACGGCTTCGCCGCTTCGGCCGGAACGACACGTTCATGCGTTCGCGATCAGAGCGACCGCTTCACCTCGGTGACGCGGTAGCACTCGATGACGTCGCCGGCGCGCATGTCCTGGTAGTTCTCGAAGGACATGCCGCATTCGGTGCCGGCGCGAACCTCCTGCACGTCGTCCTTGAAGCGCTTGAGCGTCGCGAGCTTGCCCTCGTGGATGACGACGTTGTCGCGGATGAGGCGCACGCTCGCGCCCTTCTGCACGACGCCCTCGGTGACGAGGCAGCCCGCGATCTTGCCGACCTTCGAGACCGCGAAGATCTCGAGAATGTTGGCGTTGCCGAGGAAGTCCTCGCGCCGCTCCGGCGACAGCATCCCGGACATCGCGGACTTAATGTCGTCCACGAGGTCATAGATGATGTTGTAGTACCGGATCTCGGTGCCGGTGCGCTCCGCCGCGTCGCGCGCTTCCTTGAGCGCCCGGACGTTGAAGCCGAGCACGACCGCGTTCGAGGCCGAGGCCAGGATCACGTCGCTCTCGGTCACGCCGCCGACGCCGGACAGCAGGATGCGCACGCCGACCTCGTCGTTGCCGACCTTCTCGAGCGCCTGCACGATCGCCTCGACGGAGCCCTGGACGTCGCCCTTGATGACGAGCGGGAACTCCTTCTTACCCGCCGTCTTGATCTGCGACATCATCTCTTCGAGGCCGCTGACGCGAACCGTCGCCCGGGCAGCCGCCTTCTCGCGCTTCTGGCGCTGGCGGTAATCCGCGATCTCGCGGGCGCGGGCCTCGTTCTCGACGACCGCGAGGCGGTCGCCCGCCTCAGGCGCGCCGTTGAAGCCGAGGATCTCGACCGGAGCCGAGGGCCCGGCCTCCTGCACGGAGTCGCCCTTGTCGTTGACGAGCGCGCGCACCCGGCCCCATTCGGAGCCGGCGACGACGATGTCGCCCTGACGCAGCGTGCCGCGCTGAACAAGGACGGTCGCGACCGGACCACGGCCGCGGTCGAGCTTGGCCTCGATCACGGTGCCTTCCGCCGGACGATCCGGATTGGCCTTGAGGTCGAGAAGCTCGGCCTGCAGGTCGATCAGCTCGAGCAGACGGTCGAGGTTGGTGCCCTCCTTGGCCGAGACTTCGACCTCGAGGGTCTCGCCGCCGAGGCTCTCGACCTGGATCTCGTACTGCAGCAGTTCGCCGCGCACCTTGCCGGGGTTGGCGTCCGGCTTGTCGATCTTGTTGATCGCCACGATGATCGGCACGCCGGCCGCGCGGGCGTGGTTGATCGCCTCCGCGGTCTGCGGCATCACGCCGTCATCGGCCGCGACCACCAGCACCACGATGTCGGTCGATTTCGCGCCGCGGGCGCGCATCGCCGTGAAGGCGGCGTGGCCGGGCGTGTCGATGAAGGTGATCTTGCCGCCGAGCGGCGACGTCACCTGATAAGCGCCGATATGCTGCGTGATGCCGCCCGCTTCGCCGCGCTGGACGCTGGTGTGGCGGATGGCGTCGAGCAGCGACGTCTTGCCGTGGTCGACATGGCCCATGATCGTGACGACCGGCGGCCGCGGCTGCAGCGCGTCGGGCGCGTCCGGGGCGTCGAACAGGCCTTCCTCGACGTCGGATTCCGCCACGCGGCGAACCGTGTGGCCGAGCTCCTCCGCGATCAGCTGCGCGGTGTCGGCGTCGATCAGGTCGGTGCTTTTCTTCATGACGCCCTGCTTCATCAGCAGACGCACCACGTCGATCGCGCGCTCCGACATGCGGTTGGCGAGTTCCTGGACGGTGATCGTCTCCGGAACCGTCACCTCGCGGGCGAGCTTCTCCTTCGGCTCCTGCGCGCCCTTGCCGGTCAGCCGCTGCACGCGGCGACGGTAGGACGCGACCGAGCGCGAGCGCTCCTCGCCGCCGGTCGCGGTCGCGATCGTCAGGCGGCCGCGCTCCTTGGTCGGGGCGGCGCGGGTGCGCTCAGGCTTCGGCGGCGTGACCGGGCGAACGGGCCCGGGCCCCATGCGGCGCGGCGCGGCGCGGGCGGGCTCTTCCGACTCCGGCATCGGCCGGCGGCCGGCGGCCGGGCTCGGCCCTTCGAAACTGCGGGGACGCGGCGCGGCCGGCGACGGCGCGCGCGGGGCGGGAGCGGACGTCGAAACCGGGGCGGGCGCAGGCGGCGGCGCCTCCTCGCCGAGCCGCTTGGCGGCCTCGACCTCGGCGCGGCGCCTCACCTCTTCTTCCTGCTGACGGCGCGCGTCTTCCTCGCGCTTGCGCGCTTCGGCGGCGAGCCGCTCGCGCTCTTCATTCGCCTCGCGGATGATCCGGGCGCGCGCCTCCTCTTCGGCGCGCTTGCGGTCCTCAGCCTCACGAACGCGTGCGCCCGCAAGCGCCTGGGCGCGGGCGCCCATTTCGTCATTCGTCAGCGTGCGCAGCACCATGCCGGCGCCCGGGCGGCTGCCGCCGGCCGGTCGCGACGGAGCCGGACGCTGCTGGCTCTGCGCCGGCGTAGCTTCCTGTCGCGCGGGCGGCGGCGTCGGCGCGGCTGGACGCGGCGCTGCAGGGGCGGCAGGCGCGGACGGCGCGCTCTGGGCCTTCGCCTCGCCGGGCGTGAGGACGCGCCGCTTCACCTTCTCAACCACCACCGCGTTGGTGCGGCCGTGGCTGAAGCTCTGCCGCACCACGCCGGATTCCGCCGGACGCTTCAGCGTCAGCGTCTTCGGCGAGGCCGTCAAAGTCTTGTCGCCCGTATTCTTCGTATCCGTCATGCCCTGTCCGTTCCTGCGGGCTCGTCGCCCGACCCTGCATCCGTCGACCGGGCGGCATCCGCCGGGTCTGACCCTTCGCTCACGTCCCTGTACCGCGCGAGCGCATCGCATCGCGCGAGAAAAGCGGCGCTGACCGGGCCTGCGAGTAGCGCTGCATGTACCACATTCGACCGCCCTAACGCCAAGTCCAATTGCCCGGAGCGGAACAACCGCACCGGGCGAACCCGCGACGCCATGCCAAGCCGGGTCAGCGCCTGCCCCAGCTTGCGCACGCCGTCGGCGCCCGCATCGGCGGCCTCGATCAGCGCCACGACGGGCTCCTTTGCGAGGGCCGCCTCGACCTTTGCGAAGCCGCACGTCACGCGGCCCGCTTTGTTGGCGAAGCCCAACATGGCGAGCGCCTGGCGCTCGATCAACTCATCGACCTGCTCCGGCAGCTCCGGATCGACCCGCACAGGCTCCCGGAAGCCGCGCGCGAAAGCTTTGCGCTTCACGGCGAGACGCACCGCCTCGGCGCTCGCCGTCACCCAGACCCCGCGCCCCGGAAGGGCGCGCTTCAGGTCGGCGACGACGCTGCCGTCGGGCGCGCGCACGAACCGGATCAGCTCCTCCGTCGGGCGCGCGGTCCGGGTCGCGACGCAGGTCCGCTCGGACGCCGAACGATCGTCCTCGCGCGCCGCGTCCGGGGCGCTTTCCTCAGGCGCCGGCAGGCTCTGCCGCTCCTTCATCGGCCGGCGCCTCCTCCTCGGGCTGCGCCAAATCGGCCTCGTCGATCCAGCCCGCCTTCACGCGCGCCTGCATGATGATGTTCTCGGCCTCGTCGCGCGAAATCTCGAAGCCGTCGAGCGCGCCGGCCTCGCGGCGCGGCTCCGGCCCGGAGCGGTCGATCCAGCCGACCAGATCGTCGGTCGCGCAGCCGGCGAGATCCTCGACGGTCTTGATGTCGTGCTCGCCGAAAGCGACCAGCATCGCGGTCGTGACGCCAGGAACGTCCTTGAGGTCATCCGCAACGCCGAGCTCCCGACGACGGTCGTCGTGTTCGGCCTCGATGCGGGCGAGATAATCGGTCGCCCGGTTCTGGATTTCGGCGGCCATGTCCTCGTCGAAGCCCTCGATCGAGGCCAGCTCGCCAAGCTCCACATAGGCGACCTCCTCCACCGAGGTGAAGCCCTCCGCGGCGAGCAGCTGACCGAGCGTCTCGTCGACGTCGAGCGCCTCCATGAAGGTCTGCGTGCGGGCAAGAAACTCCTTCTGCCGGCGCTCGCTCTCCTCGGCCTCGGTCAGGATGTCGATGTCCCAGCCGGTGAGCTGCGAGGCGAGGCGCACATTCTGTCCGCGACGGCCGATCGCAAGCGAAAGCTGATCATCGGGAACGACGACCTCGATCTTCTCGCTGTCCTCGTCGAGCACGACCTTCACGACCTGCGCCGGCTGCAGCGCATTGACGATGAAGGTCGCGGCGTCGGGCGACCACGGAATGATGTCGATCTTCTCGCCCTGCAGCTCCTGCACGACCGCCTGGACGCGCGAGCCGCGCATGCCGACGCAGGCGCCGACCGGATCGATGGAGGAGTCGCGCGAGATCACCGCGATCTTGGCGCGCGAGCCGGGGTCGCGCGCGACCGCCTTCACCTCGATGACGCCGTCATAGATCTCCGGCACTTCCTGGGCGAACAGCTTCGCCATGAACTGCGGATGGGTGCGCGACAGGAAGATCTGCGGACCCCGCGGCTCGCGCCGCACGTCGTAGACATAGGCGCGGACGCGGTCGCCGACCCGGAACAGCTCGCGCGGCAACAGTTCGTCGCGGCGCACGATCGCTTCGCCACGGCCGAGATCGACGACGACGTTGCCGTACTCGACCCGTTTCACGAGGCCATTCACGATGTCGCCGATGCGGTCCTTGTATTCCTGGTACTGCCGGTCGCGCTCGGCGTCGCGGACCTTCTGGACGATGACCTGCTTGGCGGACTGCGCGGCGATGCGGCCGAAGTCGAAGGGCGGCAGCGTCTCGGCGATGTAGTCGCCGGGCTGCGCGGCGGGGTTTTTCCGCCGAGCGTCCTCGGCCGAGATCTCGATGTTGTCGTTCTCGACCTGGTCGACGACGAGCATCAGCCGCGACAGGCGGATGTCGCCGGTCTTCGGGTTGATCTCGGCGCGAATCTCGGTCTCCTGACCGTAGCGGGACCGCGCCGCCTTCTGGATCGCGTCCTCCATCGCCTCAAGCACGATGGCCTTGTCGATGACCTTCTCGCGGGCGACGGCTTCGGCGATCTGCAGAAGCTCAAGCCTGTTGGCGCTCACCGCCATGTCACGTCACCTCCGTCCTTTCGAGGCGGACTTCTGGCCGTCCCCGTCGTTGTGTCCGTCGTCCGCTTCCGGAACGTCGGCAGCGTCGTCCGGCGCGCGGCCGGCCGCTTTCGCGCGGCGCAGCGCCTCGCGGATGAGATCGTCCGTCAGCACGAGCCGCGCCTCCGCGATGTCGGCGATGGGCAGCGCCACGCGCGCAGGCTCGTCCTTCTTGGCGTCGTCGCGGCGCAGGATGGCGTTCGCGCCCTCCGCGCCCTCGAGGACGCCCTTGAAGCGCTTCCGGCCGTCGACCGGAACCTCCATCTCCACCTTTGCGAGGTGGCCGGCCCAGCGGGCGAAGTCGGAGACCCTGACCAGCGGCCGGTCGATTCCCGGAGAGGAAAGCTCGAGATTGTAGGCCCGATCGATCGGGTCCTCGATGTCGAGCACCGGCGAGATCGCCTTGGACGCCACCTCGCAGTCATCGACCGTGAACGTGCCGTCGGCGCGCTCGGCCATGATCTGCAGCGTGTAGCCCTCGCGCCCCGAGCTCTTCACCCGGACCAGCCGGTAGCCGAGATCGAGCAGCGTCGGGGCGACGATCGCGGCGACGCGCGCGTCCACGCCTGACTCGGTCACGAGCCGGGGCTCGTCGAGGGGGCTTTCGATATCGAGCGGAAAACCGTCTGCCATAAGCCTAAGTGGTTTTGGAGCGGGCCCCGGTGGACCCACCCTCGAAGGACCCTTACGAGCCAGTCGACGATGTCTTGAATGCGCCTGATATACGCCCGGCGCCCGGGGATCGCAAGGCCCGCGCCTGGACCGCGGACGCAACGCAGCGTTAATCCCGCGGTCAGAAGCTCGCCCGCTTCACCGGATTCAGCTCATGCTCTCCGTCCGCCGAGCCTTGACCAAAGGAAAAGCCCTGTTCGTGAGACACAAGGTCAAGATTCTCGACGGCGGGCTGCTGCTCGCGCTGCTTGCCGCGGCCGCGCTGTTCGCCTTCGAGGTCAATGTCTTCCGGCACGAAGGACAGGAGACGCTGGCGCAGCAGACGGTCGAGCTCGACGAGCTCATGGCGTTGACCACCCTGACGATGCTGGGCGTCCTGGGCTTCCTCTGGCGGCGCGCCCGCGAGCACAAGCGCGAGAACGAGCTGAGGGTCGCGGCCGAACAGGAGGTGATGAAGCTCGCGCTGCAGGACCCGCTGACCGGCCTGCCGAACCGGCGCCGCTTCGAAGACGCCCTGAGGGCCGCCATGCAGGCGACGCCGGCCGCGCCCGAGGCCCACGCGCTGCTGATGATCGACATGAACGGCTTCAAGAAGATCAACGACATCTATGGCCACCCGGCGGGCGACCAGGTGCTAGTCCATATCGGTGCGCGCTTGCTCCGGGCGGTGCGTGACCAGGACCTGGTGGCGCGGCTTGGAGGCGACGAATTCGTGATCCTGGCGCGCAACGTCGAGGGCGCCGAAGGGGCGGCCAACATCGCCCGCCGGGTTCTGGAAAGCCTCGATGATCCCGTCGTGACGGCGAGCGGCGTTCATGCGGTGGGCGCGGGTCTCGGGATCGCGCTGGCGCCGCAAGACGCCGTCGCCGAAGATGAGCTCGTCCGCAAAGCCGACGTGGCGCTCTATCGGGCCAAGGCCGAGCCGGCCTCCTCGATCCGCTTTTTCGAGCCGGCGATGGACATTCGGCTGCGGCAGCGCGACGAACTCGAGAGCGCCATCCGCGTCGCCGTCGACGCCGACGACATCGCGCTCCGGTACCAGCCGGTGGCGCGGATCGGCGGCGGGATCGCGGCCTTCGAGGCGTCGCCCCTGTGGGCGCATCCGACGCTCGGCGAGATCGCGGCGGACCGGCTGGCCCCGATCGCGGAGGGCGCGGGACTCCTGCCGCGCCTCACGGAGCGGCTGCTCCGCCGCAGTTGCGCCGCCGCCGCGGCGTGGCCGGAAGACGTGCGGCTGTCATTCGACCTGCCCGGCGCGCTGCTGCGGGACACGAGCTTCGCCGGCCGGATCCTGTCGGCGCTGCGCGAGGCCGGGCTGCCGCCCCGGCGGCTGAGGCTGGAGATCGACGAGGGCGCGCTCATCCGCGAGGCCGAAGCCGCGGAGACGCTGATCACGCCGCTGCGGGCGGCCGGCGTCGCCATCGTGGCCGACAATTTCGGCACCGGCTATTCGGACCTCAAGAACCTGCACCGGTTGAAGCTCGACGGCGTGAAGATCGACCGCAGCTTCGTCGCCGCCATGGAGCACGACCGGCAGGCCGCCGTGATGGTTCGCGCCCTTATCGGCATCGGCCAGGGCCTCGACCTCGCAGTGACGGCGGACGGCGTGGCGACCGAGGCGCAGACGGAGGCGCTCGCCCGCCATGGCTGCGACCAGGCGCAGGGCGCGCTGATCGGCGCGCCGGTGTCGGCCGAAGAGGCCCGGAAGATGGCCCTGCGCAGCGAAAGCTACGCCGGCTGACCTTGTTTATTTCTATAAGCGACGCGGCGGTTCTGCGGCTGCGCCCTAGATCCGGTTCTCGGAGGAAGCCCCATGCCTGACGTCCGCGCAATCTGCGCGATCGGCCTTCGCGGCCAGCTTGGCCTCAACGGCCACCTGCCTTGGGAAGGCGATCAGCGGCCGGAGTTCACCGCCGATGTCGCGCGCTTCTTCGACATCACGCGCGGCCACGTGCTGATCGCGGGGCCGACCACCATCGGCGCAGTGCCAGACTGGGCCAAGAAGCAGATGACGACCTTCGTCATCCGCTCGCACATGGACCCGCGCGACGTCCTGAGGCAGTTCCGCGGCCGCGTCGTCTACATGGGCGGCGGTCCGAGGGCCTGGGACGTCTACGCCCCGTTCATCCGGCACTGGGACATCAACCGCCTGCCCTATGACGGCGAGGCGGACCGCTGGTTCAAGCCGGAATGGCTCGTCGCGGGCGGCGCCACCGTCGACTAGCCATCGACCGCCGCAGCCCGCGCTTCGCCCAGGCGGTCCGCGAGGTCGCCGAGATTGCCCGCGAGGTTTCGGAGCGCGAAGACGAGGCCCATGGTCGGCACCGCGGCCCCGACATCCACCTCTTCGGCGCCGTCCCTCAGATGCGCGACGGCGTCGTCGAGATCGGCGCGCCGGGCCTGCATCTGCGAGCGGGTCTCCTCGACGGAGCGTCCGACGGCGATCTCCGCCAGCATGTCGGCCGCGGCGAGGATCATGGCGTCCGCGGCGGGCCCCAGCAGGCCGCGCGCCGCGTCCGAGGCCGCAAGCGCCCGCTCGACTGCGACCGCGTCGTTGCGAACGCGCCAGAGCGTGCGCGCGAGCGCGGCCCGCGCCTCCGCCGCAGCCCGGGCGCCGGGCGCCCGCCTTGCGTCCGCGACCGTCTTCTCGAGCGCCGCGAGCTTGCGCCGGATGGCGTCCTGCGCGCCGAGCAGGACGTGAGCGGCGTCCGGATCGCGGCGTCGCGCCGGCGCGCCCCTCAGCAGGGCGGCGAGATCGCCGGCGATCGCGCGGGCCTCGCGCGCGAGGTCCCGGTCGACGCGGGCCGGGAACACCAGAAGGGTCGTCACCACGCCGATCGCGCAGCCGATCAGCACCTCGATTATCCGTTCCAGCGCCGTCTCGAACGTGTTCGCCTGGTTGGCGGTCGCGACCAGCAGGATCGCCGCCGTGATCGGCGCGATCCGCAGCATCGGCCGGCCCGCCGCCGCGAAGGCCAGCGCCGCGACCGTGACGGTGAGCGTGACCGATGTGCCGAGCAGCGAATGCGGGTGCAGGAACGCCGCGGCGCCGCCGACCAGCGATCCGACCACCGTGCCGACCGCCCGTTCCTGCGCGGCCGCGACCGTGCCGCCGAGGCTCGCCTGCACCACGATCAGCGCCGAGATCACGCTCCAATAGCCCTGCGGCAGTTGCAGGAGCGTCGCGATCACAAACGCCGCCACCGAGGCCGTCGCGACCTTGATGGCGATGCGCAGATCGGCGGCGTGCCTGTCTGGGAGGCGGATCTGCATGGCGGCTGTGTCTCGAGGAGCGCGATACCTGTCGCGTCGCGCGCGATTTGGCCAGCCCTGCGCCGTGCGGCCTGCCGGGCCGGTGGGAAGATGCGCCCGCAGTATTCTCTTGTGCCCGGTTTCGCGTTAAGGCTTGACCATCAGGGTCGGCTGCGCGCCGACGATGGGAGTCGCCAGAACCGGCCGTAATGACAGCCAGCCGCCCAAAACTGTTCGTCAAGTCCTACGGCTGTCAGATGAACGTCTACGACGCGGACCGCATGGCGGACGCGCTCGCGCCGGACGGCTATGTTGCGGCGGACAGCGCCGAAGACGCCGACGTCATCGTCCTCAACACCTGCCACATCCGCGAGAAGGCCTCCGAGAAGGTCTATTCCGAGCTCGGCCGGATCCGGAAGATGAAGGCCGAAACCGGCCGCGCGCCCGTGGTGGCGGTCGCCGGCTGCGTCGCGCAGGCGGAAGGCGCCGAGATCCTGCGCCGGGCCCCCGTGGTCGACCTGGTGGTCGGGCCGCAGAGCTACCAGCGCCTGCCCGAGCTGCTGCGCCAGGCGAAAGCCGGCGCGCGGCCGGTCGACACCGAATTCGCCGTCGAGGACAAGTTCGAGCGGCTCGCGGCCCCGACCCCGAAGGCGATCCGCGGCCGGGGCGTGACGGCCTTCGTCACCGTGCAGGAAGGCTGCGACAAGTTCTGCACCTTCTGCGTCGTTCCCTATACGCGCGGTGCAGAGGCCTCCCGGCCGGTCGCGCAGATCGTGGCGGAGACCGAGCGCCTGGTCGCCGCCGGCGTCCGCGAGGTCACGCTGCTCGGGCAGAACGTCGACGCCTATCACGGCGAAGGCCCGGACGGCCGCGACTGGTCGCTGGCGCGGCTGCTCTACGAGCTCGCAGAGATACCGGGGCTCGCCCGGCTGCGGTATACGACCAGCCACCCCCGCGACATGGCGAACGACCTGATCGCCGCGCATCGCGACCTTGGCAAGCTGATGCCGTATTTGCACCTGCCGGTGCAGTCCGGTTCGGATCGAATCCTGGCGGCGATGAACCGCCGGCATACGGCGGCGGACTATCTCCGGCTCGTCGACCGCATCCGCGCGGCCCGCCCCGACCTGGCGCTGTCCGGCGATTTCATCGTCGGTTTTCCGGGCGAGACCGACGCGGATTTCGATGCGACGCTCGCGATCGCGCGGGAGGCCGGCTACGCCAGCGCGTTCACGTTCAAATACAGCCCGCGGCCCGGCACCCCGGCGGCGGATCGCGCCGCGCAAGTGGACGAGGGCGTGAAGACCGAACGCCTTCTCCGCCTGCAGGCGCTCATCAGCGAACAACAGGCGTCCTTCGCGCGTTCACTCGTCGGGCGCCGCATGGAGGTGCTGCTCGACCGGCCTGGCCGCCACGCCGGGCAGATCGCCGGGCGCTCGCCTTATCTTCAGCCCGTCCAGCTCGTCGCGCCGGGCGCGGAGGTGGGGGACGTGATAGAGGCCGTCATCACCGACGTCGGCCCGAACAGCCTGTTCGCCGCGCCTGCGGGCGACGCGCGCGGATCGACCGCCCTGCTCGCGGAGACCGCTATTTGAGCGCTGAGACCATCGTGCGCGGCTTCGACCCGCTGCGCAGCCCCGCCTCCCGGCAAGCGCCGGGCGTGCCCGGCGGCGCGGCGCCCGGAGAAGTGATTCTCGCCTTCGAGGACAACCGTCACGCCTCGAGCCTGTTCGGGTCGCATGACCAGAACCTCGCGTTCCTGGAGCGCCGGCTTGGCATCGAGGCCACGGTGCGGGGCAATCACGTCGCGCTGCGCGGGCCGGTCGAGGCCTGCCAGCAGGCCCGCAAAGTGCTCGAGAATCTCTACGACCGCGTCCGCCGCGGCGAGACGGTGGCGCTCGGCGACGTCGACGGCGCGATCCGGATGACGACCGCCCAGGGCCAGCTTTTCCCGGCGGACGGAGACGGCCCGCGGCCGGGCTTCACCCAGGTCTCAACCCGCAAGAAGACGATCGTCGCCCGCACCGGCGCGCAGGACGCCTATATGCGCGCGCTCGCCCGGCACGAGCTGGTGTTCGCCACCGGCCCCGCCGGCACCGGCAAGACCTACATCGCCGTCGCCTGGGCGGCGGCGCTGATCGAACGAGGCGAAGCCGACCGCATCGTGCTGTCACGGCCGGCCGTCGAGGCGGGCGAGCGGCTGGGCTTCCTGCCCGGCGACATGAAGGAGAAGGTCGATCCCTATCTCCGCCCGCTCTATGACGCGCTGTATGACGTGATGCCGCCCGAGAAGGTTGAGCGCGGCATGGCCTCCGGCATGATCGAGATCGCGCCGCTCGCCTTCATGCGCGGCCGGACGCTGGCCAACGCGATCGTGCTGCTCGACGAGGCGCAGAACACCTCGTCGATGCAGATGAAGATGTTTTTGACCCGGCTCGGCGAGAACAGCCGCATGATCGTCACCGGCGATCCCACCCAGATCGATCTCCCGCCCGGTCAGGTGTCGGGGCTCGCCGAGGCGATCGGCCTGCTGGAGGACGTCGAGGGCGTCGGCGTCACGCGCTTCACCGCCGCCGACGTCGTCCGCCACGAGCTCGTGGCGCGCATCGTGCGCGCCTATGAGGGCGCTCATCCGAGCCAGAACCCATGATCCTCAAGCCATGAGCCCGGATCGACCTACCCCCGTCGCGCTCGAGATCGAGCGCGACAGCGACCTCTGGAGCGCGCTGCCGGAGGCCGAGGCCATCGTTGCGAAGGCCGTGTCGGCGGCGTTCGCGGAAGCCCGGCTGATCGCCCGTCCGGACGCCGAGCTCGCCGTGACGCTCGCCGACGACGCACGGGTGCGCTCGCTGAACGCCGAGTGGCGCGCCAAGGACCAGCCGACCAACGTCCTGACCTTCCCGGCCGTGGAGCCGGACGAGACCGCCGACGCGCCGATGCTCGGCGACGTGATCCTCGCGTTCGAGACGGTCGCCCGCGAGGCGCGTGACGAGGGCAAGACCCTCGCCGACCATGTCGCGCACCTCGTGGTCCACGGCGTTCTGCATCTCTTCGGCTACGACCATCTCGACGACGCCGAGGCCGACGCCATGGAGGCGGTGGAGATCCGGGCGCTCGCGCGCATCGGCGTCGCCAACCCCTATGCGGCGCTCGCCGACCCCCCACTGACGAACAGCTGAGCCCCCGTCCTCCGATGCCCCCTTCAGAACGCCATGCCCGCCCTGGCGCCGCCGTGCTCGCAAGCGGCGAGGCGCGCGACAATTGGCTGGAGAGGCTGCGCGCCTTCGTCGGCTTCGGCGCGCATCCGACCATCCGCGAGGACATCGCGGAGGCGCTCGAGGAGGCGCCGGACGACCTTTCGGTCAACGCCCAGGAGCGCACGCTGCTGCGCAACGTGCTCGCCCTGCGGGAGACGCGGGTCGACGACGTCATGGTGCACCGCGCCGACATCGTCGCAGTCCCGGAAGACGTCACCTTCGGGCAGTTGCTGCTGACCTTCGCCGAAGGAGGCCACTCGCGCCTGCCGATCCACCAGGGTTCGCTCGACGAGCCGAAGGGCATGGTTCACGTGAAGGACGCGCTCGCGCTGTTCGCCCACAAGGTGCAGGGCGGCGGGTCGGTGCTCGATCCCGGCGGGGTCGATCTCGGCGCCCGCATCGCCGATCTCGACCTCGTCCGCCCCGTGATCTTTGCGCCGCCCTCGATGCCGGCTTCGGACCTGCTGGCGCGGATGCAGTCCCTGCACATCCATCTGGCGCTGGTGATCGACGAATATGGCGGCGTCGACGGCCTGGTCACGATCGAAGACCTGGTCGAGACGATCGTCGGGGAGATCGAGGACGAGCATGACGAGTCCGTCGTCGCGAGCGTCCGGCCGGACGGCGAAGGCGGCTTCATCGCCGACGCCCGCGCGCCGCTCGAGGAGGTCGCCGAAGCGGTCGGGCCGAGCTTCGACGTCGCGCCGTTCCGCGACGAGGTCGACACCATCGGCGGCCTTATCGTCACGCTGGCCGGCCGCGTGCCCGCGCAGGGCGACGTGGTGGAGGGGCCCGGCGGGCATCGTCTCGAGGTCCGCGACGCAGACCCACGGAGGGTCATCGAGGTGCGCATCGGCGGACCGGCGCCCGAGCGCGGCCTCAGCGAATCGGGTAGGCCCGGAGACGCCGCCGACGCGGCCTGACCTCTCAGCCGCGAAGCTCGCCGCATGACGCGCCGTCCACCGGGTCTTTTCGCCCTCGCAAGCTGGGCCACCCTCGCGCATGGCTGGCGGCGCGCGGCCGTCGCTCTCGTGGCGGGAGCAGCGTCCGCGCTGGCGATGCCGCCGTTCAACCTCTGGCCCGCGCTGGCGCTGACGCTGCCCTTCATGGTGTGGCTGATCGACGGCGCCGCCGCCCCTTCGCGGCTTCGCGCGGCGCTGATCGCCGCCTGGATCGGCTGGTGCTTCGGCCTCGGCTATTTCCTCGCCGGCCTGTGGTGGATCGGCTCCGCCTTCTTGGTCGACGCCGACGTGTTCGGCTGGCTGATGCCGTTCGCCGTCGCCGGCCTCCCTGCCCTGCTGGGCGGTTTCACGGCCGCAGGCTTCGGACTCGCGCGCTTGTTCTGGACGCCGGGCTGGACGCGCGTGCTGACGTTTGCGACGGCGCTCGGCCTCGCTGAACTCGCCCGCGGCCATCTCTTCACAGGCTTCCCCTGGAATTCCTTCGGCTACGCGCTGGCCGACCAGCTCTGGCTCGGACAGTTCGCCTCTGTGGTCGGCGTCGAGGGCCTGACCTTCGCGGCGCTCGCGATCTTCGCCGCGCCCGCGGCGCTGGCCGACGCCGGACGCGGCGGCCCGAGACTGGTCGGCGCCGCCATCCTCGGGCTCCTCGCGCTCGCGGGCTTCGGAGCGCTGCGGCTCGCGACGGCCGAAGCGGGCGTCGACCCGCGGTTGCAGGTGCGCGTGCTCCAGCCGGAAATCCCGCAGGACATGAAGTCGCAGGAGTCCGAGCGCGACACCATCATGGACGCCTATGTGGCGCTCTCGGACGAGCCGCGCGGCCCGGGCCATAGCGGCTTTGCGGATGTGGGCCTGCTGGTCTGGCCGGAGTCAGCCTTCCCGTTCCTGCTGTCGCGGACGCCCGACGCTCTCGCGCGGATCGGCCGCAGCCTGGCGCCCGGCTCCGTGCTGGTCACCGGCTCGGTGCGGGGCGAGCGGCGGCCTGACGGCTCCGGAGCCGATTTCTGGAACTCGCTTCACATGGTGGGCGACGACGGATCGATTCTCGCCACCTACGACAAGATCCACCTCGTGCCGTTCGGGGAGTTCCTGCCGTTCCAGTCGCTGCTCGAGTCCATCGGTCTCGAACAGCTCACCCGGCAGCGCGGCGGCTTCGCGACCGGCGACCGGCGGTCGATCATCGCGCTGCCGCAGGGGCCGCGCTTCCGGCCGCTGATCTGCTACGAAGCGATTTTCCCGGAAGAGATCGCCTCGTCCGACGACCGCCCGGACTTCCTGCTCAACATCACCAACGACGCCTGGTTCGGACGCACGCCGGGCCCCTATCAGCATGCGGCTCAGGCGCGGGTGCGGACGGTGGAGCAGGGGCTGCCGATGGTCCGCTCCGCCAATGGCGGAATCTCCTCCGTCGTGGATGCGTATGGGCGCACGGTGGCGGCTCTTCCGCTCGGCGTCCGCGACGTTTTGGACGCGCCGTTGCCTCTTCCGATCGCCCCGACGATGTTCGTCACAACCTCCGGTCTTCTTTACCTCTGCTTTCCCATCATTTTTGCCGTTCTCGTATTCACGTCTCGTAAGCGGGTTTGACAAGCCCTAGGCGAGATGACCATCTACGGCCTCAGCCGCTTCGGCGGCGCTCTGCAGGGCGCTCGTGGCATTCGTGCGCGCGAAACAGGAGTTGTACGGCGGGGGCGACGCCGCACGATCGGTTGCTAGGAGAACTGAAATGATTAAGAAGACGCCCAACCCGGTCGACAAGCACGTCGGCAGCCGGGTGAGAATGCGGCGCGTCTTGATCGGCATGAGCCAAGAAAAGCTCGGGGAAGCGCTTGGCATCACCTTCCAGCAGATCCAGAAATACGAGAAGGGCACCAACCGCATTGGCGCAAGCCGGATGCAGCAGATCGCCACTGTCATGTCCGTGCCAGTCTCGTACTTCTTCGACGACGCTCCCGGCTCCGAAGCCCGACCTGAAGGCTTCGGCGAAAGCCAGGGCTCCGATTACGTCGTAGACTTCCTGACCACGACCGAGGGGCTTCAACTGAACAAGTCCTTCGTGCGCATTCAGGACGCCAAGGTCCGCCGGAAGATCGTGGACCTCGTGGCCGCCCTGGCGGACCAGGATCTGAAGTCCGCCTGAGAGCAGGGCCGCGCGCCATAGGTCCGCGCCCTGTTCATCGGCTTGACCGTTTTCGCCGCATCTGCGAAATCACGGGAGCGTTCGTCAAACCGAACGCTCTCGTCGTTCAACCGGTCCGGGGGAGACGCCTTTGGCACGCGCTGATTACCTGTTTACGAGCGAATCGGTATCCGAGGGCCACCCTGACAAGGTGAGCGACCGCATCTCCGACGAGGTGGTGGACATCTATCTCGGAGCGGAGCCGGAAGCGCGCGTCGCCTGCGAGACGCTGTGCACCACCAACCGCGTGGTGATCGCCGGCGAGGTCCGCGGGCCAGAGAGCATCACCACGGATCAGATCGTCGAAGCGGCGCGCGCGGCGATCAAGGACATCGGCTACGAGCAGGAAGGCTTCCACTGGAAGAACGCCGACGTCGCCGTCCACCTGCACGCGCAGTCCGCCCATATCGCCCAGGGCGTCGACGCCGGGGGCAACAAGGACGAGGGCGCTGGCGACCAGGGCATCATGTTCGGTTACGCCTGCCGCGAGACCCCGTCGCTGATGCCGGCGCCGCTCTACTACGCGCACAAGATTCTCGAGCGCCTCGCGCAGGTGCGGCATTCCGGCCAGGAGCCGACGCTGGCGCCGGACGCCAAGAGCCAGGTGACCGTGCGCTACGCCGGCGGCAAGCCGGTGGGCGTCACGTCGATCGTACTCTCCACCCAACACACCGACGAGAACCAGACCTCGCAGGACATCCGCGCGATCGTGGAGCCCTACATCCGCGAGACGCTGCCCGAGGGCTGGATCTCCGACGAGACGATCTGGCACGTGAACCCGACCGGCTCCTTCGTGATCGGCGGTCCTGACGGCGACTGCGGCCTCACCGGCCGCAAGATCATCGTCGACACTTATGGCGGCGCGGCCCCGCATGGCGGCGGCGCCTTCTCGGGCAAGGATCCCACCAAGGTCGACCGTTCGGCCGCCTATGCGGCGCGCTATCTCGCCAAGAACGTGGTGGCGGCCGGGCTTGCCGACCGCGCGACGATCCAGCTCTCCTATGCGATCGGCGTCTCCGAGCCGCTGTCGATCTATGTCGACCTGCACGGCACCGGCCAGGTCGACGAGGCGCAGCTCGAGAAGGTGCTCGGCGAGGTCATGAGCCTCAGCCCGCGCGGCATCCGCACCAAGCTGAACCTCAACCGTCCGATCTACGCCCGCACCGCCGCCTACGGGCATTTCGGGCGCGAGCCCGACGCCGATGGCGGCTTCTCGTGGGAGAAGACCGATCTCGTCGACGCGCTGAAGTCGGCGCTGTCCTGATCGGCGGCGGCCGCGCGGCCGCCGCTTCCTCCCAATGACGCTTGAGCTCATGTCCGACGACGCGCGCCGCGGCGGCTCCTTCTACGGAAGACGCCGTGGCAAAGCCCTGCGGGCCGGTCGCGCCGCGACCGTCGCGGAGGCCTTGCCACGGCTGCGCGTCGACCCGGACGCGCTGCCCGACGATCTGGCGCTCCTGTTCCCGGATCCGGTCCGGGAGATCCGGCTCGAGATCGGGTTCGGCGGCGCCGAGCATCTGCTGCACCGCGCGCAGGAAAGCCCGGACGTCGGCTTCATCGGGGTCGAGCCTTTCGTGGACGGCCTGGCCAAAGGCGTCGCCGGCCTCGAGCGCCTCGGGCTGAGCAACGTTCGCCTCTATGAGGACGACGCCACCAAGCTGCTCGACAGACTGCCGGACGCCTGCCTCGCCGGGATCGACCTCCTCTACCCGGACCCTTGGCCCAAAACGCGCCACTGGAAGCGCCGCTTCGTCTCGGACGAGAACCTGCGCCGCTTAGGCCGCGTGATGAAGTCCGGCGCCCTGTTCCGCTTCGCCTCCGACATCGACACCTATGTCGGGTGGACGCTCGCCCATGTGCGTCGCTCGCCGGACTTCGAGTGGACGGCGGAGACGGCGAACGACTGGCGCACGCCTTGGGCGGGCTGGCCGGGCACGCGGTATGAGGCGAAGGCCATCCGCGAGGGCCGGCGCGGAACCTATCTGACGTTCCGCCGCCGCTGAGACCGCGCTTCTAGCGGCCGCCTCCGGCGCGGGCCCTCGCGCTGCCCACGAACAGCGCCAGCGTCGCGACTCCGAAGAACGAGACCGCGACCGGGAGCGCCAGCAGCCCCGCCTGCCCGAGCGCCAGCGTCTTGCCGAGCGCGACGCCGACGATCGCCCCGAAGGTCATCTGCGCGAAGCCGACCAGCGAGGAGGCCGCGCCGGCGCGCTCCGGGAAGGGCTGCAGCGCGGACGCCATGCTCTGCGGCATCACCAGCCCGACGCCGAACATATAGAACATCATCGGCACGACGACGGAGGCGGGCGTGCGCGGGCCGAACAGCACGAGACCGAGCATCAGCAGCCCGCCGCAGGCGACCGCCACGGCGCCCACCCCGATCGCGCCGTCGAGCCCGCGCTTGCGCACCAGCGGCCCGGCCGCAAGCGTGCCGCCGATATAGCCGATGACGCCGATCGCGAACGCCGCTCCATAGGCGATCTCGCTCAGGCCATAGATCGACTGGAGGATGAAGGACGAGGTCGAGATGTAGGCGAACAGCCCGCCGAACGCGATCGCGGTGAGCCCGAGATAACTGACGAAGCCGCGATGCCTGAGCAGCACCCCATAGCTCCTCAGCACGGTCCCGGGGCTGAACCCGCCCGGCGCCCGCTGGCGGATCGTCTCCGGAAGCGCGAGCGCGACGATGATCATCTCGCCTCCCAGCACCAGCGTGAGCAGCACGAAGGTCGCGCGCCAGTTGAAGGCGTTCTCCAGCACGCCGCCGATCAGCGGCGCGATCGCCGGGATCAGCCCGAGGATCGTCGCCATGTTGGACAGCTCCCGGGCGGCGCGGGCGCCCGAATAGAGATCGCGCACGATCGAGCGCGCCAGCACCACCGGCCCGGCGCCGCCGAGCGCCTGCAGAAAGCGCGCGACGATCAGGGTCTCGATCGTCGGCGCGAGCGCGCAGAGCGCGCTGCCGAAGGTGAACAGAGCAAGGCTCGCGAGCAGCACCGGCTTGCGGCCGCGGGAATCCGACAGCGGCCCGTAAATCACCTGCCCGGCCGCGAAGCCGACCAGAAAAGCCGAGAGCGTGAGCTGCCCCTCCGCCGGCGTCGCCTCGAGCGCGGCGGTGAGCGTCGGGAGCGACGGCAGATACATGTCGATCGCAAGCGGACCGACCGCCGTCAGCAGGGCCAGCACGGCGGTGAGGGCGAGCGTGTCGGGCCGCAGGCGCATTGGATTTCGCAGACATGCACAGGGTGGGTCGCGCCGGACCGGCCGACCGAGCCGTTTTAGGGCGCCGGGCGCAGGCTTGAAGCGCAAAGCCGCAAGGCGCCGGCGCAACAAGCTTGGATCGCGGCCGCTTCCCCCCGAGAATGGCGCCCAAGCCCGGACAGGCAGGAGGATTGCGACGGATGACCGAAAACACCGGCCACGATCATGAGCGCTGGAAGCATGACGGCGTGCGCGTCATCAAGGGCGACCGTCTCGACCCCAACACCGCGCAGACGCCCGGCATGTTCCGGCAGGCGGCGATCAACCACGCCCGGGTCGGCGCGCAGAAGATCTGGGCCGGAACGGTCTCGATCGAGCCCAACGCCAAGACCGGGGTGCATCATCACGGGGCGCTCGAAAGCGTGATCTTCGTGGTCCGCGGCAAGGCGCGGATGCGCTGGGGGGAACGGCTCCAGTTCGTGGCGGAGGCCGGCCCGGGCGACTTCATCTTCGTGCCGCCTTACGTGCCGCACCAGGAGATCAACGCCGATCCGGACCATCCGCTGGAATGCGTGCTGGTGCGCTCCGACAACGAGGCGGTCGTCGTGAACATCACCGACGTCGACCCGGTGGAGGCGCCCGAAGAGGTTTACTGGGTCGATCCCATCCACAAGCAGCCCTAGACGGCGTTCGTCAGCTCATGCGGGGCGGCGCTTCGAGATGCGCTGAGCCCTCCGGCTCACTTGCCGCCAGTGACGTCGAGGAACGCCCCCGTGACGAAGGAGGCTTCGGGGCTCGCCAGCCAGAGGATCGCGCGCGCGACCTCCTCCGGCTGGCCGCCTCTCCCCAATGGGATCGTGTCCTTGACGCGATCCACCCGTCCGGGCTCTCCGCCGCTTGCATGCATGTCGGTGTAGATGTGCCCCGGGCGAACGCAGTTGACGCGTATTCCGTCGCGCGCGACCTCCTTGGCGAAACCGGTCGTGAAGGTCTCAAGCGCGCCCTTCGACGCGGCGTAGTCGATATACTCGCCGGGACTTCCCAGTCGGGCGGCCGCCGATGAGATGTTGATCACCACGCCGCCCCGCCCGTCGTGCCGATAGGACATGCGCCTGGCCGCCTGCTGCGCGCACAGGATCGGCCCGATCGCGTTGACCGCGAAGATGCGCCGCATGCGATCGAAGCCGAGCTCCTCGAGCCGCGACTGCCGCGCCAGCACCGCGGCGTTGTTCACCAGCACGTCGATCCGGCCGAACTTTTGGTCGATCGCGCCGAACAGCCGCTCCACCTGCTCGGGATCCGCGCTGTCCGCCCGCACGGCCAAAGCCCGGCGCCCGGCGGCTTCCACATCCGCCGCCACCGCAGCGGCGGAGGCCTCGTCGGACACAAAGCTGATCGCCACGTCGTAGCCTTGTGCGGCGGCGAGCCGGGCCGTCGCCGCGCCGACGCCGCGGCCTCCGCCGGTAATCAGGATCAGCGGGGCCTGCGAGACCTCTGTCATTGTGGGTCCTTTGCGGTGTGGTCGCAGATGATCAGCCAGAGCGACGGCGACTTGCTCAGCTTGAGAAGCGGCATGTCAGCGCAACGTCAGGCGCGGCGCGAGCAGCACGGCGAGCGGCAGCGTCAGCAGCGCGGTCGCGGCGGCGCAGGATATGCCCCAGCTTCCGCCGACAGCGTCGCCGACGGCTCCAAAAAGCACCGGCGCAAGCGCTCCTGAGCCGGTGACCCCGGTGTAGAAGACCGCGAAACCATGCTCGACGCGTCCGGATGGCGCGAGCTCGGGAACGGTCCCATAGAGGACCGAAGACGTGCCGTTCAACGCCAGCCCGACGAAGGGAAGGAGCAGCAGCGCGGGCGTCAAAGGCAGCACGGTCGTGGCGACGATCAGCAGGGCGGTCGCGCCTTCGGTCAACAGCACCGTCCGCAGAACGCCGAGCTTCGCGCCCAGCCAGCCGCAGGCGAACTTTCCGAGCGCTCCCCCGATGAACACGGCTGCGAACGCCGTTCCGATCGTGGGGAGCGCGGCGCCCTTCGCCAGCAGCACGAAGGGCAGAAAGGTGAGGAAACCCATGCGCGCCGCGGTGTCGAGGCCTCCGATCCCGCACAGCAGGGCGAAGCCGCGCCGGTCGCCCGACGACCGCCCGTCGCGAACGGAGGCGCCGGCGTGCGACACGCGGATCGGCGGCATGCACGCCAAGGCGGCCGCCGCCAGCAGGCCGAGCAGCGCCACGAGCCACAGCGCATGTCGCCAGGGCATCAGCGTCACCAGCAGCGACGTCAGCGCCGGGAGCGCCGCCTTGCCGAGATCGCCGGTGAAATTATACGTGCCGATCGGCCCGCGCGCGGCGGCGCCGAAGGCGCGCGACACGGCGGCCGATGCGATCGGGTGCTGGGTGCTGGATCCCGCGCCCGACATAGCAAGACCGAGGCACAGCCCTGCGACCCCGCCGGACGAGCCGGCCACGACGTAGCCGATCGCGGCGAGGATCGTCCCCGCCGCGAGAATCACGCGCCCGTCGATCCGTTCCGCGAGCCGGCCGGACGGAACCTGCAGCGCCGCCATGGCGCCGGCGTAAACGCCGCGCAACAGAGCGAGCAGGCTGTAGCTCAGCCCGAACTCGGCCTGCCAGATCGGCAGGAGCACGTAGATGAGGTCGGTGTACCCGTCGTGGAGCGCGTGCACGACGCCGGCGACCGCCAGCGTGCGGTTCGGAGCCGCCGGCGCCTCCGCGGATCTGCTTGAAGACATGTGACTTTGCATCGGTGAGGCAGCGGCACGTTGCGCTTGACTTCGCCGGGCGACAATCGATTTTTGCTGACCTCTCGCGTGAGGAAAACTGACGCGTATGAGTCGGCGGCTGCCACCGATGAACGCCCTCAGGGCATTTGAAGCCGTCGGCCGCCGGCTGAGCTTCACGCTCGCCGCGAAGGAGCTGCACGTCACGCATGGCGCGGTCAGCCGGCAGGTCCGCCTGCTGGAGGACTGGCTGGGCCAGCCGCTCTTCGAGCGCGGCAATCGCCGCATCGCCCTGACGGAGAGCGGCGCGGCCTATCTCGCGGAGATCGGCGCCGCGTTCGACCGCGTCGCGGCCGCGACCGCGCGTCAGTTCGAGCGCGACGCCGGCCGCCTGCTGCAGGTGAACGCCGTGGCGACCTTCACCCTGCGGTGGCTGATTCCGCGCCTCTCCTCATTCCAGCTCGCCCATCCGGGGATCGAGGTGCGGCTGACCACGTCCAACGCTCCGCTGCAGGACCTGAGGGAGCCTTACGACGTCGCGATCCGCGGCGGTCCGGACCGGATTCCCGGCCATGTCGCCGAGGCGTTCCTCTCGGAAGCCCGCATCCCCGTCTGCAGCCCCAAATTGCTGGAACAGCGGCCGCTGTCGCATCCGGGCGATCTCGCCCGTCACACGCTGCTGCACGCCGCGACCCTGCCGGATGTCTGGCCGCAATGGCTTGTGGCGGCGCGGGTCCCGGATCTGAAGCCGGCGGGCTCGATCACGCTCGAGCACTTCTATCTGACGCTGCAGGCGGCGCTGGACGGCGTCGGGGTCGCCATGGGGCCCACCGCGCTGATCGCCGACGACGTCAGCGCCGGGCGTCTCGCCATGCCCTTCGCAGCGCCGACGCTGCCGGCGCGAAGCTATTTCGCCTATGTGCCCGAGCGTTGCGTCGACGAGCCCGCCGTCCGCGCCTTCTGCCGCTGGCTCCGCCGCATCGCGCGGACCTAGGACGGCGAAGAGGCCCGACGGCTCAGACATCCGCCCAGCCCGCGCTGGTTGAACGCGGCCATCCCCGTCAGCGGAGCTTCGGGAGTCTGAAAAGTCACGGGCGAAAAACTGGTGCTGCGAGAGAGGATTGAACTCTCGACCTCTCCCTTACCAAGGGAGTGCTCTACCACTGAGCTACCGCAGCGCCGGGGGCCGTTCGTTTGGCCGCCGGTGCGATGCGGGGCCTGAAGGCGCGCGGAAACTGCCACAAGCCCCCCGGCCGCGCAAGCGCTGCGGCGCCGAAGATAGCGGCGGCCGGCAGACGCGCGCGAAAGCCGGAGAGCCTGCAGTCGAACCGGACGCTTGTGGAGTTCGCAAGCCGTCGCTATTTTGCGAACGAACGTTCGCTCTCGTGTATGTGGCTCCGCCTTGAACCAGCTTTCCCCCACTCAGGACGCGCGCGCCAGCCGGCAGGCCGAACAGCGCCGGCGGATTCTTGACGCCGCGATCGCCTGTTTCGCGCGGGGCGGATTCCACGCGACCGGCATGCAGGCGGTTTGCGCCGAAGCCGGCATGAGCCCCGGCGGGCTGTACCGCTACTTCCGCTCCAAGGAAGCCATCATCGAGGCGATCGTCGAGCGCGATCGCGCCGCGATCCCGGCGATGCTGGGTCCGCTTCTGGAGGCGGAGGACGTGGTGGAGGCGATCGTCGAGGCGGCGCGCCAGTTCGTGGCCGGCAATCTCAAGGCGGACGGCATGCCGATCTTCCCCGAGCTCTACGCCGAGGCGATCCGAAACCCGGCCGTGAAGGCGATCGCGTCGCGCTGCGACGCGGAGGTCCACGGCATCCTCGTTCGCGTGCTGGAGCGCGGCAAGACGCTCGGCCAGATCGACCCGGCGCTCGACGCCGGCCACGGGGCGCGGCTGCTGATGGCGCTCGCCGACGGCGTGCTGCTGCGGATTCTCTACGAGCCGGGCGCGGAGATCGACGGGCTGATGCCGATGTTCGAGCGCTCGATCCGCCGCTTCCTGGCGGCTGGGGAGCCGGTCCGATGAGCGCGCCGTCCAGAAAGCGGCGATGGCCCTGGCTGCTCGCGCTGGCGCTCCTCGGCGCCGGAGCGGCCGCCTACGCGTATCGCGACGAGATCGCGCAGCGGATTCATGCGAACCGAGCCGCGACTGCGCACAGCGCCGCGACCGCGGAGAGCGCCGCGCCGGCGCCGCCCGCGATCACGGTCGCGACCGCCGTGCGGCGCGAGATCGCGCAGACCATCACCGTCACCGGAACATTGGTGGCGCGCGACGAGATCATGGTTGGCGCACAGATCGACGGCCTCAGGCTCGTCTCCTACCTTGTCGACATCGGCGACCGCGTCGAGCGCGGCCAGGTGCTGGCGCGGCTCGACCGCGACATGCTGACGACGCAGCTGGCGCAGAACGCCTCGCAGCGCGCGCGCGCCGAGGCCGCGATCGCCCAGGTGCGCGCCGCCATCGCCGAGGCCGAGGCCTCCCGCGTCGACGCCGAAGCCGCGCTGACGCGGGCCGAAACGCTGAAGCGCACCGGAAACGTGACCGAGGAACTGCTGCAGACCCGCCAGACCGCGATGCGCGTCGCGGAGGCAAGGCTGCGGGCGCAGAACGAGAATCTCAGGGTCGCGGAGTCGGAAAAGGCGCTCGCCGAGGCGCAGGGTCGCGAGATCGAGCTCCGCCTCGCCCGCACCGAGGTGCGCGCGCCGGCGGCAGGCGTCGTGTCGGACCGCGCCGCGCGGGTCGGTCAGACGGTCGGCATGGCGGGAGAGCCGCTGTTCCGGCTGGTGCGGGACGGCGAGGTCGAGCTCGAGGCGGAGGTCACCGAAACGCGGCTTCACGCCGTGGCGGCCGGGCAGACCGCGCGCATCCAGGTCGCGGGATTCCCCGATCCGGTCGAGGCCAAGGTTCGGCTGGTCGCTCCCACCGTCGACGCCGCCACCCGGCTCGGCAAGATCAAGATCGCGCTGCCGGCGGACCCCGATCTGCGTCCCGGCCTATTCGCCCGCGGGGCGGTGGAGGTCGCGCGCCGCGACGGCGTCGTCGTGCCGCAGTCTGCGGTGCTGTTCGGCGCGTCGGGACCCCGCGTGCAGATCGTCACGGACGGCGTGGTCGCGGAACGCAGCGTCGAGACCGGGCTGCAGGACGCCGCCGGCGTCGAGATCGTGCGCGGCGTGTCCGAGGGTGAGAGCGTGGTGGCGCGCGCCGGCGGTTTCCTGCGCGAGGGCGACCGGGTCACGGCCGTCGCCGCGCCGGAGGTCAGCGCCGACGCCGCGCCGGCCGTGGCGGAGCGCTGAACGATGGCCCTCAACATCTCGGCGGGCGCGATCCGCAAGCCGATTCCGCCGCTCGTGCTGTTCGCGGTGCTGCTCGCGGTCGGGCTGTTCTCCTTCGCGTCCCTGCCCGTGACGCGAATGCCGAACATCGACCTGCCGCTGGTGTCGGTCACGATCAACCAGTCCGGCGCGGCGCCGAGCGAGCTCGAGCTGCAGGTGACGAAGCGGGTGGAGACGGCGGTCGCCGGCATCGCGGGGGTGAAGCACATCACCTCCTCGATCAGCGATGGCGTCTCGCTCACCACGATCGAGTTCCAGCTCGAGACCCAGGTGGACCGCGCCGTGAACGACGTGCGCGACGCGGTCACCAAGATTCGCACCGAGCTGCCGCAGTCGATCGAGGAGCCGCTGATCCAGCGCATCGACATCGAGGGCATGGCGATCGCGACCTATGCGGCCTCGGCGCCCTCGATGACGCCTGAAGAACTCTCCTGGTATGTCGACGACCGCATCGTGCGCGCGCTGCAGGCGGTGCGCGGCGTCGCCCAGGTCAAGCGCGAAGGCGGCGTCGACCGCGAGATCCGCGTCTCGCTCGATCCGGCGCGGCTCGAGGCGCTCGGCGTCACCGCGGCCGACGTCAACGCGCAGCTCAGGGCGACCAATGTCGATCTCGCGGGCGGGCGCGGGGAGGTCGGAACGCAGGAGCAGTCGATCCGCACGCTCGGCGGCGCGCTGACCGTCGAGCGGCTCGGCGCAACCCGCATCATCCTGCCGGGCGGTCGCGAGACGCGGCTGTCCGAACTCGGCAGCGTGACCGACGGCTCGGCGGAGCCGCGCGTCTCGGCCAGGCTCGACGGCAAGCCGATCGTCGCCTTCGGGATCTACCGCTCGAAGGGCTTTTCGGACGTGACGGTGGCGGAGGCCGCACGCAAGAAGCTCGAGCAGCTCGCCGCCAGCAATCCCGCGGTGAGCATCACCCCGATCGACACCACCGTGCGCTACACCGAGGCTGATTACCGCTCAGCGATGCACACGCTGATCGAAGGCGCGGTGCTGGCGGTCATCGTGGTGTTCCTGTTCCTGCGCGATTTCCGCGCCACGGTGATCTCGACGCTCGCGATCCCGCTCTCGGTGCTGCCGACCTTCTGGGCGATGGAGATGCTCGGCTTCTCGCTCAACGCGGTGAGCCTGCTCGCGATCACGCTCGTCACCGGCATTCTGGTCGACGACGCGATCGTCGAGATCGAGAACATCGTCCGGCACATGCGCATGGGAAAGTCGCCCTATCGCGCGGCGATCGAGGCGGCGGACGAGATCGGGCTCGCGGTCGTGGCGACGACCGCGACCATCATCGCGGTCTTCATGCCGGTCAGCTTCATGGGCGGCATCGCGGGGCAGTACTTCAAGCAGTTCGGCATCACGGTCGCGATCGCGGTGGCGTTCTCGCTGCTCGTCGCGCGCCTGATCACGCCGCTGCTCGCCGCCTTCTTCCTGCGCGATCATGGGGCGCGCGAGCAGGAGGACGGCTGGATCATGCGCGCCTATGCGCGCGCGCTGGCGGTCTCCGTGCGCTGGCGGTTCCTGACGGTCGCCGCCGGGATCGCGCTGTTCGTCGGCTCGATCATGCTCGCCGGTCTGCTGCCCTCCGGCTTCCTGCCGGAGAACGACACCTCGCGCGCGATCCTGAAGATCGAGCTGCCGCCGGGCTCGACGCTGGCGCAGTCGGACGCGGTGGCGCGCCGCATCACGACGATGCTCAAGCGGCGGCCGGAGGTGGCTTCCGTCTACGCCACCGTCGGCTCGGCGGCCCAGGGAGGCGCGGCGGTCGCGGCCGGCGAGGTGCGCAAGGGCGTTCTGATCATCAATCTGAAGCCGCGGTCCCGGCGCGCGCTGACGCAGAAGCAGTTCGAAGGGGAGTTCCGCCAGGAGCTGGCGGCGATCCCCGACCTGCGCAGCAATTTCGGCAATGACAACGGTCAGCGGGAGTTCACGCTGATCGTCTCCGGCGCGGACGGCGCCGCGGTCGAACGCGCCGCGGTGGAGCTCGAAAAGGAGGTGCGCGACCGGGTCCCGCAGCTTCTCAACGTGATCTCGACTGCGGCCATCGACCGGCCGGAGATCCGCATCACGCCGAAGCTCGACGAGGCGGCGGAGCTCGGGGTCTCGGTCGCCCAGATCGCCGAGACGGTGCGGATCGCCACGATCGGCGACATCAGCCAGAACCTCGCCAAGTTCTCGGCCGGCGACCGCCAGGTGCCGATCCGGGTGCAGCTCGACGAGGCCGCGCGGGCGGAGCTCTCGACCTTCGAAGCGCTCCGCGTGCGCCGCGACGCCGGCGGCAGCGTGCCGCTGACCGCGGTGGCGGATGTCGGTTTCGGGCAGGGCCCGACCAGCCTCGACCGCTATGACCGCGACCGCCGCGTCGCGATCGAGGGCGACCTCGCGCCCGGCGTGGCGCTCGGCGAAGCGCTCGCCGCCGTCAAGGCGCTGCCGGCGGCCAAGAGCCTGCCGGACGGCGTCACCCTGAAGGAGTTCGGCGACGTCGAGATCATGCAGGAGGTGTTCACGGGCTTTGCGACCGCGATGGGCGCGGGCGTGCTGCTGGTGTTCGCCGTGCTGGTGCTGCTGTTCGCCGACGTGGCGCAGCCCGTCACCATCCTGGTGTCGCTGCCGCTGTCGATCGGCGGCGCGCTGGTGGCGCTGCTCGTGACCAACAATTCGATCAGCCTGCCGGTGGTGATCAGCTTCCTGATGCTGATGGGCATCGTCACCAAGAACGCGATTCTGCTGGTCGACTTCGCGATCGAGGAGGTAGCCCGCGGCGTGCCGCGCACCGAGGCGCTGATCGACGCCGGCCGCAAGCGCGCGCGCCCGATCGTGATGACCACCGTCGCCATGGTGGCCGGCATGGTCCCGTCGGCGCTGGCGCTCGGCGAAGGCGGCTCGTTCAGGGCGCCGATGGCGATCGCGGTGATCGGCGGACTGATCGCATCGACGGTGCTGAGCCTGCTGTTCGTGCCGGCGGTGTTCACGATCATGGACGACCTGCGGCGGCTGTTCGCCCGGATCTTCGGCCGCTTCGTCGGCCCGCGCGACGAGGAGGTCGCGGCGCCCGCAGAACGGCCCGCTGGTCACGCGCTCCGAGCGGCGGAATAGCCGCGCCTGCGACCCTTGGGCGCAACGCCATGAGAGCTTCCGCAGCCCGGGTATTGCGCTCGCGCACGGTTCCTTGTCTGGAACCTGTCAAATCTCGCCGTTAGCATGCGCAGCATCCAAAGCCGTCGCCGGAGCGCGGCGGCGCATGCGCGGCCCGTTGGGGCCGTTCGGGAGACATCATGATCAAGCTTAACATCAACGGCGAGGAGCGGTCCGTCGACGTCGACGCCGACACCCCCCTGCTCTGGGTCATCCGCGATGAGATCGGGCTGACCGGCACCAAATTCGGCTGCGGCCAGGCGCTGTGCGGCGCCTGCACGGTCCATATGGACGGCCAGCCGGTGCGCTCCTGCCAGACCATGGCTGGCGATGTCGGCGACGCCCAGATCGTCACCATCGAGGGCCTGGTCGGCGCGAACGCCACGCCCGAGGGCAAGGCCGTGCAGGCCGCCTGGCGGGCGCTCGACGTCGTGCAGTGCGGCTACTGCCAGTCCGGCCAGATGATGTCGGCGGCCGCCCTGCTGACCGAGAACAAGAAGCCGACCGACGAAGACATCAACGCCGCGCTGAACGGCAATGTCTGCCGCTGCGCGACCTATCAGCGGATCCGCGCCGCGGTGCATGACGCCGCCCGCAGGCTGGAGGCCTGAGCCATGAGCATCCAGGACAGGATCGGGGGCGGCGCGCCGCTCGACATGAGCCGCCGCGGCTTCCTTGCGATCGCGGGCGGCGCCGGCGTCGGTCTGATGGTGGGCCTCAAGCCGCTCCCCGCCGAGGCGGAAGCGGCCGGCGGGCTCGTCCAGTTCAACCCCTTCGTGAAGGTCGCGCCCGACGGCGCGATCACGGTCGTGGTCAAGCATCTCGACATGGGCCAGGGCCCGACGACCGGCCTTGCGACCCTCATCGCCGAGGAGATGGACGCAGACTGGAGCCAGATGCGGACGGAGTTCGCGCCCGCCGACGCGACCCTCTACGCCAATCTCGCCTTCAAGGCGCAGGGCACCGGCGGCTCGACCGCCATGGCCAATTCCTGGGAGCAGTACCGCACGGCGGGCGCCGCCGCGCGGGCCGCGCTGGTGAAGGCCGCCGCCGACAAGTGGCAGGTCGCGCAGGGCGAAATCGTCGTCGACAAGGGCGTGCTGTCGCACCCGTCGGGCAAGCGCGGGACCTATGGCGAGTTCGCCGAGGCCGCGGCGAAGCTGCCCGCGCCGGTCGGCGCGCCGCAGGAGACCCCCTTCAAGGACGCCGCCAAGTTCAAGCTGATCGGCAAGGAAGGCCTGCACCGGATCGACAACGATCCGAAGACCGACGGCACTGCAATCTACACGCAGGACGTGAAGCTGCCCGGCATGCTGGTGGCCGCGGTCGCCCATCCCCCGCGGTTCGGCGGCAAGGTGAAGAGCTTCGACGATTCCGAGGCCAAGAAAGTCAAGGGCGTCGAGAAGATCGTCCAGATCCCGCAGGGCGTCGCGGTGCTGGCGAAGAACACCTGGGCCGCCTTCAAGGGCCGCGACGCGCTCAAGGTCGAGTGGGACCTGTCGGGCGCGGAGGGCCGCGGATCGGAGGAGCTTCTGAGGCTCGCGAAGGAGGCGGTCTCCAAGCCCGGCGGCGCGGTCGCGGCGACGCGCGGCGACGTCGACGGCGCGCTGAAGGGCGCGGCCAAGGTGATCGAGGCGGACTTCACCTTCCCCTATCTGGCGCACGCGCCGATGGAGCCGCTGAACTGCGTGATCGACCTCAAGCCGGACGGCGCGCGGCTGATCTACGGGTCGCAGTTCCAGTCGATCGACCAGCCGACGGTCGCCGCCATCACGGGCCTCAAGCCCGAGCAGGTGAAGATCGAGACGGTCTGGGCGGGCGGCAGCTTCGGCCGCCGCGCGGTGCCGACGGCCGACTACGTGGCCGAGGCGGCCTCGATCGCCAAGGCGATCAACGGCGCCAATCCGGTCAAGCTGGTCTGGACCCGCGAGGACGACACGAAGGGCGGCTACTACCGCCCGTTCTACGCCCACAAGGTGCGCGCGGCGATCGGCGCCGACGGGATGCCCGTCGCCTGGGAGCACCACATCGCGGGGCAGTCGATCTTCGCCGGCACGGCGCTTGAAGCGATGGCGGTGAAGGACGGCGTCGACGAGACCTCGGTCGAGGGCGCCTCCAACCTCGCCTATGCGGTGCCGAACCTGAAGGTGGAACTCACCACTCTCAAAGTCGGCGTGCCGGTCCTCTGGTGGCGCTCGGTCGGCCATACGCACACCGCGCATGTGGTCGAGAGCGTCATCGACGAGCTCGCTCACGCCGCCGGCAAGGACCCGGTCGAGTACCGGCTCGCATTGCTGAAGGACAAGCCGCGCCACACGGCTGCGCTGAAGCTCGCGGCCGAGAAGGCCGGCTGGACCCCTGGCGCCAAGCCCGAAAAGGGCAAGGGCCGCGGCGTCGCGGTGCATGAGAGCTTCAACACCGTGGTCGCGCAGGTGGTGGACGTCACCATCACCAAGAACGGCGGCGTGAAGGTCGACCGCGTGGTGGCGGGCGTGGACTGCGGGACGGTGATCAACCCCGACGTGGTCCGCGCGCAGGTCGAGGGCGGCGTCGGCTTCGGCCTCGGGGCTGCGCTGCGCGACGCGATCACGCTCGAGGACGGCGTGGTGCAGCAGGCGAACTTCGACACCTACGAGCCGCTGCGGATGTCCGACATGCCGAAGGTCGAGGTCTACGCGGTGCCGAGCGACGCCAAGCCCACCGGCATCGGCGAGCCCGGCGTGCCGCCGCTCGCGCCGGCGCTCGCCAACGCGATCTTCTCCGCCACCGGCAAGCGCGTCCGCGATCTGCCGCTCGGCGATCAGAAGTTCACCACCGCCTGACGCTTCGGGCTTCCACAAAAGGGCCGGCGCGAAAGCGCCGGCCCTTTTCGTTCAGAGACAAGGCGCGGGCCCTGGCGCCTTTATCCGGACGGTCGCGCTGGCTATGGGTCTCGGCCATCGACACGAAGGAGAGCCCATGACCGACCCGATCGCCGAACGCCTCACGGTCGGCGCGGACGACGAGGCGCGCGAGATCGCCGTCCTGCGTCGCGCGGGCGACGGCCCCTGCGTCGTCTGGCTCGGCGGCTTCCGCTCGGACGTGAGCGGCTCCAAGGCGGTCGCGCTCGACCAATGGGGCGAGCGCGAAGGCCGGGCGGTGCTGCGCTTCGACTATTCCGGCCACGGCGCCTCCGGCGGCCGGTTCGAGGACGGCACGATCGGCCGATGGCTTGAGGAGGCGCTCGCCGTCATCGAGCGTTATGCGGGCCCGGCGCCGGTGCTGGTCGGCTCCTCGATGGGCGGCTGGATCGCGCTGCTGGCCGCCCGCCGCATGGCCGCGCCGCCCTCGGGGCTCGTGCTGATCGCGCCGGCCGTCGACTTCACCGAAGACCTGATGTGGGCCACGTTCCCCGAAGAGGTGCGGGGGCAGATCCTGCGCGAAGGCCGGTGGATGCGCGAGACCGACTATGCGCCCGAGCCCTATCCGATCACACGCGAACTGGTCGAGGAGGGCCGCCGCCACTTGATGCTGGGCGGCCCCATCCGAACCGGCGCTCCGGTCCACATCCTGCAGGGCATGGAGGACAAGGACGTGCCCTGGGCGCACGCCATGCGGCTGGTGGAGCGGCTTGCGGAGGACGACGTCGTCGTAACCCTGGTGAAGGGCGGCGATCACAGACTGTCACGAGACGAAGATATCATTCGCCTGCTGGAAGCCGTGGACGGCGTCGCGCCGCGGGCCTGAGGGGCTCGCCAGCGAAGAATCGGCGCGGGTAAAGTCGGCGCGTGCCGATTCGGCCCTTCGTCTGCGAGCCGCCGCTGGATGTCGCTGTTCCGCGCCCTCAGGGGCCTGCCATTCAAGACACGCCCCGACGCGCGGCTTCGAGAAGACGCGCTGTTCGTCAGCACGGGGCTCGGCCATGTGCCGATCACGGTGCGCCGCAGCAGCCAGGCGCGCCGCATGACGCTGCGGGTGCGCGCCGCGACGCGTGACGTGACGCTGACGCTGCCGCCCGGCGCATCCTTCGCGGGCGCGCGCGACTTCATCGAACGGCACGTAACCTGGATCGAGCACCGGCTGGCGCGCCTGCCGGAGCGAATTCCGTTCGAACCCGGCGAGACCATCCCGTTGCGCGGCGTCGGCCACCGCATCGTGCTGCGCGAAGGGTTTCGCGGCGTCGTGCGGGTCGAGCCGGGGCTGCGGGGCGAAGGCCCGATCCTGGTCGTGCACGGCGCGCCCGAGCATGCGCCGCGCCGCATCGCCGATTTTCTGAAGCGCGAGGCGCGCGACGACCTCGCCGCCGCCGTCGCGCGCCATGCCGCGACCCTCGGCGTCACGGTCGGCCGCATCGCGATCCGCGATACGACCAGCCGCTGGGGCTCATGCTCGGTCGCCGGCGACCTCGCCTTCTCGTGGCGGCTCATCCTCGCGCCCACGCATGTGCTCGACTATCTGGCCGCGCATGAAGTCGCCCATCGCCGCGAGATGAACCACAGCCCGCGCTATTGGGCGCATGTCGCCCGGCTCGCGCCCGACTACGACCGCTCGGAGAGCTGGCTCAAGGCGCATGGCGCCGCGCTGCATCGCTATGGTTGAGCAAGTTCGTTGAGCCAGCGGCGCAGCCGCTCGACCGTCTCGGCATGGGCGGCGAACTCCACGGTTTTCAGCCGGGAGCTCTCGCCCGAGGCGATCGCCACATCCGATTTCCGCAACCCGAGCGCGCGCGCAAGGAACGCCGTGAGAGCGGCGTTCGCAGCGCATTCGACCGGCGGCGCCGTCAGTCGCACAGGAACGAAGGCGCGGCCGTCGGCGTCGATCGCGACGGCGCCGGCCGCTTCCCGACTCGCTCGCGGCGTGACCCTGACGCGCAGTCGGATGCGGGCGTCGCGCTCGACGAAGGGACGGAGCCCGGCGTCGCTCACGGGGCGATCATGGATGCGGCGAAGCGGCTCATCGCGGAGCGGCGCCTTCTTTTTCGCAGCGGAGCCGGGCTAACTCGGCCGGCGGCATCCCGGAGAAGACCATGCGCATTCTTGTCCTGCAGCATCTCGACGTCGAGCATCCTGGCTCCTTCCGGGAGATCTGGGACGAAAAGGGCCATGAGCGCGTGGCGGTCGAGCTTGATGCGGGCGAGCCGATTCCGGAGCTCGAAGCGTTCGACATGCTGGCCGTGATGGGCGGCCCGATGGATGTCTGGGAGGAGGACGACCATCCTTGGCTCAAGGCCGAGAAGGCGGCGATCCGGCGCTGGGTGCGCGAGCTCGGCAGGCCCTATCTCGGCATTTGCCTCGGCCATCAGTTGCTCGCCGAGGCGCTCGGCGGCCGCGTCGCCCGGATGGCCGCGCCGGAGGTCGGGCTGTCCCGCGTCGCATTGACCGCCGCCGGGCGCGCCGACCCGCTGTTTGCGGGCTTCGGACCTGAGCTGGACGTGTTCCAGTGGCATGGCTGCGAGGTGGCCGAGCTTCCCGAGGGCGCAGTCTCGCTCGCGCGCAGCGACGCCTCGGCCGTTCAGGCGATGCGCTGGGGCCGCTGCGCCTACGGCTTCCAGTTCCATCCGGAAATCGTCGAGGAAACGATCGCCGACTGGAAGCGCATTCCGGAATACTGGGCGAGCCTGGTGAAGACGCTCGGTCCCGACGGCGCCGAGAGGCTCGCGGGCGCCGTCATGCCCAGGCTGCCGGCCTTTCGGGAGACGGCGCAGCGCCTCGACGACAATCTCTCCGCCGCGCTGGTCGAAGCTGCCGCGTGACGGCCGCCGTCACCAGACAAGAGTGACCTCATAGCCCTGCTGGCGGAGCAGCTCCACCAGCCCCTTGGGGCCGGGCAGATGCAGGGCGCCCACGGCGATCAGCACGCCGCCCTTGTCGATCAGCGGCCTGGAGCGCTCCGCCATCAACCGGTTGCGGCGGTCGACGACCTCGTCGACGAAATCCGCATAGGACGACAGCTCGACGCCCTCGCCGAACAGGTCCTCCTTCATCGCGTAGTACCAGCCGACGCGGCGGGCGCGGTAGAGCGCGAGCGTCGTGGCCTGAATGTCGTCGCTCGAGGTCGGCTTCGCGACGGAATCGCGGATCATCCGCCGCGCGGTGTCATCGGAGATCTTTGATACCGCGTCGAGCTGTTCGGTGACGGTCTCGAGGCCCACCACCTGTTTGCCGGCGTCGCGCGCCGTCTTCTCCACCGTGGCGTCGATGGTCGGCATCCCGTCGCCCATCTTCTTCAGCTCGCAGCTCGAAATGTCGAGCGTGATCGCGAGGAACCAGGGCTTCAGCATCGTCGCGACGGAGGCCGGCATGCCGGCTTCGCCGAGCCGTTTCTTAACGAGCTCGGCTTGATCGGGCGTGAGGCCCGCCAGCCCGCCGCCCGAGAGGTCCACGCCGTTCTGCGTGACATAGGCCACCATCTGGGCCTGCGCCGCCCCGCCATTGGCGTCGGCGAGTTCGACCGCCACCGTGCTGGCCTCCGCGAGCGCCGCCTTGACCGGCTCGCTGAGCGCAACCAGGTCCGCCTCGGTCGTGTGCATCGTGCCGAACAGGTAGGAGGGCGGAACGCCCTTGGCCTCGATGCGCCACAGCAACCCTTCGCCGTTCGGCACGGCGCGCGCGACCTGCTCGAACGCGGCGTATTTCTCGGGATGTTCGGCCTTCGCCTTGGCCACGAGATCGACGCCGCCGCAATTCGTCTGGGCGACGGCCGCGAAGGGAACCAGAAACAGCGCGAGGGCTGGCAGGAGACGGCGCGCGATCATTGTTCGGTGTCCGAGGAAGGCGGCCGAGCAAAGCACAAAGAGGCGCCGGTCCGGTTAATCGGACCGCGGAAAGCGAGGTCGGAACGGCTTGCGCGCGGCGCCCGGCCTCCTATGGTGCGGCCATGCCGCTTTCCCCTGAAGAAGTCGAACGCTACGCCCGCCACATCGTGCTGCGGGAGGTCGGCGGGCCGGGCCAGCAGAAGCTGAAGGCCGCGCGCGTGCTCGTGGTCGGCGCCGGGGGCCTCGGATCTCCTCTGATCCTTTACCTCGCAGCCGCGGGCGTCGGGACGATCGGCGTGGTCGATGACGATGAGGTGTCGCTCTCCAACCTTCAGCGGCAGGTGATGCATGCGACGTCGGACGTCGGGCGGCCGAAGACGCAGTCCGCCGCGCAGGCCGTGGAGCGGATCAACCCGCATGTGGCGGTCGAGGCGCATTCCTTCCGGCTCGACGCCGCAAACGCGCTCGAGCTGATCTCATCCTACGACCTTGTCGCAGACGGCTCCGACTCCTTCGCGACGCGCTATCTCGTGGCCGACGCCTGCGCGCTGGCGAAGCGGCCCCTCGTGACCGCGTCGCTCGGGACCTTCGATGGCGCGCTCACCACCATCCGAGCCCATGAGACGCGGCCGGACGGAGCGCCGAACCCGACCTGGCGCTGCCTGTTCCCCGAGGCGCCGCCGCCCGGGACCGTACCGGCCTGCGCCGAGGCCGGCGTGCTCGGCGCTCTCGCGGGCCTGATGGGCTCCATGATGGCGATCGAGGTCGTCCGGGAGATCGTCGGCTTCGGCGAAGGCCTGGTGGGCCGCCTGCTGGTCGTCGACGCGCTGTCGATGCGGCTCGAGACGCTGAGCTACGAGTGGGATCCCGAGAACCCGGTGACCGGCCGGAGCCCGACGATCACCGATCTGTCGATCCACGCCGTCGCGGCCGAGCCGCTCAGCGCGTCCAGGTGAAGGCGCCGCCTGAGCGCCGCACCACGCGCAGCGATCCATCGGCGTTCTTCAGCGCGAGGTAGCAGGAGTCCCGCTTCGCCTCGCCGAGCCGCATGCAGAAGCCGTCGTCGTCGAGCCGCCACGTTCCCTGCCGCGCGGCGCCCGCGCGGCCTCCGGTGCGGGTGATCTTGCCGTCGGGCGAGAACGTCATCTCGGCCTTGCCGCCGCGCGGCCCGGTCGTCGAGATCGTCTTGCCGTCGAACCAGGAGGCTTGCAGGTCCTTGGGCGAAACAAGCTCCGCGGCCGTGACGGGGCCAGCGGCGAGAAGAAGCACGAGACCGACAAGCTGACTGCGCATCGAAGCCACCTGTTCCTGCATTGTTCCTCAGAACAGAACAGGACTCCGGGGCCGAGTCAATCGGCCGCCGCTCAGAGCATCGAGGGCAGCACCCGGTCCGGCGGGCGGTGACCGTCCATGAAGGTCTTGATGTTCACGATGACCTTCTCGCCCATGTCGATACGGCCCTCGATCGTGGCGGAGCCGAGATGCGGGAGCAGCACCACCTTGTTCTGCCGCGCGAGCTTGACGAGCTTCGGGTTCACGGCGGGCTCGTTCTCGAACACGTCGAGCGCCGCGCCGGCGATCTCGCCAGACTCGAGCATCCGGGCGAGCGCCGTCTCGTCCACCACCTCGCCGCGCGCGGTGTTGACCACATAGGCGTCGCGCTTCAGCAGCTTCAACCGGCGCGCGGACAGCAGATGGTAGGTCGCCGGGGTGTGCGGACAGTTGATCGAGATGATGTCCATGCGGGCCAGCATCTGATCGAGGCTTTCCCAGTAGGTCGCCTCAAGCTGGTCCTCGACGGTGGCGGGCAGCCTGCGCCGGTTGTGGTAGTGGATCGAGAGGCCGAAAGCGCGGGCCCTGCGGGCGACCGCCTGACCGATCCGGCCCATGCCGACGATGCCGAGGCGCTTGCCCCAGATGCGGCGGCCGAGCATCCACATCGGCGACCAGCCGGTCCATTCATGTTCGTCCGGCACCACGCGGGCGCCCTCCGCGATCCGACGCGGACCGGCGAGGATGAGGCCCATCGTCATGTCGGCGGTGTCCTCGGTGAGGACGCCGGGCGTGTTGGTGACTGTGATGCCGCGATTGTTCGCGGTCTGGACGTCGATGTTGTCGACGCCGTTGCCGAAGTTCGCGATCAGCCGGAGGTTCTCGCCCGCGTGGGCGAGCAGCGCGGCATCGATCCGGTCGGTCACGGTCGGCACCAGCACGTCGGCCTCGCGGACCGCCTGAACGAGATCTTCAGACGTGAAGGGGCGGTCGTCGTGATTGAGCCGGGCGTCGAACAGTTCGCGCATCCGCGTCTCGATCACGTCCGGCAGACGGCGCGTCACGACGACGAGCGGGCGCTTCTTCATAGCCGGCGGACCTTTCTGGCGGCTCGGGCTTACGGTTAATCCCTCATCAATGCTGACGAAGGATGCTCGCTCAGAGCGATGGCCGCATGCGGCCGGAAGGGCCGTCTCTAGCAGACGAGGCCCGGAACGCAATATGGCGACGAAAGGCGGAGCGCTGCGGTTGATGATGAAATCTGTTTTCCGGCCCGCCGCCGGACTGCTCGCAGCCGCGATCTCGACCCTCGCAATGCTGTCCGCCGCCCGCGTTCCGGCCATGGCTCAAGCGGCGCATGAGGGCGCGGCCGGCGTCATGATCGGACCGGTGTCGGGCCTGCCGGTGCCGCGCTTCGTCAGCCTGAAGGCCAGCAAGGCCTACGTCCGCCGCGGGCCGACCAAGGATCACCCGGTGGCCTATATCTACCGCCGCGCGGGCGAACCGGTCGAAATCACCGCCGAATATGACAACTGGCGGCGCATCCGGGATTCGGAGGGCGCCGAGGGCTGGGTCTGGCACAGCCTGCTGTCGGGACGGCGGACGGCGCTGGTCGCGCCCTGGTCGAAGGACGCCGCGCTTCCGATCCATGTCAGCGCCGGCGGAGATTCGCGCACCAGCGCCCGGCTGGAGCCGAAGGTTCTGGTCGAGGTGCGCCGCTGCGACGGCTCCTGGTGTCGCGTCGAGGGCGACGGTTTCGACGGCTGGATCGAGCAGGAGCGGCTCTGGGGCGTGTATCCGGGCGAGCGATTCGACTGACAAACGCGAACGGCCGCCGCGAGACCGCGGCGGCCGTTCGAAAACTGTTCGGCTCAGAAGAGCCTGGGTCAGGCGGATTTGCGACGCAGCCGCACGACCACGTCGACGCGCGCGATCTCCATGCCCTCGGGGATCTCCGGCATCCGGTCGACCGAAACGCTCGAGCCCGGAATGTCCATCAGGCGGTTGTCGTCCTCGACCAGGAAGTGGTGATGGTCGCTGACATTGGTGTCGAACCAGGTCTTTGAACCGTCGACCGCGAGCTCGCGCAGCAGGCCGACTTCGGTGAACTGGTGCAGCGTGTTGTAAACGGTGGCGAGCGAGACCGGGACGCGGGCGCGCATCGCCTCCTCGTGCAGGATTTCAGCCGTCACGTGCCGGTCGCCCTTGGCGTAGAGCAGCCGTCCGAGCGCGATGCGCTGGCGCGTCGGCCGCAGCCCGGAATCGCGCAGCAGCCCGCCGACATCGCGGGCGACGCACAAAGCGGGCCGCAGGCCGCAATCGACCGGTCGGTCGGCGGCGGGCGCGGAGGATGCGGCGGCGGTGGTCGGCAGCTCGGCCATCGTCGGTCTCACGTCGTACCTTGCAAACTGAAGCCCGAACGCCTTGAGCGCCGGACGCGAAGAAGTGGGCCAGGAACCGCCTGAACCTGTGGAGAAAGATACAATTTCACGACGGCCGGGGCAACCGCCTGTCTCGCCGGAACGCTTCACGCCTCTCCGGCATGTGTGCTAGGAGGGCGCGCGACGGGCGGAGACCCGCGCCGGGAGGATGGCGACGGTCGCCGCAAGGAGATTGAAAGGCTACATGAAAGAGCGGCGGACAAGCTACGATTACGAGGACTTGCTCGCCTGCGGGCGCGGCGAGTTGTTCGGGCAGGGCAATGCGCAGCTGCCCCTGCCGCCGATGCTGATGTTCGATCGCATCTCCGAGATTTCCGAGACCGGCGGCCCCGCCGACAAGGGTTTCGTCCGCGCCGAGCTCGACGTGAAGCCGGACCTCTGGTTCTTCGAATGCCACTTCAAGGGCGATCCGGTCATGCCGGGCTGCCTCGGGCTCGACGCGCTGTGGCAGATGACCGGGTTCTTCCTCGGCTGGATCGGCGGCGAGGGTCGCGGCCGCGCGCTCGGGACCGGCGAGATCAAGTTCACCGGCCAGGTGTTGCCGAGCGTGAAGAAGGTCGTCTACGGCGTGGACTTCAAACGCGTCGTGCGCGGCCGGCTGGTGCTCGGCATCGCCGACGGCTGGCTGCAGGCCGACGGCGAGACCATCTATCAGGCCAAGGACCTGAAGGTCGGCCTGTTCAAGGCCGGCGCCGCGCCCGGCTGAGGCCGACAACATGTACTAACCGGCTCGCCATGCGCGAAGGCCGGCCCAAAGGAGGCTTCACGTGAAGCGCGTCGTCGTCACCGGCATGGGGATCGTGTCCTCGATCGGAAACTCGACCCAGGAGGTTCTGGCGTCGCTGCG
This sequence comes from Hansschlegelia sp., assembly GCF_035538955.1. Taxonomy (NCBI): domain Bacteria; kingdom Pseudomonadati; phylum Pseudomonadota; class Alphaproteobacteria; order Hyphomicrobiales; family Methylopilaceae; genus Hansschlegelia; species Hansschlegelia sp. Next base: position 190,640 of record NZ_DATLJK010000015.1, read on the forward strand.
GGAGGCGAAGTCCGGCGTCTCCTTCGCCGAGGAATACGCCCGGCTCGGCTTCCGCTGCCAGGTCGAGGGCGCGCCGACGCTCGACGCCAGCCAGGTGGTCGACCGGCGCGCCATGCGCTTCCACGCGGGCGGCACGGCCTGGAACCACGTCGCGATGGATCAGGCGATCCGCGATTCGGGGCTCGAGGAGAGCGACATCTCCAACGAGCGCACCGGCATCGTCATGGGCTCCGGCGGTCCGTCGACCAAGACCGTGGTGGAAGCCGCCGACATCGCGCGCGAAAAGGGCCCGAAGCGCATCGGACCGTTCGCGGTGCCGAAGGCGATGTCGTCGACCGCCTCCGCGACGCTCGCCACCTGGTTCAAGATCAAGGGCGTGAACTACTCGATCTCGTCGGCCTGCTCGACCTCGGCGCACTGCATCGGCAACGCCGCGGAGATCATCCAGCTCGGCAAGCAGGACGTGATGTTCGCCGGCGGCTGCGAAGAGCTGCACTGGACGCTGTCCGTGCTGTTCGACGCGATGGGCGCGATGTCGAGCCGCTTCAACGATCGCCCGGCGGTCGCAAGCCGCGCCTATGACAAGGACCGCGACGGCTTCGTCATCGCGGGCGGGGCCGGCGTGCTGGTGCTCGAGGAGCTGGAGCACGCCAAGGCGCGCGGCGCCAAGATCTACGCCGAGCTCACGGGCTATGGCGCGACCTCGGACGGCTACGACATGGTCGCGCCGTCCGGCGAAGGCGCGGTGCGTTGCATGAAGATGGCGCTGTCGACCGCCAGGAACCCGATCGACTACGTCAACCCGCACGCGACCTCGACCCCGGTCGGGGACCTCAAGGAGATCGAGGCGCTGCGCGCCGTGTTCGGGGACAAGTGCCCGCCGATCTCGGCGACGAAGTCGCTCACCGGCCACTCGCTCGGCGCCGCGGGCGTGCAGGAGGCGATCTATTCGCTGCTGATGATGCAGAACGGCTTCATGGCCGAGAGCGCGAACATCGAGGAGCTCGACCCGGCCTTCGCCGACATGCCGATCCTGCGCGAGCGCCGCGACGACGTGCGGCTCGACGCCGTGATGTCGAACTCCTTCGGCTTCGGCGGCACCAACGCGACGCTGGTGTTCGAGCGGGTGTGACGGGCCCGTTCGCAGAACGTCATCCCGGGCGGCTCTAGGCCGACCCGGGATCGTCTTCAGATGAGCCGCCGGATCCGGAGAACGATCCCGGCTCTCCGCTTCGCTTCGGCCGGGATGACGCGGGTTGTCTCCGGCGAAACCACGGGGGACCCCATGGTCGCCGGACTTCTTTCAGACAAGCGCGCGCTCGTCATGGGCGTCGCGAACGACCACTCGATCGCCTGGGGCGTCGCCAAGGCGCTGAGCCAGGCGGGCGCCGAGATCGCCTTCACCTATCAGGGCGAGGCGCTGGGCAAGCGCGTCCGGCCGCTCGCCGCGAGCCTCGGCTCCGACCTCGTGCTGCCCTGCGACGTCGAGGATCTGGACTCTGTCGACGCCGTGTTCGCCGCTCTCAAGGAACGCTGGGGCGGGATCGACATCCTGGTCCACGCGATCGGCTTTTCGAACAAGAACGAGCTCAAGGGCCGCTACGCCGACACGACGCGCGAGAACTTCTCGCGCACCATGGTGATCTCCGCCTTCTCCTTCACAGAACTCGCCAAGCGCGCCGCCGAGATCATGCCGGCCGGCGGCTCGATGCTGACGCTGACCTATGGCGGCGCGACGCGCGTGATGCCGAACTACAACGTGATGGGCGTCGCCAAGGCCGCGCTCGAGGCGAGCGTGCGCTACCTGGCTGCGGATTACGGGCCGCAGGGCATCCGGGTGAACGCGATCTCCGCCGGGCCGGTCCGGACGCTCGCGGGCGCGGGCATCGCCGACGCGCGGCTGATGTACGACTTCCAGCGCCGCCATTCGCCGCTGCGCCGTCCGATCACGATCGAGGACGTCGGCGGCGCGGCGCTTTATCTGCTCTCCCCGCTCTCGGCCGGCGTCACCGGCGAGATTCATTTCGTCGACGCCGGCTACAACATCATCTCGATGCCCAACCCTGCGGCGCTGAAGACCATCGACGCTGCGGAGACGAAAGCCGAGGACTGACGTCGCACCGCGATCATGTCCCGGCGCCGGGCCTGCGCGGAGGTTCCCCGACAATGACGGACGGCGTTCCGGGTCCAGACTTCGTCGCCGCGCGGACCGACAAGTACTTCGCCAAGACCGCCGAGATCGTCGCGGCCCATGGCGACGCGCGGGCGACCTATGCGGTCTTCCTGCGCGCCGACGTGGTCGTGGCGGCCGACCGGGCGGTCGAGTTCCTGCGAAAAGTCTATCCGGCGGACGCCCGGATTCCGCTCGAGGTCACGCGGGTCGCGCCTGAGGGCGCGACGCTGACGGCCGGGCTGCCGATGCTCTACGTCACGGGATCGCTCGCCGCGCTGTCGCCGATCGAGACGCTGCTGCTGCAGCGCATCGGCTTTCCCTGCGTGGCCGCGCACAACGCGTTCTCGATGTGCGTCGCGCTGCCGAACGCCGCGTTCATCGCCATGGAGGCGCGCCACACGACCGGCGACGACATGCATCTCGCCTGCTCCTATGGCGCTGCGGTCGGGTCGCGCGCAGCGCAGCTGGCGGGCGCCAAGGGCTTCGTCGGGACCTCGACCGACATCGCCGCGTCTCTGTTCGGAACCCCGCGCGGGCTCGGCACCATGCCGCATTCGCTGATCGGCTACGCCAAGGCCCGGATGCTTGCACAAGGCCGCGATCCCGAGGCGGAGAGCGCGACGCTGGAGGCGGCGAAGCTCTACGCCGCGCAGTTCCCGGACGAGGAGAGCTACACGGTTCTCAACGACTATGACGGCCGCGAAGTCTCGGACGCGCTCGCCGTGTGCCGCTGGTTTTATGGCCCGGACGGCCCCGCTCGCGCGGGAAAGCGGCTCGCCTTCCGGCTCGACACCCATGGCGGCCGGTATCTCGAAGGGCTCGACTGGGAGGAGAGCGTCCGGACGCTTCTCTCATGGACAGACTGCAAGACGCCGGGGGAGATCGCCCGACGCGCGCTCGCCGGCTCCGAACTCGAAGAAGTCGGCGGCATGTCGGCCGACGAGGTGCGCGACAAGCTCCTGTTCGGCACCGGCGTCACCGCCGCCGCGGCTGTCCACTTTCGCAAGGCGCTGGACGCGGCGGGATTCGACGAAGCGCAGATCGTGGTCTCGTCCGGCTTCGACACGCTGAAGTGTCGCGTCTTCGGCAATCTGTCGGTCCCGATCGACGTGGTCGGCACCGGCTCCTTCCTGCCGTCGCGCCTCAGCCGCACCTACGCCACCGCCGACATCGTCCGTTACGAGCTGCCGGACGGAAGCGGCGGCTGGAAGGCGTTCGATCTGGTGAAGGCCGGGCGCGAGTTCTTGAAGCTGGCGTGAGGCGCGTCGGCAGGCGCCCGAACCGCCGCCATGGTCCTCCGCCCCGACCGGAGGACCCATGTTCGACGTCGAGCGCGGGCTTCGAGATGGATGGTCCGGTCAAGCCGGACCATGACGGCCTGACCTGAGGACGCCCCGACCCGCCGCCAGGCGGCGCGTTTTCGTCAGTCCTGCAGCGCCTCGAGCTTCTCGAACAGCGCGAGCGCCTCGGGGTTCGCCAGCGCCTCCTTGTTCTTCACCGGCCGTCCGTGCACGACCTCGCGGACCGCGAGCTCGACGATCTTGCCGGACTTGGTGCGCGGGATGTCCGTGACCGCCACGATCTTCGCCGGCACATGGCGCGGCGACGCGCCTTCGCGGATCCGCGTCCGGATGCGCTTGGCGAGGTCTTCGTCGAGCGCGAACCCTTCCTTCAGCCTGACGAACAGCACGATCCGGACGTCGCCGTCGTAATCCTGGCCGATGCAGATCGCCTCGACGACCTCCTCCATCTTCTCGACCTGGGCGTAGATCTCCGCCGTGCCGATCCGCACGCCGCCGGGGTTCAGCGTGGCGTCGGAACGGCCGTGGATGATCATCCCGCCATGCGGCGTCCACTCGGCGAAGTCGCCATGCACCCAGACGTTGGGGAAGCGGTCAAAGTAGGCGGCGTGGTACTTGGCCCCATCAGGATCGTTCCAGAAGCCGATCGGCATGGTGGGGAACGGCTTCAGGCAGGCGAGCTCGCCCTTTCCGGAGGCCAGCGGCCGCCCGTCATCGTCGAGCGTCGCCATCGCGAGCCCGAGCCCCGGTCCCTGGATTTCGCCGCGCCACACCGGCTCGAGCGGATTGCCGAGCACGAAGCAGGAAACGATGTCGGTGCCGCCGGAGATCGAGGCGAGCTGGACGTCGCGTTTCACGGCGTCATAGACCCAGTCGAAGCTCGCGGCGGCGAGCGGCGAGCCGGTCGACGCCATCGCGCGCACGCTCGACAGGTCGTGCGTGTCGCGCGGCCTCAGGCCGTGCTTCTTCACGCCGTCGATCCACTTCGCCGACGTGCCGAAGAACGTCATCCGCTCCGCTTGCGCGAAATCGAACAGAACCGCAGGCGTCGGATGGAAGGGCGAGCCGTCATAGAGCAGCAGCGTCGCCTCCGCCGCGAGCCCGGCGACGAGCCAGTTCCACATCATCCAGCCGCAGGTCGTGAAGTAGAACACGCGGTCGCCCGGCCGGTTGTCGCAATGCAGCTTGTGCTCCTTGACGAGCTGCAGCAGCGCGCCGCCCGCGCAGTGCACGATGCATTTCGGCACGCCGGTCGTGCCGGAGGAGAACAGGATGAACAGCGGATGATCGAAGGGCAGTCGCCTGAACGTCGGAGCGCCCGGCTCGAAGCCGTCGAGGAAGCGCTCGAGGGAAACGGCGCCGCGCAGGCCGGCGGCGACCTCCTCGGCCTCGCCCAGATAGGGGACGACGACGGTGCGCTCGACAGTCGTCAGCGCGTCTACGATCGGCTTCAGCTTGGCGGCGATCTCGATCCGCTTGCCGGCGTACCAGTAGCCGTCGACCGTCACGAACACCTTCGGCTCGATCTGGCCGAAGCGGTCGAGCACGCCGCGTTCCCCGAAATCAGGCGAGCAGGACGACCAGATCGCGCCGAGGGAGGCCGCCGCGAGCATGAAGGCGATGGTCTCCGGCCGGTTCGGCATCATGGCCGCGACCCGGTCGCCCTCGCCGACGCCCGCGGCCGCGAGAGCCTGCTGGATGCGGGAGACCTGCGCTCGGAGCTCGTCCCAGCTCAGCCGCGCCTCGGCCTTGTCCTCGCCGCGGAACACGATCGCGTCGCCGGCGCCTGACTTGCGCAGCAGGTTTTCGGCGAAGTTCAGCCGCGCGTCGGGAAAGAACCGCGCGCCCGGCATGGCGTCGCCGTTCTCCAGAACGCGGTCGCCCTTGTGGCCGACGATGCGGCAGAAATCCCAGACCAGGTCCCAGAAGCCCTCGCGATCCTCGATCGACCAGGCGTGCAGGTCGCGAAACGTCCTGAGCGGCCGGCGCGCCCGCGCCGCGGCGCGGTCTGCGAAATCCGTCATCGCGCTCGCCGCGACGCGGGAGAGAGGCGGGATCCAGAGCGGCGCTTCGGCGTCAGTCGTCATGCGGAGCTCCCAGGCGGCCCGGCCGGCCGCGTGCATGCTTGCGAGAGGCGGCGGGCCGCCAAGCCAGTTTGAGCCTAATTCGTGCAGCGGTATAAGCGCGAGGCGTTAAACCGGCTCAATTATCGGAAGGACTGCAATTCGATGCGTCGCGTCGCCGCCATCGGCCTCGCGGCGGCTGCGGCCGCCCTTGTCGCGGCCGTCTGTCTTGGGATTGCGAGAGCGCCTTTCGCGGGCGCGGACGCAGCCATGCTGGCCGCGCTGCGCGATGCGTCCGGCCTCACGATCGAGGCCGAAGGCCGGCCCACCGTCACCCTGTTCCCGACGCCCCGCGTGACGCTTGACGGCGTCCGCATCTCAAGAGGCGGCGAGCCGGCGTTCGCCTCCGCACGACGGCTGACCGCCTCGCCGCGCATCTTCGCGCTGCTCGCCGGAAGGATCGAGGCCCGCGAGATCACGCTGATCGGGGCCGAGATCGCGCTCGACCGCGTGCCGCTTGGCGACTTCACCTCGGCGGCGCTCGCCGCCGGCGCGCGCCCCGGCGCCTATCCGTCGATCCGACTGGTGGACGCCCGCCTCGACTGGGGCGGCCGCAGCCTCGAGAAGGTCGACGCCGGACTGGTGTGGCCGAGCGCGGGACGCGCCCTGTCCGCCTCGGGCTTTGGCCTTCTGGGCGATCGCCGGATGCAGGCGGCTCTGGCGCTCACCGACCCATCTGCGCTGTCGCGCGGAGAAGCCTCGCCGTTCCGCGCGCGGATTGAAGGCGGCGGCGCCCTGCTGGTGTTCGACGGCGACGCCAGTCTCGCGCAGGGGCCGCGGCTCTCCGGCGATCTCAGCGCGCGCGCGACGTCGCTGCGCGAAACGCTGCGCTGGCTCGGCGCGCCGGCGCCGCGACGCAGTTCGCCGCTCACCGGCTTCTCGCTCACCGGCCGCGCGACCGCCGATCACGAAGGCTTCGCGATCTCGAACGCCGAACTGAACCTGGAGGGCGGCGCCTTCTTCGGCGTCGGCCGGCTGACGCTCGAAAACGGCAGGCCGAGCATCGAGGCGACGCTCGACACCGACCGGCTCAATCTCGATCCTTACGTCAACGGCATCGCGCCCGCGCTGCGCGATGACGGCGGCGGTTGGAACCCCAAGCCGATCGATCTGAAGCCGGTGACGGGCTACGATCTCGACCTGCGGCTTTCGGCCGATCAGGTCCGCCTCGGCGACCTTCGGCTCGGCGAGACGGCCGCGACGATCTCGGTCGCCGGCGACAGTCTCGACGTCGCGATCGGCGAGGCCGCGGCTTACGAGGGAAGCGTCGGCGGGCGAATCTCGCTTGGCCGCGATCGACAGGGCGCACGAGTCCGCGTCGAGGGCGCGCTGTCGGGGATCGACCTTCACGAGGCGCTGCGGCGGTTCGTCGACCCGCCCGTGCTGACCGGAACGCTCTCCGGCGAGCTCGCCGTCGAAGGCGCAGGCGCCTCGATGGCCGCCATCGTCGCAAGCCTGCAAGGCCGCGCCGAGGCCCATCTTACGGGCGGCAAGTTCAACGCCGGCGGGAAGGGCCGCGCCCTTACGCTCGCCGGCCTGCGCGGCGCCATGGCCGTGAGCGCCGCCCAGGCGACGATCTCGGTCGAACGCGGCGTCGCCTCCACGAGGGATCTGTCGATCGTCGGAGAGGACGCCACGCTCGCGCTTGCAGGCGACGCCCGGCTCGTCGAACGCGACCTGAAGCTCGAGGGCACGGTCCGGCCGCCGAACGGCCGGTGGGTCCTGCCGGTGCGGCTGGAAGGCGCCTTCGCCTCGCCGAAGCTCAGGCCGGCGCTGTCGGCCGGCGAGGCGCGCGCCTCCGGCAAATAGACTTCAGCGGCCGGCGGCGGCGGCGCGCTCCGCCTTCACGCGCTCGTTCTCCGCGCGTTTGGTGGCGATCGAGGCGATGATCACGCCGGTGGTCACAATCGCGATCAGGATGGTGCAGACCGCGTTGATCTCGGGCTTCACCCCGAGCCGCACCGACGAATAGATCCGCATCGGCAGCGTGGTCGCGCCCGGCCCAGTGGTGAATTGCGAGATCACCAGATCGTCGATCGAGAGCGTGAAGGCGAGCATCCAGCCCGAAACGATCGCCGGCAGGATGATCGGCAGGGTGATGACGAAAAACGTCTTCGCCGGCGGGCAGCCGAGATCGAGCGCAGCCTCCTCGAGGCTGCGGTCGAACGACACCAGGCGCGACTGCACCACCACTGCGACGAAGCACATCGAGAACGTGACGTGCGCGAGCATGAGGGTGAAGAAGCCGCGGTCGAGGCCGACGGCGACGAACAGCAGCAGCATCGAGAGCCCGGTGATCACCTCCGGCATCACGAGCGGCGCATAGACCATGCCGGAAAATAGCGTACGGCCGGCGAAGCGGCCCATGCGGACGAGCGTGATCGCCGCAAGCGTGCCGAGCACGGTCGCGAGCGTCGCCGAGATCAGCCCGACCCGGACCGTGACCCAGGCGGCCTCCAGAAGCTGCTCGTTGTGGAACAGCGAGACGTACCATCGGGTCGAGAACCCGCCCCACACCGTGACGAGCTGCGAGGCGTTGAACGAATAGACCACCAACAGGACAATCGGCAGGTAGAGGAACGCGAAGCCGAAGGTCAGGGCGACCAGGTTGACCGAGGAGAGGCCCTTTCTCATGCCTTGCCCTCGAGTTCCTTGGCCTGAAGGTTGTTGTAGATCGCGATCGGGACGACGAGCACGAGCAGCAGAAGCACGGCGATCGCGGACGACACCGGCCAGTCGCGGTTCAGGAAGAACTCGTTGTAGAGCGTCTTGCCGATCATCAGCGTCTCGGAGCCGCCGAGCAGATCGGGGATCACGAATTCGCCGACCGCGGGGATGAACACCAGGAAGCAGCCGGCGACGACGCCCGGCAGCGAGAGCGGAAAGGTGATCTGCCAGAACGCCTTCCAGGGCGGCGAGCCGAGATCCGCGGCGGCTTCGAGCAGCGTGTCGTCGAGCTTCTCGAGGCTCGAATAGAGCGGCAGCACCATGAACGGCAGGTAGGAATAGACGATGCCGATATAGACCGCCGTCTCGGTGTTCATGATGTAGAGCGGCTCGCGGATCACGCCGGCCCACATCAGGAAGGCGTTGAGCAGCCCGTCCGGATTGAGGATGCCGATCCAGGCGTAGACGCGGATCAGCAGCGACGTCCAGAACGGCAGGATCACGGCCATCAGCAGCGTCGGCCGGATGTTCTTCGGCGCCCGCGCCATGCCGTAGGCCATCGGGTAGGCGATCGCGAGCGTCAGCAGCGTCGAGATTGTAGCGATCTTCAGGCTCGACAGATAGGAGGCGACGTAGAGCTCGTCCTCGAACAGGATCGAGTAGTTCTCCAGATCGAGCTGCGACACGAAGTCGACCAGCCCCTGCCAGCCGGCCGAGAGATCAAGCAGCGGCTCGTAAGGCGGCTGCGCGATGGTGGTCTGCGACAGCGAGATCTTCAGGACGATCGCGAACGGCGCGAGGAACAGCGCCAGCAGCCAGAGATACGGCACGGCGATCAGCAGCCAGCGCTTCCAGCGCCCCGCGTCGGCCGGCCCGGCGGCGGTCTCGGGCGAGGCCGCGGCGATCGCCCGCGGCGCCTCGGGGTCGGGCGTGAGAACGTCGGTCATGGGGCGATCAGCCTCCCGCCCGTTCGGCTCGCACGGCGGCGCCTCAGGATCTCAGCAGCACGCCGGCGTCCGGCGCGAACCACAGGAACACCCTGTCGTCCCAGCCGATCGGCCTCGCCTCGCTGCGCGTGACGTTGGCGCGGCTGACCCGCACGATCTTGTCCGTGCCGTCGAGCTTGATCAGCAGGATGGTCCAGTCGCCCAGATAGGCGATGTCCCACACCTCCCCAGCCAGCCGGTTCGTCGCCTCGGGCGGCGGCGGCTCCAGCGAAACCCGCATCTTTTCCGGCCGGATGGCGAGCGCCACTTCCGCGCCGGCCTGAAGCTCGGCGTCGCTGGCGGCGGTGAACTCCGCGCCGGCTTCGGCCGACTTCAGCCGGACGACGCCGCCTTGCGCGCTCTCCACCGAGCCTTCGAACAGATTGATGTCGCCGATGAAGTCCGCGACGTAGCGGCAGTTCGGCTGCTCGTAGATCTCACCCGGCGTGGCGACCTGCACGAGTTTGCCATGGTTCATCACGGCGATCCGGTCGGCGACCGTCATCGCCTCCTCCTGGTCATGCGTGACGATCAGGAAGGTCAGCCCGAGCTCCTGCTGCAGGTCCATCAGCTCGAACTGGGTCTCCTCGCGCAGCTTCTTGTCGAGCGCGCCGAGCGGCTCGTCGAGCAGCAGCACCTTCGGCTTCTTGGCGAGCGACCGGGCGAGCGCGACGCGCTGGCGCTGGCCGCCGGACAGCTGGTGCGGCTTGCGGCCGGCGAACGGCTCGAGCTTCACGAGCCGAAGCATCTCGGCGACGCGCGCCTCCATCTCGGGCTTCGGCATGCCGTCCTGCTTCAGGCCGAAGGCGATGTTCTGCGCCACCGTCATGTGCGGGAACAGCGCATAGGACTGGAACATCATGTTCACGGGCCGCCGGTAGGGCGGCACGCCCGCGAGGTCCTTGCCGGCGAGCGTGATGCGGCCGGACGTCGGCGCCTCGAAGCCCGCCAGCATCCGCATCAGGGTGGTCTTGCCGCAGCCCGACGGCCCCAGCAGCGCGAAGAACTCACGCTGGTGGATGTCGAGCGAGACGTCGTCGACCGCGGTGAAGTCGCCGAAGCGCTTCACGACGTTCTCGAACCGGATCAGCGGAACGGCGCTGGGGTCGAGCCATGGCGCGAAGGAGCGCCGGATCGGGCCGAGGGCTTTCTGGGCGGGCTTCAGCGCCATTGGGTGATCCGGAGAGGAGGTGGAAGCAAGGGCGCGATTGACAAAACTCGTCATCCCGGCCGGAGCGAAGCGGAGAGCCGGGATCGTCCTCAGAACGTGGCGGCTCGAAACTGCGCCTCGTCCGGATCACGATCCCGGATCGTCGGCCTACGCCGCGTCCGGGATGACGCCTTTCCGCCTCACCTTCCGCTCTTGGCCTTGGTCCAGGCCCGGGTCAGCGCGCGCTGGATCTTGGGATCCTCGATGGTCGGCACGGTGTAGAGCCGCGCGAACACCTCCTTGGTGGGATAGATCGAGGGGTTGTCCTTGACCTCGGCGTCCAGGAACTCCTGCGACTTCAGATTGCCGTTGGCGTATTGCACGAAATTGGACGCCTTGGCGGCGACCTCCGGCTTCAGCATGTAGTTCATGAAGGCGTGCGCCTCGTCCGGATGCGGCGCGTCGGCCGGCATGGCCATCTGGTCGAACCAGAGCTGCGCGCCTTCCTTGGGCAGCGAGTATTCCACGTTCACGCCCTTGCCGGCCTCGGCGGCGCGGCTCTTGGCCTGGAAGATGTCGCCCGAATAGCCGACGGCGACGCAGATGTTCCCGTTCGCGAGGGCGTTGATGTATTCGGACGAGTGGAACTTGGTGATGTAGGGCTTGAGCTTCGCCAGATGCTCCGCCGCCTTCTGCACGTTCTTCACGTCAGACCAGTCCGGCGGCAGCCCGAGATAGGTCAGCACCGACGGCAGCAGATCTTCCGGGCTGTCGAGCAGCATGACGCCGCACTTCGAGAGCTTTTTCAGGTTTTCCGGATCGTAGATCAGGCTCCAGCTGTCGAGTGGCGCGTTTGGAAAGATCTTCTTCACCTTGTCGACGTTATAGCCGATGCCGGTGGTGCCCCACATATAGTTGATCGAATAGGCGTTGTCGGGGTCGTACTGGGCGACCCGCTGGTAGATTTCCGGCCACGCGTTGACGAGGTTCGGAAGCTTCGACTTGTCGAGCTTCTGGAAGACGCCCGCCTTGATCTGCCGCGACAGAAAGGTGGCGCTCGGAACCACGAGATCGTAGCCGGTCTTGCCGGTCAGCAGCTTGGTCTCGAGGATCTCGTTGGAGTCGAAGACGTCGTAGACGACCTTGATGCCGGTCTCGGCCTCGAAATCCTTCAGGATCTGCGGGTCGATATAGTCCGACCAGTTGTAGATCCTGACTTCCTTGTCCGCCGCCAGCGCGCCCCCGGCGGCGCCGGCCGCGAGCCCGAAAGCGGCCAGACAGGCGGCCACCAATCCTCTGATCGTCATACGCGAGATCCCCTGGCGCCCTCGACCCCTCGCGAGGGAACGACGCCGAAAGGCTAGCCTCGCGCGTCAGGGCGCACAACCGATTTGCGAGCCTAATTCCGCGCCAGCGGCTGAGGGCCGGCGGATTGATTTGGCGCGAGCGGTCGGGCAGGCTCCGGGCTGCGCCGGTTCGCCGGCGTCCGGCGGCTCGACCGCCGCAGGGGCGGCTCAGCCTTCCTTCCCGACCCGATCCGGGAGCCGCCCTCGACGCAGCACGGCCGCGGCTTCCGCCGCCGGCCTCGCCGCTGCCCGGCTCGGGTCGCCGCCGGCCTCGCCCTCCGGGCGGGCCGGGCCGGTTGACATTCGAGAGTCATGAGATGAGCAAGAAAAAGCGCGCCGAGCTGCGAGAGGCCATCGCCGATCGCCGCGGAGCCGCCGACACCGAGGCGGCGCGCGAATGGGTCGCCGAGCGCGGCATCGAGGAGCTCGAATGCCTGGTGCCGGACCAGGCCGGAGTGGCGCGCGGCAAGATCATGCCCGCGCAGAAGTTCTTCCAGTCGCCGACGATGAACATGCCGTCGTCGATCTTCCACCAGACCATCGCGGGCGGCTACGCCGACGAGGACGCGCCCGGCGGCGGCGACCCGGCGGACAGCGACCTGGTGCTCGAGCCGGACTTCTCGACGCTCTCGGTGGTGCCCTGGGCGTCCGATCCGACGGCGCAGATTATCCACGACGCGTTTCACCGCGACGGCCGCCCGGTCGAGGTCTCCCCGCGCGCGCTGCTGCGGCGGGTCGTCGATCTGTTCGAGAACAAGGGCTGGGCGCCCGTGGTGGCGCCGGAGATCGAGTTCTACCTCGTCAAGCCGAACACCGACCCGGACTATCCGCTGGAGCCGCCGATCGGCCGCTCGGGCCGACCTGAGACCGGGCGGCAGTCCTACTCGATATCGGCGGTCAACGAGTTCGACGAGCTGTTCGAGGACATCTACGATTTCTCGGAAGCCCAGGGGCTCGAGATCGACACGCTGATCCACGAGGAGGGCGCGGCGCAGATGGAGATCAATCTGCGTCACGGCGCGCCGCTCGCACTTGCCGACCAGGTGTTCCTGTTCAAGCGCACCATCCGCGAGGCCGCGCTCAAGCACTCGATGTACGCGACCTTCATGGCGAAGCCGATCGCCAACCAGCCGGGCTCGGCCATGCACATCCACCAGTCGGTGCGCGACATGAAGACCGGGCGCAACATCTTCTCGGACGAACAGGGCAAGCCGTCGTCGGAGTTCTTCTCGTTCCTGGCCGGCACGCAGAAATACATGCCGACCGTGATGACGCTGCTCGCGCCTTACGTGAACTCCTACCGGCGGCTGACCCGCCATTCCTCGGCGCCGATCAACGTCCAGTGGGGCTACGACAACCGCACCACCGGCATCCGGGTGCCGCCCTCGGGACCGGAGGCCCGCCGCGTCGAGAACCGCGTGCCGTCCTCGGACGCGAATCCCTATCTGGCGATCGCCGCCACCCTCGCCTGCGGCTACCTAGGCATGGTCGAGGGGCTGACGCCGTCCGAGCCGATCGACGGCTCCGCCTACGGCCTCGACTACGACCTGCCGCGCGGCCTGCTGGAGGCGGTCTCGGCCTTCGAGGATTGCGGGCCGCTGCAGTCGGTCTTCGGCAGGACTTTCGTGCAGACCTTCGCGGCCATCAAGCGCGCCGAGTTCGAGACCTTCATGCGCGTGATCAGCCCTTGGGAGCGGGAATACCTGCTGCTGAACGTCTAGCGGCGGGACGCGCTGTGACAGCCTTTCCGCCCGCCGCCTCGTATTACGCCGCCGCCAATCCGCCGCCCTTTGCGCGCCCGGCGCTTGCGGGCGACGTGCGGGCGGACGTGGCGATCGTCGGCGCAGGCTTCACCGGCTTGTCGGCCGCGCTTCATCTCGCGGAGCGCGGCGTATCGGTCGTCGTGCTGGAGCAGGCGCGGGTCGGCTGGGGCGCGTCGGGCCGCAATGGCGGTCAGGTCCACACCGGCCAGCGCCGCGAGCAGGACGAGCTCGAACGGATCGCCGGCCGCGACGACGCCCGCAAGCTCTGGGACATGGCCGAAGAGGCCAAGGGCTTGCTCCGCGACTTCATCGACCGGCGCGGGATCGACTGCCGCTACGAAGCCGGGCTGATCCACGCCGACCACAAGCCGTCTTACGTCGCCGAGACGCACGCCTACGCCCGCAAGCTGGCGCAAGACTACGGCTACGACCGGATCGAGCCGCTGGACCGCGACCAGCTCCGAGCGCTGGTGAAGAGCGATAACTATCACGGCGGCTCGATCGACCATGGCGGCGGCCATCTCGATCCGCTGGCGCTGGTCTTCGGGCTCGCGCGCGCGGCCGAAGCCGCCGGGGCCCGCATCCACGAGAGCGCGCGCGTGCGCCGTATTCGCCACGGCGCGCGGCCGGTTCTTGAGACCGACGGCGGGACCGTCACCGCCGACACCGTGCTGATCTGCACCGACGGGCTGCTCGAGGGCGTCGACGCCACGGTCCAGGCGCATGTCGCGCCGATCGCCAACCACATCGCCGTCACCGCGCCGCTCGGTGAGCGGCTTCGGGAGGCGCTGACCAGCCGCGCGGCCGTCTCGGACAGCCGGTTCGTGGTCTACTACTACCGTCCGACCCCGGATGGCCGGCTGCTGTTCGGCGGCGGCGAAACCTATTCGACGACGCTGCCCGCCGAGATCGCGCCGATCGTGCGCCATCACATGCTCAAGGTTTTCCCGCAGCTCCGCGACGTCCCGATCGAGCACGCCTGGGGCGGCGTGCTCGGCATCACGCCGACCCGCCAGCCCTTCGTGCGCGCCATTCGGCCGAACGTTCTGGTCGCCGCCGGCTACTCCGGTCAGGGAGTGCTGCTCGGGCCGATGTTCGGCAAGATCCTGGCCGAAGCGGTCGGCGGACGGCTTGAGCGCTTCGACCTGCTGTCGCGGCTGCCGGCGCCCGCCTTCCCGGGCGGACGATGGCTGCGCAAGCCGCTGCTGGTCGCGGCGATGAGCTATTACGCGCTGCGCGACAGGCTGTGACGCGCGGCCTCAGTGCGCCGGCGCGGCGGCCGCGCCGGGGTTCGGGCGCCTGACGAGCGGCACCAGCAGCACGATGCCGCCGAACAGGATCGTCATCGCCCAGAACAGATCGCCGAAGGCGAGCACCAGGCCCTGCTGGCCGACCATGTTGGAGAGCTGGCGGACCGCCGCGAGGTCCGCGTCGGAGCCGAGCCGCGGCGCGAGGCTCGCCGCCATGCCGGCGAGCTGCTCCTCGGCGACCTGGCGGCCCCACACCACGTGCTCGCGCAGCCGCAGCATGTGCAGGTCCTGACGGTCGTTCAGGAAGGTGTTGATGAAGGCGAGCCCGAAGGCGCCTCCGAGATTCCGCATCAGGTTGAACAGCGCGCTGGCGTTCTTAAGCTTCGGCGGCGGCAGGGTGGCGAGCGACACGACATTGATCGGCACCATGCACATCATCAGCGACACGCCGCGCAGCATCTGCGGCATGAACAGCTCGCCGAACGCCCAGTCGCTGGTGATGTAGGTGAGGTCGATGCAGGACAGACCGAAGCCCAAGAAGCCGGCCGCGATCAGGTAGCGCGGATCGACCTTGCGGGAGAGCACGCCCACCACAGGCGCGGTCAGGAACATGAACAGGCCCGAGACGAACACGGTCTCGCCGATCTGCAGCGAGTCATAGCCGCGCACCCGGCCGAGGAAGACCGGATAGAGATAGGTCATGCCGTAGAGGCCGATGCCCATGATGAAGGTGAGCAGCGAACCGACGGCGAAGTTGCGGTCCCGATAGGCGGTGAGGTCGACCAGCGGCGTCTTGGCCGCGAAGCAGCGCCAGAAGAACAGCACGCCGCCCACGACGCCCGCGACGCTGAGGTTGCGGATGGTCGCGTCCTGGAACCAGTCGTCGCGCGCGCCCTCCTCCAGCACATATTCGAGGCTGCCGAGGAACACGCCCAGCGCCGCCAGCGCGAAGTAGTCGAGCCGCCGCAGCAGATCGAACTCGGGCTCGTCGAAGTCGACCAGCGTCCAAGCGAGCAGCGTGGCGGCGGCGCCGGGCACGACATTGATCAGGAACAGCCAGTGCCAGGAGAGCAGCTCGGTCAGATAGCCGCCGATGGTCGGCCCGATGGTCGGCGCCAGCGTCACCGTCAGCCCGACCAGCGCCATGATGGCCGCCTGGTGGCGCTTGGGGAAGATCGTGTAGGCGGCCGCGAAGGCGGTCGGGATCATGCCGCCGCCGATGAAGCCCTGAATCGCCCGGTAGACGATCATCTCCGGCAGCGTCGTGGCGGTGGCGCAGAGCGCGCTCGCGAGCGTGAAGCCCGCGGCCGAGATGGTGAACAGCACCCGCGTGGACAGCGCCCGGCCCAGATAGCCCGACAGCGGGATCATGATCACTTCGGCGATCAGATAGCTGGTCTGAACCCAGGAGATCTCGTCCGGGCTCGCCGACAGGCCGGCCTGGATCTCGGCGAGAGACGACGAGACGATCTGGATGTCCAGAATCGCCATGAACATGCCGAAGACGAGCGCGAGGAACGCGACGAGCCGGCGCGGCGTCACCTTCGGTTCGAAAGGAGGATTCCCCGCGCCCGAGGCGCTCGTCGAGCCAGCCGCCAACCCCGTGGGGACGCGGGTCGGTTCGACAGCCTTACGACTGCTTGGAGGAGCAGCGTCGTCGCTCATGACGAGGCCTCGGACGCGGGGACTACGTCAACGCCGCAGGTCTGCGGCGTCGGACGTAAGCTTTGGCGCAGTGCGCGTGTCGACGGACGCGATCACCGACAGGCCCGGCCGCAGCCTGCCTTTCGCGACGTCCTGCGGATCGACCCGGATCCGGACCGGCACGCGCTGCACGATCTTGGTGAAGTTGCCGGTGGCGTTCTCGGGCGGCAACAGGCTGAACTGCGCCCCCGAGGCCGGCGCGAGACTGTCGACGACGCCCGTCACGTCATGTTCCGGATAGGCGTCGACCGAGAGCCGCACCTTTGCGCCCGGCTTAACTTCGGCCAGTTGGGTCTCCTTGAAGTTCGCATCGACATAGACGCGGTCGAGCGGCACGACCGCCATCAGCCGCTTGCCGGGCGTCACGTAGTCGCCGACCTGCACGGCCTTGTTGCCGATGACGCCGTCGAACGGCGCTCGGATGAGGGTCGCGTCGAGGTCCCGCTGGCGCTGCGCGCGCGCGGTCTCGAACTCCTGCAGCGTGCGCTGCGCCTCGCCCTTCTGCGCGGCGAGCACGGCGCGGTTCGCCTCCGCGGCCGCGACGCCGGCGCGCGCCGCCTCGACCGCGGCGACGGTCCGGTCGCGGTCCGCCTTCGCCTGGTCGAGCGCCTGTTTGCTGCCATAGGTCGATTTCACGAGCTGCTGGGCGCGCTCGTAGTCGGCCGCGGCGCGGTCTCGGTCGGCGCTTGCGGAGTCGACCTGCGCCTTGGCCTGCGCGGTCTGCGCCTCCGCCGCCGCGATCTGGCTGTCGAACCGGTCGATCGACGCCTGCTGGGTCGCGATCTTGCCCTCGGCGGCCTGCAGCGCGAGCCTGAAGTCCGCCGGATCGACGTTCAAGAGCGGCTCGCCGGCCTTGACCGGCGCGTTGTCCGCGACGGCGACCGATTCCACATAGCCTGAGATCTTGGGCGCGACCACCGCCATGTCGGCGCCCACATAGGCGTCGTCGGTCTCGACCAGGAAGCGGCCCTCGGTCCACCACTCGTAGCCATACCAGCCGCCGCCTGCGAGCGCGGCGACGACAGCCGCGCCGAGCAGCATCTTGCGCGCGCCCGGAGCCCGCCGCGCCTTCTGGGGCGCTGGAGCCGCGTCGGCCGGCGCCGCGGGCGCCTCCGGCTGAAGCTCGCGGCGGTCGATGGGGTCGGCTCGCTCGGCAGGCGCAGCCGTCACAAGGCGAGGCCTCTGCATGAAAGCTGTCCCAGTTGGCTCGCGGCGGGCGACTGCCCGAAGACATGGAGCGCGCGGACGTTCTGACCGAACCGTTCGGTCAACGAGAATCTAGCGCACCGATGCGGCCGCGGCAAGATTGACCGAACGGTTCGGTCATTATTTCTCACTGCGCGCCCTCGGCGCCCTGTGGCCGGGGACTGTGCCGGGCGATAGGTTGCGCAGTCGTCACCGCAAACCCGAAAACCGCGCCCTTTCGGCAAGTTTCTTTGCCGGCTTGCGCAGCGCAGCGGGCGCCTGACCGATCGCGCGCGAGACCTCGGCCGGTCCGCCAATACTAAGAAGATCGTAAGACGAGCGCGTTGGACCTTGGAATTTGAAGGGTTCTGATTTGTCAGAGTCGCCTTGAAGTAGGCCTCTTGTACGCTTATTCGGCTGCGGAGCGGTTTTCTGGCGGTTAGGGAGTAGCCCGTTGTCGCGATCCGATGCCACGCGCCTAGCGGCAGGCGTTTCCGGCGGCCTTCTGCTCGCCCTTCTCGCCGCCGCGCCCGCAGCGGCGGCTTCGACCGTCTCGATCGAGCTGAACCGGCTCGAGCCGCGTGATGGCGCCTGCCGGGTCTCCCTGGTGGTCGCCAATCCGGGCGACAAGTCGATCGACAGCCTGAAGCTCGACCTCGTCTTCTTCGACAAGGAGGGGGTGATCTCGCGCCGCCTTGCGGTCGAAGCGGGGCCGCTGCGCGCCTCCAAGACGAGCGTCAAGCTGTTCGACGCCAGCGACACCGATTGCGGCAGCGTCAGCCGCGTGCTGCTGAACGACGTCACGAGCTGTGGCGGAGAGCAGGACTGTCTCGGCCTAGTGACCACGACCTCCCGGGTGAAGGGCGTGGAGTTCGGCAAATGACCGGCGGACGCAAGCTCGCGGCGGCGCTGGCCGCGGCGGCGGCGCTGTCGGCTGTGAGCCCAGCCGTCTGGGCGCAAGGCGCGCCCGAGAGCGCGCGCCCCGCCGCGGCTCAGACCCTGCCGCCGGCCGAGGAAGTGCAGGCGACCGAGCCTGGTCAGCCGCCGGCCAAGGCCGCGCCGGCGCCCGCGCCGGCTGCGCCGCAGGACGGCCAGACGCTCGCCGCGCCGGCTCCGGGCGCTGCGGCCGGCGCGCCGAACCTGCCGTCGGTCGAGGCCTCCCACCTTCCGCGCAACCTGTCGCCGCTCGGCATGTTCCTGGCCGCGGACTGGATCGTGAAGGCGGTGATGCTCGGCCTCGCCTTTGCGTCGCTGGTCACCTGGACCGTCTGGCTGGCGAAGTCGTTGGAGCTGATGGCGGCCAACCGCCGCGCCAAGGCGGCGCTGGCGGCGCTCGGCGCGTCGCGCACCCTTGAAGAGGCCCGCGAGGCGCTTGAGGGCGTCAGGGGCCCGGTGCCGGCCTTTGTCGAGGCGGCGGACGCCGAGATCGTCTATTCGCAGGACAGCCTTTCGCCCGAGGGCGTGAAGGAGCGCGTGGCCTCGCATCTGTCGCGGCTGGAGGCCCAGGCGGGCCGACGGCTCACGATCGGCACCGGCCTTCTGGCGACGATCGGCTCCACCGCCCCCTTCGTCGGCCTGTTCGGCACGGTGTGGGGCATCATGAACTCCTTCATCGGCATCTCGAACGCGCAGACGACGAACCTCGCCGTGGTCGCGCCCGGCATCGCCGAGGCGCTGCTCGCCACCGCGATCGGCCTCGTGGCCGCGATCCCCGCGGTCGTGATCTACAACGTGTTCGCCCGCGCGATCGGCGGCCACCGCGCCATCCTGGCCGACGCCTCCGCGGCCGTGCTGCGGCTCGTGAGCCGTGACCTCGACCGGATCAGCGCCCCCCGGCTCTCGGCCGCGGCGGAGTAGACGCCATGGCTGTGCGGCTCGACCACGCCGGCGGCGACGACCTCGCCGAGACGCATGAAATCAACGTCACGCCGTTCATCGACGTCATCCTCGTGCTGCTCATCATCTTCATGGTGGCGGCGCCGCTGGCGACGGTCGACGTCGGCGTCGACCTGCCCTCCTCGAACGCGCCGCGCCAGCCGCGGCCGGACAAGCCGGTCTATCTGACCATCCGGTCGGACATGAAGCTCGCGCTCGGCTCGCAGATGATCGATCAGGCGCAGCTCGCGCCCATGCTGCAGAACATGACCGGCGGCGACCGCGAGCAGCGCATCTTTCTGCGCGCGGACAAGACGGTGCCTTATGGCGAGCTCACCAACGTCATGAACGAGCTGCGCCGCGCCGGCTACCTCAAGGTCGCCCTGGTCGCGCTGGAGAGCGCCGGTTCCGATGGCGGCCGTTGACGCGCTGAGCCTGGACGCCGGAACGGGCGGGCCGGACTGGAAGCGCTGGACGATCGCCGGCGCCGCCGTGCTGGCGGCCCATCTCGGCGCCATCGCCCTGCTGAGCGAGGCGCCGCCGCCGACGAACGGCGCGGCCGAAACCGCCATAGAGATGGACCTCGCGCCGCCGCCCTCGGCCGGCGCCGCGCAGATGCCGGAAAGCGGCGCGGAGCAGACCCAGCCGCTCACGCCCCAAGAAGCCGACGAGGCGAAGCCGCAGGAGGTCGAGCAGCTCGACGAAGTGGAGGACACGCCTCCGCCGGAGGAGCAGCCGGTCACCGCCGAGGCCGCGCCGGTCGAGGACATCCAGGAGGCGCAGCCGGTCGAAACCGAAATCGTCGCGGCCGACGACGTGAAGACGCCGGACGATGTCGAAGCCGCGGTCGCGCTGCCGCCGGAGCGCACCGTGGTGGCGCAGGAGGAGACGCCCGAACCTCCGAAGCCCGTGGCCAAGCCGGTCACCAAGCGCGAGACGCCGAAGCCGGTCGAGCGAAAGCCGCGCGAAAAACCGGCGGAGCGCACGGCCGAGAAGCCGAAGCCGGCCTCTATTCCCACGCAGGCCGGGGGCCAGCGCGGCGCCTCCGCGGACGCCGGGGCGAGCCGTGCGGCGGCGGCCGCCTATGGATCGAAGATCAGGGCGGCCGTCGCGGCGCAGAAGCGCGCGGGCACGACCTTCACCGGGCGGGCGATGCTGACGTTCACCGTCAACCGGGCGGGGCGGATCTCCGGCGTGTCGGCCTCCGGCCCGGGTCCGGCGGCGGCGGAGGCCCAGGCGATGCTGCGGCGCGCGGCAGGCTCGTTCCCGCCGATGCCCTCAGAGATGCCTGACGCCTCGAAGACCTATTCGCTGCCGATCAACTTCTCCGCCCGCTGAGCGGGGACCAGAAGCCCTGGCTGGCCTTGGCGGCCGCCGCGTTCGGCGCCGGCTTGAACTTGAGGGCGTCCGACTTCGGCAGCTTCTGCGCGATGCCGTAAAGCCGCTCGCGCCGGTCCATCTCGTCATAGACGTCCTGCGGCGTGAGCCCAGCGGCCGACCACAGCACGACCAGATTGTAGATCAGGTCGGCGCTTTCGCGTATCAGAGCCTCGCGCTGCCCGCTGACGGCCTCGATCGCGACCTCGGCGGCCTCCTCGGCCACCTTCTTGGCCATCTTGGGCACGCCCTCCTGCCGCAGCTTGGCCGTGCGGGAGGACGCCGGATCGGCTTCGCTGGCCTCGCAGACAGCTGTGAACAGACGGTCGATCGAATCGGGCATCAGGCGGGGCTTTCCGGCGAACCTCTCGAGGAGACGACCCAGCAGTTCACGAATCGTTAACATAGCGGCGTCGGCTCCTGTCCGACATCAGATAAGCTTCTGTTCCAACGCCGCTAGCCGCCAAAGGGCGCAGAGGTTCCGAACGTTCCAGGCTGCGGCCGCCGCGCATGACGGAGCGCTTCAAAGGCCCTATAGTCGGCGCCGTCTGCAGGCCTCGCGCCTGCTTCACCTCCGGACCCTTCATGCCGCTCCTCAACACCGCCGTTCTCTTGGGCCTCGTGCTCTTGAACGGCTTCTTCGCGTTGTCGGAGCTCGCGATCGTGTCGGCCCGGAAGCCGCGGCTCAAGATGCTCGCCGAGGCCGGCGATCGCGGCGCGGCCCGCGCGCTGCGGCTCGCTGAAGACCCGAGCAGCTTCCTGTCCTCCGTCCAGATCGGCATCACGCTGATCGCGATCCTGAGCGGCGTGGTCGGCGAGGCGGCGTTTTCGGATCCCCTGGCGACCCTGCTGGCGGACCACACCGCGCTCGACGCCTATGCGCGGCCGGTCGCAAGCGCCGTCGTCGTCATCGCGATCGGAAGCCTCTCGTTGATCCTCGGCGAACTGGTCCCGAAGCGGATCGCGCTCGCAAATCCGGAACCGATCGCGGCCTACGTCGCCGGTCCGCTCACGCTGCTCGCCGCCCTCGGCCGGCCGGTGGTGGTCCTGCTCAGCGCGACCTCGAGCCTCATCCTCAAGATCCTGCGGGTCCGCGAGCAGGACGGCAGCAACGTCACCGAGGAGGAGGTTCGCAGCGTGATCGCGGAGGGCGTCGCGGCGGGCTCGATCGAGCCGGTCGAGAGACGCATGATCGAAGGCGTGCTGGGGCTCGCCGACAGGCCCGTGCGCTCGATCATGACGCCGCGCCGCGAAGTGTTCTGGGTCGACATCAGCGACGACCTCGGCACCATCCAGACCGAGCTCGCCGAAAGCCCGTTCTCCCGCATCGTGGTCGGCAAGGAAGGCTCGGTCGACGACCCTGTCGGGATCCTGCACAAGAAGGACGTGCTGGCAGCGCTCATCCAGGGCAAGAAGTTCGACGTGGCCTCCTATGTGCGCGACCCGCTGTTCGTGCCGGAGGGCGCTTCCGCGCTGAGCCTGCTCGAGCTGTTCAAGTCGCAGCCGTCCTCGACCGCCTTCGTGGTCGACGAGTTCGGCGGCTTCGAAGGCATCGTGACCTCGCACGACGTGCTCGGCGCGATCGCCGGCGCGTTGCCGGAGGAGCACGAGATCGGCGAGGCGCAGGAGATCCGCCGCCGCGAGGACGGCACCTATCTGGTCGACGGCCGCGCCTCGCTGGACGCCGTGACCGAGACCTTCGGGGTGACGGTGCCGGCTCATTCGCAGGGCGACTTCCACACTGCCGCAGGGCTCGTGATCGCGGAGCTCGGCCGCATCCCGAGCGAGGGCGACACGATCGACGTGTCGAACTGGACCGTCGAGGTCATCGACATGGACGGTCCGCGCGTGGACAAGCTGCTGTTCCGCGCGCGCGGCGCGCCGGCCGAGGCCGGAGCCACGCCGGCCGGCGCCGGCATCTGACCCGCGCGAACGGCCGCCGCCATGGACCAGCCCCGCGCCGCGACCGGCGCCGTCGACGAGCCGGCCATCCCGCAGGCGATCGACTCGCCAGCCGATCGCGCCCCGGAGCCGGCGCGCGCCGTCGCGCCCATCGCGGCTCTGACGCAGGCCCTGGAGGCGCTGGCGAGCCTGCCCGCCTCTCCGGCCCCGGCCGCGCTCGGCGCGCCGCGCTCGCTTGATATTCCGGAGCGAGGCCGCCCGCTCGCCGACGCGGCCGCTGAGCTCGTGCGCGAAGTTCTCCCGCGCGCCGCACGTTCCGACCATCCGCGCTTCTTCGCCTTCATCCCGTCGCCGGCGGGCGCCGCCTCGCGGCTCGGCGAGGCGCTGACGGCCGCCGTCAATCCGCAGGCGGGCGCGTGGCGCCAGGCGGAAGGGCCGGCGGCCGTCGAGGCTGCGGTGATCCGCTGGATGGCGGATGCGGCGGGTTTTCCCGAGACCGCCGGCGGGCTGCTCATGGGCGGCGGCTCCGCCGCGAACCTCACCGCCGTGGCGGCCGCGCGGGACGCGAAGCTGCAGCCGGAGAAGCGGGCCGAGGGCGTCGCATATCTCTCAGCCGAGACCCACGGCTCCGTGCTCCGGGCGCTGGCGGTGGCGGGCTTCCTGCCCGGACAGATCCGGCGCGTCGCGCTTGACGCGGCCTTCCGGATGGACGCGTCAGACCTTGCGCGGCTCGTCCAGGCGGACGTCGCGGCCGGGCTGCGGCCCTTCCTGGTCGTGGCGACGGCCGGCACGACCAATACCGGCGCGGTGGACCCGCTGGACCAGAGCGCTGCGGTCTGCGAGCGCAACGACCTGTGGCTCCACGTCGACGGCGCCTTCGGGGCTTCGGCGCTGCTTTCGCCCGCGCACCGGCCGCTACTCGCGGGAATCGGGCGCGCGGACAGCCTCGCCTGGGACGCCCACAAATGGCTGTTCCAGACCTATGGCTGCGGCGCGCTGATCGTCCGCGACCAGGCGCGACTCGAACAGGCCTTCAGCCTGGGCGCGGATTACCTCCGCGACGGCGACCTGCCGGGAAGCGCTCCGAATTTCTGGGATCTGGGGCTCGAGACCAGCCGACCGGCGCGCGCCCTAAAACTGTGGCTGACGCTGCAGACGATGGGGACCGCAGCGGTCGGCGCGGCCGTCGCGCATGGCTTCCGCCTCGCTGCCTGGGCCGAGGACGAGCTCAGGCGCACGCCCGGCTGGCGGGTCGTCACCGCCGCCTCGATGGCGATCGTCACCTTCCGCTTCGAACCCTCGCGGCTCTCTCCGGAACAGACGGATGCACTGAACCTTGAGGCGGCCCGGCGTGTCGAGCGCGAGGGCTTCGCGCTCGTCGGCGGCACCCGCGTCGAGGGCCGGGTGGCGCTGCGGATCTGCGCGCTTCACCCCGACGCGACCGAGCGCGACATGCGGGAGACCATCCGCCGGCTCGACGCCGGGGCGCGAGCCGCGCTGGAAGAGACGCCCCTCTAGGGGCTAGCGGCGTTCAGCTTCGCTCAGAACAGCGCGCTGCGGAGTTCGCGGAGCTGGTCGAGCTGCGCCTGCGCCTTGACCCTGCCGGCCTCGCTCGTGGCGTCTGCCAGATCCTCTTCGGCGTCCCGGATGGCGACGTCGAGCTTGGCGACGTCGAACTCCTCCATCGGCACGGCTTCGTCGGCCAGGATCGTCAGGCCCCTGGGGTTCACGTCGGCGAAGCCGCCGCGCACGAACAGCCGGCGCGGCTCCCCGCCGTCGGTCTTGTAGACCTTCACCACGCCCGGCTTCAGCGTCGACATCAGCGGCGCGTGGTGCGCCAGAACGCCGAATTCGCCCTCCATGCCGGGGACCACGACATGTTCGACGTCGTCGGAGATGAGCAGCTTCTCAGGGGAGACCAGCTCGAAAGGGAAGGTGTCCATCGTCAGTCCTTCAGTGGCCGCCGGGCCGCGGGCGCTCTCCCTTTCCGGGTCGCCGGAAAGGGAGCGTTCGGCGCGTCTGTCCGCGGGCCTCAGCCCTCGGCGAGCTTCTTGGCCTTCTCGATCGCCTGCTCGATGGTGCCGACCATGTAGAAGGCCGCCTCCGGGAGGTTGTCGTGCTTGCCGTCGACCAGCTCCTTGAAGCCCTTGATGGTGTCGGCGAGATCGACGAACACGCCGGGCGAGCCGGTGAACACCTCGGCGACGTGGAAGGGCTGGCTCAGGAAGCGCTCGATCTTGCGGGCGCGCGAGACGGTCAGCTTGTCCTCTTCCGAGAGCTCGTCCATGCCCAGGATCGCGATGATGTCCTGCAGCGACTTGTAGCGCTGCAGCGTCTCCTGAACGCGACGGGCGGTGGCGTAGTGCTCCTCGCCAATGATCGCGGCCGACAGGATGCGCGACGTCGAGTCGAGCGGATCGACCGCCGGATAGATGCCCTTTTCGGCGATCGAGCGGTTCAGAACCGTCGTCGCGTCAAGATGCGCGAAGGACGCGGCCGGCGCCGGGTCGGTCAGGTCGTCGGCGGGCACGTAGATCGCCTGCACCGAGGTGATCGAGCCCTTGGTGGTCGTGGTGATGCGCTCCTGCAGCGCGCCCATGTCGGTCGCGAGCGTCGGCTGGTAGCCGACCGCCGAGGGGATGCGGCCAAGCAGCGCCGACACTTCCGAGCCGGCCTGCGTGAAGCGGAAGATGTTGTCGACGAAGAACAGCACGTCCTGGCCCTGGTCGCGGAAATGCTCCGCGACGGTGAGGCCGGAGAGCGCGACGCGGGCGCGGGCGCCGGGCGGCTCGTTCATCTGGCCGTAGACCAGGGCGCACTTGGAGCCCTCGCCGCCGCCCTGCTTGTTCACGCCGGACTCGATGAACTCGTGGTAGAGGTCGTTGCCCTCGCGGGTGCGCTCGCCGACGCCGGCGAACACCGAATAGCCGCCGTGCGCCTTCGCGACGTTGTTGATCAGCTCCTGGATCAGCACCGTCTTGCCGACGCCCGCGCCGCCGAACAGGCCGACCTTGCCGCCCTTGGCGTAAGGCGCGAGCAGATCGACGACCTTGATGCCGGTGACGAGGATTTCGGTCTCCGTCGCCTGCTCGGCGTAGGAGGGCGCCGGCGCATGGATCGGGCGCAGACCCTCGTTCGGGATCGGGCCGCCTTCGTCGATCGGCTCGCCGACCACGTTCATGATGCGGCCGAGCGTGCCGGCCCCGACCGGAACCGCGATCGGCTCGCCGGTGTCGGTGACGTCCTGGCCGCGGGTCAGGCCCTCGGTTGAGTCCATCGCGATGGCGCGAACGGTCGACTCGCCGATCTGCTGGGCGACCTCGAGGACGAGACGGACGTCGTTGTTCCTGGTCTCGAGCGCGTTCAGGATCTCGGGCAGGTGCCCGTCGAACTGCACGTCGACGACGGGGCCGATGACCTGGGTGATGCGGCCGACATGTGCGGTCATTGGAAATGGTCCTCGTCGGATAATCGTCAGAGCGCTTCGGCGCCGGAGATGATCTCGATCAGCTCCTTGGTGATCTGCGCCTGGCGCGTGCGGTTGTACTGGAGAGACAGCTTCTTGATCATCTCGCCGGCGTTGCGGGTCGCGTTGTCCATGGCGGACATCCGCGCGCCCTGCTCCGACGCAGCGTTTTCAAGCAGGCCCTTGAAGATCTGGATCGACACGTTCTTCGGCAGCAGGACCTCGAGGATTTCCTCCTCGGAAGGCTCATACTCGTAGACGGCGCCGTTGAGCTGATCCTCGCCCGCGGCCTCGGGAATCTCCGCCGGGATGATCTGCTGCGCGGTCGGGATCTGGCTCACCACCGACCTGAACTTCGAGAAGAACAGGGTGGCGACGTCGAACCCGCCGTCATGGAACTCCTTGATAATGCGCTCGCCGATCTCCGCCGCGTTGGCGTAGCCGAGCGTCTTCACCTCGCGCAGCGAGATCACGTCGTCGATCTTGCCCGGGAACTGCCGGCGCAGGATGTCCGCGCCTTTGCGCCCGACGCACAGGAAGCGCACTTCCTTGCCCTCGGCGATCAGCCGCCGCGCCTCTTCGCGGGCGAGCCGCGCGATCGAGGCGTTGAAGCCGCCCGCGAGGCCGCGGTCCGCGGTCATCACGACCAGCAGATGCCGCCTGTCCTCGCCGGTCCCGGCGAGAAGCCGGGGCGCGCCGGGGGCGTCGCGCATGCTGGAGGCGAGGTTCGCCAGAACCCGCTCCATGCGCTCCGCATAGGGCCGCGCGGCCGCAGCCGCCATCTCGGCGCGACGCAGCTTCGCCGCCGCGACCATCTGCATGGCCTTGGTGATCTTCTGCGTCGCCTTAACCGAGGCGATGCGGTTCCTGAGGTCCTTTAGGCTCGCCATGGGGCGCCCGAAACTCCGCTTTTCAAGCCGCCGCTCAGGCCGAGAACGCCTTGGAGAAATCGTCGAGAACGCGCTTCAGCCTCTCGATCGTCTCGTCCTTGAGCTGCTTGTCCACGCGGATCGTGTCGAGCAGGCCCCTCTCGCTCGTGTTCATCCGCTCGAGCAGCTGGGCCTCGAACGGCCGCACCTTGTCGATCGGAAGCTTGTCGAGGTAGCCGTTGGTGCCGGCGTAGATCACCACCACCTGCTCCTCGACGCGCAGCGGCGAGAACTGCGGCTGCTTGAGGAGCTCGGTCAGACGCGCGCCGCGGTTCAGCAGGCGCTGGGTCGAGGCGTCGAGGTCGGAGCCGAACTGCGCGAAGGCCGCCATCTCGCGGTACTGCGCGAGCTCGCCTTTGATCTTGCCGGCGACCTGCTTCATCGCCTTGATCTGCGCGGCCGAGCCGACGCGCGACACCGAGATGCCGACGTTCACCGCCGGACGTACGCCCTGGTAGAACAGGTCGGACTCGAGGAAGATCTGGCCGTCGGTGATCGAGATCACGTTGGTCGGGATGTAGGCCGAGACGTCGTTCGCCTGGGTCTCGATGACCGGCAGGGCCGTCAGCGAGCCGGCGCCGCGCTCGTCATTCAGCTTGGCGGCACGCTCGAGCAGGCGCGAGTGCAGGTAGAACACGTCGCCCGGATAGGCTTCGCGGCCGGGCGGGCGGCGCAGCAGCAGCGACATCTGGCGGTAGGCGACGGCCTGCTTGGACAGGTCGTCATACACGATCAGCGCGTGCATGCCGTTGTCGCGGAAGTACTCGCCCATCGCGCAGCCGGCGAACGGCGCCAGGAACTGCATCGGCGCCGGGTCGGAGGCGGTGGCGGCGATGATGATCGAATATTCGAGCGCGCCCTGCTCCTCGAGCACCTTCACGAACTGCGCGACGGTGGAGCGCTTCTGGCCGATCGCGACGTAGACGCAGTAGAGCTTCTGGCTCTCGTCGCCGGACTCGTTGATCGACTTCTGGTTCAGGATCGTGTCGAGCGCGACGGCGGTCTTGCCGGTCTGACGGTCGCCGATGATCAGTTCGCGCTGTCCGCGGCCGATCGGGATCAGCGCGTCGATCGACTTGATGCCGGTCTGCATCGGCTCATGGACCGACTTGCGCGGGATGATGCCGGGCGCCTTGACGTCGACGCGGCGGCGCTCGGTCGCCTCGATCGGGCCTTTGCCGTCGATCGGGTTGCCGAGCGCGTCGACGACGCGGCCGAGCAGGCCCTTGCCGACCGGCACGTCGACGATCGACCCGGTGCGCTTGACCGTGTCGCCCTCATTGATGCCGCGGTCAGCGCCGAACACCACGACGCCGACATTGTCGGTCTCGAGGTTCAGCGCCATGCCGCGGATGCCGTCCTGGAACTCGACCATCTCGCCGTACTGGACATTGTCCAGGCCGTAGACGCGGGCGATGCCGTCGCCGATCGACAGCACCTGGCCGACTTCGGAGACCTCGGCTTCCTGGCCGAAATTCTGGATCTGATCCTTGAGGATCGAGGTGATTTCGGCGGCGCGGATGTCCATCAGCCGACCTCTTTCATCGCTAGCTTGATTGAGTTGAGCTTGGTCTTCAGCGAGGCGTCGATCATGCGGCTGCCGAGCCGCACGACGAGGCCGCCGAGAATCTTGGGATCGACCTTGACGTCGAACTCGACCGTCTTGCCCGTGACGTCCCGGAGCGCCGCCGTCAGCGCCGAGCGGCGGGCGTCGGTCAGAGGCTCGGCGACGGTGACCTCCGCGGTCATCGCGCCCCTGTCGGCGGCGGCAAGCGCGCGGAAGCCCCGGATCATCGGCTCGATCGCGAACAGGCGACGATTGCGGGCCACGAGGCGGACGAAATTGGTGGTCGTCGCGCCGAGGCCGGCCTTGGCCAGCACGGCGGCGACCGCGCGCTCCTGGTCCTCGGCCGAAAACACCGGGCTGCGCGTCAGGCGCCGCAGGTCTTCGCTCTCGTCAAGAAGCCGCGCGAGAGTCTCGAGATCGGCCGAGACGGCGTCGACCGCGCCCTGCTCTTTCGCGAGATCAAACAAGGCGGACGCGTAGCGTCCCGCCATTCCGGACACGATGGTGTCTTTACCTGCCACCCGAGCGTCTCTCGCTGGTTGGAGCCAAGGGCTGAAACCGGAGCGGGCGCTCCGAACCTCCCGGAACTGGTGGATCCTGGGACCTGAAAGGACCCAAACTTCGGGCGGGGTCCCGAAGACGGGCGGTGACTAACACGCCGCGCGACGCCGCGCAACATCGTGGCGCACTTGTGGCGGCGCCCTCGAAAGCTCACTCGGCTCAACCGTTTAGCCAGCTTCCGAGGGGTCGTGCAACCTGCCGGCGATCATCACAAGAAGCTTTGTGGGTCGACGTCCACCGCGACCCGCACGCCGCCCCGCGCGGGCGGCGCCGCGGCGAGCCAGGCGCGCAGATAGCCCGGAACGTCGACCTCCCGGCCGGCGTGGACCAGGAGCCGCATCCTGTGCCGGCCACGCAGCATCGCGAGCGGCGCCTCGGCCGGCCCCAGCACCCGCACATGGTCGGCCTTGGGCGCCACGCGGGCGAGCGCCCGGCCGTGCGCCTCGGCGGCCTCGCGGGCCGGCGCGGAGACCACGATCGCCGCGAGCCGGCCGAAGGGGGGCATGCCGGCAGCGGCGCGGGCCTCGGCCTGGTGCCGGTAGAACCCTTCGCGGTCGCCGGCGACCAGCGCGCGGATCACCGGATGATCGGGATCATGCGTCTGGATCAGCGCGCGGCCGGGGAGCTCGGCGCGGCCGGCCCGGCCGGTGACCTGCTGGAGCATCTGGAAGGTGCGCTCCGCGGCGCGCGGATCGGCGGCGCCGAGCGCGAAGTCGGCGTCGATCGCGCCCACCAGCGTGAGCTTCGGGAAATGATGGCCCTTGGTGACCATCTGGGTGCCGACCACGATGTCGACCGCGCCGCGCTCGATCGCGTCGAGCTCCGCGCTCAGGCGCTCGCCGGCGCCGATCAGATCGCTCGACAGCACGGTCACGCGCGCTTCCGGGAAGCGGGCGACCGCCTCGTCGCGAATCCGCTCCACGCCGGGACCGCAGGCCACCAGCGAATTCTCCGCCGCGCAGGCCGGGCAGGCGGTCGGCGAGGACGCCGAGTGGCCGCACTGGTGGCAGACGAGGCTCGCGCGGAACCTGTGTTCGACCAGCCAGGCCGAGCAGTTCGGGCACTTCATCCTGTGTCCGCAGCGGCGGCAGAGCGTCAGCGGCGCATAGCCCCGCCGGTTGAGGAACAGCAGCGCCTGCTCGCCCGAGGCGATCGTCTTGGCGATCGCCCCCACCAGCGCAGGCGCCAGCCACTCGCCGCGGACCGGCCCCGCGCGGCGCATGTCGATCGCCTTGATCTCGGGCAGGACGCTCGCGCCGTAGCGCGCCGGAAGCTCGAGCCGTTCGTAGCGGCCGCGTTCGGCGTTGACCCGGCTTTCCAGCGAGGGCGTGGCGGAGGCCAGCACCACGGCCGCGCTCTCGAGCCGGCCGCGCACCACCGCCATGTCGCGGGCGTTGTAGGCGACGCCGTCCTCCTGCTTGTAGGCGGCGTCGTGCTCCTCATCGACCACGATCAGGCCGAGATCGCGGAACGGCAGGAACAGACCGGAGCGCGCCGCAACCACCGCCTGGATGGAGCCGTCCGCGACGCCGCGCCGGACCGCCGCGCGGCCTTTTTCGCCGACGCTTGCGTGCCACACCGCCGGCCGCGCGCCGAAGCGCCGCGCGAAGCGGTCGAGAAACGGCACCGTGAGGGCGATCTCGGGGGCCATGACGAGCGCCTGCCGGCCCTCGCGCAGCGCTTCGGCGACCGCTTCACAATACACCTCTGTCTTGCCCGAGCCGGTGACGCCGTCGAGCAGCGCGACCGCAAAACGCCGCGCCGCCACCATCTCGCGCAGCCGCGCGGCGGCTGCGGCCTGCTCGCGGCTGAGCTCAGGCCCCGGAAGAGCCGGGTCGGGGCGCGGCGGAGGCGGCGGCGGCGGCAGCTCGACCAGCGCGAGCGCGCCCTCGGCGACGAGGCCGTCGAGCACCGAAGCCGAGACCCCCGCCGCCTCCGCGAGGCTTTTCTTGGACCTCGGCGCGCCGTCCGCCGCGGCGGCCAGCGCGCGGTCCCGCGCCGGCGTCCTGCGCGACGGCTGCGCGCCGGTCGCCCGCAGCCCCATCCTGGGCGCGGGGGCGGCGGCCTCCTCCGAGAGGCCGCGCAGCGCCATCCGCAGCACCTGTCCTTTTGGAGCGAGGGTGTAGTTCGCGACCCAGTCGACAAGCCGCCGCATGTTTTCCGGGAGCGCGGCCGTCGTCATCTTGCCGGCGAGCGGCTTCAGCCGGGCGCTTTCGACCGCCGCGCCGTCGCCGTCCCACACCACGCCCGCGGTCGCGCGGGCGCCGAGCGGCGCGACCACCACGTCTCCCGGCGCCACCTCGAGCCCGTCCGGAACCGCATAGCTCAGCGTCCGGTCGAGCGCGACCGGCAGCAGGACTTCGACGATGGCGGGCTGGGGCATGGAGGGGAGTCGCTCGGGCGGCGGCCGCATCACGCCTCTTCGGCGCTCAGGCCGGCGGCCGTCAAGAAGCCGTCGTCTTGCGGCGCCATCAGTGGCGCTTCAATCGGTTTTGGCTTGCGCACGCCGATGCGGCGGGCCACTTGAAACCAGAGAGGCCACGCGGCCGCACCCCCCTTTTCTTCAAGGAAGCTCTTGCGATGAAATTCTTCGTCGACACAGCCGACGTCAACGAGATCCGCGAACTCGCCGCAGCCGGACTGATCGACGGCGTGACCACCAATCCGTCGCTGATCCTCAAGGCGAACCGCCCGATGAAGGAGCTCATCGCCGAGATCTGCGACATCGTCGACGGCCCCGTCTCGGCGGAGGTCGGCGCGATCGAGTATGACGAAATCCTCCGCGAGGGGCG
The DNA here is from genome assembly GCF_035538955.1 of Hansschlegelia sp. Lineage (NCBI taxonomy): Bacteria > Pseudomonadati > Pseudomonadota > Alphaproteobacteria > Hyphomicrobiales > Methylopilaceae > Hansschlegelia > Hansschlegelia sp. Next base: position 222,757 of record NZ_DATLJK010000015.1, read on the forward strand.
GATTCTCGCCAAGATCGCAGAGAACGTCGCCGTCAAGGTGCCGCTCACGCTCGACGGGCTGAAGGCCTGCCGCACCTTCGTCGACGAGGGCACGATGGTGAACGTGACGCTGTGCTTCAGCGCTCCGCAGGCGCTGCTGGCCGCCAAGGCGGGCGCGACCTTCATCTCGCCCTTCGTCGGCCGGCTCGACGACGCCGGGGTCGACGGCATGGAGCTGATCCAGGACATCCGCACGATCTTCGACAACTATCCGGACTTCTCGACCGAGATCCTTGCGGCTTCGATCCGTTCGGTGAACCACGTCAAGGACGCCGCCAAGGCCGGAGCCGACGTCGCCACCATCCCGCCCGCGACGCTGAAGTCGCTGGTCAAGCACCCGCTGACCGACAAGGGGCTCGACCAATTCCTCGCCGACTGGGCCAAGACCGGCCAGCGGATCGATTGACCGGGAGGCCGCCCTGGAGCAGGTCGCCTATACTTGGATACCGCTAGGGTGGTTTGCTAACCATCTGAAACAAAGCGTGCGCATTATAATAAGGAACCAGTCGAGCAGCTCGGCGTTCTTCTCGCAGCTTCAACAGCGAGAGAGAAAAACGATGCGCATCAGCGCCCTTGCACTTGCCGTCGCCCTTGGGGCCGCCGCCCCCGTCGCCGCTGTCGCCCAGGAAGGCACCGTATCAGGCGCTGCAGGCGGCGCAGTGACCGGCGCGGTCGTGGGTGGTCCCGTGGGCGCTGTTGTCGGCGGCGTCGCCGGCGCGGCCATCGGCACCGCGGTCGCTCCCCCGCGGGAAGTCCGTGAATATGTCGTCCGCGAGTCCCGGCCTTCTGTGCGTTACACCGGCACGGTGAAGGTCGGCAGCACCCTTCCTGAAGACGTCGAGGTCTATCAGGTTCCGGACAGCGACTACAGCTACACCGTCGTCAACGACCGCCGCTACATCGTCGGTCCGAAGCGTAAGGTCGTTGAAGTCGTCGAGTGATCCCGCTTCTTATGTGATCAGGAGCCCCGCCTCAGGCGGGGCTCTTTGTTTTTGGCGGGGGCCTTCGTCACCGCCGGTTAAGCCCGGCGGGCTAGTCTCGACCGCATGTCGGCAGAGCACGAATCCACGCTGTTTCCCGCGTCCGAAGACGTTCGCGCCGCCTATGCGGACTGGCTCGTGGGATTGGCGGCCGAGCGGCGGCTCTCGCCGCACACGGTCGAGGCCTATGGCCGCGACGTGCGGATCTTCCTTTCATTCCTGCAGCGCCATCTCGGCGGGCCGCCCACGCTCGCCGATCTCGAAGCGCTCGCCCCGCGCGACGTGCGCGCTTTCCTTTCGGCGCGCCGCGCAGACGGGCTCAGCAGCCGCTCGCTGATGCGCGGGCTCGCGGCCGCGCGTTCCTTTGCGCGTCGGCTGACCCGCACCGGCAAGGCGCAGATTTCGGCGCTCGCCGCGGTGCGCTCGCCCAAAATCGCCCGCAGCCTGCCCAAACCGATCGCGGCGCCGGCCGCGCGCAAGCTGATCGACGTCGATACCCGGGCGGGCGAGGAGCGCGACGACTGGGTGCTCGCGCGCGACGCCGCAGTTCTGTCGCTGCTCTATGGCTGCGGCCTGCGCATTTCGGAGGCGCTCTCGCTCAGCCGACGCGAGGCCCCGCTGCCAGGCGTCGACCGCATTGAGGTGCTGGGCAAGGGCGGCAAGCGGCGCCAGCTCCCGGTGATTGCAGCGGTGCAGGCCGCCGTGGCGGACTATGTCGCGCGCTGCCCCTGGCCGCTGCCGCCGCAAGGCCCGCTGTTCGTGGGAGCCAAGGGCGGCCCCTTGAGCCCACGGATCGTGCAGGCCGCGGTCGCGCGCATGCGGGGCGCGCTGGGTCTGCCGGACAGCGCGACGCCGCACGCGCTGCGGCACTCCTTCGCGACCCACCTGTTGGCGCGCGGCGGCGACCTCCGCACGATCCAGGAGCTGCTCGGCCACGCCAGCCTCTCGACCACGCAGCTCTACACCGAAGTCGACGGCGCGCGGCTGATGGCGATCCACGCGGCCTATCATCCGCGCGCCCGGGCAGGCTGAGGGCCGCGACGCGCGGGCGCCGAGCGGATCTGCGCGGCCGCGTCTGGTCGAGGCGCGGCGCGCGTGATAAGCGGCCGGTGATGTCGACCGTTCGCGCCCGCCCTCTCGCCGCGATCCGCCTTATCCGCGCCTGCCGCGGACCGGGGAACGCCTGAGCGCGTCGAAAACCCCGGGCCGCGCGGAGATGCGCGGCGCCGACCACCCCGGCTCAAGCGACGCGCTCTCCGGACGGCCCAAAGCCTCCGAGGACGACCGCATGCCCGCCTCAACCAACGCCGATCCCGAGGTCGTCGCCGACGCCGCGGCTGAACGCGCCGCCTCGCCCTGGCTCGGCTATGCGCTCGCCGCGGGGGGCGCGATCTTCTTCTCCAGCAAAGGCATCCTGATCAAGTTCGCCTATGCGGAAGGCGTCGACCCGGAGACGCTGCTCGCGCTCCGGATGGGGCTGTCCGTCCCGGTCTATGTCGCGATCGGCCTGGCGTCGGTGGCGCGGAGCGGAACGCCGGCCGGGCTCGATCGAAACGTCTTCGGCGCCGCGTTCGCCATCGGACTCCTCGGATACTGGTTCGCGTCTTACGTCGACTTCCTCGGGCTCGCCTACATCTCGGCGCCGTTCGAGCGGTTGATCCTGTTCACCTACCCGCTGTTCACGGTCCTGCTCGGGGCGGCGTTCTTCGGCCAGCCGTTCCGGCTGAAGGCGCTCGCAGCCTTCGGAGTGAGCTATGCGGGCCTCGCGCTCGTGTTCACCAAGGACATGCAGATCGCGGGGCTCGCCTCGGCGCGCGCCGGCTCGTTGCTGGTGCTGGCCTCGGCCGTCGCCTTCGCGCTCTACCAGCTGCTGGCGAAGGGCTATATCGGCCGCATCGGTCCAAAGCTCTTCACCTGCATTGCGATGTCGGCCGCGGCGCTCGGCGCGCTAATCCAGTTCGCGCTGGTGCGGGACGTCGGCGTGATCGCCGGACTGTCCGGCAAGGTGTGGCTCATCGCGGCGCTGATCGCGCTGATCGGGACGATCCTGCCGAGCTTTCTGCTCAGCGCCGCGCTGCACCGCATCTCTGCGCAGGCGAACGCCGCGATCGGCACGGTGAGCCCGGTCGCCACCCTGGTCTTCGCCGCCGCCTTCCTGGGCGAGCGGGTGACCTCTGTCGACGTGATCGGCACCGCGCTCGTGCTCGCCGGCGTCGGCTGGTTCACGCTGAGCGAGCAGCGCAACCGCGGCCGCTAGGGAGTTCTCCGTACTGGTCAAGCTGGCGCAGCGCTTGCTTCATTGGAGGCGACACGATCGGGGGAAACGAATCATGTCGCTGATGAACCGCATCGCGCCGCTCGGGCTCGTCATCGCGCTCTGCCTGACGCCGGATTCGGGCGTCTCGCAGGAGCGCTCGCCGCGCGACCAGGCGCTGCATGTCGCCGTCGAGCTCGTGAATGAGATCTCGAAGGACGACATGGTGGCGCAGCTTGTCGCGCGGTCCTGGCCGGCCTTCGAGCCGCAGCTCAGGCACTCGATGCCTAGCGCCTCGCCGGCCACGATGGCCTCGCTCAAATCCGAGTTCCAGACCATTGTGGTGCAGCACACCAAGGACCTGGTGGCCGCCGCGCCGGCGATCTACGCGACCTATTTCACCGCCGACGAGCTGCGCGACATGCTGGCCTTCTACCGCTCGCCAACGGGCCAGAAGGCGCTTCGCGTGATGCCGAACGTGATCGCCGACAGCGTGCGGCTCTCGGCAGACCGCATGCCGGCGGTGGTGGCCGAGATAGACCAGGCGTTCCGGTCTCGGCTGAAGGCGCGCGGCGTCGATCTGCCGATCTAGGCTCGTCGGCGCGCGGCCTCACATGTGAATGGCGCGGCCTTCGACGGCGAGCGCCGCCTCCTTCACCGCCTCCGACAGCGTCGGATGGGCGTGGCATGTGCGGGCGATGTCCTCGGAAGAGGCGCTGAACTCCATACCCAGCGCAGCTTCCGCGATCAGCGTGCCGGCGTCGGGGCCGATGATGTGGACGCCCAGCACGCGGTCAGTCTTGGCGTCCGCCAGAATCTTCACGAAACCTTCGGTCGTGCCGTTCGCCTTGGCGCGGCCATTGGCCGTGAACGGGAACTTGCCGGCGCGGTAATCGACGCCCTCCGCCTTGAGCTCCTCCTCGGTCCGCCCGACCGAGGCGACCTCCGGATAGGTGTAGACCACGTTCGGGATCACGCCGTAGTTCACGTGCCCGGCCTTGCCGGCGAGGATCTCGGCGACGGCGACGCCCTCGTCCTCCGCCTTGTGGGCCAGCATCGGCCCGGCGATGACGTCGCCGATGGCGTAGACGCCGTCCACGTTGGTCTTGAAATGGCCGTCGGTCTTCACCCGTCCGCGATCGTCCAGCGCGACGCCCGCCTCCGCGAGGCCGAGGCCTTCGGTGTAGGGGACGCGGCCGATCGCGACCAGCACGACGTCAGCGTCGAGCGTCTCGGCCTCGCCGCCCTTGGCGGGCTCGACCGTGACCGCAAGACGCTCGCCCTGTTTCGCGGCGCCGGTGACCTTCGAGCCGAGCCGGAACGTCATGCCCTGCTTCTCCAGCAGGCGCTGGAACTGCCGCCCCAGGTCGACGTCCATGCCGGGCAGGATGCGGTCCAAGAACTCGACGACCACGACCTCCGAGCCGAGCCGCCGCCAGACCGAGCCGAGCTCGAGCCCGATGACGCCGCCGCCCACCACCACCAGCTTCTTCGGGACCTGCGGCAGCGCGAGCGCGCCGGTCGAGGACACGATCGTGGTCTCGTCGATGTCGAGGCCCCTGAGCCGCGCGACGTCCGAGCCGGTCGCGATCACGATCGCCTTCGTCTCGAGGGCCTGGGCCTCGCCCTTCTCCGGGGACACCGAGACCTTGCCGGCTCCAAGAATCCTGCCGGTCCCGTGGAAGGTCTCGATCTTGTTCTTCTTGAACAGGAAATCGACGCCCTTGACGTTGCCCGCGACGCCCTCGTCCTTGAACGCCATCATCTGGGCGAGGTCGAGCGTCGGATCGCCGACGCCGATGCCCATCTTCCCGAACTTGTGGCCCGCCTCCTCGAACAGCTCCGAGGCGTGGAGCAGCGCCTTGGAGGGGATGCAGCCGACATTGAGGCAGGTGCCGCCATGGGTGGCGCGCTTCTCGACCACCGCGACCTTCAGCCCGAGCTGCGCGGCGCGGATCGCGCACACATAGCCGCCGGGACCGGTGCCGATGACGACGAGATCGTAAGCCATGGGTCTCTTTCAGGTTCGGGCTGAGGGGACGCTCAATCAAGCGGCGCGTTGAACGCCCACACGTGACCGAACGGATCCTGCACGCGGCCGTATCGGGCGTTCCAGAAGGTGTTGTCGGCCGGCATGACGACGACCGCCCCGGCATCCACCGCGCGGTCGATGGCGGCGTCGACCTCCGCCGCGCTCGCGAGATTGACGTTGATCGCGACGCTCGGACCGCCGGCCGAAGTGGGCGCGCGCACCGAGCCCGGCCCGGTCGTCTCCGGGAACTCGTCATGCACCAGCACTTCGCCGCCGAACAGCTGGACGGTGGCGTGCAGCAGCCGGACGCCATCCTGCGCCGGCACCGTCATCACCACCTTCGCGCCGAACGCCTTCCGGTAGAAGGCGAGCGCCTCGGCGCCGCCCGCCACGCAAAGATGCGGCTCGACCTTGGGATGTCGATCACGATCAGCCATGGGAAGCCGCCTCTGACTGACCTTCGACGCAATCCGAAGGCGAGGGCGCGGAGACGCTCGGAACGTCTTGAAGTCCGCGCAGTTGAAGGACTGGAACGCGGTCTGCGTGACCGTTACCAATGCGCAGGAACAAGGAGGGCACCTATGGCGACTACCAAGAAACCTGACGCCGCGAAGAAGTCGAACCGGACCGACGGCATTCACGCCAAGGTCAAGCCATCGTCGGAACTCGGCGCGATCGTCGGCGAAGGCCCGCTGCCGCGCAGCGAAATCGTCAGCAAGATGTGGGACTACATCAAGAAGCACAAGCTCCAGAACCCGGACGACGGCCGCGAGATTCTCGCCGACGCCACGCTCGAGAAGTTGTTCGGGAAGAAGAAGGCCACGATGTTCGAGCTCAACAAGATCATCTCCGCCAATGTGAGCTGACCTTCGGCGACGCGGCGCGCCTCGCGGCGCGCCGCCGGCTCGTCACAGGTCCATCACGAGCCGGGACGGATCCTCCAGGCTTTCCTTCACGCGCACCAGGAAGGTCACGGCCTCCTTGCCGTCGACCATGCGGTGGTCGTAGCTCAGCGCCAGATACATCATCGGGCGGATCTCGATCTTGCCGCCCACGGCGACCGGGCGCTCCTGGATCTTGTGCATGCCGAGAATGCCCGACTGCGGCGCGTTCAGGATCGGGGTCGACATCAGCGACCCGTAGATGCCGCCATTGGTGATCGTGAAGGTGCCGCCCTGCATCTCGTCGATGCCGAGCTTGCCGTCGCGCGCCCGCCGTCCAAGGTCCGAAATGGCCTTCTCGACGCCTGCGAGGCCGAGCCGGTCGGCGTCGCGCACCACCGGCACCACCAGGCCTTTGTCGGTCCCGACCGCGATACCGATGTGGTAGTAGTTCTTGTAGACGACGTCGCCGCCGTCGATCTCGGCGTTGACCGACGGGATGTCCTTGAGGGCCTGGATCACCGCCTTCACGAAGAAGCCCATGAAGCCAAGCTTCACGCCGTGCTTCTTCTCGAACACGTCCTTGTACTTCGAGCGCAGCCCCATAACCTCGCTCATGTCGACCTCATTGAAGGTCGTCAGCATGGCGGCGGCGTTCTGTGCGTCCTTGAGCCTGCGCGCGATGGTCTGGCGCAGCTTCGTCATCTTGACGCGCTCCTCGCGCGCCGCGTCGTCGGGGGCCGCGGGGGCGCGCACCTGCAGGGGCGCAGACGGCGCCGGGGCAGGGGCCGGCTGAGCGCGCGGGGGCGAAGCCTCGCCGCCGCGCTCGCCGGCCGCCAGCATGTCGCCCTTGGTGACGCGGCCGTCCTTGCCCGTGCCGGCGACCCCTGAGGGATCGACGCCGGTCTCCTCCGCAAGCCGCCGGACCGACGGCGCGAGATCGCTCCCGGCGGGCGCGGCGCCGCCATTCGGCTTCGGCCGGACCTCGTTGGCCTCGTCCTTCAGAGGCGCTGCGGCCTTCTCTTCCTTGGCCTTGGCGGGCTCGGCCGGCTTCGCGGCCTTCGGAGCCGCCGGGGTCGCGCCGGCGCCGTCCTCGATCGAGCCGAGCAGCGCGCCGACCCCGACGGTCTCGCCGTCCTTGGCCTCGATCGCTCCAAGCACCCCGGCCGCTGGCGCGGGCACTTCGAGCGTGACCTTGTCGGTCTCGAGCTCGACCACCGGCTCGTCCGCCGCGACCGCCTCTCCGGGCTTCTTGAACCACCGGCCGATGGTCGCTTCGGTGACGGATTCGCCGAGCGTCGGAACGCGTATCTCAGTGCTCATATGCCCGCTCCCGGAGGAGCCTCCCGGTTCCGTTTTTCGGCCCCGTCGGGACCGTTCTGGCGGCGCCGACCCTCTCTAGCGGATCGGATTTGGAATTGCGATCGGTCGATTGAAATTTCCGATCGCTATTCCGAGAGCGCGTCGTTGAGGAAGGCCTGCAGCTGCGCGAGGTGCTTCGACATCAGTCCCGTCGCGGTCGCCGCGGAGGCCGGACGGCCGGCGTAGCGCGGCCGCCGGTGCGCCGCCCCGATCTGGTTCAGCACCCATTCGAGATAGGGCTCGACGAAGAACCAGGCGCCCATGTTGCGCGGCTCTTCCTGGCACCAGACGATCTCGGCGTGCTTGAAGCGGGCGAGCTCGTTCACCGCGGCCTTGATCGGGAACGGGTAAAGCTGCTCGACGCGCAGGAGGTAGACGTCGTCGACGCCGCGCTTCTCGCGCTCCTCGACGAGGTCATAATACACCTTGCCCGAGCACAGCACGACGCGGCGGATCTCCGCGTCCGGCTTCAGCGCGAGCGTCGACCCCGGCGTCAGCTGCGCGTCGTCCCACAGCAGGCGATGGAACGAGGTTCCCTCGTCCATCATGGCGAGCGGCGAGACCGCGCGCTTGTGCCGGAGCAGCGACTTCGGCGTCATCAGGATCAGAGGTTTGCGGAACTCGCGGACCATCTGCCGGCGCAGGACGTGGAAGTAGTTCGCCGGCGTGGTGCAGTTCGCGACCTGCATGTTGTCCTCGGCGCACATCTGCAGATAGCGCTCCAGACGGGCCGAGGAGTGTTCGGGCCCCTGCCCCTCATAGCCGTGCGGCAGCAGCATCACGAGGCCTGACATGCGCAGCCATTTGCGCTCGCCCGACGACAGGAACTGGTCGACGATGACCTGCGCGCCGTTGGCGAAATCGCCGAACTGCGCCTCCCACAGCGTGAGCGCGTTCGGTTCGGCCAGCGTGTAGCCGTACTCGAAGCCCAGCACGGCCTCTTCCGAGAGCATCGAGTTGATGACCTCGAACCGCGCCTGGTCCTTGGACAGGTTGCTGAGCGGCGTGAAGCGCGCCTCGGTCTCCTGGTCGGTGAGCACCGAATGGCGCTGGCTGAAGGTGCCGCGCTCGACGTCCTGGCCGGACAGCCGCACCGGCACGCCTTCCGTCAGCAGCGACCCGAAGGCGAGCGCCTCCGCCATCGCCCAGTCGACGCCCTCGCCCTCCTCGGCCATCTTGCGGCGGTTGTCGAGCAGGCGCTGGATCGTGCGGTGGACGTGGAAGCCCTCCGGGGCCTCAGCGAGCTTGCGGCCGATCTCCTTCAGCCGCTCGACCGCGACGCCGGTCTTGCCGCGGCGCGGGTCGTCGGGGTCGCGGGCCGCCTTGATGCCGGCCCAGCGGCCGTCCAGCCAGTCGGCCTTGTTGGGCTTGTAGGCCTGGCCGGCCTCGTATTCCTCCTCGAGCCGCGCGCGGAAGGCGGCGCGCATCTCGTCGACCTCGCCGGGCGCGATCACCCCCTGGCTCTCGAGACGCTCCGCATAGGTCTCGAGCGCCGTCGGATGGTTGCGGATCTTCCGGTACATGCGCGGCTGGGTGAAGGCCGGCTCGTCGCCCTCATTGTGGCCGAACCGCCGGTAGCAGAACATGTCGATCACGACCGGCTTGTGAAACTTCTGCCGGAACTCGGTCGCGATCTTGGCCGCGAAGGTCACGGCCTCCGGGTCGTCGCCGTTCACGTGGAAGATCGGCGCCTCGATCATCTTGGCGACGTCGGACGGATAGGGTGAGGAGCGCGCGTTGCGCGGGCTCGTCGTGAAGCCGATCTGGTTGTTGATGATGAAGTGGATCGAGCCGCCGGTCTTGTGGCCGCGCAGGCCCGAAAGGCCGAAGCACTCCGCCACCACGCCCTGGCCCGCAAAGGCCGCGTCGCCATGGATCAGCAGCGGCATCACCTGCACGCGGTCGACGTCGGTGCGCTGGTCCTGCTTGGCCCGCACCTTTCCGAGCACCACCGGATCGACGATCTCGAGATGCGAGGGGTTTGCGGTCAGCGACAGATGGACCTGGTTGTTGTCGAACTCGCGGTCCGACGAGGCGCCCAGATGGTACTTGACGTCGCCCGAGCCCTCGACCTCGTCGGGGGTCCAGGAGCCGCCCTTGAACTCGTGGAAGATCGCCCGGTGCGGCTTGCCGAGCACCTGGGAGAGGATGTTCAGCCGGCCGCGATGCGCCATGCCGACCACGATCTCGCGGACGCCGAGCGCGCCGCCGCGCTTGATGATCTGCTCGAGCGCCGGGACGATCGACTCGCCGCCGTCCAGACCGAACCGCTTGGTGCCGGTGTATTTGACGTCGAGGAACTTCTCGAAGCCCTCGGCCTCGACGAGCTTGTTCAGGATCGCCTTCTTGCCCTCGGGCGTGAAGGCGATCGCCTTGTCCGGCCCTTCGATGCGCTCCTGGATCCAGGCTTTTTCGCCCGGTTCCGAGATGTGCATGAACTCGACGCCGAGCGTGCCGCAATAGGTCCGCTTCAGGATCGCCAGCATCTCGCGCACGGTCGCGAATTCGAGGCCGAGCACGTGATCGATGAAGATCTTGCGGTCGAGGTCCTTCTCGCCGAACCCGTATGAGGCCGGGTCGAGTTCCTCGCGCTCCGGCCGCGGCTCGAGCTTGAGCGGGTCGAGGTCGGCTGCCAGATGACCGCGGATGCGGTAGGCGCGGATCATCATCAGCGCGCGCGTGGAGTCGCGCGTCGCGGCCTTGATCTGCTCTTCGGTGAGCGGCGCTCCGGCAGCTCCTGACCGGGCCTTGAGCTTGTCGCCCAGCGCGAGCTCGATCGCGCCCCAATTGCCGTCGAGCGCCGAGACCAGCTCGCCGTTCAGCGGCGTCGGCCAGTTCGGCTTTTCCCAGGAGGGTCCTTCGGCGGTCTTCTCGACCGCCTCGGGCTCGTCGCCGAGATCGTCGAAGAAGGCCTTCCAGGCCGGGTCGACCGAGGACGGATCCTTCAGGTAGCGGGCCTGAAGGTCCTCCACATAGGCGGCATTCCCGCCCCAGAGGAATGAGGTGCGGGCAAGAGCGTCGTTCGCCGCCTGGCGTGACATTGAGGAGAACCTCGAGTTCGAACGCGCCGAAGCGCCTTTCGCAGCGCAATATAGACCGGCATCGGGGGATTTGAACGCCAGAAATGCGAAATCCGCATGGCGGCCGGGAAATCGCCCTTCAACTTCTCCTAATGAGTGTTTCAGTTTTTTTGCAAGAGGCGGGTGGCTGGAACGCGCTGCGGCCCCGTCGAGAGGCCGCAGCGCGCGCCGGATCAGCCCTTCAGCAACTCCACAAGCGTCTTGCCGAGGCGCGCCGGAGAGGGCGAGACGCGGACGCCGGCGGCTTCCATCGCCGCGATCTTGTCCTCGGCGCCGCCCTTGCCGCCGGAGATGATCGCGCCGGCGTGGCCCATGCGGCGGCCGGGAGGCGCGGTGCGGCCGGCGATGAAGCCGACGGTCGGCTTCTTGCGGCCGCGCTTCGCCTCGTCCTTCAGGAACTGCGCCGCGTCCTCCTCGGCCGAGCCGCCGATCTCGCCGATCATCACGATCGACTCGGTCCGCTCATCGGCGAGGAACAGCTCCAGCATGTCGATGAACTCGGTGCCCTTGACCGGGTCGCCGCCGATGCCGACCGCGGTCGTCTGGCCGAGCCCTTCGCGGGTGGTCTGGAACACCGCCTCATAGGTCAGCGTGCCGGAGCGTGAGACCACGCCCACGGTGCCGCGCGAGAAGATGTTGCCCGGCATGATGCCGATCTTGCACTCGCCGGCCGTCACCACGCCCGGGCAGTTCGGGCCGATGAGGCGGGTCTTGGAGCCGACCAGGGCGCGCTTGACCTTGACCATGTCGAGCACCGGCACGCCCTCGGTGATGCACACCACGAGCGGGATCTCGGCCGCGATCGCCTCGCAGATCGCGTCCGCCGCGCCGGCCGGCGGCACGTAGACCACGGAGGCATCCGCCCCGGTCGCCTCGCGGGCCTCCTTCACCGTGTCGAACACCGGCAGGCCGAGATGCGTCTTGCCGCCCTTGCCGGGCGCCACGCCGCCGACCATGCGGGTGCCGTAGGCGATCGCCGCCTCGGAGTGGAAGGTGCCGTTCTTGCCGGTGAAGCCCTGGCAGATGACCTTGGTGTTCGCGTCGATCAGGATCGACATGCTCAGCTCCTCCCCCGCACCGCGGCGACGATCTTCTGCGCCGCGTCGTCGAGATCGTCGGCCGGCAGCACGTCGAGGCCGCTCTCGGCGATGATCCGCTTGCCCTCTTCGACGTTCGTGCCCTCAAGCCGCACCACGAGCGGCACCTGGAGCCCGACCGCCTTCACGGCCGCGATCACGCCGTTCGCGATCACGTCGCACTTCATGATGCCGCCGAAGATGTTGACCAGGATGCCCTTCACCTGCGGGTCGGCGGTGATGATCTTGAACGCCGCCGTGACCTTCTCCTCGGAGGCGCCGCCGCCGACGTCCAGGAAGTTCGCCGGCTCCTCGCCGTACAGCTTGATGATGTCCAGGGTGGCCATCGCGAGCCCGGCCCCGTTCACCATGCAGCCGATCGTGCCGTCGAGCGCGATATAGGCGAGGTCGTATTTGGAGGCCTCGATCTCCTTGGCGTCCTCTTCCGTCAGGTCGCGCAGCTCGGCGAGCTCCGGATGGCGGTAGAGCGCGTTGGAGTCGAACGAGACCTTGGCGTCGAGGCAGCGCAGCTGGCCGTCCTTGGTGACGATCAGCGGGTTGATCTCGAGCATCGACATGTCGGTCGCGACGAACGCCTCATAGAGGGTCGCGGCGAGGCTCTCGGCCTGCTTGGCGAGGTCGCCCGACAGACCGAGCGCCTTGGCGAGCGTGCGGCCGTGATGCGGCATCACGCCGGTGGCCGGGTCGATCGCGATGGTGTGGATCTTCTCCGGGTGGCTCTCCGCCACTTCCTCGATGTCCATGCCGCCCTCGGTCGAGGCCACGAACGCGACCCCGCCGGTCGTGCGGTCGACCAGCGCCGAGAGGTAGAACTCCTTGTCGATCGCCGAGCCTTCCTCGACGTAGAGCCGGTTGACCTGCTTGCCGGCCGGCCCGGTCTGCTTGGTCACCAGCGTGCGGCCGAACATCTCCTGGACGAAGCCCTTGGCCTCCTCGGCCGAGCGCGCCAGCCGCACGCCGCCGAGCTCGCCTGCCTCGGCCTCGACGAACTTGCCCTTGCCGCGGCCGCCGGCGTGGATCTGCGACTTCACCACCCAGACCGGACCCGACAGGGACGCGATCGCGGCGTCGGCGTCGGACGCCGACAGGATCGGCGCCCCGGCCGGCACCGGCGCCCCGAACCGTTTGAGCAAAGCCTTCGCCTGATATTCGTGTATGTTCATGAAGTTCCTCCCTCCGGCGAGGCGAGCTCCGCGCGAGGCGCGCGCCGCGTCGGCCGTTCTCCGGCGCCTATAAGCACGGCCCGCCGGAATTCGCCACCGGGCGGGCCGTAACGTCGTCGCTCCCTTGGCCCCGCCGTGAGGAGAAGGCCGGGACTGCCTTACTTTCCGAGATTGGGCGCGATGCCCTTGCAGGCCTCGATCAGGCCCTTCACGGCGTCCACGGACCTGTCGAAGGCGGCCTTTTCGGCGCGGTCGAGCTCGATCTCGACGATGCGCTCGACGCCGCCGGCGCCGATCACCACCGGCACGCCGCAATAGATGCCGTCGACGCCGTACTGGCCTGTGAGGTGGGCCGCGCAGGGCAGCACGCGCTTCTTGTCGCGAAGATAGCTCTCCGCCATCGCGATGCCGGAGGCGGCCGGCGCGTAGAAGGCCGAGCCGGTCTTGAGCAGGCCGACGATTTCGGCGCCGCCGTCGCGCGTGCGCTGGATGATCTCATCGAGCCGCTCCTGGGTCGTCCAGCCCATCTTCACGAGGTCCGGGAGCGGAATGCCGGCGACCGTCGAGTAGCGAGGCAGCGGCACCATGGTGTCGCCATGGCCGCCGAGCACGAAGGCGGTGACGTCCTCGACCGAGACCCCGAACTCCTCGGCGAGGAAGTAGCGGAAGCGGGAGGAGTCGAGCACGCCCGCCATGCCGACCACCTTGTGGGTCGGCAGGCCGGAGGCGGTGCGCAGCGCCCATACCATGGCGTCGAGCGGGTTGGTGATGCAGATCACGAAGGCGTCGGGCGCGTATTTGGCGATGCCGGCGCCGACCTGCTCCATCACCTTGAGGTTGACGCCCAGCAGGTCGTCGCGGCTCATCCCGGGCTTGCGCGGCACGCCCGCGGTGACGATCACCACGTCGCAGCCCGAAAGATCCTCATAGGACGAGGTGCCCTTGAGGCGCGCGTCGAAGCCCTCGATGGGCGAGGCCTCGGCGATGTCGAGCGACTTGCCCTGCGGCACCCCGTCGACGATGTCGAACAGGACGACGTCGCCGAGCTCCTTGAGGCCGACCAGCAAAGCGAGCGTGCCGCCGATCTGGCCGCCGCCGACGAGTCCGATCTTGCTGCGCGCCATTGGGATCCTCAGTGCCGAGAGAGTGCGGGCGTGGCGAGGCGCGGAGCCCCGCGGGCGGTCAGGCCTTCGCAACTAGCCCGATCAGCGAAGCCGTTCAAGGGATCGGCGGCCCCACGGCCGTGTTCCGTTGGTCAGGTTTCGACGAGGCCGGTGGTCGCTCCGCTCGCCGCGCTGTCCGGCCTGCCGTGCGGGCGCGACAGCCATTCGTCGGAACCCATCTCCACGAGCCGAGAGGCGGTGCGGGCGAAACCGAAGGTCTCGTAACCCTCCGCGCCCTGCCAGATCCGGTCCGGTGCCGTCTCGGCGGACGCAAGTAATTTGACGTGATGCTCGTAGAGCGCGTCGACCAGCGTCATGAACCGGCGCGCCTCGTTGCGCCGGCGCTCGTCGAGCGCGGGAACGGCGTCGAGGATCAGCGTGTGAAAGCGGCGGGCGATCGCCAGATAGTCCGCCGCGCCGAGCGGCCGGCCGCAGAGTTCCTTGAAGGAGGCGCGCGCGACGCCGTGCGCCGCGTGCGGGATTTCGACGGTCCGCCCCTGCACGGGCAGGCTCGTGGGACGGCCCTCCTCGCCGGCGAGCGCCAGGAAGGCGGCGTCGAGCGCCGCGCGGGCTCCGTCGTCGGCCGGCGTCAGCCACATGCGGCCGTCGCCCAGCTTCTCCCGGCGGAAGTCGGTGCGGGCGTCGAGCCGGAGCACCTCCATGTGCTCCTGCAGCATCGCGATGAAGGGCAGGAACAGAGAGCGGTTGAGGCCGTCCCGGTAGAGCTCCGGCGGCGGCACGTTCGAGGTCGCGACGATGATCACGCCGGCGGCGAACAGCCGCTCGAACAACCGCCCGAGGATCATCGCGTCGGCGATGTCGGTGACGTGAAACTCGTCGAAGCAGAGCAGCGAGGCCTCGCGCGCAAGCTGGTCGCCGATCGGCGGGATCACGTCGCCGGCCGGGCCGCGGCCCTCCTTGGCGGCGAGGCGCGCGGCGTGGATGCGGGCGTGCACGTCGAGCATGAAGTCGTGGAAATGCGCGCGGCGCTTGGCCTCGACCGGAGCGGCCTCGAAGAAGATGTCCATCAGCCGCGTCTTGCCCCGGCCGACGTCGCCCCAGACATAGAGGCCGCGGGGCGGCGGATCGGCGCGGCGGGCGAACAGCCAGTTGAGCGCGCCCGACTTGCCGCGCAGCCGTTCGCGCAGGCGCGCCTCCAGCGCGTCGAGCCGCGCGACCAGCCGCTCCTGTGCGGGATCGCGGTCGAGCGCGCCCGAACGGACGAGCGCCTCGTAGCGCTGCCGCGTGGCGCCGTTCATCCGCGCAGCCGCGGAACGTTGGGAAGGAGAGGACGTTGCCCCAGCATGTCTGTCCGTGGGAAGAGGCTCGGCGGGACGGCCGGCCTGGTCCGCACAGGAGCCGCGCCCCGATGAAGACCGTCGCGCTCGCCTTCGCAACTATCCTTCTGTCGCTGCCGGCCGCGCAGGCCGCGGACTGGAGCCGCGCCGAGCCGCGCGCTGGCCGGCCGGCCGCGCATGCCGGTCACGCGGCCGAGCGGCGGCGCAGCCATATGGCGGCGCGTCGCCATGCCCCGAGGACCTACGTATATCGCGACGACCAAGAGGCGGACGACACCCCCTACGGCCCGATGTACCAGTCGCCGGAGCAGGAGCTGCAGTCGCGCTACGACGTCTCGGCCGGCCGCCGCGGAAACATCAAGGAATACTGGTGGCGGCGCTAGGCCGCCAAGTGGCGTTCCGTACCGTCAGTCGCCGCAGCGTTGCAGCGTCTTCTTGTAGGCCCCGTCGCTCACCACGACCTTCAGCCGGTCGCCGATCTGGCGGACGGCGAGCTGGCGCTTGACCGGCTCCGCCCCTTTGCGAAAGCAGGTCAGGTCCGACCGGTAGCGTTTGCCCTGCTTCCGCCAGCCGGCGATCTCGCACTGGTAGTCCGAGAACTTCATGGCGCCGTCGAGAAACACCAGCGTGGCGAGCTTGTTGTCCACCACCTTGGCGGGCGCCGGATCGCAGCTCGGCGCCCAGGTTCCGGCGAACGGGTTTTGCGCCCAGGCGGGCCCGCAGCCGAGCCCTAACATCAACGTCAAACTCGCCCGAAATCGGCCGGCCGCCATGACGTCTCCCTCAGATCCGCGCGACGCCCAAGGATAGCGCACCGCTCTGAACGGCGCCATTCTGGACCAACGCCCCGACAGGGCGCGTGCGGACGGACACCTGATGGCGCGGCTGCTCGCTCTTCTGATCCTCTGCCTCGCGGCCGGAGCTTTCAGCCTGCCGGCCTTCGGCGGCTGCGCCGTCGCGGCGGCCGGCGACGGCGCGTCCATCCACTCGAAGCCCACGCCCTGCCACGACGGGCGCGCGGCCCATCTGGCGCTCAAATCCTGCTGCGCGTGCTGCTGCGCGCCCGCCGCCACGGCGGCCCTGCCGCCGCTCGAGGTCGGCGCGCATGCGCCCTCCGCAGAGGTCGCCGCGGTCCTCGAGGACGCTCCGCGCATGCCGGCCGCGCCGCCTCCCCGACCCGCGTGAGTTTCATAAGCCGACCGAAACATCACGCAGATCAAGAGGATGAAGCGCCATGCGCATGATTTCGAGCGGCCTCGCCGCCGCTCTTCTGTTCGCCGCCCCGGCCGCGGCCCTGGCCGAGGACGGGTCCGGGCCGCCCGCGAGCGCAGACCATATGAGCCACGACGCCATGCAGCACATGGGGATGGGCTCCGGCGCCGCTCCCTCCACCGCGGCCTATGAAGCGGCGGAAGCCGCCATGCATGAGGCGATGCGCTCGCCGTTCACAGGGAATGCGGACCGCGACTTCCTGAACCACATGATCCCACATCACGCAGGCGCGGTGGCGATGGCCCGGATCGTCCTGCGATACGGCCAGAACGCGGACGTCAGAAAGCTCGCGCAGCGGATCGTCGACGATCAGGAGCGCGAGATCGCGGAGATGAAGGAGATGCTGAAGGCCATGGGCGCTCCGGCCTCCGAGGCCAGATAGCAACCGGCGCGGCCGGCCCCCGGCCGCGCCTCACTTCCGGGAGCCACGCGAACGTGACGGAGTTCGTGATCGTCACCACCACCACCGACGAGCGCGCAGTCGCCGACGCCATCGCCCAGGCCGCGGTGGAGGCCGGCGAGGCCGCGTGCGCTCGGATCGGCTCGGCCGAAAGCGTCTATCGCTGGCAAAGCGAGCTCTGCCGCACGCCGGAATTCGTGGTCGAGCTCAAGACGACCGCCGACGCCGCCGACCGTCTCCAGCGGACCATCGCGAGGCTGCACAATTACGAGCTGCCGGAGGTTCTGGTCACGCCGGTGCTGGGCGGCTCGGCCGGCTATCTGGGCTGGCTGCGCGATCAGGTCGCGGCCGTGGAGACCTAGGCGCGGGCGCCGTCCCGAAGCCCGCAGGCGGCCAAAATCCTCGATCGGTTAAAGCTTTCCTCAGACTCTTCGCATTTTCTTGACGCGTGGGGAGCGGGCTCGCTTCTCGCCGGAGATGTGGCCGGAGAGCCACAATCAGCTCCGAATGGCGTGGCGTATCGAGTTTGGAGTACCGGCGTGACAGGACCTTCGATGGTCAGTCTCCGCGCGGCTTTCGTCGTGACGATGGTGGCTGCCGGCCTCGCCGGCTGCGCGTCCTCGACAGGAGTCCAGCGCGTTCGTCTGAGCGAGCGCGAATGTCTCGCGCGCGCCATGTATTTCGAATCGAACCGATCGAGCGACGCCGGCATGCTGGCGGTCGGCACGGTGGTGATGAACCGGCTCAAGTCGGGCCGGTACGGCTCGACGATCTGCCAGGTGGTCGGCGCCAAGAACCAGTTCGCGCCCGGGGTGCTGACCCGGCCGATGACCGACCGCGGCGCGCCGCGCGCCCGCCGCGTGGCCGACGCCGTGCTGGCCGGCCGCCGCCATCCGGGCGTTCAGAAGGCCCAGTTCTTCCACACCGCCGGCTACAAGTTCCCCTACCGGAACATGCGCTACGTGCTGGTCGCGGGCGGCAACGCCTTCTACGACAAGCAGCGTCCGCCGAAGACCTGGTGGGGCGGCGAGGGCCGCTGGGGTCCGCCCCCGGCCCCGACCGAGCGGATCGACGGCGGACCGATCATGGTCGCGCAGACCGAGATCATCGACGACCGTCCTGCGCATGCGCGACCGGCGCCGATCGAGGTCGCGGCCGCCGAGCCTGTGGCTCCGCCGCGCCCCGCGGAGCGGCCGATCCAGATCGCGCGCAACGAGGCGCCGATCCCGCAATACGAGCCTTTGCCGGAAGCGCGGCGACAGGAGAGCCGCCAGGAGGCGCGCCAGGAAGCCCTGCAGGAGGCTGAGCCGGTTCCGCAATATGAGCCGCTGCCGGCCGAGCCCGCACGGACCGCGCGCCGGGCGGACCCGCAGCCCCGCCTGGAGCCACAGCGCAGCTACGAGGTCGCCCAGCTCGACGAGCCGCGTGACATGTACGGCTCGCCCCAGAGCTGGCGGAACCAGAACCAGCGGATCGAGAGTCGTCCTCTGGCGGCGCCCGCCGGAGCCGCAGCGCCCAAGCCGACCCGGGTCGCATCGCGCGAGCCGCTCGAATATCGCGCGCCGCCGCCGGCGCGGGACGCCAGCCCGGCTGAGCTCGGCTGGCGGGTCGGGCCGCAGCCGGTCGCGGACTACTCCTCGTCGGCCGGGCGCGACGCGGAGCAGTACGCCCGCACCGGCGAGACCTCCTCGCATCGCTATGAGCGGCAGCTCGAGCAGGCGGCGGAGCCCGACGACGAAGCGCCGGTCCGGCTCCGCTCGGGCGACAGCATCTCGCGGTGAGGCGGCGCGGCCTCGGCCGCGCCCCTACAGGAGCTTGTCAGGCGTGATCGGCAGGTCCCGGACGCGCCGGCCGGTCGCGTGGAAGATCGCGTTGGCGACCGCCGCAGCGGTTCCGACGATCCCGATCTCGCCGAGGCCCTTGATACCGAGCGAATTGGCCTCGTCGATCTCGTCGACGAAGATCACCTCTATGTCGTGGATGTCCGCGTTGGCGGGGACGTGATACTCGCCATAGTTGTGGTTCATGAAGCGGCCGAGACGGCGGTCCGGCATGCTCTCCTCGTGCAGCGCCATGCCGATGCCCATCACGACGCCGCCGAGAATCTGGCTGCGCGCCGTCATCTGGTTGAGGATCTTGCCGGCCGCGATCGCGCTCACGACGCGGCTGACGCGGATGACGCCGAGCTCCTCGTCGACCCGCACCTCCACGAAGACCGCGGAATGCGTGTAGGCCGCGAACTTCTTGGTGAACGCCTCGTCGGGCGCGAAGTCGGCGTTCGCCTCGAGTCGCTGCAATCCCGAGGCCCGCAGCGCCTCGCCATAGGGGACGGACCGGGCCGGATCGGCTGCGAGCGCGACGCCCCCGCCCGAGAACACGACGTGGTCGAGGCTGGCGTTGGCGAGCGGCGAGTTCTCGAGCGCGCGCGCATGCGTCAGGATCTGCTCGCGCAGGCCCCGACAGGCGGCCTGGACCGCCGAACCGGCTGACGCCGCGGCCCAGGATCCGCCCTCCACGGGCGCCATCGGCAGCGAGGAGTCGCCGATCCGCACCACGACGTCCTCGATCGGCAGCCCCATCGCGTCCGCGCCGATCTGCGCCAGGATGGTGTAGGTCCCGGTGCCGATGTCGGCCGTCGCGCAGGCGACCTCGAGCTTGCCTTCGGGGGTCAGGGTGGCGCGCGCCGAGTGCGGCTGCATCATCGCCTCCCAGCAGCCCGTCGCCATGCCGAGGCCGACGAGGTCGCGCCCGTCGCGCATCGAGCGCGGCTCCGCGGAGCGGCGCGACCAGCCGAAGGCCTGCGCGCCGCGCTCGTAGCACGCCCGCAGCTCCTTTGAGGAGAACGGCTTGTCGTCGTTCTGGTCGTGATCGGCGTAGTTGCGCAGCCGGAGCTCCAGCGGATCGACCTTCGCCGCATAAGCGAGCTCGTCCATCGCCGCCTCCAGCGCATAGACGCCGGTGGTCGCGCCAGGCGCCCGCATGTCGCCGGGCGTGTAGGTGTCGATCTTGGCCAGCCGGTAGGACAGGCTGACATTGTCGCAGGCGTAGATCAGCCCCGACCAGTTCACCACCGCCTCCTGATAGTCTTCGAAGGTCGAGGTGCAGGCGACGGCGTCGTGGCGGATCGACTGGAGCCGCCCGTCGCTGTCGGCGCTGAGCGCCACCGTCTGCAGCGTGTCCGGGCGGTAGGTGAAGGTGAACATCTGGTCGCGCGTCAGCGTCACGCGGACCGAGCGCTTCAGCCTCAGCGCCGCCATGACGGCGAGCGTCAGCTGGTACTGCGGGCGCAGCCCGCTGCCGAAGGCGCCGCCGACGAAGGGCGACAGGACGCGCACGTCGTCCTCCGGCAGGCCGAACACATTGACCACGAAGGCCTTGGTGTTGGTGACGCCCTGGACCTTGTCGTGAACGACCAGCTTGCCGCGGTCCCAGAACACCGTGGAGGCGTGCATCTCCATCGGATTGTGATGCTCGACCGCGATCCGGTAGTCGCCCGAGATCTTGACCGGCGCGGCCGAAAAAGCGGCGTCCGCGTCGCCCCGCGGCGGCGGGGGAGGCGGAACGCCGTCGCGCTTCTCCGGCGGGTCATAGGCTGCGTCGCGACGCTGCGCGACGTCGACCACCGCCGGCTCCGTCTCGTACTCGACCCGGACGAGCGCAGCGGCGTCGCGCGCGGCCTCGAAGCTTTCCGCCACCACCAGGGCGACCGGCTGGCCGCTATAGACGATGCGGTCGTCATGCAGCGGGATGAACGGGAACCCGGGAGGCGCCGCCTGGTCCTGATGCTTCTTGGCGTCGGTCGTGACGGTCGGTCGGTCCGCATGCGTCAGGATCGCCACCACGCCGGGCGTGGCGCGCGCCGCGTCTAGGTCGAGCCGCCGGATACGGCCCTTCGCGACCGAGCTTGAGACCACGACCCCATAGGCGAGGTCTTCGGCCGGGAACTCCCCGGCATATTTGGCGAGGCCGCTGACCTTCAGCGGTCCGTCCACGCGCGGCTGGGCGCCGCCGACGTATTGCACGTTGGACATCCGCCGCCTCCCTCAGTTGATCGACTTGACGGACTGGACCTGCGGCGTGCCAGCCGCGGCCTGTCCGAGCGCGCGGATGACGGCGCGGCGGGCGAGTTCGATCTTGAAGTCGTTCTCGCCCTGGCCCTGCGCGCCCTGGAGCAGGCGCTCGGCCGCCGCCCCGAAGAGCTCGCGCGACGGCTCCTGGCCGCCGAGCAGCGCCTCCGCCTCCGGAACCCGCCAAGGCTTGTGCGCGACGCCGCCGAGCGCGATCCGCGCCTCCCGGATCGACCCGCCGTCCATCTCCAGCCCTGCCGCCACCGACACCAGCGCGAACGCGTAGGACAGCCGGTCGCGCAGCTTGATGTAGGTGTGGCGCGTCCCGAAGCGGGGCGCCGGCAGTTCGACCGCCGTGATCATCTCGCCGTGCTTCAGCGTGTTGTCGATCTCCGGACGATCCCCCGGAAGGCGGTGGAAATCCTCGAAGGCGACCGTCCGCTCGCCCTCAGGCCCCGCGACATGCACAACGGCTTCAAGCGCCGCGAGCGCGACGCACATGTCGGACGGGTGGGTGGCGATGCAGCTTTCGCTCGCGCCCAGGATCGCGTGGATGCGGTTCACGCCGCCGATCGCGCCGCAGCCGGTTCCGGGCGCGCGTTTGTTGCAGGGCGTGCCGACGTCGTAAAAGTAGTAGCAGCGCGTCCGCTGCAGCAGGTTGCCGCCGGTGGTGGCGGCGTTGCGGAGCTGCGCCGAAGCGCCGGCCAGGATCGCGCTCGCGAGCAGCGGATAGTCGCGCTCGACCCGCGGGTCATAGGCGAGGTCGGAGTTCGGGACCAGCGCTCCGATCCGCAGTCCGCCGGCCGGGGTCGCCTCGATGTCGCGCAACGGCAGCCGCGTGATGTCGACCAGCCGGCCGGGCCGCTCGACGTCGTATTTCATCAGGTCGACGAGGTTCGTGCCGCCGGCGATGTAGCGGGCGCCGGGATCCCCGGAGACGGCGCTGATCGCGTCCGCGACGGTTTCGGCGCGGGTGTAGGAGAAGTTCATCATTCCGCGGCCTCCTGCATGGCGCCCGCGCCCATGACGGCCTCGATCGCGTCGACGATGTTGGTGTAGGCGCCGCAGCGGCAGAGATTGCCGCTCATCAGCTCGCGGATTTCCGCGCGCGACCGGGCGCGGCCTTCCTTCAGCAGCGCCACCGCCGAACAGATCTGTCCGGGCGTGCAGTAGCCGCACTGGAAGGCGTCATGGGCGACGAACGCCTCCTGCATCGGATGCAGCCGGCCGGGCGCGCCGAGCCCCTCGACGGTCGTGATCTCGCGGCCGTCATTCATGACGGCGAGCTGCAGGCAGGAGTTCACCCGCCGGCCGTCGATCAGAACCGTGCAGGCGCCGCACTGGCCCTGGTCGCAGCCCTTCTTCGTTCCGGTGAGGTGCAGCCGCTCGCGGAGGAGGTCCAGCACGGTGGTGGAGGGGGGGACCGAAACCGCGTGGGATTTTCCGTTGATCGTCAGCGATACGGATACGGCGCCGGGCGCCGGCCTGGCTTCTGCCACTGCGCTTCCCCTCTCGTGGATGGTTCGGACGAGCGGCCCGCCGCCCGATTAAGAACCATCCCAGGGGGAAGACGTTCCCGGCGGCCCCGTGAGCCGCCGGCTCAGTCGATCCAGAGGCCGTGCGAGCGGTGCCACTCCTCGATCGACTGCTCCGGATATTCGTCGAAGGCGAGGTCCGCTGGCCCGATGACCGGTTCGACCCAGGAGGCCTTGGAGCCGAGCATCAGATGCGTGCGAACCGGCGGGACCGGAAGGTCGGAGTCGATCGCCGAGGCGAACGGGTGCAGGAGCTCCTGCCAGGTCGGGTCGAACAGCCACAGCGCGGACCCGCAGCGCGTGCAGAAATTCCGTTCTCCGGTGCTGCGATGAAGCTGGCCGTCTTCGCCGGCGAGCTCCGCGCGAAACACGCCGATCGCCTTCGCGCCCTCGGTGTTCAGCGTGCGGGCGTCGGCATGGAGATTGATCGCGAAACCGCCGCCGCCCGCCGTCTTGCGGCAGATCGAGCAGTAGCAGAGCTGGTAGGGATAGGGCGCGTGGCTCTCGACCGAGAAGCGCACCGCCCCGCATTTGCAGGAACCGTCGAGACGCATCGGCATCGGCTGGTCCTTTCATGAGGCGGCGCCCCACGCTCCCGCGGGCCGGGGCGTGGGGCGGAGAGGCGGGGGAGCGGCGCAGCCTCTCAGGCGGCCTTCTGGAACTCGGCCCTGCCCTGCTTGTCGAGCGCGTCGAAATCTTCGTCGGAAAGCTCGATCGCCGCCGCCGCGACGTTCTCCTCGAGATGCTTCACCTTGGAGGTGCCGGGGATCGGCAGCATCACGGGGCTGCGCTTCAGCACCCAGGCGAGCGCCACCTGGCTCGGGCTCGCGCCGATCTTCTTCGCGATCGTGTCGAGCACGGAGCCGGGCTTGGCGAGCTCGCCGGCCGCCAGCGGGAACCACGGGATGAAGCCGACGCCGTTTTGCGCGCAGAAGTCCAGCACGTCCTCGCTCGTGCGGTCGACGAGGTTGTAGCGGTTCTGGACGGTCGCGACCGTGAAGAACTTCTGCGCCGCCTTGATCTCGGCGACGCTCACCTCGCTCAGCCCGACATTGCGGATCAGGCCTTCCTTCTGCATGTCGCGGATGACGCCGAACTGCTCGTCCTGCGGAACCTTGGGGTCGATGCGGTGGAGCTGCCACAGGTCGATCGTTTCGACGCCGAGCCGGCGCAGGCTCATCAGCACGCACTGCCGGAGATATTCGGGCCGGCCGACCGGCATCCAGATGTCCGGGCCGTGGCGGGTCAGGCCGCCCTTGGTGGCGATCAGCATTTCCGTGTAGGGATGCAGCGCCTCGCGGATCAGCTCCTCGCTGACGAACGGGCCGTAGCTGTCGGCGGTGTCGATGAAGTTGACGCCGAGCTCGGGCAGGCGGCGCAGCGTCCGGAGGCTCTCCTCCCGGTCCTGGGGCTCGCCCCAGATGCCCTGACCGGTGACCCGCATGGCGCCGAAGCCGAGGCGATGGATGGTCTGGCCGCCGAGATCATAGGTCCCGGAGGCGGCGGCGTTCGCGTTGCTCATGGTGAAGCTCCCTGTGTGGCCGCGTGAAGGTCATGCGGGACACATCGTTCCGCCCCCCGCGGCGGACAAGTGCGTCCTGACGACCTCGGGGCCGCTCAGGAGCGCCGGGAGAGCGCCCGGCGATAGAGCGTGCTGCGGCTGACGCCGAGGCGGCGGGCGGCCGCCGCGACATTGCCGCCGCAGGCCTCCACGGCGGCCAGCATCGCGCCGCGCGCCATGGCGTCGAGCCCGCCCGCGGCCGCCTCCGCCGGCGTAGCCGGAGGCGCGGCCCCCTGCAGAACGGACGCCGGCAGCAGGTCGGGCCCGAGCGACTCGCCCGGCGACGACAGCGCGATCATCGCCTTCAGCACGCCGACGAGCTCGCGATGGTTTCCGGGCCAGTCGTAGCGTCGCATCGCCGCGATGGCGGCCGGCGAAAACCTGCGGCCCTCGGTCGCCAGTCCGCGCCACAGCGCCTCGATCAGCGCCGTCCGGTCCGGCAGCGCGCGCAGCGGCGGTAGCGCGAAGGTGAACTGGGCGAGGCGAAAATAGAGGTCGGGCCGGAACGCCTGCTGCGCGGAAAGCGCCTGCAGATCGCGGTGGGTGGCGCAGATCAGCCTGACGTCGAGCGGCGTCGGCCGGCCGCCGCCGAGCGGCGTCACCGCCCGCTCCTGCACGACGCGCAGCAGCCGCGCCTGCAGCGGCAGCGGCATGTCGCCGATCTCGTCCAGGAACAGCACGCCGCCGTCGGCCTCGCGCAACAGGCCCTTGGAGCCCGTCCGCCGCGCGCCCGTGAAGGCGCCGTGCTCGTAGCCGAACAGCTCGGACTCGATCAGACCCTCGGGCAGCGCCGCGCAGTTGACGGCCACGAACGGCTTTTCGGCGCGCGCGCTCGCGGCGTGGACGGCGCGGGCGAACATCTCCTTGCCCGAGCCGGTCTCGCCCTGGATCAGGATCGGGATGTCGCCGTCGACGAGCTTGACCGCCCGCGCGAGGTTCGCCCGGGTGGCGGCGTCGAACACCGGTCCAGCCGGCGCCGCCGGCGGAGCCGCAGGCTTCAGCCGCGCGCCCGGAACCAGGGGCGCCGGCGCCGGCAGGCGTGCGTGCAGCACCGTTCCGGCGCGGCTGCGCAGCGTGCGCGCCTCGGCGCGGGCGAGATGGCCGCCGTCGAACAGGTCGCCGAAGGTGCGCGCGCCGAGAGCGTTCCAGTCGAGCCCGAGAAGCTTCAGCGCGTGCCGATTGGCGGCCACGAGCCGGGCGCCCTCGAACACCGCGACGCCCTCCTGGGGCGTGCCGAGCAGCGCCGGGTCGGCGTGCAGGCGGAGCACGTCGCAGCCCGCAAAGCCTTCGGCGAACATGCGGTGCTCGATCTGGTCGACGCCGAGCCGGATCAGCGACAGCGCGTGGAGATGCGGGATCGTCGCCGCGCCGGAAAGGTCGAGCGCGCCGACCAGCGCGCCGCGCGGGTCGAAGATCGGGGCTGCGGCGCAGGTCAGGATGCGGTGGGACTCGAAATAGTGCTCCGCCCCGCGCACCTCGATCGGCCGCCGCTCGACCAGCGCCGCGCCGATTGCATTGGTGCCGGTCGAGGCCTCGGCCCAGCGCACGCCGGGACGCAGCGCGACCCCCGCCGCCTTGCCGGCGAAGCCCGGGTCGCCGACCGCGTCCAGCACCAGCCCGCCGCCGTCGGTCAGGATCACCAGGCTGCCGGTGTCGCGCGCTTCGGCGGCCAGCGCCTCGAGCTCCGGCCGGCACAGCCGGATCAGCCGGTCGTTGCGCTCATGATGTTCGCGCAGCGCCGCGGAGCCGACCGGCTCGATGCGCGGCTCGGCGTGGCTGTCGAAGCCGCGCTCCACGCAGCGCCGCCAGGAGCGCAGGATCGAGGGCGGCACCACGTCCATGGGTTCGGCGTGGCGGTCGAAGAAGTCGCGGCGCGCCTGCATCAGATCGGCGCGCGGGGCAGCGGCGCTCATCGGCGTTTCGTCCCTGGTGTCGCATTCAGCGACATGTCGCAGCGCTTCTCGTCGCTGTCCGCGACAGTGTGGCGCCAGACGCCGGGCAGAGTCCACAGCAACCCTCGGGCGCTCGGCGACCGGTCTCGCCAAACATCTTTGCCGCCAGAGACTTGCCGCGGCGCAGCGACGATCTTTTTCCGGCGCGGCCCGATTGGCACGAAGGCTGCGATGGCGCGGCCAGCCTCAAACAACAAGCCTGGGAGGGAGTGACATGAACAAGCCCGAACGCATGGACGCCTTTGTCCGCTCGCCGTTCAAGGAGCGTTACGACAACTTCATCGGCGGCAAGTTCGTCGCGCCGGTCGGCGGCCGCTACTTCGACAACACCAGCCCGATCACCGGCCAGAAGATCTGCGAGGTCGCCCGCTCGCAGAAGGAGGACATCGAGCTCGCGCTCGACGCCGCCCACAAGGCGAAGGACGCCTGGGGCCGCACCTCGCCGGCCGAGCGCGCCGGCCTGCTGCTCAAGATCGCCGACGTGATGGAGCAGAACCTCGAGGCGATCGCGCTCGCCGAGACCTGGGACAACGGCAAGCCGATCCGCGAGACGATGGCCGCCGACATTCCGCTGGCGATCGATCACTGGCGCTATTTCGCCGGCTGCGTCCGCGCCCAGGAAGGCGCGCTCTCGGAGATCGACCACGACACGATCGCCTACCATTTCCACGAGCCGCTCGGCGTCGTCGGGCAGATCATCCCGTGGAACTTCCCGATCCTGATGGCCGTGTGGAAGCTCGCGCCGGCGCTCGCGGCCGGCAACTGCGTGGTGCTGAAGCCCGCCGAGCAGACCCCGGCCTCGATCATGGTGGTGATGGAGCTGATCGCCGGCATCCTGCCGGAGGGCGTGCTGAACGTCGTCAACGGTTTCGGCCTCGAGGCCGGCAAGCCGCTCGCCTCGTCGAATCGGATCGCCAAGATCGCCTTCACGGGCGAGACCACGACCGGCCGGCTGATCATGCAGTACGCCAGCCAAAACCTGATCCCGGTGACGCTCGAGCTCGGCGGCAAGTCGCCGAACATCTTCTTCGCCGACGTGGTGGCCGAGGACGACGATTTCTTCGACAAGGCGGTCGAAGGCTTCGTGATGTTCGCCCTCAACCAGGGCGAGGTCTGCACCTGCCCGAGCCGCGCGCTGGTGCAGGAGTCGGTCTATGACCGCTTCATGGAGAAGGCGCTGAAGCGCGTCGAGGCGATCAAGCTCGGCTCGCCGCTCGACCCCTCCACCATGGTGGGCGCGCAGGCCTCCAACGAGCAGCTCGAGAAGATCCTGAGCTACATCGACATCGGCAAGCAGGAAGGCGCGGAAGTGCTGGCCGGCGGCGGCCGCAACCAGCTCGAGGGCGATTTCGCGGGCGGCTACTACGTCAAGCCGACCGTGTTCAAGGGCCACAACAAGATGCGGATCTTCCAGGAGGAGATCTTCGGCCCGGTGCTGTCGGTCACGACCTTCAAGGACGACGCTGACGCGATGTCGATCGCCAACGATACGCTCTACGGCCTCGGCGCCGGCGTGTGGACCCGCGACATCAATCGCGCCTACCGCTTCGGCCGCGGCATCCAGGCCGGCCGCGTCTGGACGAACTGCTACCACGCCTACCCCGCGCACGCGGCGTTCGGCGGCTACAAGCAGTCCGGCATCGGTCGCGAGACCCACAAGATGATGCTCGACCACTACCAGCAGACCAAGAACATGCTGGTCAGCTACAGCCCGAAGAAGCTGGGCTTCTTCTGAGCGGACGAGCGACCTCGAAACTGCGAAGGGCGGCCTCCGGGCCGCCCTTTCTTTTTCGCTCGCTCCGCAGTCTTATCTGCGAACGGATAGTATTTCGGAGCGAAAGATGCGCTCGCAGCTCACCAAGGGTCTTGCCCGGCGGGTGATGTACCTTGAGAACAAGGATGGTCACATCGAAGGTGTGGCCGCACGGATCGGATGGGTCAGCTTCTCGAAGACCGGCAAGACGATCTATTACCGTGACCGCGTCCTGCAGAAAGCCAAGGGAGGCGGCGTCCGCGGCAATTTCTTCGATGTTGAATCCGGAGAAGAGTTCTGGATCTCGGGCGTCAAGCAACGTGGCTCGAACATGCATCCCGCTGAAAGCGGCGTCACGGTCGAGGTCGACGCGGACGCCGTCGATGAGTACCGAAGCATTCGCCTGAGCCTGTGAAGCCTGCGCTCAGCCGGGCACGGCCGCCGCCCGCCCGGCTCGTTTGGCGGAGCGCCACGGGCGTGCGGCCCGTGCGGCCGTAGGAGCCCGTCCGGCGGGGGCCAGCTCGACGCGATGCGAGGCGCACGGCGAAGAAGCGGCGTTTCGGCCGGAGGAGACGAGACTTGGGGGCCGCTTCGGCCGCCCCATCTGTTTGCGCCCCAACACTGCGAGGAGAGCCGCAATGCCTTTCGTGACCTCGGCCGTGACGAATGCGGCGGAGCCGCTCTCCTACCCGTTCGAGACCCGCGACCAGGCGCTGCTGAAAGCGATCGAACTCTCCGATCAAGGGGTCGAGAACGTCTCGGTCGCCGATCTCGACAGCGGCGAGGTGCTCACCGGGCCCGACCTTCTGGGCGTGCTGCGGAGCATCGCGGCCGAGGGCGCGTGAACGCAGGAGCCTTCGCCGTCAGTCACCCGCCCGTCCGGAGGGCGATGCTCGACAGCGAACCCTGAACGCCGGGGCTTCGCCGCGGCCGCCGTCCGGCCTATGTTGACCGTCCGGAGGAGCCCTTATGACCCAGACGATCCCGCTCCGCGTCGAGGCCACGCAGAAGGCGCTCGACCTGATCGACGCCCTTCGGGCCGAGCATGGCGACGTGCTGTTCCACCAGTCCGGGGGCTGCTGCGACGGCTCCTCGCCGATGTGCTTTGCGGTCGGCGACTACATCGTCGGCGACGACGACGTGAAGCTCGGCGAAGTCGGCGGCGCGCCGTTCTACATGAGCCCGTCCCAGTTCGAGTACTGGCGGCACACGCACCTGACGCTTGACGTCGTGCCGGGCCGCGGCGGCATGTTCAGCCTCGAGAACGGCCGCGAGGTGCGCTTCCACATCCGCTCGCGTCTGTTCACCGAGGCGGAGACGCAGGCGCTCGACGCCGCCGCGGCCTGAGCGGCGCGGCCGCGTCGCCGGGCTTGCGGCGGCGCAAGCGGACCGCTCTGGAAAATTGAGGCGCGGCGGACGACCTTGCCGCCTAAGCAATTTCAGGGAGCCGCTGCGATGATAATCGATCTTTCGGACAAGACCGCGATCGTCACCGGTTCGACGGTCGGCATCGGCCACGGTATCGCGCTCGGCCTTGCCCGCTCCGGCGCGACGGTGGTCATCAACGGCCGCAAGCAGCCGGCGGTCGACCAGGCGATCGCCGACATCGCAGCCGCGGTCCCGGGCGCCAAGCTCCAGGGCGTGGCGGCCGATCTCGCGACCGCCGAGGGCGCGGCGGCGCTGGTCGCGGCGGTCCCGGCGCCGGACATCCTCGTGAACAATGTCGGCATCTTCAATCCGCAGGACTTCTTCGAGGTCCCGGACGAGGAGTGGGCCCGGTTCTTCGAGGTCAACGTCATGTCCGGCGTGCGCCTGTCGCGCGCCTACGCGCAGGGCATGGCCGAGCGCGGCTGGGGCCGCATCGTGTTCATCTCCTCGGAATCCGCCATAAACATCCCGGTCGAGATGGTGCATTACGGCTTCACCAAGACCGCGCAGCTTGCGATCTCCCGCGGCCTCGCCAAGCGCATGGCGGGGACCTGCGTGACGGTGAACTCGGTGCTGCCCGGCCCGACGCTTTCCGAGGGCGTCGCCGAGATGCTGAAGGACGAAGTCGCCAAGACCGGGCATAGCCTCGAGGAAGCGGGCGCTGCCTTCGTGAAGGCGCACCGGCCGAGCTCGATCATCCAGCGCGCCGCCACGGTCGAGGAGGTCGCCAACATGGTGGTCTATGTCTGCTCGAAGCAGGCTTCGGCGACCACGGGCGCGGCGCTCAGAGTCGACGGCGGCGTGGCGGACACGATCTGACGGCGCCTTTCGCGCGCCTGCGCTGCTAGTCTCCGCCCGCCCGATTCAGCCAAGGACGAACCATTGACCGGACCCCATCGCGCGCCGCTCGACGACGCCGCCCTCGACACGCTGTTCCGCGCCGCCCGGACCTTCAACGCTTTCCACCCGGAGCCCGTGTCGGACACGACGCTCCGCGCGCTGTTCGAGCTCGTGAAGATTGGGCCGACCAGCGCCAACGGTCTGCCGGGCCGCTTGGTGTTCGTGACCTCCGAGGAGGCCAAGGCGAAGCTCAAACCGGCGCTCTCGGCCAACAACCGCGACAAGACCATGGCCGCGCCGGTCGTCGTCATCGTCGCCCATGACATGCGCTGGCTCGACAACCTGCCGCGTTTCTTCCCGCACACCGACGCCAAGAGCTGGTTCGAAGGCAACCAGGCCCTGATCGAGGAGACCGCGTTCCGCAACGGCACGCTGATGGGCGGCTATCTGATCCTCGCCGCCCGCTCGCTCGGCCTCGACTGCGGCCCGATGTCGGGCTTCGACAAGCAGATGGTCGACGAGGCGTTTTTCGCGGGGACGACCTACAGGACGAACTTCCTCGTCAATCTCGGCTATGGCGATCCGCAGGGCGTGAAGGAGCGGCTGCCGCGGCCCGACTTCGACGAGTTCTGCAAAATCGTCTGAATGAGCGCCGGCTGAGGCTGTCGCGGCCGCCCGCCTGAGGCTCGGCTTCCGCACGGGCCGAAACCTGCTACTCAGCCCGCATGCGCGTGCTAGCGATCGACACAGCTCTCGGGGCCTGCTCGGCCGCCGTCGTGGACACGGCGGGCGGCCCCTCGCACGTCGTCTCGCTCGAGATGACCCGCGGCCACGCCGAGGCGCTGATGCCCGAGGTGAAGCGCGTGCTCGACGCCGCCGGCGGCCTTGCGGGCGTCGAACGCGTCGTCGTGACGGTCGGGCCGGGCAGCTTCACCGGTCTTCGGGTGGGGCTCGCCTGCGCGCGGGCGATCGGGCTCGGCGCCGGCCTGCCGGTCGTCGGCGTCACGACCCTCTCGGCGCTCGCCGCGCCGGTGCTCGACGGCGGCGACGGCGCCACGCCGGTCGCGGCCGCGATCGACGCCCGGCACGGCCGCGTGTTCTTCCAGGCGTTCGGCGGCGACGGCCGCTCGCTGGTGTCGCCGCGGCTGATCGAGGCGCGCGAGGCCGCGCGGGCGCTCGGAGAGGGTCCGGCGCTGGTCGTCGGGTCGGGCGCGGACCTGGTGATCGCGGCCGCCGACGACCCCAGCATCCGAAAGGCGGAGGCGCGGCACGAGGCGCCGGAGCCGGTCTGGCTCGCGCGACTCGGGGCGGCGTGCGATCCTGCCGAACAGCCGCCGCGTCCCCTCTACCTGAAGGCTGCGGACGCGCATCCGCAGCAGGGCGGCCGGATCGCGCGCCGGTGAACGAGACGTCGATGTACTGGTGGTTCTGGGACGCCTATCTTTCGCGCTCCGCCGCCTGGGCGGTCGAACCGGCCGACGCGGGCGACGCCGACGAACTCTCGGAGCTTCACCGCGCGGCCTTCGCCCGCGGCTGGAGCGTCGACGAGATGGACGCGCTGCTGAACGACCGCGCCGTGATCGGCTGCGTGCTGCGGCGCGAGGGCCGCGAGCGGGCTTTCGGCTTCGCGCTGTCGCGTGTCGCCGAGGACGAGGCCGAGGTGCTGTCGGTCGCGGTCGCGGAGGCGCGGCGCGGCTCCGGCGGCGGCGCAGCGCTGTTCAGCCATCACCTCGGCAGGCTTTGCGGCCGCGGCGTGCGCCGCATCGTGCTCGAGGTCGACGAGGAGAACGCCGCCGCGCTGGCGCTCTACCGCCGCTTCGGCTTCGCCCAGGTCGGGCGCCGGCCGGCCTATTACGCGCGGGCGGACGGAACCCGCGGCGCCGCCAAGGTGCTCGCGCTGGAGTTGCCCTGAGGGGGCGTGTTTACGCCGCCGCGCGCCGCTCCTATAAGCGAACACTGATGGCCATGTCGCCCTTGAGGGCCGCGAGACGACCGGGGACGAGGCCCGAAGTGTCAACGCTTAGAACCGATTCCATCGAGCAGCTGTGCGCCGCCAAGGGCATGCGGATGACCGAGCAGCGCCGCGTCATCGCGCGCGTGGTCGGCGAGGCGGACGACCACCCCGACGTCGAGGAGCTCTACCGCCGCGCCTCCGCAGTCGACCCCCGGATCTCGATCTCGACGGTCTATCGGACGGTGAAGCTGTTCGAGGATTCGGGCATCATCGCGCGTCTCGACTTCCGCGACGGCCGCTCGCGCTACGAGCCGCAGCCGGACGAGCATCACGACCATCTGATCGACCTCAGGACGGGCAAGATCATCGAGTTCCGCGACGAGGCCATCGAGGAGCTGCAGGCCGAGATCGCGCGGCGCCTCGGCTACCGGCTCGTCGACCACCGGCTCGAGCTCTACGCCATCCCGCTCGACGACGAGGGCTAGGCTTGGCGCACAGGCGGCTCCGCGCGGCGGCCTCTGCGGTCGCGCTCATCGCGACCGTCGTGACGCTCGCGCCCGTTCAGATGCTGATGCTGCGCCTCGGGCGGCCTTCGGCGGAGACCATTCCGTTGAGGTTCCACCGTCTGGCGCTCAGGATCGTCGGCATGCGGGTGCGGGTGATCGGCGCGCCCGCCGGCGCCCGGCCGCTGCTGATCACCTCGAACCACTCCTCCTGGCTCGATATCCCGGTGCTCGGCTCGGTCTGCCAGATGTGCTTCGTGGCCAAGTCCGAGATCGCCGACTGGCCCGTGTTCGGGTGGCTCGCAAAGCTGCAGCGCTCGATTTTCGTCGACCGTTCCCGCCGCAGCGCCACCGGGAACGTGAACCGCCGGATGGCGGAGCGGATGGCGGCCGGGCAACCGGTCGTGCTGTTCGCCGAAGGCACGTCGAGCGACGGCAACCGCGTGCTGCCGTTCCGCACCGCGCTGCTCGGCGCGACGCAGAACGCGCTGCTCGCAGGCGGCGAGGCCGCAGCGGTCTGGGTGCAGCCGGTCTCGATCGCCTACACGCACCGCAACGGCCTGCCGCTCGGGCGCCTCGGCCGTCCCTTCGTGGCCTGGTACGGCGACATGGGCTTCCCGCAGCACCTGTGGTCGATCCTGCGCGACGGCGCGATCGACGCGACCGTGACCTTCGGCGAGCCGATCGCGGCCGATCCGGCGACTGACCGCAAGCGCCTCGCCGCCGCGGTCGAGCGCGAGGTCCGCAGGCTCACCAATGCGGCGCTGCTCGGCCGGCCGGACGCGCAGGTCCGCTCGCCCGACGACGCGGCCTGAGCGCCGCCGATGTGGGACGCGGCGGTCAAGGCGGCGCGGCAGACCTTCTCGCCCGAATTCCGCGTGGTGCTGTGGAAGTCGATCGGGATCACGCTCGCGCTGCTGATCTTCGGCTGGTTCGCGCTCGAGGCGGCGGCCGAGCGCCTCGTCACGCTGCCGAACCCGACGGCGAACTGGATCGCGCATCTGCTCGCGGGCCTCGGGGCGACGTTCGGGCTGTTGTTCCTGGTGACGCCCGTGACCGCGATGGTGGCCGGGCTGTTCCTCGACGACATCGCCGGCCACGTCGAGCGCGCGCATTACCCGAACGACCCGCCGGGGGTCGCGCTGCCGTTCTGGCGCGGGCTGCTGCTGTCGGCGCGCTTCGCCCTGCTCGTGCTCGGGCTCAACCTGCTCCTGCTGGTGTTGCTGTTCCTGCCGGGGATCAATCTCGTCGCCTGGCTCGGCGTGAACGGCTACCTGCTCAGCCGCGAATATTTTGCGCTCGCCGCCATGCGCTTCCGCAGCGAAGCGGAGGCGACGGCGTTGCGCCGCCGTCACAGCGGCAAGGTGTTCCTCGGCGGCCTTCTGGTGGCGGGCCTCGCCGTGATTCCGTTCGCGAACCTGCTCACCCCTCTGTTCGCAACGGCTTTCTTCGTCCACCTCCACAAGCAGGTGGCGGCAAGCGACGCCAAACGCCTCGGAACCCAAGGGGCGGACCGGCGTTTGCGCCCGTAACGGCCCTTAAACCTGCCGCATTCAAAGTCCAACCGATGGAACATGGGACGGTCGCTCCCCAGGAGCGGCCGCGGCGTGCGGCGTGACGAGGCTTTGGCGAGATGGGCATCGGACGGGGGCGGGAGGAACGACGCGAGCCGCGCTTCGACGTCAGGCCCGACGCGCCCGACCTGCGCCTCTCGCCGGACGATCGCCCGACGGCCGGGCCGGCGCGAGAGCCGGAACGCGCCTCCGGTCGCGAGGAGCCGCTGTTCGACGCGCGGCCGGAGGACGGCCGCCGGGAGCCTGGCTTCGGAGCGCCGCGCGATGACGCCCCCAAAGACCCTCCGCGCGAAAAAATCTCCTACTGGGACTGGGTGATGGGCCGCAGCCGCCCTGCGCGCAAGCGCCGCGAGCCGAGCCGGCCGCCCCGTCGACGGCGCAGCTTCATCGGCCGGTTCATCGCGCTCGCCCTGACGCTGTGCCTGTTCGGCGCGGTGGGCGCGGGCGGCGTGGTGGCCTATTACGCGTCCCGCCTGCCGCCGATCCAGAACCTGGAGGTTCCGAAGCGGCCGCCAAACGTCCAGATCGTCTCGTTCGACGGCAAGCCGATCGCCAACCGTGGCGAGACCGGCGGGGCCAGCGTGCCGCTGTCGGAGATGCCGAAATTCGTGCCGCAGGCGTTCATCGCGATCGAGGACCGGCGGTTCTACGATCACTGGGGCGTCGACGTGTACGGTCTGGCGCGCGCGCTCAAGGCCAACATCGAACACGGCGGCGTGGCCCAGGGCGGCTCGACGCTGACCCAGCAGCTCGCCAAGAACCTGTTCCTGACGCCGGAGCGGTCGCTCGAGCGCAAGGTTCAGGAGGCCGTGCTGGCGTTCTGGCTCGAGCGCAAGTTCGGCAAGCAGAAGATCCTCGAGATGTACCTCAACCGCGTCTATTTCGGCGCGGGCGCCTATGGGGTCGAGGCCGCGGCCCAGCGCTATTTCGGCAAGTCGATCCGCAAGGTGAACATCACCGAGGCGGCCATGCTGGCCGGGCTGGTGAAGGCTCCGTCGCGGCTGTCCCCGAGCCATGACCCGGAGGCCGCGCGGGCGCGCGCCGACGTCGTGCTGCGGGCGATGGCGGACGAGGGCTACATCACCCGCGACCAGGCCCAAGCGGCGTTCCGGGCCTCGCCGCCCTCGCCGCAACCGAAGCCCGAGGGCGCGGTCGGCTATGCGGCCGACTGGGTGATGGATCAGCTGGACTCGCTGGTCGGAATCTATGACGAGGATCTCATCGTCCAGACCACGATCGACCCCGCGCTCGAGGCCGAGGCCGAGCGCGATCTCGCCGACGGCATCGCCAAGCGCGGGGCCAAGCTGAAGGTGACGCAAGGGGTGCTGGTCGCGCTGGAGCCGGACGGCGCGGTGCGCGCCTTGGTCGGCGGCAAGTCCTATGCGGAAAGCCAGTTCAACCGCGCGGTGGAGGCCAAGCGCCAGCCGGGATCCGCTTTCAAGCCGTTCGTCTATCTCACGGCGCTCGAACTCGGGCTCAATCCGGACTCGATCCGCGTCGACGGGCCGGTGCAGATCAAGGGCTGGAACCCGGAGAACTACACCCGCCGCTACGCTGGCCCGATGACGCTCACCCGCGCGCTGTCGCAGTCGATCAACACGGTCGCGGTGCGGCTCGGCGTCGAGGTCGGCCCGGAGAACGTCGTCAACACGGCGCACCGCTTGGGCATCACCTCGCAGCTCGCGCCGAACCCGTCGATCGCGCTCGGCACCTCGGAGGTCAGCCCGCTCGAACTCGCGACCGCCTATGCGCCCTTTGCCAATGGCGGCTTCGAGGCGAAGCCCTACATCGTGCGCTCGGTCAAAACGGCGGACGGCGAGACGCTCTACCAGCGGCGCGTCGACCCGCCCAAGGAGATCGTCGACCCCGAGCGGGTCGGCATGATGAACGCCATGCTGCAGGAGACGCTGCGCTCCGGCACGGCGCGTTCGGCGAAGCTCTCCGGCTGGCCGGCCGCGGGCAAGACCGGCACCAGCCAGGAGTTCCGCGACGCCTGGTTCGTCGGCTACACCTCCCGCATGGTCACGGCCGTCTGGCTCGGCAATGACGACAACAGCCCGACCAAGCACGCCTCCGGCGGCGGCCTGCCGGTCGAGATCTGGAGCCGCTTCATGACGCGCGCCCATGAGGGCGCGGAGGTCGCCGCGCTGCCGGGCGACTGGAGCCCGCGCGTCGCCGGCTATGAGGAGCAGCCGGGCGACGTTTACCAGACCGGCCCCGGCCAGGGCCCGCCGCCGGAAGAAGAACCCTATGCGGGCGATTATCCGCGCGACGGCTACGTCGTCCGCGAGCGCCGCGCCCCGAACCCCATCCGCGAGCCGCTCGGCTTCCTGAAGAAGCTCTTTGGCGGCTGACGGCGAGACCCCGCCGCCCTAGGCAGGACGCCTGCTTGCCTCGCGGCCCTTCATGACTAGAGTGCGCCGCGCTCGCTCACCCCTCTTCCGGACTCCCCGATGACCGAACCCAAATCCGTCAAGAAGGTCGTGCTCGCCTATTCGGGCGGCCTCGACACCTCGGTGATCCTGAAGTGGCTGCAGACCACCTATCAGTGCGAGGTCGTGACCTTCACGGCCGATCTCGGCCAGGGCGAGGAGCTGGAGCCGGCGCGCAAGAAGGCCGAGCTGCTCGGCGTCAAGCCGGACAACATCTATGTCGACGATCTGCGCGAGGAGTTCGTCCGCGACTACGTGTTCCCGATGTTCCGGGCCAACACGGTCTATGAGGGCCAGTATCTGCTCGGCACCTCGATCGCCCGGCCGCTGATCGCGAAGCGGCAGATCGAGATCCTGCGCGCGACCGGCGCGGACGCGGTCTGTCACGGCGCGACCGGCAAGGGCAACGACCAGGTCCGCTTCGAGCTGTCCTATTACGCGCTCGAGCCGGACGTCACCGTGATCGCGCCCTGGCGCGAATGGGACCTGACCTCCCGCACGAAGCTCATCGAGTTCGCCGAGCAGCACCAGATCCCGATCGCGAAGGACAAGCGCGGCGAGGCGCCGTTCTCGGTCGACGCCAATCTGCTGCACTCCTCCTCCGAGGGGAAGGTGCTCGAGGATCCGAGCCTGCCGGCCCCCGAAGACGTCCACATGCGCACCATCGCGCCCGAGGATGCGCCCGACGAGCCGACGCTGATGTCGATCGACTTCGAGCAGGGCGATGCAGTCGCGGTCGACGGCGAGAAGCTGTCGCCGGCCGACCTGCTGGCGCGGCTCAACGCGCTCGGCAAGGCTAACGGCGTCGGGCGGCTCGACCTCGTCGAAAACCGCTTCGTCGGCATGAAGTCGCGCGGCGTCTACGAGACCCCGGGCGGCACGATCCTTCTGGCGGCCCATCGCGCGATCGAGTCCATCACGCTCGACCGCGGCGCCATGCACCTCAAGGACGAGCTGATGCCGCGCTATGCGGAGCTCATCTACAACGGCTTCTGGTTCTCGCCTGAGCGGGAAATGCTGCAGGCCGCGATCGACCTCAGCCAGAAGGAGGTCTCGGGCCGCGTCCGCCTCAAGCTCTACAAGGGCAACGTCATCGTCACCGGCCGCGAGAGCCCCAACTCGCTCTACGACCAGGAGCTGGTGACCTTCGAGGACGGCGCCGTGGCGTATGATCACCGCGACGCGGCGGGCTTCATCAAGCTCAACGCGCTCCGCCTGCGCACGCTCGGCGCGCGGCGGCGGCGCGGCGCCTGAGCGCGGTCGGTCTCCGCCCGCTCCGATGATCCTCGACCTGCTCCGCCGGAAGCCGCCTGCGACCACGGAGCGGGTCTGCTATCTGCACATCGGGCCGCACAAGACCGGCTCGACCTCGATCCAGCACGCCCTCTACGTCAATGCGAAGCGCCTGGGGCGGCTCGGGCTGTATTACCCGACGACGCTCGGGAGCGAGGGCAGGCGGCGGCGCAACCACACGCCGCTCGCCCGCAAGACCTATCTGCGGCTGCCGGGCGAGCTTCGCGACGCCCCGGTGTGGGACGAGTTCAGCGCGCTGCTCGCGGAGACGCCGGGCTCGATCGTCGTCTCCAGCGAGCATTTCGCGATCCTGCTGCGTCGGGACCGCTGGTTCGAGCGCATCATCGGCTTCTTCGAGGAGCACGGTTTCCGGGTGGTGGTGGTCGCCTTCGTGCGCGACCAGCCGATCTGGATGAACTCCTGGTACACGCAGGACCAGAAGAACTTCGCGTCGCGCCGCAGCTTCGCGGAGTTCCAGGCGCATGTGATCAAGCGCGGCTACATGGACCCGTGGGCGTTCCTGAAGCGCGCCATCGAGCATCCGCGGATCACGGTGCGGCCGATCTCGTTCGAGCGGGCCGTGAAGCACGGGCTCGCCCGCAGCGTGCTCGACGCCGTCGGCGTGCCCCACAGCTTCAAGCTGGAGGAGCCGCCGCGGATCAACCCGAACTTCGGCGTAAAAGGCGTCTTCGCCGCACAGGAGATCATGCGCCGGGTCGACGTCCGCATCCGGTCGCTGCCGAACTACATCGACCTCTACGAACACTTCCTGAAGCTGATGGAGGGCCGCGGCTGGGAGGCGGTTCCCTATGTGGGCCTCACGGAGGAGCGCTACCGCGCGATCCGCGAGCGCTTCGCGCCCGCCAACGAGGCCTTCGCGCAGGCCTATTTCGGCTGCTCCTGGGCGGAGCTCTGCCCCGAGCGCCGCTACGAGCCCTCCGTGTTCGACTTCGAGGCGGCGTCCGAGGCGGACCGGGCGGACGTCCTGGAGGTCGTCGAGGAGATGGTCGCACGGGTGCAGGCGAGCCCCAAACCCGCCGCATCCTGAGCGGCTTTCTGCGCCAGCCCTTGCGTTTTGCGGCCTTCTCCCGCATCTGTTGCGCCGCACAGCAGACAATCTGATCGAAGGGCGGCCCGCGCGGCTCGCGGGCCTTGAGGCACGTCGTTTCCATGAAACTCCGCAACATCGCGATCATCGCGCACGTCGACCACGGCAAGACGACCCTGGTGGACAAGCTCCTGCAGCAGTCCGGCTCGTTCCGTGAGAACCAGCGCGTCGCCGAGCGCGTGATGGACTCCAACGACCTCGAGAAGGAGCGCGGGATCACCATCCTGGCCAAGGCGACCTCGGTCGTCTGGAAGGACACGCGCATCAACATCGTCGACACGCCCGGCCACGCCGATTTCGGCGGCGAGGTCGAGCGCATCCTGTCGATGGTCGACGGCGTGATCGTGCTGGTGGACGCCGCCGAAGGCCCGATGCCGCAGACCAAGTTCGTGGTCTCGAAGGCGCTGAAGATCGGCCTGAAGCCGATCGTCGCGGTCAACAAGGTCGACCGGCCGGACGCGCGCGCCTCGGAGGTCATCAATGAGGTGTTCGACCTGTTCGCGGCGCTCGACGCCACCGACGAGCAGCTCGACTTCCCGATCCTCTACGGGTCGGGCCGCGACGGCTGGCTGAACCATTCGCCGGAGGGCCCGAAGGACGAGGGCTTGGCGCCGCTGTTCGAGCTGGTGCTCAAGCACGTGCCGGAGGCCAAGACCGAAGAAGGTCCGTTCCGGATGCTCGGCACGCTTCTGGAAGCCAACCAGTTCCTCGGCCGCATCATCACCGGCCGCATCATCTCCGGCACGGTGAAGCCCAACCAGACCGTCAAGGTGCTGTCGCGCGACGGCCAGTTGGTCGAGACCGGCCGCGTGTCGAAGATCCTCGCCTTCCGCGGCATCGAGCGCACCGCGATCGACGTCGGCGAGGCGGGCGACATCGTCTCGATCGCTGGCCTGGTGAAGGCCTCGGTCGCCGACACCTTCTGCGATCCCGCGGTCACCGAGCCGATCCAGGCGCAGCCGATCGATCCGCCGACGGTCTCGATGAGCTTCATCGTGAACGACAGCCCGCTCGCCGGCACCGAAGGCGACAAGGTGACGAGCCGCGTCATCCGCGACCGCCTGCTCAAGGAGGCCGAGGGCAACGTCGCGCTCAAGGTCGAGGAATCCAAGGACAAGGACTCGTTCATCGTCTCCGGCCGCGGCGAGCTGCAGCTGGCGATCCTGATCGAGACCATGCGCCGCGAAGGCTTCGAGCTCGGCGTGTCGCGACCGCGCGTGGTGATGCAGCGCAACGAGGCCGGCGAGCTGGTCGAGCCGATCGAAGAGGTCGTGATCGACGTCGACGAGGAGCATTCCGGCATCGTCGTGCAGAAGATGTCTGAGCGTAAGGCCGACATGCTCGAGATGCGCCCGTCGGGCGGCAACCGGCTGCGGCTGGTGTTCCATGCGCCGACGCGCGGCCTGATCGGCTATCAGGGCGAGCTGCTGACCGACACCAAAGGCACGGCGATCATGAACCGCCTGTTCCACGCCTACGGTCCCTACAAGGGCGAGATCGCCGGCCGCACCAATGGCGTCCTGATCGCCAACGAGCCGGGCGAGGCGGTGGCTTACGCGCTCTGGAACCTCGAGGACCGCGGCCCGATGATCATCGAGCCGGGCTGGAAGGTCTATCAGGGCATGATCATCGGCATCCACAGCCGCGACAACGACCTCGAGGTCAACGTCCTCAAGGGCAAGAAGCTCACCAACATCCGCACCCAGTCGAAGGATGAGGCCGTGCGCCTCACGCCGCCGATCCGGATGACGCTGGAGCGCTCGCTCGCCTGGATCCAGGACGATGAGCTGGTCGAGGTGACGCCGAAGTCAATCCGCCTGCGCAAGCGCCTGCTCGACCCTAACGACCGCAAGCGCGAAAGCCGCAAGGCCGAAGCCGAGGTGGCGTAACGCCGCCTCACGCCGCGCGGCGACCTCTCCCCAACAGGGGGGAGGCCGACGCTTCGGCCTGGCGTCAGGCTTTCCTGACCCGTTCCCCGACCGGAACGACGTCCACCGAGTGGCTGGTCTTCTGCGGGCCGGCGGTCAGCACCACCCCGTCGATCGGAGCGACGTCCGAATAGTCGCGCCCGATCGCCACCACCACATGGTCGTCCAGCACCGTGACGCCGTTGGTGGGGTCAAACCCCTGCCAGCCCATGTCGGGGCCGAGCCAGACGTCGACCCAGGCGTGCATTGCGTCGGCGCCCTCGAGCCGCGGCCGGCCCGGCGGCGGCGAGGTCCTCAGGAAGCCGCTGACATAGGCGGCCGGCACGCCGACGCCGCGCAGCGCTGCGATCATCACATGCGCGAAATCCTGGCAGACGCCCTCGCGCTTGGCGAAGGCCTCCTGGAGCGGCGTGTCCACCGTGGTCGCGCCGGGCGCGAAGGTGAAGTCCGCCTTCATGCGGCTCGCAAAGGCCAGCACCGCCTCGCCCGCAGGCGCGGCGGGGTCGATCAGCTCGCGTGCATAGGCGCTGACCGCATCGATTCTCCGCGCGATCCGGCTGTCGCCAAGAAAATGCATCGGTCCCGTCGGCCCGGTCTCGCGGTCGGCGGCCGCGGCGGCCGCCAGATCGGCGATGGTGGGGGTCGCCTCGAGATCGGGCAATGCGCGCCGCACCTCGACGCGCGCCCGCATGGCGACCGAGAGCGCCTCATGCTCCGGCAGGATCAGCAGCTGGTCGAGCGCATTGCCGAAGAAGTCGAGCTCGCGCCCGGCCTCGTCCGGATGCGGCGCGACCGTCACGCGCGCCGTGCGGACGCTCTGGCCGTCGAGCTCCCGCGGGCGGACCCGCAGGACGTGGCGGGCGTCCTTCACGGCGGCCGGGTAGTCGTAGGCGATGTTGAGCGTGACGTCGTAGATCATTCGGCTTCAGGCCGTTCGCCGCGCGCCGTCGGCGCCGCGCTGAAGAACTGTTCGCCCAAAAGGTCCGAGATGTCGCCGAGATCGGCGGCGACGCGCGCCAGGAACAGATGGCTGAGTTCGGCCGGGTCGGCGGTCGCGAGCCGCACCTGAAGCCGCGCGGCGCGGCGGGAGACCGCAGCGGGCGTCTCCCCGCGGCGCATGCCGGGGAGCTCGTCGAGCAGCGTCTTGAAGCCGTTGACCTGAAAGGCGATCGAGCGCGGATTGAGCGGGTCCAGCACGATCAGGTCGATCACCGTCTCGCGCGACAGCGTCACCGAATAGCGCCGGCGATAGGTGATCCGGCTGTCGGCGAATTCGAGCAGCGCCTCGAGCGCCCCCTCGGGCGGCTCATCGCGGGTCAGCGCCGCGGCCAGCCGCGCCGTCAGCTGGCCGCGCTCGAGCAGCCGGCCGGCTTGCAGGAAGCGCCAGCCGGTGAACTGGTACATGTTCTCGCGGACCAGGCCCGTGAAGCCCGACAGCCGGATCAGGACTTCGCTCGCGAGTCCCGGCAGGTCGTCGGTCTCATCACGCTCCAGCCGCCGCTCGATCAGGTCGACCAGCTCGCGCAGCACGCGCCAGCCGTCGGGCGAAAAGCGGTCGCGGATGCGCGAGGCCGTTTCGAAAGCCGCGCGCACGCGGCGCAGCAGGCCCTCCGCAGGGTCGCCGAGCGCGGCGTCGACGCCGATGCCGGCGAGCAGCTCGCCGACTTCGGCTTCGAGCGCGCCGCGCCGCTCGCCCTCCGCGAGCCGCGCCGCGTGCAGCCGCACCAGCCGGGTCGCCGCCTCGGCGCGCTCCACATAGCGGCCGAGCCAGAACAGATTGTCGGCCGCGCGCGCCGGCGGGGCGCTCGGCAGCCGGCGCGCGAAGCCGGACGTGGCCTCGAGCAGGGAGACCGGCCGCTCCGGCCGGTCGGAGGTCACCCAGACGTCGACCGAACGGCCGCCGGACTGCATCGTCACCGCAAGCGGATCCGTCGAGCTCGCCACCCGCGCGAAGCCGCCAGGCATCACGCTCCAGCCATTCGCGTGGCGCGCCAGATAGACGCGCAGCGTCACCGGTCGCGGCTCCAGCCTGCCGTCGACGAACATCGGCGCGGTCGAAAGCCCCACGAGCTCCTGGCCGACCACGCTCGCCGGGTCGTTCGCCAAATCGTCGAGCAGCCGGTCCGACGGCGCGCGCCGCATGCCGAGATCGAGCGGCCGGCGATGCTCCTCCTCCTCGACGGTCTGCGGGAAGGCGCGGGCGATCGACAGTCGCTCGAGATGTTTTGAGACGTAATCCCGCTCCGCCTCCTGGCCGCACCACCAGGTCGCGACCGTCGGCAGCCGCAGCTCCTCGCCGAGCAGCGCACGCGCGAGCGCCGGCTGGAAGGCGAGCAGCGCGCGGGTCTCCAGGATTCCGGAGCCGAGCGCGTTGACCATCTCGACCGCGCCCGCCCGCACCGCGCGCGCAAGCCCCGGCGTTCCGATGCGCGAGCGCGCATGCAGCTCGAGCGGATCGGCGAAGTCGGCGTCGAGGCGGCGCCACAGGACCCGTATGGGCTTGGCGCCGTCGACCGTCTTGACCACCACCGAGGAGCCGTGGACCGCGAGGTCGCCGCCCTCGAGCAGCAGGAAGCCCAGATAGCGGGCGAGATAGGCGTGCTCGAAATAGGTCTCGTTGTGCGGCCCCGGCGAGAGCACGCCGACTCGGGCGCCGCGGCCGTCGTCGAGCGCGTTCAGCGTCTCGCGGAAGCGCTGGAAGAAGCCAGCGAGGCGCTGGATCTTGAGGTCGCGGATCAGATCGGGGAAGGCGCGCGAGGTCGCGACCCGGTTTTCGAGCGCGAAGCCGGAGCCGGACGGCGCCTGGGTCCGGTCGCCGAGCACCCACCAGCGGCCGTCCGGGCCGCGGCCGAGATCGACCGCGATGAAGCGGAT
Organism: Hansschlegelia sp.; assembly: GCF_035538955.1. Lineage (NCBI taxonomy): Bacteria > Pseudomonadati > Pseudomonadota > Alphaproteobacteria > Hyphomicrobiales > Methylopilaceae > Hansschlegelia > Hansschlegelia sp. The sequence goes on from NZ_DATLJK010000015.1 coordinate 266,580, forward strand.
CAGCGGCGAGCCGGAGGCCGCCTGGTCGGCGAGCGGCCGCAGGAATTCCGGGTTGCGGCCGAGCAGCGCCGGCGGCAGGACGCCGTCGCTGATCAGGCGGCGCTCGCCATAAAAATCTCCGAGCAGCTTTTCGAGCAGCTGCGCGCGCTGCTCGAGACCCGCCGCGAGCTCGGCCCATTCCCGCTGGGCGATGATCAGCGGCGGCTGCGCGAGCGGCCAGGCCCGTGCGTCCTCGCCGCGCTCGGCACCGCCATAGATCCGGTAGTAGACCCCCGCCTCGCGCAGATACTGGCCGGCGCTGGAGAAGCGCCGCTCGCGCTCCGGCTCGTCCATCGCGGCGAGCGCGGCGATCAGCGCGCGGTAATGCGGGCGCACCGCGCCATCGGCGTCGACCGCCTCGTCGAACACGCCCGCCGGCGGGCGGTAGCCGCGCAGCAGGCCGGCGGCCGGCCGCTCGTCGGCAGCGGCCAGCGTGGCGTCGGCGGTTGAGGGTCGGGGCACCGGTGCGGGCTCCAGGGCAAGCGGGCGCATCATGGCGCCCGCCGGCGTGCTTGGCGACGCGGACGATCAGGCCGCGAGGCCCGCCGGTCGCCTGAGGTCGAGCGTGAGCGGGAAGTGCGGATTTACCGGCTCGCGCGCCGGCTCGAAGGCCCCCGGCGTATGCCCGATGTCCTGGAAGCGGGCAAGACGCCGCGCCTCGGCCTCGTAGGCGTTGATCGGGAAGGAGTCGTAGTTCCGGCCGCCCGGATGAGCGACGTGGTAGACGCAGCCGCCGATCGAGCGCTTCGACCAGCGGTCGTAGATGTCGAAGGTCAGCGGGGCGTGGACGGGGGTGGTCGGATGCAGCCCCGAGGCCGGCTGCCACGCCTTGAAGCGCACGCCGGCGACGAGTTCGCCGCTCGAGCCCGCGGGGGCGAGCGGCACCAGCCTGCCGTTGCAGGCGACCGCGTAGCGCACGGGGTCGGCGTTCGACAGCTTCACCTGCAGGCGCTCGACGGAGGAATCGACGAAGCGCACGGTGCCGCCGATCGCGCCGGTCTCGCCCATCACGTGCCAGGGCTCGAGCGCCTGCCGCAGCTCGAGCGCGATGCCCTCGCGCTCGATCCGCCCGCAGAACGGGAAGCGGAACTCGGCCTGCGCCTCGAACCACTCGGGCCGCAGCGGGTAACCCGCCCAGCCGAGATCCCCGAGCACGTCGAGGAAATCGCTCCAGACGAAGGCCGGCAGCATGAAGCGGTCGTGCAGCTGCGTGCCCCAGCGCGCGAAGCCGCCCTGCGCGGGCTCCTTCCAGAACCGCGCGATGAGCGCCCGGATCAGCAGCTGCTGCGCCAGGCTCATGCGCGCGTCTGGCGGCATCTCGAAGGCGCGGAACTCGACCAAGCCGAGCCGCCCGGTCGGACCGTCCGGCGAATAGAGCTTGTCGATGCAGATCTCGGAGCGGTGCGTGTTGCCGGTGACGTCGATCAGCAGGTTGCGGAACAGGCGGTCGACCAGCCAGGGCGGCGGCGGCGAGCCGGCCCCCGGCGGCGGCACGTTCGCCATCGCGATCTCGAGCTCGTAGAGCGCGTCGTGGCGGGCCTCGTCGATCCGCGGGGCCTGGCTGGTCGGGCCGATGAACAGGCCCGAGAACAGGTAGGACAGCGACGGATGCCGCTGCCAGTGCAGGATCAGCGACTTCAGCAGGTCCGGCCGGCGCAGGAAGGGGCTGTCGAGCGGCGTCGCGCCGCCGACCACGACATGGTTGCCGCCGCCGGTGCCGGAGTGCTTGCCGTCGACCATGAACTTGTCGGCCCCCAGCCGCGACAGCCGCGCCTCCTCGTAGACGCCGGTGGTGATCGTCACCGCCTCGCGCCAGGAGCCCGCGGGATGGACGTTGACCTCGATGACGCCAGGATCGGGCGCGACCCGGATGACGTTGACGCGGGGGTCGTGGGGCGGCGCGTAGCCCTCGATCTGGATCGGCACGCCCTGCGCCTCGGCGGCGCCCTCGATCGCCGCGAGCAGGTCCAGATAGGCCTCGATCGATTCCATCGGCGGGATGAAGACCGAGAGCTTGCCCTCGTTCGGCTCGACGGTCAGCGCGGTGCGCACATAACCGACGATCTCGTCCTCCCGGGCCGCAGGGGCGGCCGCGACGGGTTGCTCTTCGGCGCGGATCTGGCGCTGCTCATGGCCGAGCGCGATCTCGTTCGGATCCGGCAGGGGATCGAAGGCCCGCACCGGATCGGCCGGGAAGAAATACGGGAACTCCGTCTTGGACAGATGCGCCAGCGAGCCGAGCGGCAGCCGGTATCCGACCGGACTGTCGCCGGGCGTCAGGAACAGCTTGGCGCGGCGCGTCGACCAGCGCTCGGACACCCAGCGGATCGCGGGCGCGGCCTGCCAGGGCTGGATCGGCAGCACATAGCCGGTCGGCGCATTGAGGCCGCGGTCGAACACGCGGGCGATGCGGGCGCGCTCCTCCGGATCGGCGAGCTCCGGATTCGACGGGTCGACGTTCTCCGGAAGCTGCGCCTCGCGCGCCAGCCAATAAGCCGGATCCTCATAGGCCGGCGTGACATTGGCGGCCGGCACGCCGAGCCGCGCGGCGACCTCGGTCGCGAGCGCCTCGGCCGCGGCGGCGTCGGCGGCGCTCGAGGCGCGCTCGCGGGCGATCAGCTCGGCGTTCTTCCAGATCGGCTTGCCGTCCTTCCGCCAGTACAGCGAGAACGTCCAGCGCGGCAGCGTCTCGCCCGGATACCACTTGCCCTGGCCGTAATGCAGGAATCCGCCCGGCGCGAAACGGTCGCGCAGCCGGCGGATCAGCTCGTCGGCGAGCGCCCGCTTCTGCGGCCCGGTGGCGTCCGCGTTCCACTCGGGCGACTGGAAGTCGTCGATCGACACGAAGGTCGGCTCGCCCCCCATGGTGAGCCGCACGTCGTTGCGGGCGAGCTCGGCGTCGACCGCTTCGCCCAGCCGGTCCAGCGCCTTCCAGCTCTCCTCGGAGAACGGATAGGAGACGCGCGGCCGCTCCGAAATGCGGGCGACCGACATGGAGAAGTCGAAGTCGACCTCGGCATAGCCGGCGACGCCGGAGATCGGGGCGGCGGAGCGGTAATGCGGCGTCGCCGCCAGCGGCACATGGCTCTCGCCGGTCAGCAGGCCGGACGTCGGGTCGAGCCCGATCCAGCCCGCGCCCGGCAGATAGACCTCCGCCCAAGCGTGCAGGTCGGTGAAATCGTGATCGGTGCCGGCCGGGCCGTCGAGCGCGACCACGTCCGGCTTCAGCTGGATCAGATAGCCGGACACGAAACGCGCGGCGAAGCCGAGATTGCGCAGCGCGTGCACCAGCAGCCAGGTCGAATCGCGGCAGGAGCCCGAGCCCTTCTGGAGCGTCTCCTCCGGCGCCTGGACGCCGGGCTCCATGCGGATCAGGTAGCGGACGGTCTGCGAGACCTTCCGGTTGAGCCCGACGAGGAAGTCGATGGTGCGCGGATCGCTGCGGTCGACGCTGGCGAGAAACGCCTGCAGCTCCGGTCCCGCCGGCCCCGTTTCCAGATAGGGCGTCAGGTCGGTCCGCAGCGTCTCCTCATAGGTGAACGGCCAGGTTTCCGCGTCCTCCTCCAGGAAGAAGTCGAACGGATTGTAGACCGTCATGTCGGCCAGCAGATCAACTTCGATCTTCAGCTCGGTGGCGACATCCGGAAAGACCACGCGGGCGAGATAGTTGCCGAACGGATCCTGCTGCCAGTTGATGAAGTGGTTCGCCGGCGTGATCTTCAACGAGAAGGACGGCACCCGGGTGCGCGAATGCGGCGCGGGCCGCAGCCGGATGACCTGCGGGCCCAGCACCACCGGCCGATCGTATTTGTAGTGCGTGACGTGGTGGAGAGCTGCGAGGATCGACATGCGTGGCGCGGCGCTCCGGGTTCTGGCGGCGTGCAGCTTAGTGGCGTTTCGCGGCGCAGCAAGGCTGATCCCCGCGGCGCGGCATGTCATGTCGCGGAACTGTTTAACGCCTCGCGGCATTGTCGGGCGCCGCAAGCAACGCGTCGCGCGAAGGACGTCCGATGAAGCTGTTTTCCTGCCCGGCCTGCGATCAGGTCGTGTTCTTCGAGAACGTCCTGTGCGAGCGCTGCAACCACGCGCTCGGCTACGAGCCAGAGACCAACGCGATGCTGGCGCTGGAGACGGCGGACAATGGCGGCTGGGTCTCGGTTGGTCGCCACGCCGACGGCAGGCCGTGGCGCTACTGCGAGAACTACGCGCATGGCGCGTGCAACTGGCTGGTTCCCGGCGAGACCGAGGGCGGCTTCTGCCTCGCCTGCCGTCACAACCTCGTCGTGCCCAATCTGGGCGAGGCCTCGAACGTCGCGCTCTGGCAGAAGATGGAGATCGCCAAGCGCCGGCTGATCTACTCGCTGCTGCGCCTGAAGCTGCCACTCGTGACGCGCGAAGAAGACCCGGAAGGGCTCGGCTTTGAGTTCCTGAGCCACGATCCCGAGAATGGCGGCCACGTCATGACCGGGCACGACAACGGCCTGATCACCATCGCGCTCGCCGAGGCCGACGACGCCGAGCGCGAGCGCCGGCGCACCTCGATGGGCGAGCCCTACCGCACGCTGCTCGGCCATTTCCGCCACGAGATCGGCCACTGGTACTGGGACCGGCTGGTGCGCGACGGCGGCCGGCTATCGGCCTGCCGGGCCGTGTTCGGCGACGACTCGCAGGATTATGGCGAGGCGCTGAAGCGGCACTACGCCAATGGCCCGAAGCCGGACTGGCAGCTTCACTTCGTGTCGTCCTACGCGGCCGCGCACCCTTGGGAGGACTTCGCCGAGACCTGGGCGCACTACTTCCACATCACCGACACGCTCGACACCGGACGCGCGTGGGGCTTCGTGGTCAATCCGCGCGAGGATCATGAGGATCTGCTGACCGCCATGATCAATTTCGACGTCTATTCGCCCAACACCACCATGGCGGACATCGCGGAATCCTGGCTCGCTCTGTCGTCGGCGCTGAACGCGCTGAACCGTTCGATGGGCGCGCCCGATCCTTACCCGTTCGTGCTCACCGAACCGGTGATCCAGAAGCTCGGCTTCATCCACGACCTCGTTCACGGCCGCGTGCCGCAGGACGGCGCCGCCGGCTGACCGGTCAGGTGTCGGCCGCCGCGGCCGGGCTTGCTCGCGGGAGCCACACGCCCGCGAGCCGCCGGAGCGCGAGCGTCCAGCCGAGGCCATAGACCGCGAGCAGCGGGAAATAGTAGCGGGGATAAAGATCTCCGAGCCAGCCATACGCGGCGTAGCGGCGATACGCGAAGGCGACGTGCACGCAGAGCACGCCGGCGGTCGCGAGCGCGGCGGCGCGCACCAGCGTCGCCGCCACGGGCCGCTCCGCGCGCTCCTCGCGCAGGAATCCCACCAACGCGCTGGCGCACATCGCCATCAGCAGCGCCACATAGGCGAAGCTCCGTCCGAGCTGCACGGCGAACAGCGACGGCGCGTCGGCGAGATAGGCGGCGAGGCTCACGCGCGGAACCTTGTCCCAGCCGAATTCGGCGATGTAGTCCTTGAGCATCTGCGTCTGGCCGGCGGTGTCGGGCGCCGGCGAGCCGTAGCTCCGCCACAGGATCAGGTAGGGGACCGCCAGGATCAGGCCGGCCGCGGCCAGCGCTGAGAGCCCCTTGAGGTCGCGCTTTTCGCCCGGGGCGAGCAGCAGGCAGAGGCCGGCGAAGCCGCCGACCAGCATCAAAGCCGTGAGCTTCACCGAACAGAGCGCGACGCCGGCGAGCAGCAGCGCAAGTCCCGTCCCGTCCGAGTTGGACGAGACCCGTCGCGCCGCCCCGAGACAGGCCAGCGCGCCGCCCAGAACCGCCATCTGGTCGTTGCTGAAGGCGCCCGCGAGGGTCGTGGCGTCGAGCAGCGTCGCTCCGGCGAACAGCACCGCGAAGCCGAAGGCGCCGAACCGCATCCGCAGCCCGAACGCCGCGATCACGGCCAAGGCGGCGAGCGTCAGCGCGACCGGATAGGCCCGCAGCCATTTGAAGTCGACATGCCGCGTGGTGAGCGCGTCGTAGAGCGGCAGCGCGGTCCAGTAGAACAGCGGCGGGTGATTGATGAAGTTCGGCCGGTCGGTCGGCGCGCCGTCGAGATCGTAGAGCGGCATGGCGCCGAGATCGGGCCAGAAGGCGTCGTCGTGGGCGAAATGGGCCACATAGGAGAAGTGGCCCTGCTCGTCCGCCCCCCGGAACGGAAACCGCTTGTCGGCGATCGAGGCGAGCATGAGCGCCGCCATCGCGGCGACGAACAGCGCCGCCGCCCCTTTGAGCCCTCGGGCCCGCGGCCCTACGGCCCGCTGCGCCTGTCCGGTCATCGCCTCCGGTGTCCCCGATGCCGGACGAGGCTACGCCGGGCCGCGTTGACAGGCGGTTAGCGGCCCTGCGCGGCGCTCCGGGTGGCGACCGCTCCGGCGATCTGATCGATGTTGTGGCGCATCAGCGCCAAATAGGTCGCGGCCGGCCCGTCGGGACCCGAAAGCGCCTCCGGGTAAAGCTCGCCGCCCGGCTGCGCGCCGGTCGCCTCCGCGATCTGGCGCATCAGGCGCGGGTCGTTGGAGTTTTCGAGGAAATAGACCTTCACGCCTTCCTGCCTGATCTGCCGGATCAGGGCGGCGACGCCGCCGGCCGACGGCTCCGCCTCGGTCGAGATCCCGAGCGGCGACAGGAAGGTCACGCCGTATTCGCGCGCGAAATAGCCGAAGGCGTCATGGCTGGTCAGCACCTTGCGCCGGTCCCGCGGCACGGCGTCGAAGCGCGCGTGCCCATAGGCGTTCACGGCCCGGAGCTCCTCCGCATAGCGCGCCGCGTTGGCCTTGAAGGCCGCGGCGTCCTCCGGGTCGGCCTCAGCCAGCGCCTTCTCGATGTTGGCCACCCAGACCAGCACGTTAGCGGGGCTGTTCCAGACATGCGGGTCGGTGACGGTCTCGCCGTCCTCCTCCATGGTCGCGGTCTTCACGCCCGTCGAAACCGCGACCGGACGGCCCTTGTAGCCGGCGGCTTTGGCGAGCCGCTCGAACCAAGTCTCGAGCCCGTCCCCGCTCACGAAGGCGATGTCGGCGCCCTTCAGCGACCGCGCATGATCCGGAGCGGGTTCGAACTCGTGCGGGTCGCCGTTCGGCGGCACCAGGCTCTGGACCTCGACATGGTCGCCCCCGACATTCTTCACGACGTCGGCCAGCACCGTGAAGCTCACCACGGCCTTGATTGTCTTGGCGGAGGCGGCGGCCGGAGCGGCGAGCGCGGCGGCGGCGACGAGGCCCGCGAGCAGGCGCGAACGGAGGTTCATCGGGTCGTCCTCATGCGGTTCAGGCGGAAAGATGCGGCCGCCGAACGAGCCGCCTCAGCGGGCTTGGCGGGCCGGCGAGCAGCGACGCGGCGTAGATCACGCTCGCCGTCAGGATGATGGTTGGGCCGGACGCGACCCCGAGGTGGAAGGAGGCGATCAGGCCGATGAGGCCCGAGACCGCGCCGACCCCGGTCGCGACCGCGAACATCCCCGGCAGCGTCTGGGCCCACAGCCGGGCGACCACGGCCGGCAGCGTCATCATGCCGACCGCCATCAGCGTGCCGAGCGCCTGGAAGCCCGCCACGAGGTTGATCACCACCAGGAACATGAAGAGCAGGTGGTAGAGCGGCCCGCGTCCGCCGACGGCGCGCAGGAAGCCGGGGTCGAAGCATTCCGCGACCAGCGGCCGGTACACCGCCGCGATCGCCAGCAAAGTGAGCGAGGCGATGCCGCCGACCAGGCAGAGCGACTCCGCGTCGATCGCGAGGATCGTGCCGAACAGCACGTGCAGCAGGTCGACGTTCGAGCCGCGCAACGAGACGATCAGCACGCCGAGCGCGAGCGACGACAGATAGAAGCTCGCGAAGCTCGCATCCTCGTTGAGCGCGGTGGTCCGGCTGACGAGCCCTGACAGGAGCGCGACGCTGAGGCCTGCGACCAGGCCGCCCAGGCCCATCATCGGCAGCGACAGGCCCCCGGCGATCAGGAAGCCGATGGCGGCCCCGGGCAGCACGGCGTGCGCCATGGCGTCGCCGACGAGGCTCATCCGGCGCAGCATCAGCAGCACGCCGATCGGCCCGGAGCCGAGGCTGAGCGCGAGCGTCGCGACCAGCGCGCGGCGCATGAAGCCATAATCCGCGAACGGCTCGACGAGGGCGGAATAGAGCGTCATGCGTGGTCGTGCGCGTGGGCATGGTCGTGCGCGCCGGGCCGGCAGGGCGGCGCGGCCTCGTCCCAGCTTTCCGCCATGGCGCGGGCGCGCAGCAGGTTTGCGGGCGACAGCGCGGAGGCGGTCGCGCCCCATTCGATCGGTTCGCGGGCGAGCAGCAGCGTCTCGGGGAAATGCGCCCGCACCTGCTCGAAATCGTGCAGCACCGCGATCACGGTGCGGCCGTCGCTGCGCCAGCGCCGGATGATCTCCAGCAGGTCGCGGGTGGTGCGAGCGTCGATCGCCGTGAAGGGCTCGTCGAGCAGGATGACCTCGGCGTCCTGCATCAGCAGGCGCGCGAACAGCACGCGCTGGAACTGGCCGGCCGACAGCGATCCGATGTGGCGGCGCTCAAAACCCTCGAGGCCGACTGCGCTCAGCGCCCGCCGGGCCTCTCCGGCGATCGCCCGGGTCGCGCCGCCGAAGGCGCCGGTGCGCCGCCAGGCGCCGAGCGTCACGGCGTCCGCGACCGTGATCGGGAAGCGCCGCTCAATCTCCGCCGCCTGCGGCAGGTAGCCGAAATCCCGGACCGACAGCCGGCCGCGGTCGATCGCGCCCTCGCTGACGGGCAGCTCGCCCATCAGGGCCTTGAGCAGCGTCGACTTTCCGGCCCCGTTCGGTCCGGCGATCGCGGTCAGGCTGCCGGGGGCGAACGATCCCGAAAGATGGTGCACCGCCGGGTGCCGGTCATAGGCGACCGTGACGTCCCGCAGGCTGATCGCGCCGCCGCTCATGGCAGCGCGATCGCCCAGGCGATCGCCCCCCACAGCAGCGTCAGCGCTGCCGCGGCCGCAGCGACGCGCCGGGTCGCCGGCTGCGTCAGCATCGAGGACAGGAAAGGATCGCGCGCGGCCATGAGGGCTCCTTCTGCGCGATCCATATATGTAACATTATAACGTTACAAGATGCAGCCCGGACGAGAGTCCGCGACGGGGCGCCGCGGCCGGCTTGCGCCGCGTCAGCGCGGCGCGGGCGCCCCGCGCGCCTGCCGGCGGGCCTGCGCGCCGGGCAGCATCCGCCACAGCACGTCGTCGCGCAGGACGTAATGGTGGAACAGCGCGGCCGACGCGTGGCCGGCGGCGATCACCACGATCGCCCAGCCGATCAGCTCGTGCGCCTCCTCGATCGCCTCATGAACCGGCTTCGAGGTCTTGGCGAAGGGCGGCGGAATCAGCAGCCCGAAGAAGCTCATCGCCTCGTCGCCCGACCAGCGCAGCGCAAAGCCCAGCACGGCCTGGGCGATCAGCAGCGCATAGAGCGCGTAATGCACGATCTTGGAGGCGATCTCGACCCAGCCCGACACGGCGGCCGGAACCTGATGGCCCGGCATGAGCCGCCACACGACGCGGACCACGATCACCGCGGTGAGCATGATCCCGAACGACATGTGCCCGACGATCAGCAGATGCCGCGTCGGCTTGTCGAACAGGCCCCAGATCTGCGCGAGGCCGAACAGCAGGATCACCAGCCCGGCGGTCAGCCAGTGCAGGGCGATCGCGAAATCGTCATAGCGCGTGCGGTCGTCGCCCGCGGCGACCCGGGTCGCCTGCGCGACCGCGGAGGAGGGCGAAGGAGCAGCAGACATGTCGCCTCATCAGCAACCGTGGACGTCCGGCGCGCCAGGCGGGCGCGCCGAGGGACGGCGACAGATATCTGTCGCCGCCGCGCGTCTTCCAGTGCTTGGAGGCGTGGATGGAGGGCAGGTGCGACCACCCGCCGCCGATGCGCCCCGACCGAGACTTGGGCGAGCAAACGTCTGATCTGACTGGAGAAGGAAAATGGCGCGCCCGAAAGGATTCGAACCTCTGACCCCCAGATTCGTAGTCTGGTGCTCTATCCAGCTGAGCTACGGGCGCGCGTCCGGGCCAGCCTGACGGCCGCCGCGGAGGCGTCGTGTTAGCCGCTCGGCGGCGGCTTGGCAAGGGCCTCGAAAGGCGTTTGGCGGGAGCCCGCCGAACGTCCGGCCGGCGCCTGTCGGGCGCCTGTGCGGCCCTCGCAGAAGGCCGTAGCGGCGGGGCAAGTCAGGCCCGGGCGCGCTCGCGGGCGCGCGCCTGAAGGTCGATCGGCCGGTCCGGGATGGTGATCCGGAAGGTCGCGCCCATGGTGCCCTCGACCAGCGCGATCGAGCCGCCATGGGCGCGCACCAGCTCGGCCGCGATGGCGAGCCCAAGGCCGGAGCCGCCGGTGCGGGTGGAGCCCTGGAACGGCTCGAACAGGTGCTCGCGCGCCTTGGGCGGCAGGCCGGGGCCGGTGTCCGACACCTCGATCACCACCACCGCGCCCTCGCGGCGGCCGGAGATGCGGATCTGGTCGCGCGTCGGGTCAGGCGTCCCGCGGCTCTCGAACGCCTGTGCGGCGTTGCGGCCGAGATTGAGCAGGACGCGGAAGATATGGTCGGGATCGCAGTCGATCTGCAGGCTGCGCTCGATCGCCGGCGCGAAGCCGATCTGGGCCTCCTCGGTGGCGAGGCCGAGCGCGGTGCGGGTGTCCTCGACGATGTCGGCGAGCGACGCCATGCGGCGGGCGGGCGGGGTCTCCTGCGCCGCCCCGTAGGACAGCGTCGACTGGCAGAAGCTGATGGCGCGGTCGAGCGTCGCGATCAGCTTTGGGGCGAGCTTCTGGACCGTGGGGTCCGAGACGGTCCCGAGCCGGTCGGACATCAGCTGCGCGGCCGCCAGCAGGTTTCGGAGGTCGTGGTTGATCTTGCTGACCGCGAGGCCGAGCGCGGCGAGCCGCGACTTCTGCTGCAGCTGGCCGTGGATCTCGCTCTGCATGCGCTCGAGCTCGCTCTCGGCGACGCCGATCTCGTCGGCGCGGCCGGAGGCCACCACGATGCGGCTCGGATCCTCGGGGGCTTCGGCGAAGCCCACCATGGTGGCGGTGAGCCGCCGCACCGGCCGCACGATCAGCAGGTCGAGCGCGAGATAGACGAGCGCGGCAGTCGCGAGCGAGATCGCCAGCGCGACCAGCAGAACGTTGCGCGCAAAGCCCAGCATGGCGTTGCGCAGCGCGGTCTCCTCGACCACGATTTCGATGAAGTCGCCCTGCTCGGGCGCGTCGGCGACAACGCGCGCCAGCCGCTTCTTGCCGTTGAGCAGCACGTCGAAGGCGTCGAGCACCGCGCTGGCGCCGGCGGGCTCGCGCCGGTCGACCGTGATCGCGACCTCAGGCGGCATGTCGGCGACGGCGAGCAGACGCCGCGCGTCGCCGGATTTCAGCACGAGCGCGCGCGCCCCGATGCTCGCGAGCAGTTTCCGCGCGAGCGGCTCCGCCACCATGCCGTCCGGCGCCGCGTCGAGCGCGAGCGCGGCGGTGCGGGCGCGGTTCATCTCGTCGTCGATGTAGTTGAGGCGGAAATTCGCGATCGACGGCACGAAGATCAGGATTTCCGACACCATGACGAACAGCGCCGTCAGCGCGAGCAGCTTGCCGGAAAGGCCGAGGCGTCCGGTGGTGGCGTCCGCGTGGGTCGTCTGGTGCGTCATGATCTTGTTCGCGCCACGAAGCGGCGGGCGCGCGCCGGATGATGCCGGTTCGGGGCAGGCTTCGTCAAACCCTGAGCCGCCGCCTCGGCCCGCGGCCGAACACGTCGTCGCGAGCGGCCGCCCGGGAGCGGCCCGCAGGCCCGGCGAACGCCGCCGCGGCGTTGACTTGCGGCGCCGCGCTCCCGTATAAGCCGGCCGTGATCGCGCCCGCGTCCGCCGCGGGCTTTTTCGTTTTGGCCGCGCCGCAAGCCTTTCGCCCCAGAGGGCGTCGGGCGGTTCGGCGACCGGAGACTACGTTCGTGAAACGGACCTACCAGCCCAGCAAGCTCGTCCGCAAGCGCCGCCACGGCTTCCGCGCGCGCATGGCGACGGTCGGCGGCCGCAAGGTCATCGCCGCGCGTCGCGCCAAGGGTCGCAAGCGGCTGAGCGCCTGACGCGCGAGCTCGCAGGCGCACCGAACGGCGCGCCCATGCCGGCTCCGCTCGAGACCATCCGCCTGCGGCGCGACTTCGTCGCGGCTTCGCATGACGGCGTCAAAGTCGGCGGCCCGATCATCGGGCTGCAGCTGCGCGATCGCGGCGAGCCGGACGCCCGCGCCCGCGTGGGCTTCACCGCGACGAAGCGCGTCGGCGGCGCGGTCGAGCGGAACCGGATGAAGCGGCGGCTGCGCGCCGCCGCGCGCGCGGTTCTGACCGACGTCGCGCGGCCGGGCTGCGATTACGTGCTGATCGCCCGCCGCGCTGTTCTCGAGGTCCCGTTCGAGCGCATCCTGCGGGACATCCAAGACGCGGCGAAGCGCGCCCATGGGCGCAGCAGACCCGCCGGCCCGGCCAACGCCGGGTCTTCTCCGGCGTCGGACAGCCGGCGCGAAAGCGGACGGTGATGGACACTCGCAACACGATTCTCGCGGTCGCCCTGTCGATCAGCGTCCTCATCGGCTGGCAATATTTCTTTGCGCGCCCGCAGATCGAGGCGCAGCGCCAGCAGCAGGCGACCCAGCAGGCCTTGAACGCCGACAAGAGCGCTCCGGCGCCCGCGACGGGCGACCAGTCCGCCCAGCGGCCCGACGCCCCGGCCGCCCCGGCGACCGAAGCCGCCCCGCGCTCCCGCGAAGACGTCTTGAAGCAGGGCCCCCGCGTCGCGATCGACAGCGAGCGCTTGAACGGCTCGATCGCGCTCACCGGCGGCCGGATCGACGACGTCTCGCTGAAGGACTATCGGGAGGCCGTCGACCCCAAGAGCCCCGAGATCGTGCTGTTCGCGCCGCTCGGCAGCCCGCAGCCCTATTACGCCGAGTTCGGCTTCGTGAATGCGCCCGGCGGGACGGTGAAGCTGCCGGACGGCCAGACCGAGTGGAAGGCCGAGACGTCCGGCCCGCTCACCTCGAAGACGCCCGTCACCCTGACCTGGGACAATGGTCAGGGCCTGACCTTCCGGCGCACGATCGCGATCGACGCCGACTACATGTTCACGATCAAGGACAGCGTCGCCAATTCGGGCGCGGCGCCCCAGACCCTCTACCCTTACGCGCTGATCTCGCGGCGCGGCGAGCCGCAGGTCGCAGGCTACTACATCCTGCATGAAGGCCTGATCGGCGTGATGGGCGACGAGGGGCTTCAGGAGCTGCCCTACAAGAAGATTTCCGAGGGCGCGCGCACCTTCAAGGCGACCGGCGGCTGGCTCGGCATCACGGACAAATACTGGGCCTCGGCGCTGATCCCGCCGCAGGACAAGCCCTATGGGGCCCGCTTCGCGGCGACCACCGAGGGCGGCAAGGCCTATCAGGCCGACTATCTGCTCGATCCCGTCACGCTCGCGCCGGGCGCTACCGCCGAGACCTCGAACCGGCTGTTCGCCGGCGCCAAGCAGGTCTCGGTGCTCGACCGCTACGAGAAGGAGGGCGGCGTCCAGCGCTTCGAGCTGCTGATCGACTGGGGCTGGTTCCACTTCATCACCCGGCCGATGTTCTACGCGCTCGACTTCTTCTACAAGCTCGTGGGCAATTTCGGCGTCTCGATCCTGATCGTGACGGTGATCGTGAAGCTGCTGTTCTTCCCGCTCGCCAACAAGTCCTACGTCTCGATGTCCAAGATGAAGCTGGTCCAGCCCGAGATGCAGCGGCTGCGCGAGCGCTACAAGGACGACAAGGCGAAGCAGCAGCAGGAGTTGATGGAGCTCTACAAGCGAGAGAAGATCAATCCGCTGGCCGGCTGCCTACCGGTGGTGGTGCAGATCCCGGTGTTCTTCTCGCTCTACAAGGTGCTGTTCATCACCATCGAGATGCGGCACGCGCCGTTCTTCGGCTGGATCCACGACCTCGCGGCGCCCGATCCGACGACGCTGTTCAACCTGTTCGGCCTGATCCCGTGGACGCCGCCGCACTTCCTGATGATCGGCATCTGGCCGCTGATCATGGGCGTGACGATGTTCCTGCAGATGCGGCTCAACCCCGCGCCGCAGGATCCGGCCCAGCAGGTGGTGTTCACCTGGATGCCGGTGTTCTTCACCTTCCTGCTGGCGTCGTTCCCGGCGGGTCTGGTGATCTACTGGTCGTGGAACAACACGCTGTCGATCATTCAGCAGTCGATCATCATGAAGCGCCAGGGCGTGAAGGTGGATCTGCTGGGCAACATCCGCGACGCGTTCCGCAAGAAGAAGCCGGCGGACGCCACGAAGACATAGCGACCTTCGTCATCCCGGACGCCGCGAAGCGGCGCTCTGGGATCGCGTTCAGGATCGAGCGCTTCTTTCTTCAGACCATCCCGGCTCTACGCGGCTCCGCCGCTCCGGCCGGGATGACGCCATCTGGAAGCCTCCCGTGAGCGACGACACTTCTCCCGACGAAGACCCCTATCCGGAGATCGGCCGAAAGCTGTTCGCCGGCCGCTGCGACTTCGTGATGGGCGCGGCGAAGCTCGCGCAGCTGCCCGAGATGGACCGGCCGGAGATCGCCTTCGCGGGTCGCTCCAATGTCGGCAAGTCGAGCCTCGTCAACGCGCTCACCGGCCGCAAGACGCTCGCCAAGACGTCCAACACGCCGGGCCGGACCCAGCAGCTCAACTATTTCGACCTCGGCGGCCGCGCCTACATGGTCGACATGCCGGGCTATGGCTACGCCCAGGCGCCCGTAGACCAGGTGCGCGCCTGGACCGCGCTGGTGAAATCCTATCTGCGCGGCCGCGCCAGCCTCGGGCGGGTGTTCGTGCTGATCGACTCCCGACACGGGCTGAAGGAGGTCGACCGCGAGGCGCTCGACCTGCTCGACCAGGCCGCCACCTCCTACCAGATCGTGCTGACCAAGCTCGACCAGCTCAAGCCGCCGGAGCGCGAGGAGCGGATCGCGCAGACGGCGGCGGCGCTTGCGCGGCGCCCGGCCGCGTTCCCGGTCGTGCTGGCGACCTCCAGCCGCGAGGGCATCGGCCTCGAAGAGCTGCGCGCCGCGATCGCAAGGCTGATCGACGAACGGAGCTGAGCCTTCCGGAACGCCGCGC
The DNA here is from genome assembly GCF_035538955.1 of Hansschlegelia sp. NCBI lineage: Bacteria > Pseudomonadati > Pseudomonadota > Alphaproteobacteria > Hyphomicrobiales > Methylopilaceae > Hansschlegelia > Hansschlegelia sp. The sequence continues at coordinate 281,812 of NZ_DATLJK010000015.1, forward strand.
GGCAGCCGAAGGGCGCTCTTTCCCTCCCTCGGAAAGGGAGGGTGGACGGGCGCAGCCCGGGCGGGTGGGGTGTTCACAAGACTGAGCTCTACGCCCAAGGACCCCACCCGACCCCTCGCTCCGCGAGGGGCCACCCTCCCCACGCTGCGCGTGAGGAGGGGAAAGGGAGGTCTAGGCTTTTATTCCTTGACTTCTCGCCTCCCTCGTGCTCTCCTTCCACTGTCCTTCCCCGACAGGAAGGCGTGTCCGGACCGGCCGGCCATGCGGGGGAGGAGCGGCGCCTGCGCCTGCGAGCACCGGAGCTCGCGGTCCCGGGACGTCGGCTGCGGGCCTAATGGGGAGCTTGCTTCCCAACGGGATTACAGGCCGCCCGCCCCGCACTAGGACGGGGCCGCGCCGTCGAGCGCCTTAAGGCGCGGGATGGGTTTTGGGCCAAGGCGCTTCTTCGGAGGCGGCGAGGTCAAAGATCCGCAAAGGGACCGGCTCCCAAAGGGGGCTACGGGCCGCCCGCGACCGGAGCGCGGCTTCCGCAGTCGTCGCCAAGCCGCCGCGCGTGGAGCGCCGGGCGACCGGCAAAGATTACGCGTAAAACCACGGTGGCCCGGCGCTCCGCGCCTTCCGCTGTCGCTGTTTAAACCGGAGGAAGGGAGTTCGCGCCGTGCGACCCGGCGGATGACGCGCGTCCGCCGTCGTGCGCCTGAACCTCTCCCGTCATGCCCGCGCCTTCGCGCGGGTATCCACGACTTGGTCGTGAGCCGGCGCGGCTGGAGGTAAGTCGTGGATGCCCGCGAAGGCGGGCATGACGAGAGTGGGGAAGGCGGAGGGTGTTCTGCGCGCGGCGTCGGTTCTGGGTCCCGGCTCAAGGCCGGGACGCGAGGGGAGCGCTACGCCCGAGGCCCCACCCGACCTCGGCCGCTAGGCCGAGGCCACCCTCCCCACCGCTTCGCGGCGAGGAGGGAGAAAAGGGCGGCGCGCCTACACCCGTCGGAACAGGCCGATGATCAGCAGCAGCACGACCGCGCCGATGGTTGAGCCGACGATGGCGCCCAAAATGCCGTTGCCGACGAAGATGCCGAGCCGGCCGAGCAGCCAGGCGCCGATGAAGGCGCCGATCACGCCAACCGCGATGTTGCCGATGATGCCGAGGCCATAGCCGCGGACGATCAGCCCGGCGAGCCAGCCGGCGATGGCGCCGATGATCAGGATCGCGATGATGCCGAAGCCTGCGAAGGGTTCCATGTGCTGCGCCTCGATGCCTACGGGGACGGCCTATTCCGCCGCCGCCGGATGGAGATAAGGCGGCGCACCGAATTGGCCATGCCGCAGCGCGGCGCCCGGCGATGGTCGCATTGCGCAGGCGTCGCGGCGAAGCATATTGCGTGGCCACAACGCCCACCCGGACCGGAGAGCCGCGACATGACCGCGACCGCCGAGCGCAAAGACCTCTACGACCTTGGCGAAATGCCGCCGCTTGGCCACGTGCCCGCAAACATGCACGCCTGGGTGGTCCGCAAGGAGCGCCATGGCCCGCCCGAAAGCGCGAACGAGCTCGAGGTCGTGCCGACCTGGCCGCTCGGCGACGAGGACGTGCTGGTCTACGTCATGGCCGCCGGCGTGAACTACAACCACGTCTGGGCCTCGCTCGGCGAACCGATCTCGCCGATCGACCGTCATGGCTCGCCGTTCCACATCGGCGGCTCCGACGCCTCCGGCATCGTCTGGGCCGTCGGGGCCAAGGTGAAGCGCTGGAAGGTCGGCGACGAGGTCGTCATCCACTGCAACCAGGATGACGGCGACGACGAGGAGTGCAATGGCGGCGACCCGATGTTCTCGTCCAGCCAGCGGATCTGGGGATACGAGACGCCGGACGGCTCCTTCGCGCAGTTCTGCCGGGTGCAGTCGCGCCAGCTGATGGAGCGGCCGAAGCACCTGACGTGGGAGGAGGCGGCCTGCTACACGCTGACCCTCGCCACCGCCTACCGCATGCTGTTCGGCCACGCGCCGCACGGGCTGAAGCCGAACGACAATGTGCTGGTCTGGGGCGCCTCGGGCGGTCTCGGCGTGTTCGCGGTTCAGCTGATCGCCGCCTCCGGGGCGAACGCGATCGGCGTGATCTCGGACGAATCGAAGCGCGATTACGTCATGGGGCTCGGAGCCAAGGGCGTGATCAACCGCAAGGATTTCGACTGCTGGGGCCAGATGCCCAAGGTCAACAGCCCCGAATACAATGTGTGGGTGAAGAGCGCCCGCGCCTTCGGGAAGGCGATCTGGGAGATCACCGGCAAGGGCGTCGACGTCGACATGGTGTTCGAGCATCCGGGCGAGTCGACCTTCCCGGTGTCGTGCCTGGTGGTGAAGCGCGGCGGCATGGTGGTGTTCTGCGCCGGCACCACCGGCTACAACATCACCTTCGACGCCCGCTATGTCTGGATGCGGCAGAAGCGCATCCAGGGCTCGCATTTCGCCCATCTGAAGCAGGCCGCGGCGGCCAACCGCTTCGTCCTGGAGCAGCGGGTCGACCCGTGCATGTCGGAGGTGTTCTCGTTCCACGACATCCCGGCCGCGCACACCAAGATGTGGAAGAACCAGCATGCGCCCGGCAACATGGCCGTGCTGGTCAACGCGCCGCGGGCCGGACTGCGCACCGTGGAGGACGTGGTCGAGGCCTACCAGGCGTCGAAGCCGTCCGCGGCGGCCTGATGCAGCGTTTCGTCCGCGCCAAGCTCCACGGCCTCCGGGTGACGGGGGCCGATCTGAACTACCACGGCTCGATCACTCTCGACCCGGAGATCTGCCGGCGGGCGGGAATCGACCCGCTGGAGTTCGTGGAGATCTGGAACAAGAACTCCGGCGCGCGGATCTCGACTTACGTGCTGTACGGCGTCGCCGGCTCGCGCTGCTGCATCCTGAACGGCGCGGCCGCGCGCACCTGCCAGATCGGCGACGAGGTGATCATCGCCTCGGCGACCTATGGCGACGTCGAGGAGGTGATCTCCGCCAGCCCGACGGTGCTGACCTTCCGGCCGGACAATGAGGTCGCCGAGGAGATCGGCTACCGCGTCTTCCGCAACGAGGCCGGCGAACTCGACATGACGATCGAGAGCGGCGGCGCGGTCGTGCCGATCCGCGCGCTGGTCGGCTGACGGACGCTTGACGACCGGCCGGGCGAACCGCACGGTCCGGCCATGGTCGCCATCAAAGCCTCCGCGGTCGACGCCTTTCTGGCGCGGCCGCAACCCGACGCCTTCGCCGTCCTGCTCTACGGGCCGGATGCCGGACTGGTGGCCGAGCGCGCGGAGCGGCTGGCCGCGAAGGCGCTGGAAGGCTCCGGCGACCCGTTCGGCCTCGTCCGGCTCGAGGGCGACGAACTCGCTTCCGATCCCGGCCGCCTCGCCGACGAAGCCCGCACCATCGCGCTGTTCGGCGGCAAGCGCGTCATCCGCGTCCGCGCCGGCGGCCGCGCCATCACGGCGGCCGTCGAGGCTCTGCTAGGCGGGCCTGCCCCGGAATCCCTGACGGTGGTGGAGGCGGGCGACCTCAAGAAGTCCGCGCCGCTGCGGGCGCTGTTCGAGAAAAGCCCAAGGGCCGCCGCCCTGCCCTGCTACCCTGATGAGGCCGCCGGGCGCGACCGGCTGATCGACGAGGAGATGCGCGCGGCCGGGCTGTCGATCGCCCCGGAGGCCCGCGCGCTGCTCACCGCCCATCTCGCAGCCGACCGCATGGCGGCGCGCGAAGAGGTGCGCAAACTCTGCCTTTACGCGATGGGCGGAGGCCGGATCGAGCCGGACGATGTCACGGCCGTCATCGCCGACGCAGGGGACATCGGCATGGACGAGGCGGTGGACGCCGCCTTCACGGGGCGAACCGCCGACACCGCGGCGCTGCTCCGCTCGCTCAAGGTCGGCGGCACGCCGTCGTCGGTCGTGGTGGGCGCAGCGCTGCGGCACGCGCTGTCGCTGCATCGCATGCGCGGCGACGTCGATGGCGGCCGCTCCGCCCGCTCGGTCGTCGAGAGCGCCGGCGGCGCGATCCATTTCCGCCGCAAGGATGCGGTCGAGCGGGCGCTGTCCCGCTGGAGTTCCGAACGCCTGATCGGCGCCGTCTCGCGCTTCGCCGATGCGGTGGCGCTCACCCGCCGGAGCCCCGCGCTCGGCGAGGCGGCCTCCGAACGCGCGCTGCTCGCGACGGCCGCCGAAGCGGCCCGCGCCGGCCGATAATTCTCGTGTAGGTTGTGTCGGTTCCGAAAAGCAGTCGCCCTTCAGGGACTCGCTGGCGGCGATTTCGGAAGCGGCCAGTGTGATTGGACCGGCCGAGGGAGGCGGGCTTCTGCGGGTCGTCCAAGGCCCGCAGGAGTCAACGGCCTCCCGAACTCGGCCGGTCGAACGAAAAAGAGAGCAAAAGGCTCAGCCGCGCAGGCGGCGCACGATCATGTCGAGCTGGTCCAGGCTGCGATAGCGGATCGCGATCTCGCCTCCGACAGCGCGCGGCATGAGCGTCACGTCCAGTCCGAGCGCCTCAGCAAGCTCGGCCTCCAGCGCGCGAACGTCCGCGTCCTTTTCGGCGTCGCGGGTTTTGCGGGCGACGCTCTTGACCTCCGGCGCGCGCGCCATGGCCTCGACCTCGCGGACCGAAAGCCCCTTGGCCACGACCTTTGCGGCGGCGGCTTCCGGGTCCGGCAGAGCAAGCAGCGCCCGCGCATGTCCAGCCGTGAGCGCGCCGCCCGCGACATGCGCCTTCACGCTGTCAGGCAGTTTCAGCAGGCGGAGCGTGTTGGCGATGTGGCTGCGGCTCTTGCCGATGACGCGCGCAAGATCTTCCTGCGTGTAGGAGAACTGACCCATCAGCTGGTCATAGCCGGCGGCTTCGTCGATCGCGTTCAGGTCGGCGCGCTGGACGTTCTCGACGATGGCGATCTCAAGCGCCTCTCGCTCGGTGACGTCGAGCACCACGATCGGCGCATCATGAACGCCGGCGCGCTGCGCAGCCCGCCAACGGCGCTCGCCGGCGATGATCTCGTAAGTCTCGCGTTCTTCCGGAACGCGACGGACCAGGATCGGCTGGATCACGCCCTTTTCCCGCACCGAGGCGGTAAGCTCTTCGAGGTCATCCTCGCGAAAGCTGCGGCGTGGATTGGCCTTGCTCGGGCGCAGCTGCGCGATGGGAGCGCGGCGCTGAGGGCGGGCGCGCTCCATCACTGCGGACTCGTCGCCCACGTCTCCGATCAGCGCGGCCAGTCCCCGGCCGAGCCGCGAGCGCTGAGGCTCTTCCATCTTCGTCTCCGCCATCGCCGTCTCCTCAGGCCGCCCGGAGGGCGCGCTCGCGCTGGATGACCTCGGAGGCGAGCTTCAGATAAGCCTGCGAACCCATGCACTTGAAATCGTAGAGCAGCACCGGCTTGCCGTAGGACGGAGCCTCGGAGACCCGCACGTTGCGGGGGATCATGGTCTCATAGACCTTGTCGCCCATGAAGCGGCGCACATCCTCCACCACCTGGTTGGACAGGTTGTTCCGCGGGTCGAACATCGTCAGCACCACCCCATGGATCGCGAGCTTGGGGTTGAGCGAGCCGCGCACCTGCTCGACCGTTCGGAGGAGCTGGCTGAGACCTTCGAGCGCGAAGAACTCGCACTGCAGCGGCACCACGATCGCATTGGCGGCCGCCATGGCGTTGATCGTCAGGAGATTGAGCGAAGGCGGACAGTCGACCAGCACATAGGTGAAGCGCGGCTCGCCTTCGGACGCGTGAAGCGCCGCGATGGCGTCCCGCAGCCGGAAGGCGCGATCCTTTGCGGACGCGATCTCGAGCTCGACGCCCAGCAGATCCATCGTGGAAGGCGCGACATGCAGGCGCGGAACGGCGGTGTCATGGATCGCCTTCCGCAGGCCGGCCTCGCCGACCAGCACGTCATACGTTGAAAGCTTGCGGACCTTGCGGTCGATGCCGAGACCCGTCGAAGCGTTTCCCTGGGGGTCGAGATCGACGATCAGCACCGTCTCGCCAATCGCGGCCAGAGCCGTTCCGAGATTGATCGCGGTCGTGGTCTTGCCGACGCCGCCCTTCTGATTGGCGAGCGTGAGCACGCGTGGCGCGCCCGGAGGAAAGTTGCTGGAGAGCATGAGCGACGACTCCGGCGCAGCGATCGCGCCAAGCCTCTATCTGGGTCCTTCGAACGCGTCGATCCGCACGATGCAGGCGGCGGGGTCCGTCAGGCTCGGATGGAGCGAGGCTTTGAATCTCCAGGATTCCTGCGCTTCGGTCAATTCGGCCTCCGCCTCCTTCCCCTTCGGAAACAGCCCGATCGCGCCCGTTTTCAACAACGGACTCGCGAGATCGAGAAGCTGCGAGAGGGGCGCGAGGGCGCGCGCGCTGATCACGTCCGCCTTCGTGACGGTGCGGCCGAGCACCTTTTCCGCTCGGTCCGAATGCACGCGAACTGAGCCGCCGAGATCGCGGGCGGCCTCGCGCAGGAAGGCGGCCTTCTTCAGATTGCTTTCGACGAGATGCACCTCGCCTTGAGACGCCAGCGCAGCGGCGACCACAAGGCCCGGAAATCCGCCGCCTGAGCCGATGTCGACCCAAGTGTTGAACGGGGTGGGAGCAAACCGGAGGAGCTGGAGGCTGTCGGCGACATGCCGCGTCCAAATCGCCGGAAGCGTGGCGGGCGAGACGAGATTTGTCTTCGCCTGCCAGCGGTCCAGCGCCTGGACGAGGCCCTCCAGCCGCGCCCATGTTTCACGTGGAACATCGACGAGCCGCTCGGCCGCGGCGCGGTCCTCCGCCCTATCCAACGGCGCGACGCTCGCGGCGAAGGCGCCAGGCAACGAGGGCGAGCGCCGCAGGCGTCATGCCCTCGATCCGCCCCGCCTGGCCAAGGGTGCGTGGCGCGACCGCGACGAGTTTCTCCCGGAGCTCGGAGGAAAGTCCGGGGATGGCCCGATAATCGATGTCCGCCGGCAGAGCGGCCTCCTCCTCCGCGCGCTGGCGCTGAATGTCGGCGTGCTGGCGGTCGAGATACACGGCGTAGCCCGCGTCGATTTCCAGCTGGGCAAGGGTGACCTCGTTGACGGCCCCAAAGCTCGGCCATATCCGCCGGAGGTCCTCCCGGCCGAAGCCGGGCAGCGAAAGCAGCTCATAGGCGGTTCGACGGCGACCATCCTGGTTCACGGCGACGCCGGCTATCCGAGCCTCGTTGGGCGTGAGGCTGAGCGAGCGCGCGAGCGCCTCCGCCTCCGCAAGTCGTCTGGCCTTGGTTTGAAACGCCTGCGCGCGCTTGGCGCCGACGCAGCCAAACGCCTCGCCCTTGGCCGTAAGCCGCAGGTCAGCGTTGTCGGCGCGCAGCGACAGGCGGTACTCGGCGCGGGAGGTGAACATGCGGTACGGCTCGGTGACGCCCTGCGTCACCAGATCGTCGACCATTACGCCCAGATAGGCTTCGGAGCGAGCGAGCACGACCCCGTCGCCGTCACCCGCCCGCCGAGCGGCGTTCAGGCCCGCCAACAGGCCCTGCGCCGCAGCCTCCTCATAACCGGTCGTGCCGTTGATCTGCCCGGCGAGAAACAGCCCGGGAAGGCGTTTTAACTCAAGCGTCGGATTGAGTTCTCGCGGGTCGACATAATCGTACTCGATCGCATAGCCGGGCCGCACGATCTCGGCCTTCGCCAGACCCGGCATGCTCCGGACCAGCGCAAGCTGCGTCGCCTCGGGCAAGGAGGTCGAGATTCCATTCGGGTAGATCGTCGGATCGTCCAAGCCCTCGGGCTCAAGGAAGACCTGATGGCTCTCGCGGTCCGCAAACCGAACCACCTTGTCCTCGATCGATGGGCAATACCGAGGACCCCGGCTTTCGATTCGACCGGAATAGAGCGGCGAGCGGCCGAGATCGGCGCGGATCAGTGCGTGCGTTTCGGATGTGGTTCGCGTGACGTGGCAGGCTATCTGCGCGCGGTCGATGCGGGAGGTGAGCGTCGAGAACGGCTCCGGCGGCTCGTCTCCCGGCTGGGCCTCAAGCTCCGAGAAGTCGATGGTGCGGCCGTCGAGCCGGGGAGGCGTTCCGGTCTTCAGCCTGCCAAGCCGCAGTTCGAACGCCCGCAGGCGTTTGGAGAGCCCGAGCGCCGGCGCCTCTCCGGCGCGGCCGGCGGGGATCGTCTGTTCGCCGACGTGGATCAGCCCGCACAGGAAAGTGCCGGTCGTGAGCACCACCGCGCCGGCCGTTATCCGGCGCCCGTCCGACAGCACGACCCCTTCGACTGCCCCGTTCTGGACGTCGAGATCATCGACCTCGCCCTCGATCAGGTTGAGGTTGGTCTGCTCGGCCAAGGCCTGCCTGACGGCGGCGGCATAGAGCTTCCGATCCTGCTGTGCGCGCGGGCCGCGCACCGCGGCGCCTTTGCTGCGGTTGAGGACGCGGAACTGGATTCCGCCCGCGTCGGCGCAGCGCCCCATCAGCCCGTCGAGGGCATCGACTTCGCGGACCAGATGGCCCTTGCCGAGCCCTCCGATCGCCGGGTTGCAGGACATCGCGCCGACGGTCGCGATCCGGTGCGTGACCAGCGCCGTCGCCGCGCCCATCCGGGCCGCGGCGGCGGCGGCCTCGCAGCCGGCGTGGCCGCCGCCCACGACGATAACGTCATAGCGCGGCGCTGCAGGGACAGGAGCGATTTCGATCATGGGGCTGCTTTAGGGAGTTCGTCGAAGGGTCGCAATGTTTCACGTGAAACGCGGCGCTACTTCCCAATGCAGAAGGTGGCGAACACCCGATCGAGCACATCCTCGACCCCAACCCGGCCTGTGACGCGGCCAAGCTCCGCCGCCGCCTGGCGAAGGAGTTCGGCAGCAAGCTCGTCCGGTAATGCGTCCCATCCATTTCGGCAGGCGTCGAGAGCGACGAGGGCCGCCTGGAGCGCGTCGCGGTGTCGGGCGCGCGTCAGGCCGGCCGCCTCGCCGCTGGTTCCCTCCTGCGCCGCTGCGGTCAGCGCAGCGATGAGGCGTTCCACGCCGACGCCCGAGCGCACCGATATGAAGTGATCCGCGCGACCTCTCCCCGCGCCTGCCAGATCAGCCTTGTTGGCGACGCGCCAGAGTCCGGCCGCGCCCTCGACCGCCGGTTCTACGGGGTCGGCTGCATCCTCCAGCCAGATGACGAGGTCGGCCGTCCTGGCCTGCGCCGCGGAGCGGCGGACGCCCTCCTGCTCCGCGGCGTCGGAGCTCTCCCGGAGGCCGGCCGTATCCACGACGATCACCGGCACGCCGCCAAGATCGAGATACGTCTCGATCACGTCCCGCGTCGTGCCCGGCATGTCGGCGACGATGGCGGCGTCGCGCCGCGCAAGCAGGTTGAGCAGCGAAGACTTGCCTGCATTCGGCGGACCAACGATCGCAACCCGAAACCCCTCGCGCAGCCGCTCCGCCCGTGTATCGGCGAGCGCCGCGGCGAGGTCTACGGCGAGACTTTCGATCTCTCCCCGCGCTCGCTCCCGCAGGCCATCCGGGACATCGCCCTCGTCGGAAAAGTCGATGGCGGCCTCGATCTGCGCCATTGCGCCGACGAGCCGCTCGCGCCAGGCCTCCACCCGGGCGGACAGCTCGCCGGAACTCTGCCGCAGCGCCTGCCTGCGCTGCGCCTCGGTCTCGGCCTCCAGAAGATCGGCGAGCCCCTCGACCTCGGCGAGATCCATTCGGCCTGCGAGAAAAGCGCGCCGGGTGAACTCGCCGGCCTCGGCCATGCGGACGCCCGGGACAGCAAGCGCCGCGTCCAGCACGGCGGAGATCACGGCCGGACCGCCATGGATGTGCAGCTCGGCCACGTCCTCGCCCGTCGCGCTTGCGGGCCCCGGAAGCCAGAGCGCCAAGCCCCGGTCGAGGATCTCGTGATCGCAGGGCCGCCGAAAGCTCCGATAGGCGGCGCGGCGGGGCGCGGGGCGCGCCCCCGCCAGCAAATCCAGCGCCGGCCCTGCCTGCGGCCCCGACAGACGAATGACCGCCACCGCGGCCCGGCCACGCGCGGTCGACAGCGCGATGATCGTGTCCCGCCGCTCGGCCGCCCTAGGTGAACCTTCACTGTCCCGATCAGGAAAGAGCGTCGCATCCATCATGGCAAATCGCCTCGCCCGCTCGGCCAGCCCTTATCTGCTGCAGCACGCCGACAACCCGCTCGACTGGTGGGAGTGGTCGCCGGAAGCCTTCGAGGAGGCCCGGCGGCTGAACCGCCCGGTCCTGCTGTCGATCGGCTACGCCGCCTGTCACTGGTGCCATGTCATGGCGCATGAAAGCTTCGAGGACGAGGCCGTCGCGGCGGTGATGAACGAGCATGTGGTCGCGATCAAGGTCGATCGCGAGGAGCGGCCGGACGTCGACCAGATCTACATGGCGGCGCTGCACGCGCTGGGACAGCAGGGCGGCTGGCCGCTCACCATGTTCCTGACGCCAGATGCGGAGCCCTTCTGGGGCGGCACCTATTTCCCGAAGGAGGCGCAATACGGACGGCCGGCCTTCGCCGACGTGGTGCGGACGATCGCAGAAGTTTACGCCAGAGAGCCCGAGAAGGTCGCGCAGAACCGGGCCGCGATCGTAGGCAGATTGAAGCCTGCGGCGACGCCTCCAGGCTCGTTCGGGCCGGCGGAGCTCGATGACGTCGCCTCGCGCCTCGCCGGCGTGTTCGACCAGCAGAACGGCGGCTTCCAGGGCGCGCCCAAATTTCCGCAGGCCGGCGCGCTGGAGTTGCTGCTGCGGGCGGCCCGCCGAACCGGGCGGGTGGAGCTCGCCGCTCCTGCCGCGCTCACCCTGCGTCAGATGGCGAAGGGCGGCATTCACGATCACATCGGCGGCGGGTTCGCGCGCTACTCCGTCGACGAACGCTGGCTGGTCCCGCATTTCGAGAAAATGCTCTACGACAATGCGCAGCTCCTGCCGCTGTTCGCCGATGTCGGAAGCGCAGCCCGAGACGCCGGGATGCTGGACGCCGCGCACGGCATCATCGACTGGCTAGCGCGGGAGATGCTTGTCGAGGGCGCCTTCGCCTCCAGCCTGGACGCCGATAGCGAAGGCGTCGAAGGCAGGTTCTACGTCTGGCGCCGCGAGGAACTGGAGCAGGCGCTCGGCCCGGAGGACGCCGCGTTCGCGGCCGACATCCTCGACATCTCTCCGGCCGGGAACTGGGAGGGCGCGTCCATTCCAAACCGCCTCCGCAAGGCCGCGGCCGTCGAGGTGGATGAGTCCAGGCTGCGGCAGGTCAAGGCGCGGATGCTAGCCTACCGGGAGACCCGAACCCGGCCGGGCCGCGATGACAAGGTGCTGGCCGATTGTAACGGGCTGATGATCGCGGCGCTCGCCGAGACGGCCGCAGCGCTTCGCCGGCCTGACGCCCTGGAGCTCGCCCGCTCCGCCTTTAATTCCGTCGTTTCCAGGATGACGCGGGGCGACCATCTCGGGCATGCCTGGCGGCAAGGGAGGCTGGTTTATCCGGGTTTTGCCACGGACTACGGCGCGATGGCGCTGGCGGCGCTCGCGCTCGCTGGCGCGACGGGCGAGCTGTCGTATCGCAACCACGCCGCCCGGTGGATCGAAGCCGCCTGGCTGAGGCACCGCAATCCTGATGGGCCTGGCTTCGCGATGGACGCAGACGACGCGCCGCAGCTCGTCATCCGTCCGGAAGCCACCGTCGATGAGGCGCTGCCGAGCGGTACGGCGCTGCTGCTGAACGCGGCGCTTCGCCTGGCGGCGTTCGACGCGGACGAGGACCGGCTCGGCCGGCTTGATGGAGAACTCGCGGCCCTGATGGGCAGGATGGGCCAGAACCCGGTCGGCCATGCGGGTCTTCTGAACGCGCTCGACGCGCGCATGCGGCTCGCTTCCATCGTGATCGTCGGCGACGACGACGCGGCGCGGGCTCTCCATCAGGAAGCGTTGGCGCTGCCTTGGACGGAGCGGGTCGTCCGATGCGCCACGGATGGAGAGGCGCTTCCGGAGCGTCATCCGGTGCGAGCGGCGCAGGTCAGCGGCTCGGCGGCGTTCGTGTGCGCCGGATCGCGCTGTTCGAGCCCCGTGGCTGAGCCTGGGCGATTGGCCTCCATCGTAGCGGAGACCGTTCGCCCCTGAGCTAACGGATGTCCGCGTGCCGATCTCGCAACGGCGGAATACGGGCGGGCGCGGGCTCCGGAGAGAACTCCGGTTGAACAGGCTCGGCAGGCAACGGAGCGGCCTCTGCGTCGCTGACAGCCGGCTGCTCAGCGACGACTGGCGCGGAAGCGCCCTCCGGCTCCTGGAAGTCGACCGGCACGCCCGGCTGGACCAGGCCTGCGAGTTCACGAGCGTCCCAGTTGGTCAGCCGGACGCAGCCGTGGCTGTTGGTCTTGTCGATTTTCGAGGGCTCGGGCGTGCCGTGCAGCCCATAGGTCGGCTTATCCAGCCCGACCCACGTCGCGCCGACGGGGCCGTTCGGACCGGGCGGCAGGCGCAACGCCTTGGTGTTCGTACCCTGAACGAAGTTGACCTTTGGCCGGTACCAATATTCCGGATCGATCGCGATCGCCTTTACGGCATGGACGCCGCTCGGCGACGGCAGGTCAGAACTGCCGATCGTGGCCGGATAAGCGACGACAAGCCGCCCGGCGGCGTCATAGCCGCGCAGTTGCTTGCGGCCCTTGTCGGCGACGATGTTCGCAACTTTGGCCTTCAGGGGCTTCCCGACATTCGCCACCACGATCTCCGCGCCGGCTTCGGCAAAGCTGACTTCGGGATTGAGACGGCGAAGAAAAGCCTCGTCCATGTGGAAGCGCTCGGCCAGCATCTCGGCCGCGTCGCGATACGCCAGCCCCGGCAGTTCGGCCTGAAGCGCATAATCCTGCGGCATCTCGGGAATGAACGGCCCGGCGACGTCCTCCGGCGTGATCGTGTAGGAGACCAGAACCGGCTCCGCGGAGGTCTTCTCGAGCGCCGCCCAGAGTTCGGCGTCGAGCTGACCGTCGACCTTGTGCCCGACCATCTCCTCGAAAGCCATGACGCCCTTGACGACATTGTCGCCGAACAGTCCGTCGATCACGCCGGGCGAGGCGTTGTTGCGGTCGAGCAGCACCTGCAGCTTGATCATGCGAGGGTCGGAGCGCCGGCCCTTCGGATAAGGGTCTGGGGTGAAGACCGCATCGTTGGCGAGCGAAATCAGGAGGTCGATCGGATAGGCCTCGGCGGCCTCATGCGGCGCTCTGACCGCAGGCCTCGGGGAAGCGGGCGCAGCAGCGGCCGCCGGCGCAAGCGGAGCCGCCGCGGGCGCCGCGCCGGCGTCGACCGAACCGGTCGTTTCCGGCTCGCTCAGCTGCGCCTGTCCGACGATCAATCGTCCAATGCCGTCGTCGGAGGCGGCCCAAACCGGGTCGCTTCCGGCCAGGGCGGCCACCGCGACCGCCAGGCCCAGCATTCTGTTCGCCACGATCCACCTCGCCTTCACGTCGCGCTGGATCATCGGGCAACAAGGTAAATGAATTCCGCCCAGCGCTGTGCGGAGCGCAGGGCTGACCCCCGGTGGAGCTGCAGGCTCGACATGCGAGACCACGCTCCCTATTTATGACCGAACGGTTCGGTCAATAGGATCGAGCTATCGGATTTAGCCGCTATGCCTGCCCGTTTCGCCGATTGCGCAGCCCGCTCCAGTGAGCGAGGGTCCAGCATCCGAGCCCATTCGCGCGCCGCCGTGGCAGGACTCAACAACGACAGGACCATGCAGCAGCACTCTGCGGAAAGCTCTTTGGACACGGCGCTCGACAGCGCCAAGCGTCGCCAGATCGTCGACGGCGCCCGCCAGGTCTTTCTGGCCCAGGGCTTTGACGCGGCCAGCATGGGCGAGATCGCGCGAGCGGCCGGCGTGTCGAAGGGCACGCTCTACGTCTACTTCGAGAACAAGGAGGAGCTGTTCGCAGCCCTGGTGAAGTGTCAGTGCGCGCTGACCGCCGAACGGCTGTTCGAGCTCGACGTGGACAATCACGACCTCCGCGAGGCGTTGACGCGTCTGGGCCTGAGTTTCGCTGGCGCGATGATCGAGCCGACCCATGTCGCGACCATCCGGATGGTGATCGGCTCGGCGGACCGAAAGCCCGACATCGGGCGGCTGTTCGTCGAGGCCGGCCCCAGGGCCGGCGTGAGGCGGCTTTCCACCTGGATAGAGGCGAAGATCGCCCAGGGCGAGCTTACCTGCCGCGATCCGGAGCTTGCGGCTTGGCAGTTCCTCACGATGTGCCACACGGCGGTGACGATGCCGGTCCTGCTTGGCGGCGAGGCGCCGCCGCCGAAGGAGCGGATCGCCTATGTGGTGGATTCCGCCGTCGACACCTTCTTGAGGGCGTTCGCGCCGGCCGGGGCCTGAGCGCCTGGCGGTCGATTCGCAGGCGGCTTCGTGCTAAAGGCCGGCCTTCCGCACTCCACCCGAACGACGTCCGCAGCCGATGACCACGATCGAGCTTCCCTCTCGCGCATCAGTACCCGGCGCCGCGCCGGCGGCTCCGGTCGCGGCGAATCCCTCGCTCGTCGGGCTCACCCGCGTCCGGCTCGCCGAGGCGCTCGCTGAGGCCGGCGTCCCGGAACGCCAGCTGAAGATGCGTTCGGCGCAGCTGAACCATTGGCTGCACAATCGCGGCGCCGCGTCCTTCGACGCCATGACGAACGTCTCCAAGGATCTGCGCGCGGCGCTTGCCGAACGCTTCACCTTGGCCCGCCCCGAGATCGTCTCTGAGCAGATCTCCGTCGACGGCACACGAAAATGGCTGTTGCGGCTGCCTGCTCAGGGCCCGCGATCTCGGCCCGCCGAGATCGAGACCGTCTATATCCCCGAAGAGGGCCGCGGCACGCTGTGCGTCTCGAGCCAAGTCGGCTGCACCCTGACTTGCAGCTTCTGCCACACGGGCACGCAGACGCTTGTTCGCAACCTGACCGCGGCCGAGATCGTCGGCCAGCTTGTGCTGGCGCGGGACCGCCTCGGCGACTGGTCGGGCGGCGCAGCCCCGGAAGGCGCGATGGTCCCGGGCGACGGCGGCCGGTTCGTGACAAACATCGTGTTCATGGGAATGGGCGAGCCGCTCTACAATCTCGATTCCGTGCGTGACGCCATCGAGGTGATGGCCGACGGCGAGGGTCTCGGAGTCGGTCGGCGCAAGATCACCGTTTCGACCTCCGGCGTCGTGCCCGAGATGCGTCGGCTCGGCGAGGAGACCGGCGCCCAGCTCGCGATCTCGCTGCACGCGGTGCGGGACGATCTCCGCGACGTGCTGGTTCCGATCAACCGCAAATACCCCATCGCCGAGCTTCTCGAGGCCTGCCGGAGCTACCCTGGGGCGTCGAACGCCCGCCGCATCACCTTCGAATACGTGATGCTGAAGGGCATCAACGACAGCCCGGCAGAAGCGCGCGAACTGGTGCGGCTGCTCAAGGGCGTTCCGGCGAAGATCAACCTGATCCCGTTCAATCCGTGGCCGGCGAGCCCCTATGAGTGCTCGGACTGGGAGACGATCGAGCGGTTCTCCGAGATCGTGTTCCGCGCCGGCTACGCAAGTCCAGTACGCACGCCGCGCGGTCGGGACATCTCGGCCGCATGCGGACAGCTCAAATCCGAGACGCAGCGCGTCAGGGCGAAAGAGCGCTTAGCGCTCGCCGCCGAGTGATTGGCGAGCGGCGCGCAACGGAGCCGGGCGACCGGCGTTCTGATTTCATGCTCGCCCGTCTCGCAGCCCGCCTTCTGCTCGCGCCCCTCGGCTTCGCCTGCGGCGTTCTGGCCGGATTTGCGATGCTCGCCTTCCTGACGAGCAAAGATCTGACGCCCATCAGCGCGCTGCCGGACGAGATCGTCCTGCTCGGCTACGACATGTCGGTCAGCGCCGCGACGGCGCTCTTCCTGCTCGCGCCGCTGATGGCGGCGCCGGCGATCGTCGCAGTGCTGATTGCGGAGATGTTCTCGATCCGCTCCTGGGCCTACCATGCGGTCGCCGGCGCGGTGACCGCCACCCTGCCGTGGGCCCTGAGCCCGAGCGGGTTCGACGGCCCGATCTTTACGGCGCCGGAGGTCGTGCTCTGCGGGCTGGTCGGCGGTCTGGTCCATTGGCTGATCGCCGGGCGAAGCTCGGGCCTCGCGCGCCGCGCCGAGCCGCTCCGCGATTGACGCCAGCCTGAAACGCCAAAGGGCGCGGCCGAAGCCGCGCCCTTTGAGGAAGCACCAGTAGGCTGCGCCTAGGTTACTTGGCGGCTGCGGCCGCGCCCTTGTTCTTCGAGGCCAGAGCCTTCTGGCTGCGGTCCTGCTTCTCCACGATGCGGGCCGACTTGCCGCGGCGCTCGCGCAGATAATAGAGCTTGGCGCGCCGCACCTTGCCGCGGCGGACGACCTTCACGCTGTCGATCAGCGGCGAATAGAGCGGGAAGACACGCTCCACGCCTTCGCCATACGAGATCTTGCGCACGGTGAAGCTCTCGTTCAGGCCGCCGCCCGAGCGCGCGATCACCACGCCCTCATAGGCCTGTACGCGGACGCGCTCGCCTTCCTTGACCTTGACGTTGACCGTCACGGTGTCGCCGGGCGCGAATTCCGGAATCTGCCGCTTCTCCGCGACAGCCTGCATCTGCTCGCGATCGAGCTGTTCGATAATGTTCATGCCGTGGTCTCCGCGTCACCCGCATGGCGGGGCGCACGAGAGTTTTGAGGATCTCGTGATGTGGCGCGGCTATTACTCGGTTTGCGCGGGTTTGTCGACGGTCCCGGCGACATATTTCGCCCAGAGATCGGGGCGGCGGGCGCGCGTGTCTCGCAGCGCGGCCGCCCGGCGCCAGCGTCGGACCGCGGCGTGATCGCCGCTCAAAAGCTCCTGCGGGATTGATCGACCTTCAAATTCGCGGGGCCGGGTGTATTGCGGATGCTCCAGCAGCCCGCCCTCGAAACTCTCATCGTCGCCGGAAGCGGCGTCCCCCATCACGCCCGGCAGCAGACGCACGCAGGCGTCGAGCAGCAGCAGGGCGGCGGCCTCGCCTCCCGACAGCACGACGTCCCCGACCGCCACCTCCTCGAGCGCCCGCGCCTCGATCACCCGCTGGTCCACGCCTTCGAACCGCCCGCAGACGAGCGTCACGCCCGGACCGGCCGCAAGCTCGCGAACCCGCGCCTGTTCAAGCGGCCTCCCGCGAGGCGTCAGGAGAATCCGGGGGCATGGGCCGGTTTGCCGCTCAGCGTCATCGATCGCGGCCGCGAGGACATCCGCACGCATCACCATGCCGGGGCCGCCGCCCGCGGGCGTGTCGTCCACCGACGCATGCCGGTCGAGGGCATGCGCCCGGATGTCGCGCGCCTCCAGCCGCCAGGCGCGGTCGAGCGCGCGGCCGGCGAGCGCATGGCCGAGCGGGCCCGGAAACATCTCGGGATAGAGCGTGAGAATGGTGGCGCGCCACATCGGAAAACAACGCAGATCAAATGGATTTACGTCCCTATGCAGCCGTTTCGCGGCCGGCGTCCACACTTTCGGACGAGAAGCGTTGGCCGGAGCGTTTCCGTGCTTGTCCGGACGCGAAGCTGCGGCTTACTCTCATCCGGTGAGCACAGTCGCCATCGAGATCCGGCCTGCGCATGCTGACGACGCCGCTTCGATCGCCGGCGTTCACGACTCGGCCTGGCGCAACGCCTATCGCGGCCTGATCCCCGGCCGAGAGCTGGAGCGGATGATCGAGCGGCGCGGCCCGTCATGGTGGTCAGGCGCGATTCGCCGCGGCAGCCGCGTCAGCCTGCTGATCTTCGCCGGCGAGACCGTCGGCTATGCGAGCTCCGGCCGCAACCGCGCCTCGTCGCTCGCGGTCGGCGGCGAGGTCTACGAGCTTTATCTCAAACCGGAATATCAGGGCCTCGGCCTTGGACGGCGGCTGTTCTCGGCCGCCCGCAGCGAGCTCGCCGCGCGCGGGCTCTCCGGCGCGGCGGCCTGGTCTCTGGCCGGCAACGACCCCGCCTGCGGCTTCTACGCCAGGCTCGGCGGCAAGCTCGCCGCCCGCGGCGTCGAGCATTTCGGCGACATTACGCTCGAGAAGTTCGCCTATGTCTGGCGGTAGGCCTCGCGGCCGCCATTGGCCTTCAGGCCTCGATCATAAAACCTGAGCGGCGGCGACGTCGCCGCCGAACCTTTGCGCGCCGCCTCGGGCGCGCTAGAGGTGGCGCGAGCCGCCACGTCTCGGGAGAGCCTCCATGTTCGTCGCTATGAACCGCTTCAAGGTGTTCGCGAAGGACGCCGAGGCTTTCGAAGCCGTATGGCGCGATCGCGACCGCCACCTGAACGAGGTTCCGGGTTTCGTCGAGTTCGCGCTCCTCAAGGGCCCGGAGGCCGAGGACACCGTGCTCTACGCCAGCCACACGATCTGGCGTTCGCGCGCGGACTTCGAAGCCTGGACGCGATCGGAGGCGTTCCGCGCCGCCCACCGCAGCGCAGGCGACAACAAGCCGATGTACGCCGGCCATCCCCAGTTCGAGGGCTTTGAGTCCGTGCTCGTCGAGAAGAAGCAGAAAGACGCCGCGTGAACGACGCTTTTTACCGGATCGGCCGCATGAACGAGCCTGCGCTTCCCTCCCGAGACGACATCGGCCGCCGCGTGGCCCGGATGATGCTCGAAGTCGGCGCCATCCACGTGCGGCCCGAGGAGCCCTTCATCTTCACCTCCGGCTGGGCAAGCCCTGTCTACACCGACTGCCGCAAGCTCATCTCCTACCCCCGACTGCGCCGTCAGCTGATGGATGACGCCGCCGCCACCATCCTGCGGGAGGTCGGGTATGAGAGCCTCGACGCGGTCGCAGGCGGCGAGACCGCGGGCATTCCGTTCGCGGCCTGGATCGCGGAGCGGCTCATGCTTCCGATGCTCTACGTCCGGAAGAAGCCCAAGGGCTTTGGCCGCAACGCCAGGATCGAAGGCGCGGTCACCGAAGGCGCTCGCACGCTGCTGATCGAGGATCTCGCGACCGACGGGCGCTCAAAGGTCGCCTTCTGCGAAGCGCTGCGCGAGGCGGGGCAGGTGGTCGAGCACGCCTTCGTGGTCTTCCATTACGGCATCTTCCCCGAGAGCCGCGCCACGATGGAGCAGATCGGGGTCAAGTTCCACGAGCTTGCGACCTTCTGGGACGTGCTGGCGGTCGCCAAGGAGGATGGAAAGATCGATGCGGCGAAGCTCGCCGAGGTCGAGGCTTTCCTGAACGAGCCCGCGCGGTGGTCCGCCGCTCACGGCGGCGCTTCGACCTTCGGCGCGAGCTGACTCAGGCGGCCGGCTTCGCCTTGACGGTCTTGCCGATCGTCGTGGGGTCCTGACGCTTCAGGCTAAGGACCAGCGCGAGATTGGCGCGGACGTCATCGCCCGCCTTCGGGCTCGCCGCCGCCTGCTGAAGCGCCGCCTCCGCCTTGGGAAGTTCCTTCGTGAGCGCGTAGGACAGGCCGAGATTGGAGAGGACCGACGGTTCGCCCGGCGCGATCTTGAGCGCCGCCTCGTAGTAGCCGCGCGCATCGCCGCTGCGGCCGAGCTGGTCCAGAATGGCGCCCTGAGCGTTCAGGATGCGCCAGTCGGGACTGTCGGGCGTATGAGCGCGCTCCAGCACCGCCATCGCGTCGTCGAGGCGACCGACGTCCGCGAGCGCTCGACCGTAGGCCCCGAGAATCTGCTTCTGCTGGGGATGCTTGATGCTCGCGGATTCGAGCACAGCGAGAGCCTGCGCCTTCTGCCCGAGCGCCCGCAATGCGAGGCCATAGCCGTAGGCGGTGGACGCGTCGCCCGGGTCTTTCTGGTAGGCCGCGCCGTAGGACGAAGCGAGCTGCCGCCACCGCGCTTCGCGCTGCTCCGGCGTGACCTCGCGCGACGCGCTCGTCTTCATGATCGAACCGGTGACGTCCCGATCCGCCATGCAGCCGCTCAGGGCGACCGCCAGGGTCGCGGCGGCTAGGCCGCGGATCAGGAATGAGGTGCCGACCGGCATGAACAGGCTCCGTCTCAGCGCGCGAGCAAGTCAGACGGTGATAATTCGTTAACCCTAACATGTGGTTAACAGTCATCGTCCGACTTGCCGAGCCGCGGCGCCGGCCCATCATCGCGAGAGCGGAAAGAGGACGCCATGCAGCGCCGGAACATCCTTGCCCTGGCCCTCGTGCTGTCGGTCACGGGAGCGCTTGCGCAGGAGGCGCCGCCCCCGGCCCGCACAGCGCCGGAGATCGCGACCGGCTTTGCGCCCAAGCCGCTGGTCCGCGCGCACCGCTGGATGGCGGCGGTCGCCAATCCGCACGCGGCCGCCGCGGCGGCCGAGATGCTGCGCGCAGGCGGAAGCGCGGTCGACGCGGCGATCGCCGCGCAACTCGTGCTCGGCCTGGTGGAGCCGCAATCGTCAGGTCTCGGCGGCGGCGCGTTTTTGGTCGTCTGGGACGCCGCGCGCAAGGACCTGACGACGCTCGACGGCAGGGAGACCGCTCCCGCGGCTGCGACGCCGTCGCTGTTTCAGGACGAGCGCGGCGAGCCGCTCGCCTTTATGGACGCGGTGGTCGGCGGCCGATCCGTGGGGACGCCCGGAACGCCGCGATTGCTCGAAGCGGCCCATCGCCGCTTCGGTAAGCTCTCGTGGGCTCGCTTGTTCGGCCCTGCGCTGGCGCTCGCCGAAGAGGGCTTTGACGTCTCGCCGCGGCTCGCGACCCAGATCGCAGCCGATGCGCCGCGTCTCACCCGCAACGCGGCTGCTCGCGCTTACTTCCTGCCGGCGGGCAGACCGCTCGGAGCCGGCGATCGGCTGAAAAACCCCGCTTATGCGGAGACGCTGCGGACGCTTCGCGACGACGGAGCGGACGCCTTCTACAAGGGCGCGATCGCGGCCGACATCGTGTCGACCGTCCGCAACGCGCCGAACCCCGGAGGCTTGGCGGCCGAGGATCTCGCCGGCTACCAGGCGATCGAGCGGCCTGCGGTCTGCGGCGGCTACCGGGGCTATCAGGTCTGCGGAATGGGGCCGCCCTCCTCCGGAGGCGTGGCGCTCGCCGAAATCCTCGGTCTTCTCGAGCCGACCGACCTTGCGGCGCTTGGCCCGAACAGCCCGAAGGCCTGGCGGCTGATCGGCGACGCCTCTCGCCTCGCCTTCGCCGATCGGGACCGTTACCTCGCCGACCCCGCCTTCATCCCTCAGCCAACGGCGGGGCTGCTGGCGCGCGACTACCTTCAGGAGCGGAGCCGGCTGCTGAGCGGCGCACGCGCCCTGCCTAGCGTCGAGGCCGGCTCGCCCAAGGGCACGCGCGCGGAAAACTTCACGCCTGACGCCGCGATCGAATTTCCCGGAACGAGCCATCTGTCGATCGTGGATGCGGAGGGGAACGTCGTTTCGATGACGACGACCATCGAGGCCGGCTTTGGCTCACGGCTCATGACGCACGGTTTTCTGCTCAACAACGAGCTGACCGATTTCTCTTTTCTGGCCGAGCGGGAGGGTCGCCCGGTCGCAAACCGCGTCGAGCCGGGCAAGCGGCCGCGCTCCTCGATGGCGCCCACGATCGTGCTGAAGGACGGCCGCCCGACGCTCGCGATCGGCTCGCCGGGGGGCAGTCAGATCATCGGCTTCGTGGTGAAGGCTCTCGTCGCACATCTCGACTGGCGCATGGATGTCGCGAGCGCCATCGCGCTGCCGAACATGCTGAACCGGAACGGGCCGTTCGAGCTCGAACGGGGCACGGCCGCCGAAGCCCTGGCGGCACCGCTGCGTGACCTCGGCTACGAAACGCGGCTCACCGATCTGACCTCCGGGCTCCAGGCGATCGTGATCACGCCGGACGGGCTCGAGGCCGCCGCCGATCCGCGGCGCGAGGGCGTTGCGGTCGGGGAGTGACGTCTCAGGGCGCCAGCAGCCGCTCCAGATAGTCGAGCTCCTCGCGTGAGCGGTCAGTGTCGCCAAGCCGGCGGCGCAGCTCGTCCAGCACGCGCCGCGCCCGCTGGGCGTCGATCTCGCCCGGAACCTTGGTGGTCTGACCATCGCTCTCGCGGCGTCGCGACGGGCGGCCGAGCGGATCGTCGTCGCCATTGCCTTCTTCGCCGTTCCGCGCCCGCTGCTGACCTTGCCGGCCCTTCTGGCCCGGCTGCTGGCCCTCGCCGTCCATGGCTTCCGCCATGGCCTGCGCGCCCTTGCGCATGTTCTCCAGCGCCTGTTGCTGCTGATCCAGCGCCTGACCGGTCTGGCCCTCGCCGAGCGAACCCTGCGCCTGCCCCATGCTCTTCCCCGCCTGACCCAGCGCGTCGGAGCCCGGCTGTTCGCCCTCTCCCTGCCCCGGCTGCTGACCCGGAGCCTGCTGCTGGCCCTGTCGCTGGCCTTGCTGCTCGTCGCCCTCCTGGCCCTGCTGCTGGCCCTGCTGCATCTCCTTGGTCATCTGGTCGAGCTGCTGGCGAAGCCGCTTCTGCTGTTCGGCGAGCTCGCGCATCGCCTGCTCGCCGTCCTCACCTTGCTCCTTCCGCCGCTGTTGAGGCTGGCCGCGCAGGTTTCGGTCCGTCTGCTGGTTCCGCCGGTACTGCTGGAAGGTCTTGTCGCGCAGCTTGCTCTGCTCGCGGATCATATCCTGCAGCTTGTCCAGACGCTCCTGCTGCGCCTGCGCGTTCGGATCCGACTGCTGCTGCCCGTTCTGGAGGTTCTCGAGCATGTTGCGCAGCTCCGCGAGCGCCTGTTTGGCGGCGTCACGCGAGCCCTGCTTGGCGAGGTTCTCCATGCGGTCGATCATGTTTCGGAGGTCCTGCGGGCGGACCTCCTGCGCGCCGCGCTGGCCGTCGCGCGGCGGACTCTGAGGCTGCTGCCGCGCCTGTTGGGCCATCTCGCGCATGAACTTTTCGAGCGCCTGCCGGAGATCCTGGGTGAGCTTCTGGATCTCCTGCTCGGAGGCGTTGTTCTCGAGCGCCTTGCGCAGCGCCTCCTGCGCGGCGCGAAGCTCGCGCTCGGCGTCGGGCAGGTCGCCGTCCTCGATGCGCAGCGCGATCTCCCAGAGGTAATCGGCCGCGCCGCGCAGTTCGTCGTCGCTCAGGGCGTTCTCGAGCCGGCGGTACGCGGTGGTCAGGCCCAGATAGACCGCCGCCTGCGGCGTGAACTCTTCGGGAAACATCATCAGCGCACGCAGCGCCTGCAGCACGTTGGGCTTGGCGTTGGCGTCGGACGCCAGGATCCGGCGCTGCTCGACCAGCGCGCGCGCCAGCGGCTTCTTGAAGCTCCGCGCTGGCAGCCGGATCTGGAGCGACTGGCTCTTGCCTTCCTGCCCGGCCTCGTCCCGGGCGTAGAGCGTCATGGTCGCCTCGGCGCCGGCGAAAGGATGCTCCATGACGTCGAGCGGCGTCTCCGCGCGGCCCTCGCGCGCCTTGGCGCGGGGCAGCGCCAGCGCGACCCGGGGCGCCTCGTAGAGCGGCCGCGCCGCAGGCGTGGGCGCCGTGTCCTCCCCGGAGGCCCTCCCATGGGGCTTCGGCGGCTCCCGCTTCAGTTCGAACCGGGCCTCGGCGGCGGCGACGCCATAGTCGTCCCTCACCTCGTAGGCGATCGTCGCGCTTCCGCGCGCGTTCAGTTCGGGCGCGCCTGCGAGCTTGATCGCCGGCGGCGCATCGGGGATCGCCGCGAACCGCCAAACCCGATCGGGCGCGCCCGCCGCGGCGATCTTCAACTCGGCTTCGCCGCCCAGCCTGAACCGCCGCTCCGTGACGCCCTCAGGTTGCTTCTCCTGAGATTCAACCGGTTCGGCGCCGCCGCTCGCCGCGATTTCGGCGGTCCCGCCCGCGGCTCGCACCACGATGACCGAATTCTGCGGCGCGCGGATCGTCTCGATCTCCCCGGGAGCCGCCTCTGCGGCCGGCTCGTCCTTCGCGCCCTGCCGCGCGGTCAGGAAGATCGGCGGACGCCCGGTATAGGCTGGCGGCGCCAGCCAGGCGTCGATCCGCACCGGCACGACGTCCGCCGCCGGGCTCCGCCAGTCGAACGCCGCGAGCACTCGATCGCCACGGTCGGAGCCCGCGCAAGCGAACGCCGCGACCGCGACAAGGCCGAGAAGGAAGCGCAGCGCGTAAGGATCGCGCGCCGCAAGCCGCGGAGCCGGCGCGCCGACCCGCAGACGGTCGGCCTCCTCCGCGTTCCTCTGCTGGTGAGCGCGCCAGAGAGCGCGCGTGAGCGGGTCTTCGCCGGCCCCGGAGAGCGAGTCGTCGAGGCTGGTGGCCGGCCGATGGGCGACGCCGCTCTCGCGGTCGACCCTGTTGAGCGCCGCTCGGCGATCAGGCGCCGCGGCTCTGACGAGCGGCGCGAGCGCGGCGGCGATGCCCAGCGCGAACAGCGCAACGCCCGCCATGCGGCCGAGCGGCGGCAGCGCATCCCACACGCCGAGCCAGGAGACTGTGAGAAACAGCAGCACCACGGCGAGCGCCGCGGCGAGCCACGGCCAGGCGCTCTCCCAGAGCAGCGCAAGACGCGCCCTCCGGACGAGCGCCTCCAGTCGGGATTCACGCGGCGCGCCGCGCTCTTCGATCGCCAATCCGCCGGTCTCCGGCCCCCGCCGAGAACGCCCCGGCAACGATGTTATCATGGACCGCAGGACGGGCCAGCACCGATGGCGTTCCGGATCAGGCTAGCCAGTCCGGGACGCGGTCCAGTGCGATCAGATCCTCGATGGAGGGCCGCGGCCGTATCACCGCGTAATGCGGGCCATCAACCAGCGTCTCGGCCACCAGCGGGCGCGAATTGTAGGTCGACGCCTGGACCGCCCCGTAGGCTCCGGCGGTCATCACCGCCAGCAGGTCGCCGGGCTTCGGCAGCGGCATCTCGCGGTCGAGCGCAAGATAGTCGCCCGTTTCGCAGACCGGCCCGACCACGTCCACGCGCGCCCGCGGCGCGTCAGGCGCCGGCTGCGTCACCGGCCAGATCTCGTGATGCGCCTCATAAAGCGTCGGCCGGATCAGATCGTTCATGCCGGCGTCGACGATCACGAAGGTCTTCTGTGCGCCTTGCTTCACATAGATGACGCGGGTGAGCAGGATGCCGGCGTTTCCGACGATCAGCCGCCCCGGCTCGAAGATCAGCCTGGCGTCGATGCCGGCCGTGAGCCGCTTCACCATCTCGGCGTAAGCCGCCGGGAGCGGCGGCGGCTCGTTGCTGAGCCGGTACGGAATGCCGAGGCCGCCGCCGAGATCGACGTGGTGGATCGCGTGCCCGTCGGCGCGGAGCTCGCCCACGAAGTCGACGAGCCGCGCAATTGCGCGCTCGAACGGGTCGAGGTCGGTGATCTGGCTGCCGATGTGCATGTCGACGCCGGCGATCGCGACGCCCGGCATGGCTGCGGCCTCGGCGTAGACCCGGCGGGCGGCGTCGAGCGGAATCCCGAACTTGGTCTCCGCCGAACCGGTCGAGATCTTAGCGTGGCTCTTGGCGTCCACGTCCGGATTCACCCGAAGCGCGACCGGCGCCCTGAGCCCCTTCTGCTCCGCGATCTGTGACAGCAGCCGCAGCTCGGGTTCGCTCTCGACGTTGAAGCAGAGAATGCCGGCTTCGAGCGCGGCCGCGAGTTCCTCAGCGGTCTTGCCGACGCCCGAGAAGGTGATCCGGTCTGCGGGCGCGCCGGCGTGGAGCGCTCGCGCCAGTTCGCCGCCCGAGACCACGTCCATGCCCGCGCCGAGCCGCGCGATCGTCGCCAGCACCGCCTGGTTCGAGTTCGCCTTCACGGCGTAGCAGACGAGATGGTCGACGCCTGCGAAGGCTTCGGCGAACACCCGGACGTGCCGGGTCAGCGTCGCGGTCGAATAGACGTAAGTCGGCGTGCCGGCCTCGGCGGCGATGCGCTCGAGCGGCACGCCTTCGGCCCACAGGGCGCCGTCGCGGTAGTCGAAATGGTGCATGTCGGATGGACCGTCGCGGCGATCAGTTCAGCAGGCCGTCGAGCGCGAAGGGCCGCTGCGGCTTCTTCGGACGCTTGTCGGGCTTGCCTTGAGAGTTGGGCACGGTCTCGAACTGGGTGCCGGGGGGGAATTCCGGATCGCCCTTCTTGCCGCACGCGGAAAGCGCCATGGCGACGGCGAGCAGTGCGGCGACGGCGATGGTGCGGCTCGACACGACTTTCCCCCTAACGCACTTCGTGCGGCCTTCGACGCCCGAGAGCTACGCCTTCTTTTCCAGCGCAGAAAGCTGTTTCGCAAGCGTCCGGCGCCAGCGCGCCGCCTGCCGACGGACATTGGCGGGCGCCGTGCCGCCATAGCTGGTGCGGCTGCGGACCGAATTCTTCACGCCAAGCACGCCGAACACCTCGTCGGTGATCCGCGGCTCGATCTCCTGCATGACCGAGAGCGGCAGCTTCTCGAGCGCGACCTTGCGCTCGGCGGCCGCCGCGACGACCCGGCCGGTGACGTGATGCGCCTCGCGGAACGGCATGCCGAGCGCCCGCACCAGCCAGTCGGCAAGGTCGGTCGCAGTGGCGTAGCCGGCCCCCGCTGCGCGCCGCATGGCGGCCACGTCGGGCGTCATGTCCGTCACCATGCCGGCGGTCGCCGCGATGCAGAGGTCGAGCGTGTCGAGCGCGTCGAACAGGCCCTCCTTGTCCTCCTGCATGTCCTTCGAATAGGCGAGCGGCAGTCCCTTCATCACCGTGAGCAGCCCGACGAGCGCGCCGACGACGCGGCCGGACTTGCCGCGCACCAGCTCGGCCGCGTCCGGGTTGCGCTTCTGCGGCATGATCGAGGAACCGGTCGAGAACCGGTCCGAAAGCCGCACGAAACCGAACTGCGGCGTCGACCAGAGCACGATCTCCTCCGCGAAACGCGACAGGTGGCCGGCGCAGATCGAGGCCGCCGCCAGCGTCTCGAGCGCGAAGTCGCGGTCGGCCACGGCGTCGAGGGAGTTCGCCGTCGGCCGGTCGAAGCCAAGCGCCTTCGCGGTCATCTCCCGATCGATCGGAAAGGAGGTGCCGGCGAGCGCGGCGGAGCCGAGGGGCGACTCGTTGAGGCGCTTGCGGGCGTCCGCGAGCCGGCCGCGATCACGACCGATCATCTCCACATAGGCGAGCAGATGATGGCCGAAGGTGACCGGCTGCGCGCTCTGCAGGTGGGTGAAGCCCGGCATGACGTCGCCGGCGTGCGCCTCCGCCTTCTCCACCAGCGCCTGCTGCAGCCGCAGCAGCGAGGCGCCGAGCGCGTCCAGGGCGTCGCGGACGAACAGGCGGAAGTCGGTCGCGACCTGGTCGTTGCGCGAGCGCGCGGTGTGCAGCCGCCCGGCGGCCGGCCCGACGATCTCGGCGAGCCGGCTCTCGACGTTCATATGGATGTCTTCGAGGGCTCGCGAGAAGGTGAAGCGGCCGCTCTCGATCTCGGCGAGCACCTGGTCCAGACCCTCGGCGATCGCGGCGGCGTCTTCCTGCGTGACGACGCCTGTCGCGGCCAGCATGGCGACGTGGGCCTTTGAGCCGCGGATGTCCTGGGCGTAGAAGCGGCGGTCGAAATCGATCGACGCGTTGATCGCCTCGAGGACCGCGTCCGGCCCCTCGGCGAAACGGCCGCCCCACATCGCGTTGCTCATCGTCTGTCGCGTTCCTGGCCGGCTCCGGCGCCGCGCCGATCGAGGTTGAAGTCCATGTCCGAACCGTCGGCCCGGCCGCGCCGCGCCTACGCCCGATGGGGCGTCGTCGCCGTCGTTCTCGCTCTTGGAGCGGGCGCGCTCGCCCTATACGGGATCGGGGGCCGGGACAAGGCCGCGGCCTGCGAAGCGCGGCCTGAGACGCTCGCGGCGATCAACGCCGCTGCGGTCGGCGAGCTTGCGGGAGTCGTCACGCCCGCCGCGCCGCGCGCGCTTCCCGCCGTCTCCTTCAAGGACGCGAACGGCGCCGATCTCGGTCTTGAGCGGTTCCGCGGCAAAATCGTGCTGCTGAACCTGTGGGCGACCTGGTGCGCGCCCTGCCGGCGCGAGATGCCGGCGCTCGACGCGCTCGAGAAGCAGAGGGGCGGCGCCGACTTCGCAGTCGTGCCGGTTTCGCTCGATCTCGGCTCGACGGACAAGCCGAAGGCTTTCCTCAAGGAGATCGGCGCGCAGAACCTGCCGCTCTACGCCGATCCCTCCGGCAAGATGCTTCAGGCGATGAAGTCGGTCGGGCGCGGCAGCGGCCTGCCCACGACGCTGATCCTGGACCGGACCGGCTGCGAGATCGGCTATCTGCCGGGCCCCGCCGAGTGGGCGAGCGCGGAGGGGCTGAAGCTGATCGACGCGGCGCTCGGGAAGTAGACGCTCAGGGCCTGACCAGGATCTTGCCGCGGGCCTCCCGGCGGGCGAGGCGGGCGATCGCTTCCGGCGTCTCGGCGAGCGGCAGCACGGCGTCGACATGCGCGGAGATCTGGTCGTCCACCGCCCAGTCGAACAGCCGCGCGAGCTCCGCCGCATGCGCCTGCGGCTCACGCCGGGCGTGCTCGCTCCAGAACACGCCGCGGATGTCGGCGCCCTTCAGCATCGGCAGGTTGAGCGGCAACTTTGGAATGTCGCCGGCCGCGAACCCGATCACCAGCAGCCGTCCACGCCAGGCGAGCGCCCGAACCGCCTGCTCTGTGAACGCCCCGCCGACCGGATCGTAGACCACGTCCACGCCCGCGCCGCCGGTGAGCTCCTTCAGCCGGTCCTTCAGATCCTCGCACGAATAGTCGATCGTCTCGTCCGCGCCGCGCTCACGGGCAAAGGCGAGCCGGTCAGCGGATGACGCGCAGGCGATGACGCGCGCGCCGAGAAGCTTGCCGATCTCCACAGCCGCCAGTCCGACGCCGCCGCTGGCCCCCAGCACGGCCAGCGTTTCGCCCGGTCGGAGTTCGCCCCGGTCGGCGAGCGCGTGCAGCGTGGTGCCGTAGGCGATGATGAGCCCGGCGGCGCGGTCGAGATCGAGCTCTTCCGGCACCAGGGTCAGCGCTTCCGGGCGCGCCACCACCTTCTCCCGGCAGCCGCCATACCCGAGATACCCGGCGACCCGATCGCCGATCGTCAATCCCTCGACCCTCGAGCCGACCGCGGAGATCCAGCCGGAGACTTCGCCCCCGGGTGAGAACGGCAAGGTCGGGCGGGTCTGGTACTTGCCCTGGATGATCAGCGTGTCGAAGAAGTTCAGAGCCGCATAGGCGACGTCGATGACCACCTCGTCATGCCCGGGCTCCGGGTCCGGCAGGTCGACGAGTTGCAGGCGCTCGGGCGGTCCGAGCTCGACGCATGACACGGCTTTCACAGGGGATCCTCAGGTGGCGTCCAGGACGCCGTCGGACTCGAGCTTCCGGCGCAGCCGCCCGAAGGCGAGGCGGATGCGGGACTTCACGGTGCCGAGCGGCAGACCGGTGACGGCGGCGATTTCGCTGTGCGACCGACCCTCGTAGAAGGCGAGCCTGACGAGCGAGCTCTGCTCCGGCGGCAGGACGCCCATGGCGCGGCGGACGAAATCTTCCCTCTCCCGCGCCCCGAGCGATTCGTCCGGCCGCGGAGCGTCGTCGACCATGGCGACCACCTGGTCGAGATCGAGGCTTGCGCCCCGTCCGCGCCGAAGCAGATCGATGCGCCGGTTGCGTGCGATCCGGTAGAGCCAGGTGCCTACGGACGACTTTGCGGGATCGAACAGATCGGCCTTCCGCCAGAGCACGAGCATCGCGTCCTGCGCAATCTCCTCGGCGGTCGAAGGGTCGGCGCCCAGCCGGCGGAGATAGACGGCGAGCCGCGGCGCATAATGGTCGAACAGCGCCGCGAAAGCGTCGCGATCCCGGATCTCTGCGACCCGGGCGACGAGCAGCGCCATTTCGGAGGAGCGGTCTGACGACATCACTGTTTCGCGACACCTGCCGGCCAGCGGCTGGACGTTCTGCGCCGAGCCGCACTAAAGCACGACCTCCTCGCTGAGGCTAACCTGTGTCGCATGGTCGAATTTTCTAAACTTTTCGACGTAATCTCATGCGCGACATACGGCCTCCGCCCCAGATGCGCCTTCGCGACGCGCCCACTCTTCGACGCGAGGCGGCCTGAGAGCCGCGCGCCTGAACCGAAAGCGACGCCATGACCGACCGCCTCCGCCTTGCTCTCCTGTTCGCTGCTGGCCTCGCCGTTTGCGGGAGCGACGGCGCGCTGGCTCAAGGCGCGCCGGCGGGCGTGCAGCCCAGCCAGCTGGGTGAATTCAAGGACTGGAACGCTTATGCGGCCCCGGTGAAAGGCGGCAAGGTCTGCTACGCGCTCGCCACGCCCGAAAAGGGCCGGCGACGCTCCGCCAATCCGCCTGCCGGCGCGTACTTCTTCATCTCCAACAGGCCCCAGGACGGCGTCGTCAACGAGGTCAGCGTGATGCCGG
Organism: Hansschlegelia sp.; assembly: GCF_035538955.1. Classification (NCBI taxonomy): domain Bacteria; kingdom Pseudomonadati; phylum Pseudomonadota; class Alphaproteobacteria; order Hyphomicrobiales; family Methylopilaceae; genus Hansschlegelia; species Hansschlegelia sp. The sequence goes on from NZ_DATLJK010000015.1 coordinate 312,115, forward strand.
GCTTCGCCCTCAAGCCGGAAAGCCAGGTCGAGCTCGGTGTCGACGACGCCAAGTTTACGCTGTTCGTGCGGGGCGACGGCGCCTTCATGAGCTCCAACGAGGAGCAGCAGGCGCTGGTGAACGCGATGCGAGAGGGCCGCAAGGACATGACGGTCAAAGCGGTTCCGGCGCGTGGCCGGCCGGCGACGCAGAGCTATTCGCTCGCGGGCATTTCGGCTGCCCTCGACAAGATCAACGCCGAATGCCGACCGACGGCGAAGGCGCGCTAGGCCGCGGGGCCCTGGCCGGCGTCCGGATGATCCGCCGGGTAATCCACCTGCACGAGCGTTAGCCCGTCGGGCGGCGCGACCGGGCCGCAGGCGGTCCGATCCGCCCGAGCGAGCGCGGCCGCCAGCTCGTCTGCGGTCCATCGACCGAGGCCGACCTGGACGAGCGAACCCGCCATGGACCGCACCTGATTGTGCAGGAACGAACGCGCGTTCGTGCTGATCAAAACCGCATTCCCTGAGCGCTCGACGTCGAGGCGGTCGAGCGTGCGCATCGGACTCGAGGCCTGGCAGGCTGCGGAGCGGAACGTGGTGAAATCGTGCCTGCCGAGAAGCCGCTTTGCGGCCGCGTCCATCGCCGCGACGTCGAGCGGCTTGGGAACGCGCCAGGCGCGACCGAGATCGAGCGTCAGCGGGGGCCGCCGGTCGACGATTCGATAGACGTAGTGCCGGCGGATCGCCGAGAATCGGGCGTCAAACGCCTCCGAGACCTCTGACGCCTCCAAGACGGCCGCCGGCTGCGGTCGCAGATGCGCGTTCGTGGCGTCGCGCAGCACGTCCGGCCGGACCCTGCGTGACAGGTCGACATGCGCCACCTGCCCGGAAGCATGAACGCCGGCGTCGGTGCGCCCGGCGCCCTTGACGCTTACAGACTCCCCCGTGAACGCGGCGATCGCGGTCTCGAGGGCCCCCTGCACGGACGAGCCGTTCGCCTGGCGCTGCCAACCGACGAAGGGCCGGCCGTCATACTCGACGATCAAGCGGTAGCGTGGCATCGCGCGTCAGCCGAGCCGCACGCCTGCATCGAGCCGGGCGCCGTTCAGGAAGGCGCCCGCGTCGACCGGGGCCTTGCCGGCGCGCTGCAGCAGCAGAAGCCGCACCGCGCCCTCCCCGCAGGCGACCGTCAGCCGGTCGTCGATGAGGTCGCCCGGCGCGCCTGCGCCTTCGGCGCGGGTCGAGCGGAGGACCTTGACGCGCTCCGGGCCACGGGGACCGGCGAGTTCGAACCACGCGCCCGGAAAGGGCGACAGCCCGCGTATCTGATTGTGCACGATGGCGGCCGGGCGGCTCCAGTCGATGCGCGCCTCGGTCTTGTCGATCTTGGCCGCATAGGTGACGCCGTCCTGGCCCTGCGGCCGGAAGACGAGGCTGCCGCGCTCCAGCCCGCCGATCGCGCGACCCATCAGGTCGGCGCCAAGCGCGCGGAGCCGGTCGTGCAGTTCGCCGGCCGTTTCGTCCGGACCAATCGCGACGCGCTCGGCAGCCGCGACCGGTCCGGTGTCGAGCCCTTCCTCCATCCGCATGACCATGACGCCCGTCTCTGCGTCGCCGGCCATCACCGCGCGCTGGATCGGCGCCGCGCCGCGCCAGCGCGGCAGCAGGGAGGCGTGCAGGTTGAGGCAGCCGAGCCGGGGCGCGTCCAGCGCCGCCTTCGGCAGGAGCAGCCCGTAGGCGACCACCACCGCGGCGTCCGCCTCATGCGCGGCGAACGCTTCGAGCGTCTGCGGGTCGCGCAGCGTTCGCGGCGTGTAGACGGGAAGATTGAGGCTCTCGGCGAAGCGATGAACCGGCGTCTTGGTCAGATCCATGCCGCGACGACCCGCCGCCTTCGGCGCGCGCGTATAGACCGCGGCGATCTCATGGCCCTGACCCACGAGTTCCGAAAGCGTCGGCACGGCGAAGTCCGGCGTGCCCATGAAGACGAGCCGCAGCGTCATTCCACCGCGCCCGCTCGCAAGGCCCCGCTCAGGACGCGACCGGCTCTGGCTCGCGCCGATCGCGCTCCCGCTTCGGGAACGACGGCAGTTCGCCCAACGCCCGCGCCTTCTCGAACTTGCGCGTCACGCGGTCGCGCTTGAGGCGCGAGATGTAGTCGATGAACAGCACGCCGTTCAGATGGTCGATCTCATGCTGGACGCACACCGCGAGCAGGCCGTCGGCCTGAAGTTCCTGCGGCCGCGCCTCGAGGTCGAGATAGCGCACCGTCACCCGGGCCGGCCGCTCCACCTCCTCGAAATACTCCGGAATGGAGAGACAGCCCTCGTCGTAGACCTGGCGCTCCGTCGAGGCTTCGACGATCTCCGGGTTGATCAGCACGAGCGGCTGCGGCTCCTCGTCCTGCCCGGCGAGATCAATCGTCACGACGCGCTTCTGCACGCCGATCTGGATCGCCGCGAGCCCGATGCCGGCCGAATCGTACATCGTGTCGAACATCGATTGGACGAGCGCCTTCACCTCGGCGTCGCTTTGCGCCACGGGGGCGCTCACGAGCCTGAGCTTCGGGTCGGGCAGATAAACGAGCGGCGCGACTGCCATGTCTCAACATAGGTGCGTGCGGAAGGTCAGAGACCGCCGATAGGACCTTGCGTCCTGTACGTCAACATGTTCATTATTTGTTCTGCTTACAAGGACTGCCATGACTGATCAGGTCCTCTTTGTCCTCGGTGGCCGCGCCGTGACCTCCGGCGAAGCGCTGGCGGGGCTTGGCGCCGCTGCGGTGGCCGCCTTGTGCCTGCTGCTGATCACGCTGTTGCGCGCCGGAGCCGCTCGGCGGGCCGAGGCCCGCGAGGCTGCGTTCCGCGCCGAGGAGGCCGATCGCCGGCTCGCCGCCGTCGAGCGGATGCAGTCCGAGGCGGTGGGGCGGCTGCAGGCGTTCGCTTCCGCGCTCGGCGCGCGGCAGGCCGACCTCGCGCGCGGCGTGGCGGAGCGGCTCGACGCCGTCGGCGCGCGGGTCGGCGACGGCTTGGCGGCGAACGGGCAGGCGACCGCCGAACAGCTCGCGCGGCTCGAGGCGCGGCTCGCGGTGATCGACGCCGCAGGCGCGAGCATCGGCGCGCTCGCCGGTCAGGTGACGGACCTCAAGGCGATCCTCGCCAACAAGCCGGCCCGCGGCGCGTTCGGGCAGGGCCGTATGGAGGCCATTCTCAAGGATGCGCTGCCGCCCTCAGCCTGCGCCTTCCAGGCGCAGCTCTCGACGGGCGTCAGGCCTGACGCGCTGATCCGGCTGCCCGGAGACGACCGTCCGCTCGTGATCGACGCGAAGTTCCCGCTCGAAGGTTTCGAAAGGCTGCGCGCGGCCGACGGGGCGGACGCCCAGAAGGCCGCTGAGGCGCGGGTGCGCGGCGACGTCGGCAAGCATGTCGCGGACGTCGCCGCCAAATATCTGCTGCCGGGGGAGACCCAGGACGTCGCGCTGCTGTTCGTGCCGTCGGAGCAGATCCACGCCGAGCTCGCCGAGCGCTTCGAGGATGTGGTGGCGCGCGCCCACCGGGCGCGTGTGCTGATCGTGTCTCCCTCGCTGCTGATGCTGGCCGTTCAGGTCGTGCAGGGGCTGACGCGCGACGCCGCGATGCGCGACCAAGCCCATCTGCTGCAGGCGGAGGTCGGCCGGCTTCTCGACGACGTCCGGCGCATCGGCGAGCGGGTCGAGAAGCTGAAGGCGCATTTTGGCCAGACCGTCAGCGATCTCGACCAGATCGCGATCTCGGCCGAAAAGATTTCCCGGCGCGGGGCCCGGCTTGAGCAGATGGAGCTCGGCGTCGCGCCGGCGGCCGAGACGCTGCCGAACCCGCTGCGCCGCGAGGCGGCGGAGTAGGCGCGGCCTCAGAACGTCGTACGGCTCCGGATCGCCGCCGCAAGCGTGCCGTCGTCGAGATAGTCCAGCTCTCCGCCGACTGGCACGCCGTGGGCGAGCCGGGTCACTTTCACGTCGGCGTCGGCGAGCAGATCGGTGACGTAGTGGGCGGTGGTCTGTCCCTCGACCGTGGCGTTCACCGCGAGAATCACCTCGCGCACCTCCGCGGCCCCGGCGCGATCGGCGAGCGTCGCGAGGTTCAGATCCTCCGGGCCTCGGCCGTCAAGCGGCGACAGCGTGCCGCCGAGCACGTGATAGCGCGCCGACACCGCGCCCGAGCGCTCGAGCGCCCAGAGGTCGGACACGTCCTCGACGACCACGATGGTCGCGCCGTCGCGGCGCGGATCACGGCAGATCGCGCAGGGATCCTGGGTGTCGACGTTTCCGCAGACCGAACAGGTCGTGACGCGCTCGCATGCGAGCCGCATCGCGTCCGACAGCGGCTCAAGCAGCTTGTCCTTGCGGGTGAGCAGGTGCAGCGCCGCCCGGCGGGCTGAACGCGGGCCAAGGCCCGGCAGCTTGCCCAGGAGCTGGATCAGGCGCTCGATCTCGGGGCCGGCGGCGGTGCGGGACATCAGGGTGAGGGGCTCGTCCGTCCCGCAACGGCCGGGAGGTACAGAAAACTCAGAACAGTTTCATCCCGGGCGGGATCGGCAGGCCGGCGGTGAGGCCCTGCATCTTTTCCTGCGCGGCGGCTTCGGCCTTGCCGCGCGCGTCCGCGTGGGCCGCCACCAGAAGGTCTTCGAGGATCTCAGCCTCTTCGGGCTTCAGCAGGCTCGGGTCGATCTTCACGCTCCGCAGGTCGCCCTTGGCTGAGAGCGTCACGCGCACTGCGCCGCCACCGGATGCGCCCTCGACCTCGATGCGCTCGAGTTCGGCCTGGGCGTCCTGCATCTTCTGCTGGAGCTCCTTGGCCTTCGCCATCATACCCATGAGGTCGCGCATAGGCGCTCCTTCCGCGTCAGAACTCGTCGTCGTCTTCGACCGCAGGTAGGGCGTCGCTTTCCGCCGCGTCAAGCTCGGCGTCCGCCGCCTGCGCGCGCGGCCTCACGTCGACGATAACGGCGCCCGGCATGCGATCGAGGATCGCCCGGACATGGGGGTGGGCCTGGATGCCGGCAAGCCGCGCCGCGGCCTCGGCGTCGGCGCGCTCACGCAATGTCGGCGCCCCGTCGCCGGCGGCCACCGCCACCATCCAGCGCGCGCCGGTCCATTCCTGCAGCTTCTTCGAGATCGCGCCGGCGAGGTCAGGCGGCGCGTCAGCCGTCGGCTGGAACTCCAGAACCTCGTCCTCGAACCGCACGACGCGCACCTGCCGCGTCAGCGCGTCCTGCATGAGGATGTCGCGGTTCTTCGCCGCGAGCGCGACGAGATCCTCGAAGCGCTGCAGCCGCACCGTCGGCTGCGCCTCGGCCCGCGGCGCGGCTTGGGCGGCCTCAGGCGCACGCGCGAAATCCCGCGCGGCGGCGAGCGCCGGCCCGCCCCGCGAGGGCGCCATCGGCTCAGGCGCGCGCGGCCCCCCTGAGGGACCGCTCGGTCCCGGATCGCGCGGCGCGGGCTGGCCGCCTTCGGAGAGCGTGCGCAGCAGTTCGTCGGGCGTCGGCAGGTCGGCCACATAAGCGAGCCGCACCAGAACCATGTCGGCGGCCTGCGCGGGCTTCGGGGCGGCCTGCACCTCGGGCACGCCCTTCAGTAGCATCTGCCAGGCTCGCGAGAGAGACCGCATCGACAGCCGCTCGGCGAAATCGCGGCCGCGATTGCGCTCGCTTTCGCTCAGCGCCGGATCGTCCGCCGTCTTTGGCGCGATCTTAATGCGGGTGACGAGATGCGTCGTCTCGGCGAGGTCCGCCAGCACGGAGGCCGGGTCGGCGCCGGCCGCATGCTGGGCGTGAAAGGCGTCCAGCGCAGTTCCCGCGTCGCCGCTCATCACCGCCTCGAACAGATCGAGCACGCCGGCGCGGTCGGCGAGGCCCAACATGCCGCGCACGGCGGCGGCCTCGACCCGACCCTCGCCATGCGCCATCGCCTGGTCGAGCAGCGACAGCGCGTCGCGCACCGAGCCCTCGGAGGCCCGCGCGATGACGGCGAGCGCCTCGTCCTCGATCGCGACTTCTTCGGCCGCGCAGACGCGCGTCAGGTGCGCGGACATCTCGTCGGCCGCCACCCGCCGCAGCGCGAAGCTCTGACAGCGCGACATGACGGTCACCGGAACCTTGCGGATTTCGGTCGTCGCGAAGATGAATTTGACGTGCGGCGGCGGCTCTTCGAGCGTCTTCAGGAAGGCGTTGAAGGCGCTCGTCGACAGCATGTGCACTTCGTCGATGATGAACACCTTGTAGCGCGCCGTGACGGGCGCGTAGTGCACCGTCTCCAGGATCGCGCGCACGTCGGCGACGCCGGTGTGGGAGGCCGCGTCCATCTCGACCACGTCGACATGGCGCGATTCCATGATGGCTTCGCAGTGCACGCCGAGTTCGGAAAGATCGGTGGTCGGACCGCCGGTGCCGTCGGCGCGCTCGTAATTCAGCGCCCTCGCCAGGATGCGCGCCGTCGTGGTCTTGCCGACGCCGCGGACGCCCGTGAGAATCCAGGCCTGCGCGATGCGGCCCGACGAGAACGCGTTGCGCAGCGTGCGGACCATCGGCTCCTGGCCGATCAGGTCCTCGAAGCGCTGCGGGCGGTATTTGCGGGCAAGGACGCGGTAAGGAACAGCGCTCATGCGGCCCGGCGCTCCGGGTCGGCGGCGGAGAGAGAGGCGCCGGCCGTCGCCGTCATCACGCGGGCGCCTCGTCGTAGAGAAGGGTGGGAGGTCGGACGACGACCCGTATCGGTCTCGTTGGGGCTGCTTCCTTTCGGACCTGACCCGGTTGGCGAGGGACACGTCCACCGCCAACCTCCCGACCCTATATGGGCCACCGCGCCGCCCCGATGCAAGCCGCGCGACTCTTCATTCGGGATTCCCAGAGTCATGGCCCAGGACGCGCCCTTCGCCGATCAGCCGGATCTCGGCTATGCGGGCTTCGCGCTCGACCGCCTCGGCGACGGTCGCAACGATCCTGAGGTCGTCGCCGCCGAAGCACGGAGCCCGGCGCGCCGAACGGCGCTGCTCGCAGGCGACAGGCTCGCGCTGAGGCCCGCTGCGGATGGCGCTCTCCGCCTGCTGTTCGATCAGGCGGAGGCGGCCCGGCTCGGCGCGGGCGACCCGCAGATCTTCCTCGGCCGGTCGCCCGATGGGCCGGTCTTCGCCGCGACGGTGTCGGAGGACGCGGTCGCCGATGGCGTCGCGCTGGAGGACCTGCGGGCGCTCGCAAGCGACGGCCGGCTCTCGGCCCCGGATCTCGCGCTCGCCGGCTGCGCCAAAAGCCTGCTCTCCTGGCACGCGCGGCATCGCTTCTGCGCGAATTGCGGCGCAGCCACCGCGCCGGCCGCCGGCGGCTGGCGGCGAGACTGCCCGACCTGCGGCGCGCATCATTTTCCCCGCGTGGACCCGGTGGTGATCATGCTGGTGACGCGCGGCGACCGCTGCCTGCTCGGGCGGCAGCCACGGTTTCCGGCAGGCATGTGGTCGTGCCTCGCGGGCTTCGTGGAGCCCGGCGAGACGCTCGAGGAGGCGGTGCGGCGCGAGACGCTCGAGGAAGCCGGCGTCGCCATCGGCCGCGTGAGCTACGAACTGTCGCAGCCCTGGCCGTTCCCCTCGCAGCTCATGGTCGGCATGCGGGCCGAGGCGCTCGGCGAGGAGCTGCGGCCCGACTACGCCGAGCTCGACGACGCGCGCTGGTTCGACCGGAAGGAAGCGGCGGCGATGCTGGAGCGCCGCCACCCGCAAGGCTGGTTCGCGCCGCCGTCGGCGGCGATCGCACATCACCTGCTGCGGCGGTTCGTGAGCGGCTAGCGCCCGCCTTTCGCCTGCGCCTTCTCGGCCTCGGCGAGCCGCGCCGCGATGCGGAACTCGTGCGCGCGGTAGACGCCCAGGATCGCGAGCTCGCTCGAGAAGAAGGCAAGCTCGTCGAGCGCCCGCTTGAGCGCCGGGTCATCCGGATGGCCCTCGACGTCGGCGTAGAACTGGGTGGCCACGAAGGCGCCGTCGAGCTGGTAGCTCTCGAGCTTCGTCATGTTCACGCCGTTGGTCGCGAAGCCGCCAAGCGCCTTGTATAGCGCGGCCGGAATGTTGCGCACCTTGAACACGAAGGTCGTGACCGTCAGCCCGTCGCCGGCCGGGGCCCAGTCCTTCCGCCGCGAGAGGATGAGGAAGCGCGTGGTGTTGTTCGCAAAATCCTCGATATCGGCCGCAAGGATCTCGAGCCCGTATTCCGTGGCGGCGAGCGGCGATGCGATCGCAGCGCGGCTCGGGTCGCGCGCCTCCGCGATCTCGCGCGCCGAGCCGGCGGTGTCGGCGCCGATAACCGGCGTCAGCCCGAGCTCGCGGAGCTTGCGCCGGCACTGCCCAAGCGCCTGAACGTGGCTCTGCGCGGTCCGGACCGTTTTCAGCGTCGCGCCCGGCGCGGCCAACAGCTGATGATGGATCGGCATGAAGTACTCGCCGACGATGTGGAGCTGCGCGGTCGGCATCAGGTGGTGAACGTCCGCCACACGGCCGTTGGCGGAGTTCTCGATCGGGATCATGCCGAGCTCGGCGGCGCCGGAGGCGACCGCGTCGAGCGCGTCCTCAAAGCTCGCGCAGGGGACCGCCTCCATCCCGGGATAGACCTGGGCGCAAGCCATGTGGGAGTTCGCCCCCGGCTCGCCCTGATAGGCGATCTTGCCCTGCCCGCTCACTGGCCAGCCCCCGCCATGATCTCTCTTGCGCGTTCGAGGTCTTCGGGCGTGTCGACGCCGAGCGGGACGACATCCACCGCGACGGCGTCGATCCGCATGCCGGCCTCGAGCGCCCTCAGCTGCTCGAGCTTCTCGCGCCGTTCGAGCGGCGACGGCGGCAGCCGCACGAAGCGCTCGAGCGCCGCCCGCCGGTAGCAGTAGAGTCCGATGTGATGGTAGAGCGGCCCCGGCCCCGAAGGCGCCGTCGCGCGCGTGAAATAGAGGCAGCGGAAGCGCCCGGGCGCGACCTCGGCGCCGACCATCTTGACGACGCTCGGCGCGGTCTTCTCCTCCTCGCGGCGGATCTCGGCGACCAGCGTCGCGATCTCGACCTCCGGGTCCTCGAGCGGCGCCAGGCTCTTGCGGATCGCCTGCGGGTCGAGCGTCGGCAGGTCGCCCTGGACGTTGACCACGAGGTTGAAGTCGCGATCGGGATCGACCGCGGTCAGCGCCTCGTAGATGCGGTCGGAGCCGGAGGCGTGGTCGGCGCGCGTCAGCACGGCCTGGCCGCCGACGCGCGCGACCGCCTCCGCGACGGCGGCCGAATCGGTCGCCACCACCACCGGCCCGACGCCGGCCTCGCGCGCCCGCCGCCAGACATGCGCGATCATCGGCTCGCCGGCGATCTCCGCGAGCGGCTTGTTCGGCAGCCGGGTCGCCCCAAGACGCGCCGGGATCAGCACAAGCGGACGCAGCGGCCCGCGCACGGTCGGCATCGAAAATGCACTCTGGAGGGGCCCGGCCGCGCCTGTCCGGGCCGTCATGGCGCCAAGGTTTAAAGCGTCGCGGTCATAGCCGAGTTGCGGGCGTTCGGCAAAAGCGGCTAGCGTCGCGCGCCTTTGGGGAAAGCCCTGCGGTTTGACTATGTCGATCAGCCTTTTTGGAGCACGCCTAACCGCGCGGAGCAGCGGGGGGCGCTCTCCGGAGACCGATAAGCCGGAGCCGATATGAACGCGTATGAACTCAACAAAATCGCAGGCGCGATTCTTGGGACGCTGACCGTCATTCTGGGCGTGAACGCGATAGCCCACGGCCTTTTCCACGAGGAGAAGCCGGAAAAGCCCGGCTATGACGTGGTTGTGAAGGACGAGAAGAGCGGCGGCGGCGGCGAGGCCGCCTCGAAGGGCGCCGGTGGCGACTTCCATGTCCTTCTCGCCTCGGCCGACCCTGCCAAGGGCGAGCAGGTCGCCAAGCGCTGCGGCGCCTGCCATTCCTTCGGCAAGGGCGAACCCGCCAAGATGGGGCCGAACCTTTACGGCGTCGTCGGCGCGAAGCACGCTCACATGGAGGGCTTCGGCTATTCGGACCCGATGAAGAAGTCGGGCGGGAACTGGGACTTCGACTCGCTCAACAAGTGGCTTGAGGATCCCAAGGCCTACATCCCGGGCACCACGATGGCCTTCGCGGGCATCAAGAGCCCCGAAGAGCGCGCCAACCTCGTCGCCTATCTGAATAAGAACTCCGACGCGCCGAAGCCGCTCCCGAAGGACGCCGGCAGCAAGCCCGACGACAACGCTCCCGGCGGGCAGAAGGCGCCTGGCGACCAGACCGGCGCGGAAGGTTCGGACAAGGCGGTGGCCAAGGCGACCGGCGCCGGAGACGTCGAAGCGAAGGTCGCAGCGGCCGATCCGGCCAAGGGCGAGCAGATTTCCAAGCGCTGCTCCGCCTGCCACTCCTTCGGCAAGGGCGAGCCCGCCAAGGTGGGCCCGAACCTCTACGGGGTGGTCGGCGCCAAGCACGCCCATCAGGAGGGCTTCGGTTATTCGGACCCGATGAAGAAATCCGGCGGGAACTGGGACATCGCCTCGCTCGACAAGTGGCTCGAGAATCCGAAGGCGTACATTCCCGGCACCACGATGGCGTTTGCGGGCATCAAGAACCCGGACGAGCGCGCCGCTCTCATCGCCTATCTGAACAAGAACTCCGACAATCCGCAGCAGCTCTCCGGCGGCGCCGCGCCCGCTCCGGCCGCGACTCCCGCCCCGGCGACGCCTGAGGCGAAGAAGCCGGCGAACGAGCAGTCCGGCGGCGACCAGGAGCAGGCCAAGCCCGCGCCGGCTGCCGAGACCCCGCCCGCGGCGGCCCCGGCCCCCGAAAGCAAGCCGGCCCCGGCTCCGGCAGACCAGGCCGCTCCGGCCCCGAGCCCGGCGCCTGCGCCATCCGGGACGGAACCGTCCGCTCCGGCTCCGGCTCCTGCGACTCCGGCCGCGCCGCCCGCAGACGCGCCGAAGCAGCCGTGACGGCAGGCGATTGACGCAACGACTGGCCGGGCCTCGCGCCCGGCCTTTTCGTATCACGACGCCGTTGACGCGGCCTTCCGGGACCGGTTCGCCTGGAAGCCGCCGCCTTTAACGACATAATGGCGCCCGCGACACGCTTTCGAGGATCGCCTGCCGACGATGACCTTCCGCGCCGCCGCTCTCGCCGCCGTTCTGGCCTTCGCCGCGCCGGCCGCCGCCCAGGACGCGCCGCAGGCCGGCGGCTGGCGACATGGCCTGTCGCTGCTCGGCGACGTCAAATATCCGGCCGACTTCAAGCATTTTGACTATGTGAACCCGGATGCGCCCAAGGGCGGCGCTGTGCGCCTCGGGGCGTTCGGGACGTTCGACAGCTTCAACGGCTTCATCCCGAAGGGCAGCGAGGCTGCCGGCCTCGACCTGCTCTACGACACGCTTCTGACCGAGTCGGCGGACGAGCCGGCGACGGAGTACGGGCTGGTCGCGGAGAGCGTCCGCTACCCGGCCGACTTCTCCTCCGTCACCTATCGGCTGCGGCCCGAGGCGCGTTTCAATGACGGCTCTCCGATCACCGTGGAAGACGTCATCTGGTCGTTCGAGACGCTGAAGCGCATCGATCCCCTGCGCGCGCGCTACTACCACGATGTGGTCCGCGCGGAGCAGACCGGCGAGCGCGAGGTCACCTTCACCTTCTCGGGTCCCGGAAATCGGGAGCTCCCCCAGATCACCGGCCAGTTCCCGATCCTGCCGAAGCATTGGTGGCAGGGCGCGGACGCGCAGGGCAGGAAGCGCAACATCGAGGAAGGCACGCTCGAGAAGCCGCTCGGCTCCGGCCCGTATCGGATCAAGGACTTCGCGCCCGGGCGCTGGATCGTCTACGAGCGCTCGCCGGACTACTGGGCGGCGAAGCTGCCGGTCCGGGTCGGCACGAACAATTTCGACGAGATGCGCTGGGATTATTTCCGCGACACCACGGTGCTGCTCGAAGCCTTCAAGGGCGACCAGATCGATTACCGGTTCGAGAACAGCGCGAAGAACTGGGCGACGGCCTACGACTTCCCCGCGGTCCAGCAGAAGCGGGTGATCCTAGAGAAATTCCGGGACAGCCAGTCGGGCCGGATGCAGGCCTACGCCTTCAACATCCGGCGCGATAAGTTCAAGGACCCGAGGGTCCGTCGTGCGTTCAACCTCGCCTTCGATTTCGAAGAGATCAACAAGACGATCATGTTCGGACAGTATGTCCGGATCGACAGCTTCTTCTTCGGAACCGATCTCGCGGCTCCCAAGGCGCCGCCGGAGGGACTCGAGAAGGAGATTCTCGAAAGCGTGAAGGACAAGGTTCCGCCCGAGGTCTTCACGACCCCGTACCGCAATCCCGTGGGCGGCTCGCCTGACGCCACGCGAGCCAATCTGCGCGAGGCCTTCGATCTCCTGAAGCAGGCCGGCTGGACGATCTCTCGGGAGGGCGGCGGCAAGCCCGTGCTGCGCAACGCCAGGGGCGAGCCGCTAACCGTCGAGTTCATCTATGCCGACCCGAGCGCCGAGCGGATCCTGAGCTTCTACGTCCCTGCGCTCGAGCGGCTGGGCGTGCAGGTGACGCAGCGGCTGCTCGACGACAGCCAGTACGTCAACCGCATCCGCTCGTTCGATTTCGACGTCGTCACCATGGGCTGGGGGCAGTCCCTGTCGCCGGGCAACGAGCAACGTGACCAATGGGGATCGCAGGCGGCCGACACGCCCGGCTCGCAAAACGTCGTCGGCATCAAGGACCCGGGCGTCGACGCGCTGATCGACCGCGTCATCTACGCCAAGAGCCGCGAGGAGCTGACCGCCGCGACACATGCGCTCGACCGCGTGCTGCTCGCTCACGATTACGTCGTGCCGCAGTTCACGAGCCTCGAGGATCGCACCGCCCGCTGGGACCGCTTCTCGCGGCCCGACAGGCTGCCGCCGCGCGGCGCCATGTTCCCCACGGTCTGGTGGTGGGACCCGGCCAAGGCCGCCGCGGCTGGAGGCCGTTCTTGACCGATCTGGCGGGCGAGGCCGGATCGCCGCGCCTCTCGCGACGCGAGGCGCTGGTCTACGCCGGGGTGGCGGCGGCGTTGGCGCCGTTCGGCGCTCGCGCCCAGCAGCAGGGCGCGGCCGCCGCGCCGCACGAAAGCGGCCGCGCCGCGTTCGGACCCGAACGGCACGGCCTCTCCGCCTTCGGCGACCTGCGCTACGGTCCCGACTTCCGACGCTTCGTCTATGTGCGCCCCGACGCCCCGAAGGGCGGGACGTTCAGCCAGATTCCGCCCACCCGCGAGCTCAATCAGAGCTTCACCACCTTCAACACGCTGAACGCCTACATCCTGAAAGGCGACGGCGCGCAGGGCATGGGACTGACGTTCGACACCCTGATGGCGCGGGCCGCCGACGAGCCTGACGCGCTCTATGGCCTTGTGGCGCGTTCGGTGGCGGCGTCCGAAGACGGGCTCTCCTACCGGTTCCGGCTGCGGCCGGAGGCGCGTTTCCACGACGGCTCCAGGCTCACCGCGGCGGACGTTAAATGGTCGCTCGAGACGCTGAAACAGAAGGGCCATCCGCTGGTGGCGCAAGCGATCCGCGATCTTCAGGCGGTCGAGGTCGAGGCGGAGGATTCGGTCGTGCTGCGCCTGGCGCCGAGCCGGACGCGCGACCTGCCGCTGACGCTCGCCGCCCTGCCGATCTTCTCGAGCAAGTACTACGCCGGCAAACCATTTGACGCCGCAACGCTGGAGCCGCCGCTCGGGTCCGGCCCGTACCGGGTCGGCCGCTTCGAGCAGGGCCGCTTCATCGAGTTCGAGCGGGTCGCCGACTATTGGGCGAACAACCTCCCGGTGAATGTCGGCCAGAACAATTTTGAGAAGCTGCGCTTCGAGTTCTTCCGCGACCGGGACGTCGGCTTCGAGGCCTTTAAGGCGAGGGCCTATCTGTTCCGGGAGGAGTTCACCTCCCGGACCTGGGCGACAGGGTACGATTTCCCGGGCGTGCGCGACGGCAAGGTGAGGCGCGAGACGCTGCCGGATCTGACGCCTTCCGGCGGACAGGGCTGGTTCTTCAATCTGCGCCGCAAGAAGTTTCAGGACCCGCGTGTCCGTGAGGCCCTGAACCTCGCCTTCGACTTCGAGTGGATGAACAAGAACCTGATGTACGGCGCCTACAAGCGCACCTCGTCAGTGTTCCAGGGCGCGCCGGAGATGATGGCGGCCGGCAAGCCGGAAGGAGCGGAGCTCGCGCTGCTTGAGCCGTTCCGCGGCAAGGTGTCCGACGAGGTGTTCGGCGAGCCCTATCTTCCGCCGGTCAGCGACGGATCAGGCCAGGACCGCAATCTCCTGCGCCAGGCGCTGAAGCTGCTGCGCGACGCCGGCTATGTCAGCAAGAGCGGCAGGGCGACCAACGCGGACGGCGAGACGCTGACGATCGAGTTTCTGGAGTTCGATCCGGGCCTCGATCCGCACGTCTCCGCCTACATCAAGAACCTGAAGGTCATCGGCGTCGAGTCGACCATCCGGCTGGTCGACGCCGCGCAGTTCCAGCAGCGCGTCAACGGCTTCGACTATGACGTCGTAAGCCAGCGGATGAACATGTCCGCCACGCCCGGAGAAGGGCTGCGGCAGGTCTACTCCTCGGAATCTGCGAACCTGCCGGGATCGAATAATCTCTCCGGCATCGCCGATCCGGCTGTCGATGCGCTGGTGGAAGCCATCGTGACGGCGAAATCGCGCGAGGACCTCAACGTCGCATGCCGTGCGCTGGACCGGGTGCTGCGGTCGCTGCGCAACTGGGTCCCCGCTTGGCACAAGGACACCCACACGCTCGCCTACTGGGACGCCTTCTCCCATCCTGCGGAGAAACCGCGCTACGCCCGCGGCGCGCCCGAAACCTGGTGGTGGGACGCCGGCAAGGCCGACGCGGCGGGGGTGAAGGCGTGACAGGCCTCGCCGACATTGTCGATGCGGGGGCTCGCTAGACGTGCTCGTCTATGTCGCGCGCCGCGTGTTGCTGATGATCCCGACACTTATCGGCATCATGCTGGTGTCGTTCGTGATCATCCAGTTCGCCCCGGGCGGGCCGATCGAGCGCATCATTGCGCAGGTGACCGGGCAGGGGACGAACGCGACCGAGCGCTTCTCGGGCGGCTCGGGCAACGACCTCGCAAATTCGCTCCAAAGCCAGCGCGCCGCCTCCAACGACCCGGTGACTTCAAAGTACCGCGGCGCGCAGGGACTCGATCCGGAATTCATCAAGCAGCTCGAGAAACAGTTCGGCTTCGACAAGCCCGCGCCCGAACGCTTCGCCAAGATGATGTGGGATTACGCCCGGTTCGACTTCGGCCGGAGCTATTTCCGGGACATCGACGTCGTCGATCTCATCCTGGAGAAAATGCCGGTCTCAATCTCGCTCGGGCTTTGGATGACGTTGATTTCCTACGCAATCTCCATCCCGCTGGGGATCGCCAAGGCGGTGCGGGACGGCTCGCGTTTCGACGTCTGGACCTCGACCGTGATCGTGATCGGCTACGCCATTCCGAGCTTCCTGTTCGCGATCCTGCTCATCGTGCTGTTCGCCGGCGGCACCTTTCTCGACTGGTTTCCGCTGCGCGGCCTCACCTCCGACAACTGGAGCCAGCTGTCGGTCTGGGGGAAGATCGTCGACTACGCCTGGCACATGGCGCTGCCGCTCGCCGCGCTCGCGATCAGCGCCTTCGCAACCACGACCCTGCTGACGAAGAACTCGTTCCTCGACGAAATCCGCAAGCAGTATGTTCAGACTGCGCGCATGAAGGGGCTGAACGAGCGTCAGGTGCTCTACGGCCACGTCTTCCGCAACGCCATGCTGATTCTAATCGCCGGCTTCCCGGGCGCCTTCATCAGCTCCTTCTTCACCGGAGCGCTGCTGATCGAGACGATCTTCTCGCTCGACGGGCTGGGGCTGCTTGGCTTCGAATCGATCGTCAACCGCGACTACGCGGTCGTGTTCGCCAACCTCTACATCTTCTCGCTGCTGGGCTTGGTCGTCACGCTCATCTCCGACCTCAGCTACATGTGGGTCGACCCGCGCATCGACTTCGAGACGAGGGAGGTCTGATGGCGGCCCGGAAGACCGGCCGCGCCAGCGGACCGCGCGAGGGCGTCCAGGAATGACCGACGCCGCCATCGCAACCCCGCCTCCGACTCCAGGCGCGCCGCCTGCTCCTGCGCCGCGGCGTCGGCTGAGTCCGATCAACCGCCGGCGCTGGGCCAACTTCCGCGCCAACAAGCGCGGCTACTGGTCGTTCCTGCTCTTCACGGTGCTGTTGGTGCTGAGCCTGTTCGCGGAGTTCATCGCCAACGACAAGCCGTTCCTGGTGAAGTACGACGGCGCGTTTTACGTCCCGGCCCTGAACTATTATTCCGAGACGACCTTCGGCGGAGACTTCGAGACCGAGGCCGATTATCGCGACTCCTACCTGCAGGATCTGATCAAGAAGTCCGGCGGCTACATGGTCTGGCCGCCGGTGCGGTACAGCTACGACACCATAAACTACAACCTGCCGACGCCTGCGCCGTCGCCGCCGACATGGCTGCTCGACGATGCGGCCTGCGCGAAGGCCGCCGCCGCTCGCACGCCCGCAGGCGACGCCGCCCGCATCGACGCAGCGGCGCCGCGGGCGAAGACCTGCGGCGACATCGAGTGGAACTGGCTCGGGACCGACGACCAGGGGCGCGACGTGTTCGCTCGGCTGCTCTATGGCTTCCGTCTCTCTGTTCTGTTCGGCCTGGCGCTCGCGATCCTGTCCTCGATCGTCGGCGTGCTCGCAGGCGCCGTGCAGGGCTATTTCGGCGGCTGGACCGATCTGCTGTTCCAGCGCTTCATCGAAATCTGGACCTCGGTTCCGACGCTCTATCTGCTGATCATCCTGTCCGCCGTGCTGGCGCCGAGCGTGTGGGTCCTGCTCGGCATCCTGCTGCTGTTCTCATGGACGGCGCTTGTCGGCGTGGTCCGCGCCGAGTTCCTGAGAGGGCGCAACTTCGAATATGTCCGGGCGGCCCGGGCGCTCGGAGCGTCGAACCGCGCCATCATGTTCCGCCATCTGCTGCCAAACGCGATGGTGGCGACGCTGACCTTCATGCCCTTCATCCTGTCGGGCTCGATCACCACCCTGACCGCCCTGGACTTCCTCGGCTTCGGCCTGCCGCCCGGCTCGCCCTCGCTCGGCGAACTGCTGGCGCAAGGCAAGTCGAACCTGCAGGCGCCCTGGCTCGGCATCTCGGGATTTCTGGTGATCGCGGTGATGCTGTCGCTGCTGATCTTCGTCGGAGAGGCGGTGCGCGACGCCTTCGACCCTCGGAAGACGTTTCGATGAGCCCCCTCCTCTCCGTTCGCGATCTTTCGGTCGCCTTCGCGGCCGAGGGCGGAGCGGCCGTGGCGGTCGACCGCGTTTCGTTCGATCTGACCAAGGGTGAAACCCTGGCGCTGGTCGGCGAGAGCGGTTCGGGAAAGTCCGTGACCGCTCTCTCGGTCGTCCGGCTCCTGCCCTATCCGGCCGCGAGCCATCCTTCGGGCGAGATCCTGTTCGGCGGAAAGAACCTCCTGACGGCTCCGGAGCACGAACTGCGAAAGGTCCGGGGCGCAGATATCTCCATGGTGTTCCAGGAGCCGATGACCTCGCTCAACCCGCTGCACACGATCGAGCGGCAGGTCGGCGAAATCCTCAAGGTGCATCGAGGCTGGTCGGCGCCGAAGCGCCGGGCGCGCGTCCTTGAACTGCTGCAGCAGGTCGGCATCCCAAATCCGGAGGAGCGGCTCGACGCCTTCCCGCACCAGCTTTCCGGCGGCCAGCGGCAGCGCGTCATGATCGCGATGGCGCTCGCCAACGAGCCCGATCTGCTGATCGCCGACGAGCCGACGACGGCGCTCGACGTCACCGTCCAGGCCCAGATCCTGACCCTTCTGAAGGAGCTGCAGAGCCGGCTCGGCATGGCGATGCTGTTCATCACCCATGATCTCGGCATCGTCCGGAAGATCGCCGACCGGGTCTGCGTGATGACCGAAGGCAAGATCGTCGAGCAGGGCGCGACCGAGGAGGTCTTCCGCCGTCCGCAGCACACCTACACGAAGAAGCTTCTGGCGGCCGAGCCGAAGGGCGCTCCTCCGACCGTCGACGGCGCGGCGCGGCCCCTTGTCGAGGTCGACGAGCTGAAGGTCTGGTTTCCGATCAGGCGCGGCTTCTTCCGCAAGACTGTTGGGCACATCAAGGCCGTGGACGGCGTCAGCGTCACGGTTCGCGAGGGACAGACCGTCGGCGTCGTCGGCGAGTCGGGCTCGGGCAAGACAACGCTCGGTCTGGCGATCCTGCGGCTGGTCGCGAGCGACGGCCAGGTCGCCTTCCTGGGCCGGTCTCTCCAGGGTCTCGGCTTCTCCGAGATGCGGCCGATCCGCCGGGAAATGCAGATCGTTTTTCAGGATCCTTACGGGTCGCTCAGCCCCCGTATGTCGGTCCTCGACATCGTCTCTGAGGGATTGGCCATTCAGCAAAAGCGCATGAAGACCCCGGAGCGGCGCGCCGCGGTGGCGCGCGCGCTGAACGACGTCGGCCTCGACCCCTCGGTGATGGACCGCTACCCGCACGAATTCTCCGGCGGCCAGCGGCAGCGCATCGCGATCGCCAGGGCGCTGGCGCTGGAGCCGCGCTTCATCGTGCTCGACGAGCCGACGAGCGCGCTCGACATGTCCGTGCAGGCGCAGATCGTGGACCTTCTGCGCGCCGTGCAGGCGCGCCGGAAGCTCTCCTTCCTGTTCATAAGCCACGACCTGAAAATCGTTAGGGCGCTCGCCAACGAAGTGGTGGTGATGCGCGACGGGAAGGTGGTGGAGCAGGGGGCCGCGAGCGAGGTCCTAAGTTCGCCGCGCACCGACTACACCCGGGCGCTGCTGGCCGCGGCCTTCGATCTCGAGCCGCGGCAGACCGCGGCCGTGCACCAATGAGCGTCGACGAAAGGCTGCCGGCCGACGCCGAAGCCGCGGTGGAGCTGGAAGGCCCGGAGCTGATCCACGCCGGCTACCGTCGGCTTGAGCGCTGGCGGGTCACGCTGGCCGAAGCCGGCGCGCGCGGCCGGATCGTGCAGGAGCGCGAAGTGCTGCGCGCGGGGCCATGCGTTGCGGCGCTCGCGGTCGACGTCGAGCGTGAGCTGCTCGTGCTGATCCGGCAGTTCCGGCTGCCGGCCGCTCTCGCCACGGGACGGGGCGATCTGGTGGAGATCGTCGCTGGACGCGTCGAGCCGGGAGAAGCCGCCGAGGCCGCGGTGGCCCGCGAGATCGCCGAGGAGGCGGGGCTGCCAGCCGGCAAGATCGTCCGGCTGTTCGACTTCCTGCCGACTCCAGGAATCGTCGACGAGAGCGCAACCCTGTTCCTCGTCGCGGTCGACGCCTCGGACCTGCCGGAGCACGGCGGCGCTCCTCTGGAAAACGAGCTTACGCGCCCGTTCACCGCCACGATCGACGAGGCGATCGCGAGCCTTGCCGATCCGCGGCCGCGCAACGCCTTTTTGCTGCTCGCTCTGCAATGGCTCGCGCTCAACCGCAGTCGACTGGGCGACCTCCTCGCCCCCTGAAATCGCTGCCCCGCCGCCGGTCGTCGAAGCACTTGCGCCGTTCCGGTTCCGTGCCATACTAGAACGTATGCAGAACGCATTTCTCTTGCCCGACGAAGATCGGCCGCTCAAACCAGGCTCGCTCGCCGGGGTTGCGGCCGGCATCGCTCGAGGCGTGTGCCGTTACCTCGTCGCGGCCGGCTATGGATGTTTGCTTGAGGCGCCGCTGCGGTCAGGCCGCCGCGCGGACGTGATCGCACTCGGCCCGCAGGGCGAGATCGTCATCGTGGAGATCAAGTCCGGCCCGCAAGACTTCCGGATGGATCGCAAATGGCCCGACTATCGCGAGTTCTGCGATCGGTTCTACTTCGCCGTCGGTCACGGTTTTCCGGTGGCGCTGATCCCGCAAGACGTGGGCCTTCTGATCGCTGACCGCTATGGCGCGGCCGAAATGCGGGCGAGTTCTCCGCATCCGCTGGCTGGCGCGAGGCGTAAGGCCATGTCGCTCAGTTTCGCGCGGCTCGCCGCGCTCCGGCTGCAAGCGACGCTTGATCCGCAGCAACCACAGAGTCTCCTCTAGTCCGACCACGGCGCCACATTTCGCCACCTTGCGGTCTCATTTCGGAACAATCTGCCCCCGACCGTCTTACTTGGGTGATTCGTAACGCTGGCAGCTTTACTCTCACGTGGCGCGAACCCGCAGACCCCCCCGCGCCTGACATCCTGCGCGTTGGAGATTTCGATGTCGAACGATGACGTGAACGCGGTCATCCTGCGTCTCGCGCGCACGCTTCAGCGCTGCGGTGAGGATCCGCGTGTGGTTTTCTCCGCTCTGATCGGAGCCGCGGCCACGCTGGCGGCGGACTTCGGCGTCGACGTCGACAAGCCGGAGGACCTCCGGCGCGCGATCGACGCCATCGTCGAGTTTGGACAGCTCAAGGATTTTCCGGCCGAGTCCGCCGCGCCCTGCGCATCGGTGATCCCGTTCCGTCCCGCGCGCGTCGCCTGACGCAACTTTCAGCAGACCCATTTCGGTCGCGCGCGTCCAAACGCGCACGCAGCGCCTGAGTCAGCCTGAGCCTGAACGTCCGCAGGCGGAGCGCGCTTTTACGTGATAAGCGCGCCGCCAGTCATGTGCCGACGTCGTCCGTTTCTCAGCGCGGGGCGCGTTTCGCCAGGATGCGCTGCAGCGTCCGACGGTGCATGTTCAGCCGGCGCGCCGTCTCGGAAACGTTCCGTCCGCAGAGTTCATAGACGCGCTGGATGTGCTCCCAGCGAACCCGATCAGCCGACATCGGATTCTCGGGCGGCTCCGGCTTGTGGTCGCCAGCGCTC
Organism: Hansschlegelia sp.; assembly: GCF_035538955.1. Lineage (NCBI taxonomy): Bacteria > Pseudomonadati > Pseudomonadota > Alphaproteobacteria > Hyphomicrobiales > Methylopilaceae > Hansschlegelia > Hansschlegelia sp. Next base: position 332,996 of record NZ_DATLJK010000015.1, read on the forward strand.
AGCGCATTGTGAATCTCGTCGGCGTCCGCTGGCTTGGCGAGATAGTCGACCGCGCCCAGCTTCACCGCCGTCACGGCGGTGGCGATGTTGCCGTAGCCGGTCAGAACGATGCCTCGCGCATCCGGACGGCGGCTCTTCAGAGCCTGAATCACGTCGAGGCCGGAGCCGTCGCCCAGGCGCATGTCCACCACCGCGAAGGCCGGCGGCTTCTTCTCCACCGCCTCGAGCCCGTCCCTGATCGTCTCGGCGACCGTCACGTCGTACCCACGCGCCTCCATCGCCCGTCCAAGCCGCTGGACGAAGGCGCGGTCGTCATCGACGATCAGGAGGCTCATTTCCTCAACGGGCAGCGGCGCGCCGACCGCGCCGGGATCAACCATCATCTGCATCGCGTCACTCCGCGATCCGCCGTCTCGGACGCCAGTCGCGTAGGCGGGCCGCGACCAATCGAAGCACTATACCCCGGGGCAGGCGGGATCAACCGCCGCCCGACGCAGCCCTGCCGTCCAGCGAGAAGATGGTGAACCTGACTCGGTCTTAGCGGGGCGCGAGCACCATCGTCATCTGCCTGCCCTCGAGGGAGGGGTCGGTCTCGACCTTGGCCATTTCGGCCACTTCCTCGCGGACCTTCACCAGAAGCTTGAGGCCGAGATCCTGATGCGCCATTTCGCGGCCGCGGAACCGCAACGTCACCTTGACCTTGTCGCCTTCCTCGAAGAACCGGCGCATCGCCTTCAGCTTCACGTCGTAGTCATGATCATCGATGTTCGGACGCATCTTGATCTCTTTGACTTCAACGATCTTCTGGTTCTTGCGCGCCTCGGCGGCCTTCTTCTGGTTCTGGTATTTGTATTTGCCGTAGTCGAGCAGCTTGCAGACCGGCGGGACGGAGTTCGGCGCGATCTCGACGAGATCGAGGCCCGCATCCTCGGCGGCCTGGAGCGCGTCGTTGATCTTCGTGGGGCCGAGGTTGCGCCCCTCAGCATCGATGAGCTGAACTTCGAGGACGCGGATCTCCTTATTGACGCGCGGACCGTCCTTCTGGACCGGCGCGAGAGGCCTCATGGGTCGGCGAATGGCGGAATTCTCCTCTGGATGACAAAACAGCGACGAGTCCCAACGCAAATGGCCCCGTGGTCCAAGCACGAGGCTGACGTATCGTCGGCGCGCTACACGCCGCCCGTCTATAGCCAAGATCGTGACAAATCCTTGGGAAGTCAACGCCGCTCGGGCGTTCGAGCTGGACCAGTCGTGGCGGCCAGCTCTCGTCTCATCCTCGGCCTGAAGGAGACCACCGCCTCTTGAGCCATTCGCGCGCGCTTCCTCGACTGTTCATCGACGGCGACGCCTGCCCGGTCAAAGCCGAGGTCTATCGCGTCGCCGAACGCCATGGGCTCGAAACGATCGTGGTGGCGAACCGCTTCATCTTCACCCCACGGGACGCCGCGGTGCGCCTTGAGGTGGTGCCGGCAGGGCCGGACGTAGCCGACGACTGGATCGTCGAGAACGCCACGGCTCACGACATCGTGGTCACGGCGGACGTGCCGCTGGCGGCGCGATGTCTGGCCAAAGGCGCCGCGGCGCTCGGTCCTTCGGGACGCGCGTTCACCGAGGCGAACATCGGCGCCGCGCTCGCCAGCCGCGAGCTGATGAGCCATCTCCGCGAAGTCGGCGAGATCACCGGCGGCCCGAGCGCCTTTCAGCCACGCGACCGGTCCCGGTTCCTGCAGCAGCTTGAACACGCGGTTGTCCGCGCGAAGCGCGCGCTTGAAGCCGGAGACGGCGCATGACCCGCCGTCGCCTGCTCGCTCTCCTGGCCGCGGCGCCGCTCGCCGCCGCCGGCTGGTTCGGCTGGGCCCGCCGCCGCAACCCCTATTATGGCGGGCCGCCTTCGGACCATTTCGACGGGCTGCGCTTCTTCCATCCCGAGCAGCCGCCGGACAAGTCGCCGCTCGCGGCGTTCCAGGCGCTGCAACTCACCGAAAAGGCCCCATGGCCGGAGAGTTGGCCAAGCCCGTTCGCCGACAAGCCGCCGGCGCGAGTCACCGGATCCCGGCTGCGCGTGACGGCGGTCGGTCACGCCACGCATCTGATCCAGGCGGCTGGGCTCAACATTCTGACAGATCCGGTCTGGTCCGAACGCTGCTCGCCGGTGAGCTTCGCCGGGCCGAAGCGGGTCTGCGCTCCCGGGGTGGCGTTCGACGATCTGCCGAAGATCGACGTCATCCTGCTGTCGCACAATCACTACGACCATCTCGACGTCGCGACGCTCTCGCGTCTCGTCGCGCGGGATGACCCGCGCATTGTCACCGCGCTGGGCAACGACGTCATCGTAAGAGCCAACGATCGGCGCGCCCGCGTCGAGGCCTATGACTGGGGGGACCGAGTCATCCTGGGCGACGGCGTGACCGCCGCGCTCACCGTCGCCTGCCACTGGTCGGCGCGCGGGGTGACGGACCGCCGCAAGGCGCTCTGGACCGCGTTCGCGATCGACGCCGGCTCCGCGGGCCGCCTCTACTTCGCGGGCGACAGCGGGCTCTTCAGCGGCGCGCATTTCCGCCATGCGGCCGAGCTGCACGGGCCGTTCCGGCTGGCGATCCTGCCGATCGGCGCTTACGAGCCGCGCTGGTTCATGAAAGACCAGCACCTCAACCCAGCCGAAGCCGTCGAGGCCTTCGGCCTGCTCCGCGCCGAACAGGCCATCGGCTGCCATTGGGGCGTCTTCCGCCTGACCGCCGAGGGGATCGACGCGCCCGTCATCGCGCTCCAGGCGGCGCTGCGCGAGAAGAGCATTCCGCCTGAGCGCTTTCGCGCGCTCAGGCCTGGCGAGGTGTGGGAGGCGTGAGGGTCAGAGCCCTTCGAACAGCGCCGTCGACAAATAGCGTTCGGCAAAGCTCGGGATGATCGTCACGATCGTCTTACCGGCCGCCTCGGGCCTTGCGCCGACCTCGAGCGCCGCCGCGAGCGCCGCGCCGGAGGAAATGCCGACCGGCACGCCTTCGAGACGCGCCACGAGACGGGCGGTCTCGAACGAGGTCTGATTGCCGACGGTCACGACCTCATCGATGATCGAACGGTCCAATACGCCGGGAACGAACCCTGCGCCGATGCCCTGGATCTTGTGGGGACCGGGCTGGCCGCCGGAGAGGACGGGCGAGTCCTCAGGCTCTACCGCGACCATTTTGAGCGAAGGCTTGCGGGGCTTCAGCACCTGCCCGACGCCCGAGATGGTGCCGCCCGTGCCGACGCCGGACACCACATAATCGACCTCGCCCGCAGTGTCGTTCCAGATCTCCTCGGCGGTCGTCCGACGGTGGATCTCCGGATTGGCGGGGTTCTCGAACTGCTGGGGAATGATGGCGTTCGGGATCTCGCGCACCAGCTCCTGGGCGCGGGCGACGGCGCCCTTCATGCCCTTTGCGCCCTCGGTCAGCACGAGCTCCGCGCCCAGCAGCGCGAGCATCTTGCGCCGCTCGATCGACATCGTCTCAGGCATGACCAGGATGAGGCGATAACCGCGCGCGGCCGCCACGAAAGCGAGCGCGATGCCGGTGTTGCCGGAGGTCGGCTCGATCAGCACGCTGTCCGGCCGGAGGATGCCGTCGCGCTCGAGCGCGTCGACCATCGCGACGCCGATGCGGTCCTTCACGCTCGCGATCGGATTGAAGAACTCGAGCTTGGCCAGAATGGTGCCTTTGACGCCCTTGTGCGCCGCCAACCGGTCCAGCCTCACCAGGGGCGTGTCGCCGATCGTGTCGGTGATCGAATCGTAGACGCGACCGCGGCCCGGCGCATGCGCGGCCGGCTCGGAGAGTTTGTATGCGGGCTCGCTCATGCGGGTCATCCTCCAGGATCGTCGCGCCTCTGGCGGGCGCGGCCGTTCAGGTCACCGCAAGATAGGCATGACACAGGTGCATGTCGATGATTGGCGCATAGCCAAAATCAGATCGTGAAATCATAGGTCGGCCGGCTGTCGGCGAACACGGACCGCCGTTCCGCCTCCATGCAGAGGTCGTCGACGGTGATCTCGTCCAGCCGCTCCAGGAAGCTCTCCGACGCGGAGCGGATCATCGGCGTGACCACCTCGGACACGAGCGGGGAGGGAATGATCTTGCCGTTCGGCTCGCGTGCGCGGCCTTCCGGCTCATCCTCCGGCTCCCCGAGCGCCGCCCGCACGATGTCCGCGATCGAGATGCGGCGCCGCTCGCGGGCGAGCTCGTAGCCGCCGCGCGGCCCGCGCACGCCCTTGAGGATGCCGGCTCGAACCAGAACCTGGAGCAGGGTCTCGAGATGGCGCGGCGGCAGCCCGTGACGCGCCGCAAGCGTTTTGGCGGCGATCGGAGTGGGGCGCGCGTGATACGCGATGTCCACGACGGCGGCGACGGCCAACAGGCTCCGACGCGGCAACAAGTTCATGACGTCTCCTCGCGGGATCACCGCCCCGTTGAGCCGAAGCCGCCTTCCCCCCTTGCGGTGGGATCTAGCGTCTCAGCCGTCACCACCTTCGCCTGAACGACCGGAGCGACGACAAGTTGCGCAATCCGCGCTCCCCGCGCGACGGCGAACGGCTCGCTTCCAAAATTGACCAGAAGAACTTTGACCTCGCCGCGATAGTCCGCATCGATCGTCCCTGGGGCGTTGAGAACCGTCACCCCATGCCGGAGCGCAAGCCCCGAACGCGGTCGGATCTGGGCCTCGAACCCCACCGGGAACTGGAGCGCCAGCCCAGTCGGGACAAGAGCGCGGCCGCCGGGAGAAATCAGGACCGGCTGGTCCTCCGGAACGGCGGCGCACAGGTCCATGCCGGCCGCGCCCGCGGTCTCGTAGGACGGCGCCGGCAGCCCTTCGGCATGTGCGAGAAACCGGACGCGCAGATCCATCAGCCGGGGCCCAGCAGCGCTGCGAGCCGGCTGACCAGCCGCTCCGCCACCTCAGCCTTCGAAAGCGCAGGCCAGTCCTCGACGCCGTCATGGGTGACGATGTGCACGGTGTTGCGGTCGCCTCCCATCACGCCCGTCGCGGGCGAGACGTCATTCGCGACGATCATGTCCGCGCCCTTGCGGGTGAGCTTGGCCCGCGCATGCTCAACGACGTTCTCGGTTTCGGCCGCGAAGCCGACGACGAGCGCCGGGCGGCGCAACCCGCGCGCCACCGTCGCAAGGATGTCCGGGTTCTCGACGAGCGTCAGCGCAGGCGGCCCGCCCGCGCCCTTCTTGATCTTCTGCGCGGCGCCGTCCGCGACGCGCCAGTCGGCGACCGCGGCGGTGAAAACGCCGAGGTCGGTGGGCAGCGCCGCCTCGACCGCGTTGAGCATTTCTCGGGCGGTCTCCACCCTGACCACCGTCACCCCGGCGGGGTCGGGGATCGCGACCGGGCCGGAGATCAACGTGACCTCGCCCCCTGCGCGGGCGGCCGCGGCCGCGATGGCGTGGCCCTGGCGGCCGGAAGATCGGTTCGCCAGCACGCGCACAGGGTCGATCGGCTCATGGGTCGGACCGGAGGTGACGAGCACCCGCCGGCCGGCCAGCGGGCCAGACAGTCCAGGCGCTCCGGTGGGGCGCAGCAGGGCTTCGGCGGCGGCGACGATTTCGAGCGGTTCGCTCATCCGGCCAAGCCCGCTCTCGCCGCGCTCCGCCATCAGGCCCTCTGCGGGCCCCACAAAGCTCACGCCGTCGGCTTCCAGACGCGCGACATTGCGGCGCGTCGCCGGATGCGCCCACATGGTCGGGTTCATGGCCGGCGCCGCCAGCACCGGCGCGGTGGTGGCGATCAGCGCTGTCGAGGCGAGGTCGTTGGCGAGCCCGTTCGCCATCTTGGCCAGGAGGTCCGCGGTCGCGGGCGCGACCAGAACCAGATCGGCGTCGCGCGCCAGCCGGATGTGGCCGACGTCATGCTCGTCCGTCAGGTCGAACAGGTTCTGGAAGGCGCGCTCGCCGGTAAGCGTCGCAACCGAGAGCGGCGTCACGAACTCGGCCGCAGCCGCGGTGAGGATCGCCCGCACCGCATAGCCGCGCTCCTTCAGCCGGCGGATCAGGTCGAGCGACTTATAGGCCGCGATGCCGCCGCCGATGACGAGAAGGATGCGCGTTGCGCCTGCGGTGTCGCTCAAGCCGGCCACCCTGAACCCCCGGATCAGCGGAACACATAGATCACGAGCGAGATCGCGATCACCCAGAGCGCGAGATCGCCCCAGAAGGCGCGCCGCTGCACCGCATAGGCGATCGCCTGGATGCTTTCGTCCGAGAAGGTGAAGCCGCCGCGAACGACTTCTTCGAGTTCGACGGAGGTGCGGTTGACCCGCAGCATCAGGTCCGGAAGGCCCTCGAGGCCGCGCGCCAGCTTGCGCAGCTCGCCCGTGGCGCGCTCGGCGAGCCCGATCGGGCCGAGATTGCGCTCGATCCACTCGCGCACCACGGGCTCCGCCGTCCGCCACATGTCGAGTTTCGGATCCAGCGTGCGCGCGACGCCTTCGACCACCACCATGGTCTTCTGGAGCATGAGCAGCTCCGGCCGGGTCTGCATCCGGAACAGCTCGGTGACCTCGAACAGCAGCGTCAGCAGGCGCGCCATGGAGATCTGGTCGGCCGTACGCGAATGAATCGGCTCGCCAATGGCGCGAAGCGCCCGCGCGAACTCGTCGACCGACTCGTCAGCCGGAACATAGCCGGCTTCGAAATGCACCTCGGCGATCCGCCGGTAGTCGCGCACGATGAAGCCATGGAGGATTTCGGCCAGGAACCTGCGCTCCTTGAGGCCGAGCCGCCCGGTAATCCCGAAATCCACCGCGACCAGCGTTCCGGCCGGCTCGACGAACAGATTTCCGGGATGCATGTCGGCGTGGAAGAAACCGTCGCGCATCGCGTGGCGCAGAAAGGTCTGCATCAGATGCCGGCCGAGCGCCGGCAGATCGTGACCCGCCGCCGCGAGGCCCGCGCGGTCGGAGAGTTTCACGCCGTCGATCCATTCGAGCGTGAGGACGCTGCGGGTGGTCCGCTCCCAATCGACGGCCGGCACTCGGAAGCCCGGATCAGCCGCGGTGTTCTCGGCGATTTCGGAGAGCGCAGCCGCCTCGAGCCGCAGATCCATCTCGATCGACACGGAGCGCGCAAGCGTCCTGACGACCTCGATCGGCTTCAGCCGGCGCGTCTTGGGCGCCCAGCGCTCCAGCAGCCGCGCAACGACGAACACGGCGGAGAGATCGCGGGAGAAGCGCCGGCCGACATCAGGCCGCACGATCTTCACCGCGACCGGCCGCTCGCGGCCGTCCGCATCCCGCACGATGGCGCGATGGACCTGCGCGATCGACGCCGCAGCCACCGGCGGCCCGAGCGATACGAAGCGCGCCTCGAGCGGCGCGCCGAGCGCCTCCACGATGACGGCCTCTGCCACCTCCTGAGGAAAAGGCGGCACACGATCATGCAGCCGTTCGAGGTCGCGCGCGGTCTTGAAGCCGACCACGTCCGGCCGCGTCGCGAGGAACTGGCCGAGCTTCACATAAGATGGCCCGAGCCGTTCAAGCGCGTTGGCGAGGCCTTCGCCGCCATCCTTGGCGGAGCGCTTCTCGATCAGCCGCCCGATACGCAGGAGGGTTCGGGCGAGGGGCGGAAGCTCCAGCGGATCGGCGAGCCGCAGCGCGCCCTCGCGCGACATGACGAAGCCGCCGCGGGCGAGCCGGAACAGGTTTGGGACGGCGCTCAGGATGGGCATCGCCGAAGCCTAGCCGATCGGACGCGCGCGGCGTTTCCGCGAAACAGCCACGTCAGATCCTGAACCCGACGTGCAGCGCCGCGATGCCGCCGGTCATCGGCGTCGCCGTGACCTGCTCGAAGCCGGCCTCGCGAATCATGTCCGCGAAGGTCTCCGCGTCCGGGAACCTGCGGATCGACTCAACGAGGTAGCGATAGGGCTCGGCGTCGCCCGCCACCATTCGCCCAAGCTGGGGAATGACCTTGAACGAGAACGCGTCATAGACCCGGTCAAGGCCCGGAACGTCGACCTTCGAGAATTCAAGCACGAGCAGCCGGCCGCCAGGCCTCAGCACGCGCCGCATCTCCTTCAGCGCGAGCGGGATGCGGGGAACGTTGCGGATGCCGAAGGCGATCGTCACCGCGTCGAACGAGCGGTCGGGGAAAGGCAGATCCTCGGCGTTGCCCTGCACGAAGGTGATGCGGTCGGAGAGCCGCTTCTTCGCCGCTCGGGCGGCGCCGACGTCGAGCATCGCGCCATTGATGTCGAGCACCGTCACGGCGACCCCGACGCCGCCGGCGCCGATCGCCCGAAACGCGATGTCCCCCGTGCCGCCCGCGACATCCAGCAGATCAAACCGCCGCGGTCCGCGCGGCAGGCCTATCGCCGTCGTCATCGCAGACTTCCAGGCGCGGTGCAGCCCGCCCGACATCAGGTCGTTCATCAGGTCGTAGCGGGACGCGACCTTGTGGAAGACGTCGTCCACTAGTCCTTGCTTTGCGCCGAGCGGAACCTCGGTGAAGCCGAAATGGGTTTCGGTCCCGGAGCCGGGGCCGTGCTGTCCGTCCATGGGCGTCGCAATCCTCGGGGAGGGCGGCGCGGACCCTAGCGCGGGGGCGGTAGCGGCGCCAGTCGCGAACGCGTCGCCCTTGAGCGGCGGCGCGCAGGACCCGACATTCAGCGCCCGCCAAGGTCCGCGCGTTCGCGAGAGTCCCGCCATGCCCGAACTGCCCGAAGTCGAGACCGTGCGTCGCGGGCTTGCGCCCGTCATGGAGGGACGCCGGATCGAGCGGGTTGAGGCGCGACGGCCGGATCTGCGCTTCCCGTTCCCGCCGCGCTTCGTCGAACGGCTCGCCGGCCGGACCGTCTTGTCGCTCGGCCGCCGCGCGAAGTACCTGCTGGCGGATCTGGACGACGGCGAGACGCTGGTGATGCATCTCGGCATGTCCGGCTCGTTCCGCGTCAAGCTGCCGGACGCCGAAGAGGCGCCGGGCGCTTTCCATCACGCGCGCCCTAAAGCGGCCGCTCACGACCATGTGGCGTTCGCCATGTCGGGCGGCGCGACCGTGACCTACAACGACCCGCGGCGGTTCGGCTTCATGGCGCTGATCCCGCGCGCCGGGCTCGTGGCGCACCCGCTGTTCCGACATGTCGGGATTGAGCCGCTCGGCAACGAGCTCGACGGCGGGCTGCTCGCGCGGCTGTTCGAGGGCAAACAGACCAGTCTGAAGGCGGCGCTGCTCGACCAGCGGCTGATCGCCGGACTGGGAAACATCTACGTCTGCGAAGCGCTGCACCGCGCCCGCCTCTCCCCGAAGCGTCTTGCTGGCGCAATCGCGCGGAAGGATGGCGGGTCCACCGCGCGTTCGGAGCGGCTGGCGCTGGCGATCCGCGAGGTGCTGGAGGCGGCGATCGCGGCCGGCGGCTCGACGCTGCGGGATTTTGCTCACGCCGATGGCGAGCTCGGCTATTTCCAGCATTCCTTCCGAGTGTACGACCGCGAGGACGCGCCGTGTCCGACGCCTGGCTGCCGCGGAGTCGTTCGGCGGATCGTGCAAACCGGCCGCTCGACCTTTTTTTGCCCCGTCTGCCAAAAATGACCCGCAAACGCGGCGGCTGCGGCAGAGCGTCGTCCTGGGCGCCGGATCTCCGATCCCGGATCGTCATCCGGGTGAGGCGCTCTATGCTGGCGGGCGATCCCGGTCTTGCTCCGGCCGGATGACCCCCGCCACCTCCGAGGCCCCATGACTGCATCCTACGAAACCATCCTGCTCGAGACGCGCGGCCCCGTCGGGCTGATCACGCTCAACCGGCCAAAGGCGATGAACGCGCTGAATGCGCAGCTCGTCCGGGAGCTCGGCGAAGCGGTGACCGCCTGTGACGCTGATGAGGCGATCGGCGCGGTGGTGATCCGGGGAAACGAGAAGGCCTTCGCGGCGGGCGCGGACATCCGCGAGATGGCGGAGCAGAGCTTTTCCGACGTCTACCTCGCCGACCTCGGCAGGGGCTGGGGGAAGCTGCTCGGCTGCCGCAAGCCGCTGATCGCCGCCGTCGCCGGCTACGCGCTCGGCGGCGGTTGCGAGCTCGCGATGATGTGCGACCTGATCATCGCCGCGGATGACGCCCAGTTCGGCCAGCCGGAGATCACGCTCGGGATCATCCCGGGCTTCGGCGGAACGCAGCGTCTGGCCCGCGCCGTCGGCAAGGCGAAGGCGATGGACCTGGTCCTGACGGGGCGGATGATGGATGCGCAGGAGGCGGAGCGTTCGGGACTCGTGGCGCGGCTCGTCCCGGCCGAGCGCCTGACCGAGGAGGCGCTCCAAATCGCAGATCGCATCGCATCGCTGCCGCGCGTCGCGGTGCTTTCCGCGAAGGAATCGGTCAACGCCGCTTTCGAGAGTCCGCTTTCCGACGGAGCGCGGGCGGAGCGACGCGCGTTTCAGGCGCTGTTCGCGACAGAGGACCAGAAAGAGGGAATGGCGGCGTTCCTGGAGAAACGGAAGCCGCAGTTCAAGGGACGGTGACGGCTTAGCGCGTCACGGGCTCGTTCGGGAGTTCGTCTCCGAGGCCGGGCTGCGGCGGCAGGACATCGGCGAGCGCGTCGCCACATCGTTCGACCGCCGCGACGATGCCGTCCGCGAGCCGGCCCTGCTTGGCGGCGGCGACCACCGCCATCACAGTCTCGCGCCACGTCTCCGGCGCGACGGCGCTGTGCACCCCCTGATCGGCGATGACTTCGACGTGCCGATCGGCGAGGGCGACATGGATCAGCACCCCGGTGCGCTCCTTGGTGCGGCCGAGCCCGAGCTCCGAGAAGGCGCGCTCCGCCGCCCGGCGCGCAGCCGACGCAGGCAGCCTGTCGAGCTGAAGCGCGCCCCGGACGCGCGGCGACACGGCGAGAACCGCAAGCGCGGCGAAGACCGCCGCCTGGCCGATCACAAGGTGCTCAAGCGGCAGGCGAAGCAGCGACAAAGGCGCCGCCGAGAGGATCGCCAGAAAGCCCGCAATGACGAGCGCGATCGTGACGTCCCGTTCCTCGCAAGGCTCGGTCTCGATCACCACGACGATTTCGCCGGCCGTACGGCTCTCGGCGGCGCGTACGGCGGCCGTGATCCGCTCCCGGTCGGCCGCGGTGAGCGCCGTTTGCTGGGCGCAGGGCGCTTCGCTCACCATCCCCCGGACGCTCCGCCGCCGCCCGATGAGCCGCCCCCGCCTCCGCCGAAACCTCCGCCCCCGCCGCCCGACCAGCCCCCGCCGCCGAAGCCGCCGGGCCCGCCAATGATCCAGGGCGAATAGCGTCTGGAGCGGCCGCCGCCGCGGATCGAGCGCCACAGCACGAAAAGGAAGAACGCCAGGAACAGGATCATGAAGATGCTGACGCCCGCCGGCGCTTCTTCCTGCTGGCTCAATTGCGCCGCGCGGGCCTTGTAGTCCTCGGCCTGGCCGGAGAACACCGCCATTACGTCGTCGGCGCCACGCGCAATTCCGCCCGGTATGTCGCCGGCGCGGAAGCGAGGCAGGATCGCGTTCTCGATGATCAGCCGGGAGACCGCGTCGGTCAGATCGCCCTCGAGGCCATAGCCGACCTCGATCCGCACCTTCCGCTCATTCGGAGCGACGAGCAGCAGCGCCCCGTCATTGCGCGTGGCGTCGCCCAGCTTCCACTCACGGAACAGGCGGTTGGCGAAGTCCTCGACACTCGTGCCCTGCAGGGAGGGAACGGTCGCGACAGCGAACTGGTGGCCGGTGCGCTCGCGGAAGGATTTGAGCTTCTCGACCAGCGCCTGTTCGTTGGCGGGCGGCAGAACGTCCGCCGCATCGACCACATAATTCGTGAAAGCCGGGAAAGAGAGCTCGGCCCGAGCGGGCGCGAGCGCCGCGAGCGCCGCGAGCGCGAAGATCGTGAGCGCGAGAAGTCTGCCGAGAACGCGCGTGGTCATCATGGCGCAAACTTAGCAGAAGCCGCCGCCGTTCCCCGGTCCGTCCGGCCGGCGCCACACGAAGGAAGCCGAGGCCGGCCGAAGCGGGACCGGCGATCCTGCCTCAGGTGTTCATCGACTCGAAGAAATCGGCGTTGGTCTTGGTTGAGCGCAGTTTGTCGAGCAGGAACTCGATGGCGTCGACCGTCCCCATCGGGTTCAGGATGCGGCGCAACACATACATCTTCTTGAGCTGATCGGCCGGGACGATGAGCTCTTCCTTGCGGGTTCCGGACCGCGTGATGTCCATCGACGGGAAGACGCGCTTGTCCGAGACCTTGCGGTCGAGAATGATCTCGGAATTGCCCGTGCCTTTGAACTCCTCGAAGATCACCTCGTCCATGCGCGAGCCGGTGTCGATCAGCGCCGACGCGATGATGGTGAGCGAGCCGCCTTCCTCGATGTTGCGCGCCGCGCCGAAGAAGCGCTTCGGCCGCTGCAGGGCGTTGGCGTCGACGCCGCCCGTCAGCACCTTGCCGGACGAGGGCACGACCGTGTTGTAGGCGCGGCCGAGGCGCGTGATCGAATCGAGCAGGATGACCACATCACGGCCGTGCTCGACGAGGCGCTTCGCCTTCTCGATCACCATCTCGGCGACCTGGACGTGGCGCTGCGCCGGCTCGTCAAAGGTCGAGGAGATCACCTCGCCCTTCACCGAGCGTTGCATGTCGGTGACTTCCTCCGGCCGCTCGTCGATCAGCAGCACGATCAGGTAGCACTCGGGGTGATTGGCGGCGATCGCGGTCGCGATGTTCTGCATCATGACCGTCTTGCCCGTCCGCGGCGGCGCGACGATCAGCGCGCGCTGGCCCTTTCCGAGCGGGGCGACGATGTCGATCACGCGGGTCGACATGTCCTTCTTGGTCGGGTTCTCGATCTCCATCCTGAGCCGCTCGTCCGGATAGAGCGGGGTCAGGTTGTCGAAATGCACCTTGTGGCGCGCCTTGTCAGGGTCCTCGAAGTTGATCGTGTTGACCTTGAGTAGCGCAAAGTAACGCTCACTCTCCTTCGGGCTCCTGATCTGGCCCTCGACCGTGTCGCCGGTGCGGAGCGAGAAGCGCCGGATCTGCGAGGGCGAGATGTAGATGTCGTCCGGGCCCGGCAGATAGTTGGCGTCCGGCGACCTCAGGAAGCCGAAACCGTCCTGCAGGACCTCGACCACGCCGCCGCCGATGATGTCGACGTCCCGCGCCGCGAGTTGCTTCAGGATCGCGAACAGCAGCTCCTGCTTGCGCAGCGTGCTCGCGTTCTCGACCTCGAGCTCCTCAGCCTGAGCGAGGATTTCGGTCGGGGATTTGGCCTTGAGATCAAAGAGCCTGACTTCTGGCATCGGGGGCCTTTGGCAGTGGAGTCCGGCGCAAGCTGGCCGGGCGAAAGGAAGGAGAGAAGGAGACGGACGTTCGCCGGGCGGCGCGTCAGCGGAGGACCGTCCGGTCTTCCGTGGTCGTGGCGTCGGAGGGGCTAGGCCCCGCTCACGGAACTTAACGAGCTCTGAACTGAACCCGTGCGCCGACAACCGACTCTTGAGAGGAGTCCGTCATACCGGGTGCCGCGGCGCTCCACAAGGGGAATGCTACGCGTCACGAGGATTTCAGACGTCAGAACGGCTTGACGATCACCAGGATGACGATCGCCAGCATCAGCACCGCCGGAACCTCGTTGATGATCCTGTAGAAGCGCGCCGACCGGGCGTTCCGGTCATTCGCGAAATCGCGCGTGTAGCGGGCGAGCGCGCCGTGCATGCCGGACAGGACCAGCACGAAAAGCAGCTTGGCGTGCAGCCACCCGGAGGTGATCCAGCCGCCCTGCCAGACGAGCGTGAGACCTGCCAGCCAGGTGACGATCATCGCCGGCGTCGCAATTCCTCTCAGCAGCCGTCGCTCCATGACCTTGAAGGTCTCGGAGGTCTCCGAGCCGGCTGGAGCCCCGACGTGATAGACGAACAGGCGAGGCAGGTAGAGCATCGCCGCCATCCAGGCGATCACCGCGGCGACGTGGAGCGCCTTGATCCAGAGATAGACGTCCATCTGCCCTCGAATCGGAACCGCCGCGCAAAGGCAGCCTAGCGGCTTCGCCGCACGCGCGCCACGAGTTGCGCCACATGTTCCGGGGGCGTGTGCTGCCTCACCCCATGCCCGAGGTTGACCACGAGCGGCCCCTCTCCGAGCTCCTCGATCACGCGGTCCACCGCCCGGTCGAGCGGCGCTCCGCCGGCCATCAGCGCCAGTGGGTCGACGGCGCCCTGAAGCGCGACTCCCGCCGGGACGGCCGCGCGCGCGGCGCGGAGATCTTCCGAGGTGGCGAGCCCGAAGGCGTTTGCCGGGACTTCGCGGGCGAAGCCCGCGAGCTTGGCCCCCGCGCCGCGAGGGAAAGCGAGGATCTTGGCGTCTGGCGCTTTCGCGCGAACGCGCTCACAGAGCGCCTTGATCGGCTCGGTCGACCAGCGGGTGAATTCATCTGGCGGCAGGTCGCCGCTCCAGCTGTCGAAGATCTGGACCGCGTCGGCGCCCGACTCGAGCTGGGCGAGGAGATGCGCGGCGGAAGCCTCGACGAGCCGCTCGATGAGTTCCGCGAACGTGTCTGGATCGCGATAGGCGAGCAGGCGCGCGGGGGCCTGCTCGTCGCCGCCGCGGCCCGCGACCATGTAGGTCGCGACCGTGTAGGGCGCGCCGCAGAAGCCGATCAGAGCCTTGTCCGGCGCGAGCTCGGCGCGAACCCGCCGAACCGTCTCATAGACCGGCGCGAGCATGGCCAGATCGATTTCCTCCCGCAGGCGGCCGAACTCGGCGCGCGAGGAGACCGGCTCGAGCCGTGGTCCTTCGCCCTCGACGAAACCGACATGCTGCCCGAGCGCATGGGGGACGACCAGGATGTCGGAGAACAGGATCGCAGCGTCGAAATCGAACCGACGGATCGGTTGCAGCGTTACCTCTGTCGCGAGATCCGGCGTGTAGCAGAGATCGAGGAAGCCGCCTGCCTTGGCTCTGAGCTCACGGTACTCCGGGAGATAGCGTCCCGCCTGGCGCATCAGCCAGACCGGAGGCGTCGGAAGCGTCTCTCCGGCGAGCGTTCTGAGGAACAGAGACCCGTCTCTCGAAGGCGATTGTCTTCGCTCAACCACAGGCGGGTTCACTCGGGCCTCTCTTCCAGACTCTAAGATTCGAGTCTTTCTGCTTCTTTTTCTAGGCAGGCGGATTACAGCCGTTACGACCCCTCCACAACCCGTCCACAGACGCCCTCTCGTTAACCATCCGTTAACGCCTGAGGCGAAGCCTGCATTACCGACGGGTTAAGGAGTTGTTCACCATTTTCCCGAAAGCGGCCCGCATCGCTATCCCGACGCTGAGGGGTGTTGATGAAAATGACCGCCTCGGCGACAGTACGGCCCCGGCCCGCCAAAGCGGCTTCGATCATCCACAGGCGTCCACCGCATCCTCGACAGCCTTACGCCAGGCGGTCCCCCGCACTGCAGCTCTGATGTCGTCCCAGAACTCGTTCCATTTCCATCTCGTTTCCGACGCGACCGGCGAGACGCTGGTCGCGGTCGCGCGCGCCGCCGCCTCGCAATACGCCGCCATCGCGAGCGTCGAGCATGTCTACCCGCTGGTGCGTTCGGTCCGGCAGCTGGAGCGGGTGCTCGACGAGATCCAGTCCGAACCCGGCATCGTGCTCTATACGCTGGTCGAGCCTGAACTGATCGACATGCTGGAGAGCCGCTGCGGCGACCTTGGCTGTCCGTGCCTCTCGGTGCTCGCCCCGGTGTTCCAGCTTTTGCAGTCCTATCTGGGCGCGGAGCAGGCGAACACGCCGGGCGCCCAGCACGCGCTGAACGCGGGCTATTTCAAGCGCATCGAGGCGCTGAACTACACGATGGCCCATGACGACGGTCAGGAGGCGGGCGACCTTGGAGAAGCCGACGTCGTGCTGCTGGGGGTGAGCCGCACCTCGAAGACGCCGACTTCGATCTATCTCGCCAATCGCGGCGTGAAGACCGCCAACATCCCGCTGGTGCCGAACTTGCCGCCGCCCCATGGTCTCGAGACACTGACCGGCCCGCTCATCGTCGGCCTCGTGGCGTCGCCCGAACGGATCGTTGCGATGCGGCATAACCGAATTCTTGGCCTTGAGGGCCAGGCTCCCGGCGTTCTTGGGGACGGCTCCTACGTGGATCCCGAAGCTGTGGCGTCCGAGGTCATGTTGTCGCGCCGGTTCTGCGCGCGTCACGGCTGGCCGACCATCGACGTGACGCGCCGTTCGATCGAGGAGACGGCTGCGTCCGTGATCGCAATGCTCACCGAGCACAAGGCGAAGCGCGCGGCGGAGGGGCAGTGAGCCCGCTATGGCTCGACCGGGCGCCGCCGGCGCTCGCGTCGAAAAGCGGAATTCGCGCTCAGATCCTCAGGGAGGCAGGCCTGTCGCCGGAGATTGTCCCTTCCCGGATTGACGAACGGCGCGTCGAGGCTCAGCTCGATCCCGCGCACAAAACGCCAGCCGGAGTCGCGCGCGCTCTCGCGACCGCCAAGGCGGCGGAGGTCTCCTCCCGATATCCGGATCGATTGGTGATCGGCGCTGATCAGACGCTCGCGCTGGGCGAGGAAAGATTCACGAAGCCGGCCGATATCGCCGCCGGGCGGGAGCAGCTTCGGCGGCTGTCCGGGCAGACCCACAGCCTCTTTTCGGGCGTGGCGATCGCGCGGGGCGGCGAGGCTCTGTGGAGCTTCGTGGACGAGGCGCGGCTGACGATGAGGCCGCTGTCGCCCGACTTCGTCGACGCCTATCTGGCCGCCGCCGGCCCCGAGATCCTCAAGAGCGTGGGCGGCTACCAGTTCGAGGGGCTTGGCGCGCATCTTTTCGCGGCGGTCACGGGAGACTTCCGGACCATCCTGGGCCTGCCGCTGTTGCCGCTCCTCGCGGCCCTGCGTGACCAAGGAGCGATCCGAGCATGAACGGGCCGAAAGCCTGTGTGATCGGCTGGCCGGTCCGGCAGTCGCGCTCCCCGCTGATCCACCGCTATTGGCTCCGCCTTTACGGAGTCGAGGGCTCTTACGAACTTGCGGAGGTCGAGCCCGACGCGTTCGAGGCCTTCGTTCGAAGCTTTGCGGCGCAGGGTTTCGTGGGCGGGAACGTCACGGTGCCTCACAAGGAGGCGGCCTATGCCTTGCTCGACGCGGCGGAGCCTGCAGCGGTGGAGCTGAAGGCGGCGAACACGCTCTGGCTCGACAACGGCGCTCTCAAGGGAACGAACACGGATGGGTTCGGTTTCCTGGCCAACCTCGACGACGCCGCTCCAGGCTGGGAAGGGCGCCGCCGGCTCGCGGTGGTGCTCGGCGCGGGCGGCGCGTCGCGCGCCGTTGTTGCGGCGCTTGCCGGGCGTGGCTTCGCGCGCGTTGCGGTGGTGAACAGGACAGCGTCCCGCGCGTTCGAGGTCGCTCGCCTCGCGGGGCGGGCCGGCGAACCCTATGGGCCGGACGATCTGCCCGAATTGCTTGCGGAGACCGGTCTCCTGGTCAACGCCACGTCGCTCGGCATGACGGGCAAGCCGCCGCTCAAGATCGATCTCGCGCCGCTCTCCCGCAGCGCCGTCGTGACCGACCTGGTCTACGCTCCGCTCGAAACCGACCTGCTGGCGGCGGCTCGCGCCCGAGGAAACGCAGTGGTTGACGGGCTCGGGATGCTGCTCCACCAGGCCGCGCCCGGCTTCGAACGCTGGTTCGGCGTCCGGCCCGAGGTCACGCCGGAATTGCGCAGCATTCTGATCGACAACCTGCTCGGTCGATGACGAAGGCGCCGCCGCCCGCGCCAAAAATGCTGGTGATCGGCCTGACCGGCTCGATCGGCATGGGCAAGAGCACCACCGCCAGGCTGTTCGCCGAGGAGGGCGCCGCGGTTCACGACGCCGACGCGGCCGTACATGCGCTCTACAGAGGAAAGGCTGCGCCACTGATCGAGGCCGCTTTCCCCGGCGTCACGCGTGACGGGCAGGTGGACCGAAAGGAGCTGGGGAAGAGGGTTCTGGGAGACGCCGCGGCCCTCGCGAAACTCGAGGCGATCGTCCATCCTCTGGTGCGTGAGGCGGAGGCCGAGTTCCTGCGCGACGCCCGCGCCAGCGGAGTGCGGGTGGCCGTGCTCGACATTCCGCTGCTCTTCGAGACCGGTCGCGCGGGTCAGGTGGACGCTGTCGTGGTGGCGAGCGCGAACGAAGCCGAACAGCGGCGGCGGGTGATGGAAAGGCCGGGGATGACGGAAGAGATCTTCCGGCGCGTGCTCGCGCGTCAGATGCCCGACGCCGAGAAGCGCGCCCGTGCGGATGTCGTGATCGACACGTCCCGCGGCGTCGAGGACGCCCGGGCGCAGGTCCGCGCCGCCCTTACCCGCCTGCTGGGGCGCTGAAGAATGCGGGAAATCGTGCTCGACACCGAGACCACCGGGCTCGATCCGCTGACCGGCGATCGCGTCGTGGAAATCGGCTGTGTGGAGCTGCTCAACCGTATTCCCACGGGCGCGACGTTCCACGTCTATCTGAACCCCGAGCGCGACATGCCCGAAGAGGCGTTCCGCGTTCACGGCCTTTCAGCGGACTTTTTGGCCGACAAGCCGCGCTTCGCCGAGATCGCGGAAGATTTTCTGGAGTTCGTGGCCGACGGAGCGCTGGTCATCCACAACGCCGCCTTCGACATGGCGTTTCTGGACGCGGAGCTGAAGCGCCTGGGGCGTCCGCCGATCGGCCGCGAGCGGGTGGTCGACACGCTGATGCTGGCGCGCCGCAAGAACCCAGGCGGCGCGAATTCGCTCGACGCCTTGTGCCAGCGCTATGGGATCGACAATTCCCGCCGCACGAAACACGGCGCGCTGCTCGACAGCGAAATCCTCGCCGAGGTCTATCTGGAGCTGCTTGGCGGCCGGCAGGCGTCGCTCGGCCTGTCGCATCTCGCCGGCCGCGCCCTGGCGCGGGGCGCAGGCGTGGGGAAGCGGCCGACGCCGCTCGAGCCGCGCCTGACCGAGGCGGACGTCGCGGCGCATCTCGCCTTTGTGGCGACGCTCGGGGGCGAGCCGATCTGGCGGGAATACACGGCCGCCGCCGAGGCGGCGGCCTGAGTTCAGGAGCTCAGGCGGTGCCCTGAGCGTCTTCGGCGCGGGCGCGATAGAGCGCCGCGAAGTCCACGGGATCGATCATCAGCGGGGGGAAGCCGCCGTTGCGGACCGCGTCGGCCACGATCTGCCGCGCAAACGGGAACAGCAGGCGCGGGCACTCGATCATCACCACCGGGTGCAGCTGCTCCTCGGGGATGTTGATCACCCGGAACACGCCGCCATAGGACAGGTCGACCCGGAACACGAGGCTTTCGCCGTCCTTCGCCTGGCCCTCGATCGCGAGCTCCACGTCGAAATCGGCGTCGCCGACCTTGCGGGCGTTGACGTTCACCTTGATCTCGATCTGCGGAGCCGTCGTGCGCGGCGCGAGGGAGCGCGGGGCGTTAGGATTCTCGAACGACAGATCCTTGACGTATTGCGCCAGAACGTTGATGGCGGGCGCGTTGTTCTCGCCCGCGGGCGCGCCGTTGTTGCTGGCCATGCGTTTCGTCTCTATCGGCTCGAGGGGACGTCGGGCGGATCAATGAGGCCGCGACGGTGGCGCGGCGTAGCATGACGTTCGCCGGCGTCGCAAGGCGGCAGCCGTCTTCAAGACGATGAGCGGCTCAGGCTTCCCGCCTGCCGGTCGGCTGCACCTCGCGCCACTCCTGCCGATCCAGGTCGAGCATCTCGGCCCGGCCGCGAGCCGCCTGCTGCTGCGGCCGCTGCTGCCGGACGGGCTCGGCGCCGCGGATAAGCCGGCTGAGCCGCTCGCGCACCTCCGGAACGAGCGCCAGCACGCCGAGCGTGTCGGTGATGAAGCCTGGGATGGTGAACAGCAGGCCGGCGAGGCCGCGCAGGCTGTGCGACTTGTCGAGCGCGATCGACATCAGGCCCCCGCCGCTGCGCGCGCGCACTCTGGCCTCGCTCAGCAGCGAGCCGAGCATGGCGACGCCGATCAGCGAAATGCCGAGCTGCAGCAGGATGGCCTTCCCGAAGCCGATGGCGCTCGCGACCAGCACGAACGCGATCAGCTCAGCGACGGGCAGGATGAGTATCAGACCGAGGATGCGAGGCATGACGTGTCCGTGAAGATCCTTGATGCCGAACGGCTTAGGTCATCATGTGGGGGCTCATGCGCGCCTGATTCAAGCGCAAGCGCGTTTGCGTGACTGGAATCGGGCGCCGCGCTCATCACATATAGAGTGCGCCCGCGAAATTGCCGGGGCCAAGGCCCGACAGACTGCGAGACAAGATGAGCGACGGCTTCGACATCTACACTGTGATCATCCTTGTGCTGGCGGTGTTCATCTTCCTGCGGCTGCGGTCGGTGCTCGGCACCCGCACGGGCAATGAGCGGCGGCCGAGCGATCCTTTCGTGGGAAGGCCTCAGCCGAAGCCGGAGCCGCCGGCGAACGACAAGGTCATCCCGCTGCCGCAGCGGAATTCCGAGCCGCAGCGACCGGCTCCGGAGGTCGCCGAGCCGGAGCCCGGTCCTCGCTGGTCCGGACTCGTCGATCCGGACAGCGCAGCTGCGCTTGGTCTCGACCGCATTGCCGAAGCGGAGGGGGGCTTCGACGCCCGCGCGTTCGTCGCTGGCGCGCGAAGCGCTTACGAGATGATCGTGACGGCCTTCGCCGCGGGCGACCGGAAGACCCTGAAGCCGCTGCTGGCGCGCGACGTGTTCGAGAGCTTCTCGGCCGCGATCGCCGATCGCGAAAATCGCGGCGAGACCATGGAGTCGAACTTCGTCTCGATCGACAAGTCCGAGATCGTGGGCGCGGAGGTGGCTGGCCGCACAGCTCAGATCACGCTGCGGTTCGTCTCGAAGCTGATCACCGTGACGCGTGACCGTGGCGGCGCCGTGATCGACGGCAGCCCGACGGAGATCGTCGATCTCGTCGACGTATGGACCTTCGCCCGCGAGCTCAACGCGCGCGACCCGAACTGGCGCCTCGTCGCGACCGGCTCCTGACGGGAGGCGGAAGCGGGGTGCGCGGCTGGGGGGCCGCAATGGCGATCTGTGCGGCGCTGCTGCCGGCGCCGGGCGCGGCGGCCGCTTCGCGAACGCTCACGCCCATGAACTTCGGGGATCTCGCCGGCTGGGCGCAGGACGACCATGCGGCGGCTTTCCGCACCTTCGCGGCCTCATGCAGGGCGATCCGCGACGGCGTTCCGCCGTCACGGGCGGCCTTGCCGCCGACACCTGCCCTTGTGCGGGCATGCGAGGATGCGCTGGGGCTCGGAACGCCTGACGGCGACGCCGCCCGCGCGTTTTTTGAGCGGTCTTTTCAGCCGTTCCTGGTCGGCGATGGAATGCTCACCGGCTATTACGAGCCCGAGATAGACGGTTCGCGAACGCCAATCGGGCGATTCAACACGCCGCTTCTGGCCCGGCCGGACGATCTCGTGACCATTCCGGATGGCGAAACCCTGCCGGGCGTGCCGCCGGGACTCGGCGGCGCACGCAAGGCGGCAGGCGGCGGCTTCGAGCCCTATCCGGACCGCGCCGCGATCGAGGACGGCGCGCTTGCCGGACGGGGCCTCGAGCTCGTCTATGTCGAGCCGGTCGACGCGTTCTTCGTCCACATCCAGGGCTCCTCCCGCGTGCGGCTGCCGGACGGCTCCGCGCTTCGCCTGGTCTTCGACGGCCGCAACGGCCGGAAGTTCAGCGGCATCGGCCGGCTGCTGGTCGAGCGCGGCCTGATGACGAAGTCCGGCGCCTCGATGGCCGCGATCCGCGCCTGGCTTGCGGCCAATCCGCGAGAGGGCCGCGCGCTGATGCGCGAGAACGCCTCTTACATCTTCTTCCGCATCGACGATTCGCTCGACGAGAAGGACGGACCGCGAGGCGCCGAGAACGTGCCCCTGACGCCCAGGCGCAGCATCGCAGTGGACCGGGGCCTCTGGTCCTATGGGCTGCCCTTCTGGCTCGACAGCCGCTTTCCGGACGGCGAGACGCTCCGCAGGCTGATGATCGCCCAGGACACGGGGTCGGCCATCCTCGGCGCCGCGCGCGCCGATTATTTCGCCGGAACCGGCGACGCCCCCGGCTCGGTTGCGGGCGGCATGAAACAACAGACCCGCTTTGTCGTGTTGTTGCCGCGCGGCGACGCGGCTCCGGAACGATGAGCGGCGGGAGGCGCCGCCGGGTCGTCTCCGAGGCAGAGCTCGCGCTGTGGATGAAGGTCGCCGAGACGGTCGAGCCGCTCCCCGGCCGCGCTCTTCCCGAACCTGTGGCGCAGCCGGCGCCGCCTAAGCCCGTCGAGGAGCGTCCCGCCTCGCCGCCGTCGGCTGCCGTCGTTGCGCCGAAACCCCTCCGTCCGTCGCCCCCGCCGCTCGCGCCCCTGGAGGCCAAGCTGCGGCGCAGACTGGCCAGGGGCGTGGTCGAGATCGACGCGCGCGTCGACCTTCACGGCCTGAGGCAGGACGAAGCGCACCGGCGGCTTGCGTCGTTCCTGATCCGCGCGCAGGCGGAGGGTCACAAGGTGGTGCTGGTGATCACCGGCAAAGGCCGCCCCGGCGCAGAAGAGGCCTTCGGGTCCGAACGCGGCGTCCTCCGCCGGTCCGTGCCGCACTGGCTGAGCTCTCCGGCGGCGCGGGACGTCGTGATCGGCTTCGAACCCGCCGACCCCGTCCATGGCGGGGCCGGCGCGCTCTATGTCCGGATCAGACGCAGCGGTCGGCGCTGAGCCGCGTCAAAGGATGAAGCGGCTCAGATCGGCGTTCTTGGCGAGGTCGCCGACATATTTGCGGACGTAGTCGCCGTCGACCACGACTGTCTCGCCGCCGCGGTCGGCGGCGGTGAAGCTGATCTCGTCCAGCACCCGCTCCATCACGGTCTGCAGCCGGCGGGCGCCGATGTTCTCGACGCTTGCGTTGACCTCGACCGCGATGTCGGCGAGCGCCGCGACGCCGTCTTCGGTGATGTCGAGCGTCACGCCTTCCGTCGCCATCAGGGCCACGTACTGCTTGACCAGGCTCGCCTCGGTGTCGGTCAGGATCCGGACGAAGTCCTCCCGGGTGAGCGCGTTGAGCTCGACGCGGATCGGCAGCCGCCCCTGCAGTTCCGGCAGCAGGTCGGAGGGCTTGGCGACGTGGAAGGCGCCCGACGCGATGAACAGGATGTGGTCGGTCTTCACCGGCCCGTGCTTGGTCGCGACCGTGGTGCCCTCGATCAGCGGCAGCAGGTCGCGCTGCACGCCTTCGCGGCTGACGTCGCCGGCGCGGCCCTCGCGGGCGCAGATCTTGTCGATTTCGTCGAGGAACACGATGCCGGCGTTCTCGACGGCCTTGATGGCCTCCGCCGTGAGCTGCTCCTGGTCGAGCAGCTTGTCGGACTCGTCCGCGATCAGCTGGTCGCGCGCGTCCCTGACAAGCACGCGGCGCGCCTTCTTCTGGCCCTGGAAGGCTTTGCCCATGAGGTCGCCGAGCGAGATCATGCCGACCTGCCCGGGCATGCCGGGGATCTCCATCATGGCCGGTCCGGAAGACGCGACCTCGATCTCGATTTCCTTGTCCTCCATCTCGCCCGCCATCAGCTTCCGGCGGAACGACTCGCGGGTGGCGGGGCTTGCGGCGGGACCGACCAGCGCGACCAGGATGCGCTCCTCTGCGGCGAGCTCCGCCTTCGCCCGGACGTCCTTGCGCCTGGTCTCGCGCACCAGGCCGATCGCCACCTCGACCAGGTCGCGCACGATCTGCTCCACGTCGCGGCCAACATAGCCGACCTCGGTGAACTTGGTGGCCTCGACCTTCAGGAAGGGGGCGTTGGCGAGGCGGGCAAGCCGGCGCGAGATCTCGGTCTTCCCGACGCCGGTCGGGCCGATCATCAGGATGTTCTTCGGCAGCACCTCTTCCCGCAGCGCGCCGGTCAGCTGCAGACGACGCCAGCGGTTCCTGAGCGCGATCGCGACGGCGCGTTTGGCGTCGCGCTGGCCGACGATGTGCCGGTCGAGCTCGGAGACGATTTCTCGGGGGGAAAGATCGGTCATGCGGGGCTTCGGAATCTCAGGACGATGGAGGGAGGGCGGCGCGCAGCGAAGCGGGCAGCGGCGCCAGCGCGAGACGGCGCGCCGGACGCCATCCGGCGCCCAGCGCGACCACGATGCCGCCCAGAATGACAAGGGTCAGCGCGAAGATGGTGGCCGAGTCGAACTGCGCACGGGTGATCAGCGCCCCGATCGCCGCGCCGAAGTAGATCAGGCCTGACATCAGCAGCGCGCGGCGGTCGACGACCAGCGCGACCAGCGCGAGCGCCGCCAGGATCCCAACCGCCGCTGCTGCTTCGGATGACGTAGGATTTGCAGGCTCGGCCACCACGAAGCTCAGCAGCGCGTGCACGATCATCGGCGCCGCCAGCAGATGCAGCCAGAAGCCATTGTCGGCGGCGAGCGTCCGGCGCTCCGGATCGCGCAGGTCGTAGGCCATGGCGGTCGCGAACACGAGCAGGCCCAGGACCAGCAGCAACTCGCGCCAGCGCTGCTCCAGCAGAGCCTCAGCGTGCAAGCCCAGCAGGGACAGAACAAGGCCGATCGCGCAGGCGGCGATCAACAGGACCGAGAACGGCAGCCGGAAGCGCAGGCGGAAGGCCGCCGCCGCGGCGAGCGCCGCCGCGATCACCCAAGGGGCCTGCGTCCCCAGCGGATCGTCGAAGTCCCGGCCGTCAAACGCAAACGAAGCCGCCATCGCGGCGTAGATCGATAAGGCGGCGGCGAGCACGATGCTCGGCAGCACCAGGCGCTGTCGGCGCGTGAAGACCTCCGCGAGCACCCAGACGACCGCAGCGCCAGCCGCAATCCCCGCCGCCAGGGCCTGCGGCGGCAGAAGCGCGGACATGGCGAGCCGAAGCCCCGCTAGCAAAACCACCAGGCCGACGCTCATGAAGACGTCGTGGAAGCCGCGCACGAAGCGGACGCCCTCGCGATCCGGCAGGCTCAGAGCGCCGGCCGGCGGCGGAGCGTCTCGCGCGGCAAGAAAGGCCCGCAGCCGCTCCGCCTGGCCAGCGTCGATCACGCCGGCGGCGACCGCGGCCTCGAGCCCGTCAGCCGACGGTTTCAAGGCTCTCAACAGTGACGTTGTCGTTGGTGTAGACGCAGATTTCGGCGGCGATCTTCATCGCCTTGCGCACAATCGTCTCGGCCTCCGCCTCGGTGTCAATCAGCGCGCGGGCGGCCGAGAGCGCGTAATTGCCGCCCGAGCCGATCGCCGCGACGCCGTTTTCGGGCTCGAGCACGTCGCCATTGCCGGTGATCACCAGCGCCGTGTTCTGGTCGGCCACCAGCATCATCGCCTCGAGATGGCGGAGATAGCGGTCGGTCCGCCAGTCCTTGGCGAGCTCCACTGCGGCCCGCAGCAACTGTCCGGGATACTGTTCGAGCTTCGCTTCGAGCCGCTCGAACAGCGTGAAGGCGTCCGCGGTGGCGCCGGCGAAGCCCGCAATGACTTCGCCCTTGGCGATCCTGCGAACCTTGCGCGCGGTAGCCTTCATGACCGTCTGGCCGAGGCTGACCTGGCCGTCGCCACCGATCACGACGCGGCCGCCCTTGCGCACGAGCAGGATCGTCGTGCCATGCATCTGATTGTCGGACATCGAGGCTCCGCAGGAGAATTCGGAGCCTCACGTAATCATTCGCGAGCCTTTGGCAACTTGGCTTCAGGACCTGCGTCGCGAGGGCGAGGTTTGCAGGACCGCTGGCGCGACAATCAGGAGCGCCAGCGGCCGGTCATGACTTCAGTGGCCGCTCGACGGCCCGCGCGAGGCTTCGAACAGGAACCAGGCGCGGCGCTCGGCTTCGTCAATCCAGTTCTCGATCAGGCTCTCGGTCGCGACGTCGTCATGATCGTCGCAGAGGTCGTGGACCTCCTTCATGCGCACCACCATGTCGAGATTGTCCTGGCGGAGCTCGGCCAGCATGTCGAGCGGCTCCACGAAGTCCGCGTTATTGTCCGCGACACGCTGCAGCCGGGAGATGTGGCCGATTGAGCGGAGGGTCGTGCCGCCGATCTTGCGCACGCGCTCCGCCATATCGTCCGTGGTCGCGAGGATCTGGGCCGCCTGCTCGTCGAGCATCAGATGGTAGTCGCGGAAGTGCGGTCCGCTGACGTGCCAGTGGAAGTTCTTTGTCTTGAGGAACAGCGCGAAGGTGTCGGCGAGCAGCGCGTTCATCGCGCCTTCGATGTCGCGCGTGGCGTTCGAGCCGAGCCGCGTCGGGGTGGCGAGCGCCGCCTTTCGGCGCGTCTTGGCCTCCTGCGCGCTCGCCTCGGACATCTTCGCGGCTTTGCCGCTTTGGCTCTTGCTCTGCGTGTTCTTCGCCATGGAAGCGGCTCCGGAAGGAAGCCCGCCGCGCCGGGGGGGCCGGATGTCGAGCATGAGGGGAGCCGCGGCGCCGGCCTCAGGCCGAGGTATGTTTTCCGCAACGAATGTCGAGAGGGCGCGACGCCTTGATTTCCGCGGGGCCGACGGGCATTTCGACCGCGGTTGGTCCGGGCCATGGCTCTGACGCGCCGGCCGTGGTAGTCACGCGCCGTTTCGTTCCAAGACACATGCGCGCGAGCCGCGCTGGAGACGCGCCCATGCGACGGGGCGAAGTGACGAGGAAAACCGCCGAGACCGAGATCGAGCTGTCGCTCGACCTCGACGGCACCGGCGCGTCGAAAATCGCGACCGGCGTCGGCTTTCTCGACCACATGCTCGAGCTGCTGTCGCGCCACGCCCTGATCGACCTCGATGTGCGGGCGCAGGGCGATACGCATGTCGATTTTCATCACACCACCGAGGACGTCGGGATTGCGCTCGGACAGGCGGTGCGGCAGGCGCTCGGCGATATGAAGGGCCTGACGCGCTACGCCGACGTCCACATGCCGATGGACGAGACGCTGACGCGCGTCGCGCTTGACGTCTCGGGTCGGCCTTTCCTGGTCTGGCGGACCGAGTTCGCCGTGCCGAAGATCGGCGAGTTCGACACCGAACTGGTGCGGGAGTTCTTCCAGGCGTTCGCCAGCCACGCGGCGGTGACGTTGCATGTCGAGACGCTCTATGGCGCAAACGCGCATCACATCGCCGAGTCCTGCTTCAAGGGGCTCGCGCGCTGCCTGAAGGCGGCGCTCGCGATCGATCCTCGCGCCGGCGACCGGCTGCCCTCGACCAAGGGCCGGATCGGCGACTGACAAGGTTTTCGGAATGCGGAACTGGCTGATCTATGAACCGCCGGGCGGCGCGCAGCCGACGCTCGAGGGCGTCGAGGCGTTCGTCACGGTGCGGGAGGGCTTCTCGAAGTTCGCTTTCCTGGTCCCGCTGGTCTGGCTCGTCTGGCGCAGGTGCTGGGCCGCGCTCGTGGTCTATGCGCTTGTCGAGATCGCGCTCGCTATCGTCGTGCAATGGGCGGGGGTCGGCGGCGGGAGCGCGGTCGTGCTCGCCTTCCTGCCGAACCTGGCGCTCGGGCTCGAGGCCGCCTGGCTGCGCGCCCGCTCGCTGGAGCGGCGCGGATATCGGCTTGTCGGGTCGACGCTCGCCCGCACCCAGGAGGAAGCCGAGGCGCACTTCTTCCACGAATGGCTTGGCGAAACGACGCGCGAGCGGACCTCGTCCGTCCGTGACGGCGGCGGCTACCGCGCGCAGCCGTCGATGGTGCTGGGTCTGTTTCCGCAGCCGGGCGGCGCCCGGTGACGACCGCGATCGTCGACTACGGAGCCGGCAATCTCCGTTCGGTTGAGAAGGCGCTGATCCGCGCCGGCGCGAGCGATGTCCTGGTTACGAGCGACTGTGACGTGATCGCGCGCGCCGACCGGGTCGTTCTGCCCGGCGACGGCGCCTTTCCGGACTGCCGCGCGGCGCTCGGCGACGTCTCCGGGCTCGGGGAGGCTCTGCAGGAGGTCGTGAAGGCGCGCGGCCGTCCGTTCCTCGGCATCTGCATCGGGATGCAGATGCTTGCGACCGAGGGCGAGGAATACCGGCCGACGCCGGGCCTTGGCTGGATTCCAGGTCGGGTGCTGCGGATCGAGCCGGGCGAAGCCGACCTGAAGGTCCCGCATATGGGCTGGAACACGCTGGAGGCGCGCCGGCCGCATCCGCTTCTCGACGGCCTCGCGCTTGGGCCGCAGGGTCTGCACGCCTATTTCCTGCACGCCTACCACCTTGTTCCCGACGATCCGGCGGACGTGGTGGCTTCGGCGTCGTATGGCGGTCCGGTGACCGCGCTCGTGGCGCGCGACAACGTCGCGGGCGTCCAGTTCCATCCCGAGAAGAGCCAGCGCCTCGGCCTGGCGCTGCTCGACGCGTTCCTGCGGTGGCGTCCGTGATCCTCTATCCTGCGATCGATCTGAAGGGCGGCTCCGTCGTGCGCCTCAAGGAAGGCGACATGGAGCGCGCCACCGTCTACGGCAGCGATCCCGCCGCGCAGGCGCGCACCTTCGCCGAGATCGGCTTCAGCTGGATCCACGTCGTCGACCTCGACGGCGCCTTCGCCGGCGCCTCGGTGAACGCGGCGGCGGTCGACGGCATCCTGGACGCGGCCGGCGTGCCCGTGCAGCTCGGGGGCGGCATTCGGGACATGAAGGCGGTCGAGGCCTGGCTGAAGCGCGGCGTCTCCCGCGTCATCCTCGGCACCGCGGCCGTGCGCGACCCTGACTTCGTGAAGGCTGCGGCGCAGGCTCATCCCGGGCGGGTCGCCGTCGGCATCGACGCCCGCGACGGCCGAGTCGCCGTTCAGGGCTGGGCGGAGGTGTCCGACATGACGGCCCTCGACCTCGCCCGCCGGTTTGAAGACGCTGGCGTCGCCGCCATCATCTACACCGACATCGCGCGCGACGGGCTCCTCAAGGGGCTGAACCTCGAAAGCACCCGCGAACTCGCGGAAGCCGTGTCGATCCCCGTGATCGCCTCCGGCGGCCTCGCCGACCTTGAGGACGTCCGTCGCCTGCTGCAGCCCCAGAACGCCGCGATCGCCGGCGCCATCACCGGCCGGGCGCTTTACGACGGTCGCCTCGACGGCCGTGAGGCGCTCGCCTTCGTCAGGGCGGCCAAGGGGGCGTGAACTAGGAGTGGCGTTGCAGGATGCCGGCCGTCACCATCAGCGCGAGGACCACGCCGTACAGCAGAAACCAGATTGCGATGTGGGGCCGATGGGTCAGAAGGAATTTGGATATGGCCTTGCCGAGAACCGGGTCGTGACCTGCCTGACGTTGCATGCGGGACGCCAGCCAGATCGTGTAGGCGATGCAGAGAGCTCCGACCCCGGTTGCCGCGAATCCCACGATCTGGCTGGCTGGCGTCATGATCCCCATCCTTCGCAGACACATTCAGCGGTGAGTTCGAAAGATATTGCTTCATGCTGAAAGTTCGCGTCATCCCCTGCCTCGACGTCAAGGACGGGCGCGTCGTGAAGGGCGTCCAGTTCGTCGACCTGCGCGACGCTGGCGATCCGGTGGAGGCGGCGATCGCCTATGACGCGGCCGGCGCGGACGAGCTCTGCTTCCTCGACATCACCGCGAGCCATGAGGAGCGCGCGATCCTGCTCGACGTCGTCGCCCGCACCGCCGAGAACTGCTTCATGCCGGTCACCGTCGGCGGCGGGGTGCGCTCGGTCGAGGACGTGCGGGCGCTGATGCTTGCGGGCGCCGACAAGGTTTCGATCATGTCCGCGGCGGTGAACGACCGCTCGGTCGTGGCGCGCGCGGCGGAGAAATTCGGATCGCAGGCGATCACGGTCGCGGTCGACGCCAAGAAGGTTTCGGCGCCCGGCGAGCCCGACCGTTGGGAGGTGTTCACCCATGGCGGCCGGCGGCCGACGGGTCTCGACGCCGTCGCCTATGCGGCGGAGGTCGCGAGCCTCGGGGCCGGCGAGATCCTGCTGACCTCGATGGACCGCGACGGCACCCGCGACGGCTACGATCTCGCGCTCACTCGGGCGGTGGTGGAGGCCGTGCCGGTCCCGGTGGTCGCTTCCGGTGGC
Organism: Hansschlegelia sp.; assembly: GCF_035538955.1. Classification (NCBI taxonomy): domain Bacteria; kingdom Pseudomonadati; phylum Pseudomonadota; class Alphaproteobacteria; order Hyphomicrobiales; family Methylopilaceae; genus Hansschlegelia; species Hansschlegelia sp. Next base: position 362,964 of record NZ_DATLJK010000015.1, read on the forward strand.
GTCGGCTCGCTGGACCATCTGGTCGAGGGCGTGCGCGAAGGCGGCGCGAGCGCCGTGCTGGCCGCGTCGATCTTCCATTTCGGAGAGCACACGATCGGCGAGGCAAAGGCTCGTATGGCCGAGGCAGGCCTGCCGGTCAGGCTTGATCCCGGCGCGTAGGCGCCGCCCGGATCGCAAGCGAGAGGCTGTCGGATGACGCGCTTCACCATCGAGGACCTCGAACGCATCGTGGAAGCGCGCGCTTCCGCGTCTGCGACGGATTCCTACACGCGCGCGCTGATCGACGCGGGTCCCGCCCGTTGCGCCAAGAAGCTCGGCGAGGAAGGCGTAGAGGCGGCCCTCGCGACGGTCGCCGGCACGAAGGTCGATCTCGCTTCCGAGGCGGCTGACGTGCTCTACCACCTGCTGGTGGCGCTCAAGGTCCGCGGCGTGACGCTCGCTGAAGTGATGCGGGTGCTTGAGCAGCGCACGGGCCAGTCGGGGCTGGCGGAGAAGGCGTCGCGGAAAGAGCCTTGATGGACGACAAGCCGCGGATCGGTAGCCCTTCGCCCTACACGACGTTTACGCGCCGCGACTGGGCGGCCCTGCGCGCCGATACGCCGATGACGCTCGACGACGCCGACCTCGATCGGCTCGCCTCCGTCGGCGATCCGATCGACATGGACGAGGTCGAGGAAATCTACCTGCCGATCTCGCGCCTGCTGGCGTTCTATGTCGCCGCCCGCCAGGAGCTCTATCGCGCCACGCAGCGCTTCCTCGGACACGGCGAAACCCGCGTGCCGTTCCTGGTGGCGGTGGCGGGCTCAGTCGCCGTGGGCAAGTCCACGACGGCGCGCGTGCTGCGCGCGCTGCTCGCCCGCTGGCCCGACATGCCGAAGGTCGATCTCGTCACCACCGACGGCTTTCTGCTGCCGAACGCGATCCTGGCGCGCGAGAACCTGATGGGCCGCAAAGGCTTTCCGGAAAGCTACGACGTCCAGGGCCTGCTGCGCTTCGTGTCCGACATCAAGGCCGGCAAGCAGCGCGTCACAGCGCCGGTCTACAGCCACCTCGTCTATGACGTGGTGCCGGGCGAGGAGATGGTGATCGAGAAGCCCGACATCGTGATCCTCGAGGGCCTGAACGTGCTCCAGGTCGGCGACAAGCCGAGGAACGGGCGCGTGCAGCCCTTCGTGTCCGACTTCATCGATTTCGGCATCTATCTCGACGCCGACGAGGGCCTGTTGCGGCGCTGGTATGTCGACCGGTTCATGCGTCTTCGCGACACCGCGTTCCGCGATCCGCAGTCCTATTTCCGCAAATACGCTGAAGCGTCGCGGCAGGACGCGCTCGAGACGGCGGACACGCTGTGGACCGACATCAACCTGCCGAACCTGCGCGAGAACATCCGCCCGACGCGTCCCCGCGCCGATCTCATCCTCAGGAAGGGCGAGAGCCACCGCATCGAAGAGGTGCGGCTCCGCAAGATCTGAGCGCCGCCCTTAGAGCCTAGCGACCCGCTCCAGAATGCGCTCGTAGACGCGGGTCAGCCGCTCGAGATCCTCCACGGCGACGCGCTCGTCGACCTGGTGCATCGTGCGGCCGACGAGGCCGAACTCCACCACGGGGCAGTGAGCCTTGATGAAGCGGGCGTCCGACGTGCCGCCGCTCGTAGAGAGCTCCGGCCGGCGGCCGGTCTCGGCTTCGATCGCCTCCGACACCAACTCCACAAGCGGTCCCGGCGGCGTCAGGAAGGCGTCGCCGTTCGGCGGCTCGAACGCGAGCTGGTAGGCCGCGGGCCCGATCGCTGCGTCGAGGCGGGCGGCGACCAGCGCCATCAGCTCCTGCGCCGTGTGACGGTCGTTGTAGCGGATGTTGAACCGGACCCGCCCCTCGCCCGGGATCACGTTGAAAGCGCCCGCGCCGCTTTCGAGCCCGACGATCTCCAGATTGGACGGCTGGAAGTGCTCCGTGCCGCGGTCCAGCGGCTCGTCCAGCAACGCTGCGAGCGCGCCCGGCAGTTTGCGGATCGGATTGTCGGCGAGCTGGGGGTAGGCGACGTGGCCCTGGACGCCTCGGATCGTGACGGTTCCCGACAGGCTGCCGCGCCGGCCGACCTTCACGGCGTCGCCCAAGGCCTCCGGGTTCGTCGGCTCGCCGAGCAGGCAGGCGGAGAAACGGTCGCCGCGCGCGACGGCCCATTCGAGCAGCGCCCTGGTGCCGTTCACCGCCGGGCCCTCCTCGTCGCCGGTGATGAGGAAGGCCAGCGGCGTCTTCAGGCTCGGATTGCGGGCGACAGCCGCGACCATGCAGGCGATCGCGCCCTTCATGTCGACCGCGCCACGGCCGAACAGCTCGCCGCCGACGATCTCGCCCGAGAACGGTCCGCGCCGCCAGCGGCCGACGTCGCCCGGAGGCACGACGTCCGTGTGACCGGCGAACACGAAAGCCTCGCCCTCGCCCCTGCGGGCGAACAGGTTCTCGACGTCCGGCGTTCCCTCGGCCGAAAAAACCGGGCGGTGAACCTCGAAGCCGAGCGGCCGCAGCAGGCCCTCGAGCAGCGCGAGCGCGCCGCCTTCCTCGGGCGTGACGCTCGGGCAGGCGATCAGCGCCTGCGCGACGGCGACGGGATCCCGGGGATCGACGTTCATCGATGCGTCCTCCAGCCGTAGCGCCTGGCCGGCGGTCTCTTCCCTGCCGCCCGAGCGGGAGAGGGCAGGCCGCTTACGACCTCAATCCCTCAACAGCTCGTTGATCCCGGTCTTGGAGCGGGTCTTCTCGTCGACGCGCTTCACGATGACGGCGCAGGACAGGGCAGGGCCGGGCGAGCCATCCTTCAGCGGCTTGCCGGGCAGCGCGCCCGGAACCACGACGGAGTATTCAGGCACCTCTCCGACGAAAACCTCTCCGATCACCCGGTCGACGATCTTCGTCGAGGCGCCAAGGAATACCCCCATGGACAGCACCGAGCCCTTGCGGACGATCACGCCTTCGGCGACCTCGGAGCGGGCGCCGATGAAGCAGTTGTCCTCGATGATGACCGGTCCGGCCTGCAGCGGCTCGAGCACGCCGCCGATGCCGACGCCGCCGGAGATGTGACAATCCTTGCCGATCTGCGCGCAGGAGCCGATCGTCACCCAGGTGTCGACCATCGTGCCGCTGTCCACATAGGCGCCGACATTCACGAAGGACGGCATCAGCACCACGCCCGGCGCCACATAGGCCGAGCGTCGGACGATCGAGCCCGGCACCGCGCGGAAGCCGGCCTGCTTGAAGCGTCCTTCGTCCCAGCCGTCGAACTTGGAGGCGACCTTGTCCCACCAGGCAGCCTTGCCGGGCCCGCCGGGGATGCGCTCCATGTCGTTCAGGCGGAACGACAGCAACACGGCCTTCTTGACCCACTGGTGCACCGTCCAGCCGCCGTTCTCGGGCGTCGCCACCCGAAGTTCGCCGCTGTCCATGGCGGCGAGGACGCGCTCGACAGCCTCGCGTTCCGGGCCCTTGGTCGAAGGTCCGATCTCGGCGCGGCGCTCCCAGGCGGCCTCGATGACGGAGGCGAGATCGGCGTGGCTCATGGGCGAAAACTCCTGACGTGCTGGCGCGGGACGTTTGGGGTCCCGCAGACGAGCTTGTCAATCACGTGCGGCCGCGTCGGGCAGATTGGCGGGGCCAAAGCTCTCCGGCAGCAGCGCTTCCAGGGTGAAGCGCGCCCGGACGCCTTCAGGGCCGGCGACGATCACAACGGCGTCCGGGGCCGCGAATTCGCGGATGCGCTGCCGGCAGGCGCCGCATGGCGTGCAGAGCGCCTCGCCATCCGCCACCACAAGGACGGCGGCGATCTTCCGGGCCCCGGAAGCCGCCATCGCCGAGATCGCCCCCGCCTCCGCGCAGGCGCCGACCGGATAGGCGGCATTTTCGACATTGCAGCCGGCATGGACCGCGTCATCCTGCGTCAGCACCGCCGCGCCGACCGCAAAACCCGAATAGGGCGCGTAGGCATGCGCGCGCGCAGTGAGCGCGGCCTCGAACAGCGCAGTCACGGCCGTTTCGTCGATCATCCCCGCTCCTGCATCGAATATCTCGCGCCATGATAGCCTGCGGCAGGCGCGCCAGCGACCGAACGCCTGACGGAGCTCTTCCGGGGTGCTATCAGCATGCCCCGCCTCGCGTCAGCCTCCGGCTTGCTGTTGTCCTTTCCGCCCGAAACCCTGCTCCTGTTCGCGCTTTCGGGCGTCGTTTCCGGCACGATCGACGCGATCGCAGGCGGCGGCGGATTGATCGCGCTGCCGGTTCTGCTCCTCGGCGGGCTCGATCCGGCGTCTGCGGTCGCGACCAACAAGCTTCAGGGCACGCTCGGAACCGCGACCGCGACCGCCCGGTTCGCGCGCGCCGGCCTGCTCGACCTCCGCGCCGCCGAAACTTGGGGGCTCGCGGCGTCCTCCTTCGCCGGCTCTATCCTTGGAGCGCTTTGCATCGCTTTCGCGCCGATCCACGTGATGCGGGTCGGGCTGCCTTTCCTGCTGATCGCGGTCGCGCTCTACTTCGCCTTCGGCCCCCGGATGTCGGACATCGACGTGACGGCCCGCCTGTCGCCGCGCGCTTTCGCCCTGTGCGCGGCCCTCCCAATCGGCTTCTATGACGGTCTGTTCGGCCCTGGCGCCGGATCTTTCTTCATGATCGCGATCGTCGGCCTTGCGGGCCTCGGCGCCCTGCGCGCGGTGGCGCGCACCAAGCTCCTCAATCTCGCCTCCAACGTCGCGAGCCTGCTCGTCTTCCTGGCCGCCGGCACGATCGTCTGGTCGGCCGGCCTCGCCATGGCGGCCGGCGCCTTCGTGGGCGCGCGCATCGGCTCGGCATTGGCGCTGAAGCATGGGGTCGGTCTCGTGAAGCCCCTGCTGGTCGTGGTCGCGCTTGCGCTTGCGCTCAGGCTGATGCTGGATTCGAGCCATCCGGTCGGGGCGGCCCTGCGGGCGCTGACCGGCGCGTCGGCCTGACAGACCGGCGGGATCGACCAACAGTGGGCAAAGGCGTCGCAATGAAGCCCGTTCGCCTCAGCTTCCTGATCCTGGCTGGCGCGCTCATGGCCGCGCCGGCCGGCGCAGCCCAGACAGGCGGCTGCGGCGCCTTCGCCTGGCCGATCGCGCCTGACCTGAAGCTGCTCGCGCAGCCGCGCTGGGTGGAGAGCGGCGCGAGCGTCGACGTCGCGGCGCCCATCGGGTTGCGCCTTGGCTTGAAGGACGACGCCTCGGCGGATTTCGCCCTTCCGCCGCAGCGGACGCCTGCGCCACGCTCTCAAGGCGGCATTCTGCGCTTCGAGGCGAAGGCGGGCGTCTACCAGATCACCCTGACCGAAGCGGCGTGGACGGATCTGGTGCAGGACGGCAGGGCGCTTCAGCCAACGGAATTCTCAGGCGTCTTGGATTGTGAAGGCGCCCGCAAGACGCTGCGTTACGAGCTCTCGGCCGGCCCCGCCACGCTGCAGATCAGCAATGCGCCGGGCCGCAGCATCGGCGTCGCGCTGACGCCGCCCAAATAGCCGCCCCGCACCGGCGCGTCGGCGGGCTCCAGCCGTTGCAAATTCGCGGGCTGCAGCCTATAAGCCCGGCTTCCGCGCGGGCCCGGCCAGTATGGGCTGCCGTGGCGCGCCCCATGCTCGAGGCTTTGCGCCTGATTTCTCCGTCTCCGGTTCGCCCGGCGGCGGCGCGATCGTTCAGCGAGGCCTCTCCTCACTTCGGAGAGCGAAATGCCCAAGATCAAGTCGAAGTCGGCGGCGAAGAAACGCTTCCGCTTCACCGGGACCGGCAAGGTCATCTCTGCCCAGGCCGGCAAGCGCCACGGCATGATCAAGCGCACCAACAAGCAGATCCGCAATCAGCGGGGCACCACCATCCTGACGCCGCAGGACGCGCGGATCGTCAGGACGTTCCTGCCCTACGGCTGAAGCTGCTTTTCCCCATAAACGCTTGAGAGATTAGACCATGGCTCGCGTGAAACGGGGCGTTACGTCCCACGCCAAACACAAGAAGACCCTCGCCGCCGCGAAGGGCTTTTACGGCCGCCGCAAGAACACGATCCGCGCCGCCAAGGCGGCCGTCGATCGGTCGATGCAGTACGCCTACCGGGACCGCAAGAACAAGAAGCGGACCTTCCGGGCGCTCTGGATCCAGCGCATCAACGCCGCCGTGCGCGAGCACGGCCTGACCTATTCGCGGTTCATCGACGGCCTCGGCAAGGCCGGCATCGAGATGGACCGTCGGACAATGTCGGAGCTCGCCATCGCCGAGCCGGCCGCGTTCGCCGCTCTGGCCGAAAAGGCCAAGGCCGCGCTTCCGGCGTGAGGCCCTGAGGCCGGCTCCGCGCCGGCCTTCCCGCATAGAGCTCGTCATCCTCCGGCTTGTCCGGAGGATCCATCTCAGGCGTAGAGCTCCGGACCCGACATGGGTCCTCCGGTCGAACCGGAGGACGACGCCGCGGGTGGAGGCGCCGTTGTCGCGAGCACGGCGCTGTATCGCGATCCGGCGTCCTCCCCCATGTCCGACCTCGACAGCCTGAACACCCTTGAAGCCGAGATCCTCGGATCGATCGGCGCGGCCTCCGACGAAGCCGCGCTCGAGGCCGTGCGCGTCGCGGCGCTCGGGAAGAAGGGCTCGGTCTCCGAGAAGATGAAGACGCTCGGCGGCATGGACCCCGAGCAGCGCAGGACGGTCGGCCCGGCCCTGAACGCGCTGCGCGACCGCGTCGCCGCCGCCATCGCGGAGAAGAAGGCGGCAATTGCGGACGCCGCGCTCGAGGCGCGGCTCGCGTCCGAGAAGCTCGATGTCTCGCTTCCGGTGCGGGAGAGCCCGCTCGAGACCGGCCGCATTCACCCAGTCAGTCAGGTTACGGACGAACTCGTCGCGATCTTCTCCGCGATGGGCTTTTCCGTCGCCGAAGGCCCGGACATCGAGACCGACGACCTCAACTTCACCAAGCTGAACTTCCCCGTCGGCCATCCGGCGCGGGAGATGCACGACACCTTCTTCCTGCCGGAGAAGGAGAACGGCGAGCGCCTGCTGCTGCGGACCCACACCAGCCCGGTGCAGATCCGGACCATGCAGTCGCAGGAGCCGCCGATCCGTGTGATCTGCCCCGGCCGCACCTACCGCTTCGACATGGACCAGACGCACACGCCGATGTTCCATCAGGTCGAGGGGCTGGTGATCGACCGCGACGCCCATCTCGGCCACCTCAAATGGGTGCTGGAAGAGTTCCTCAAGACCTTTTTCGAGGTGCCGTCGGTCGAGCTGCGGTTCCGGCCGTCTTTCTTCCCCTTCACCGAGCCGTCAATGGAAGTCGACGTCCGCTGTCGCAAGCTGCCGAACGAGATCCGGATCGGCGAGGGCGACGACTGGCTCGAGATTCTGGGCTGCGGGATGGTCCATCCCAACGTTCTGCGGAACTGCGGCCTCGACCCTGACGTCTGGCAAGGCTTCGCCTGGGGCATCGGCATCGACCGGATCGCGATGCTGAAATACGGCATGCCGGATCTGCGCGACCTGTTCGGCGCGGACGCCCGCTGGCTCGCGCATTACGGCTTCCGCCCGCTCGACTTCCCGACGCTCGCCGGAGGGCTGTCGTCGTGAAGTTCTCGCTCTCCTGGCTGAAAGAGCACCTCGGCGGCGACGCCGACCTCAAGACGGTCACCGACACGTTGACCCGCGTGGGCCTCGAGGTGGAGCACGTCGAGGATAAGGCGGGGGATCTGTCGGCGTTCATCGTCGGCCACATCCTCGAAGCCAGCCGGCACCCGAACGCCGACAAGCTCCAGGTCTGCATGGTGGACGTCGGCAAGGGCGCGCCCCTGCAGGTGGTGTGCGGCGCTCCGAACGCGCGGCCGGGCCTCAAGGTCGTGTTCGCCGCCCCGGGGACCGTCATTCCGGCGACGGGCCAGAAGCTCGGCGCGTCCGAGATCCGCGGCGTCGCCTCCGGCGGCATGCTGTGCTCCTCGCGCGAGCTTGGGCTGGGCGACGAGCATGACGGCATCATGGAGCTGCCCGAGAACGCGCCGGTCGGCCGCCCCTTCGCCCCCATGGTGGGGCTCGACGATCCGGTGATCGAGATCGCCGTCACCCCAAACCGGCCGGATTGCCTCGGCGTGCACGGCGTCGCGCGCGATCTCGCCGCCGCCGAGATCGGCGAACTGCGCGACCCGGCGATCAAGCCGGTCGTAGGCGCTTTCCCGTGCCCCAAGGCGGTGCGGTTCGACTTCGGCGACGCGGAGCCGCTGTCGCCCTTCTTCGCGCTGCGGCTGGTGCGTGGCGTCCGGAACGGCCAGGCGCCCGAATGGCTGCGCCGCCGACTCAAGGCGATCGGCCAAAAGCCGATCAACGCGCTGGTCGACGTCACCAATTACATGACCTTCGACCGCAACCGGCCGCTGCATGTGTTCGACGCGGCCAAGGTGAAGGGCGACCTCATGGTGCGCCGCGGGCGCGCCGGCGAGAGCTTCCTCGCGCTCGACGGCAAGACCTATGCGGTTGACGAGACGATGTGCGTCATCGCGGACGACAATGGCGTCCAGTCGCTCGCCGGCGTGATCGGCGGCGCGGCTACCGGCTGCGACGAGAGCACGACCGACGTGCTGATCGAAAGCGCGCTTTGGGACCCGCTCAACATCGCCCGCACCGGCCGAACGCTTAACGTCAACTCGGACGCCCGCTACCGGTTCGAACGCGGCGTCGATCCGGCCTTCACGGTTCCGGGCCTCGAGCTTGCGACCCAGCTCGTGCTCGAGATCTGCGGCGGCGAGCCGTCCGAGATCGTCTCGGCCGGCGCAGTCCCCGAGCGGAACCTGATCATCGACTTCCCCGTCTCGGAGGTGCGCCGTCTCACCGGCCTTGATCTCGCTCCGGCCGAGATCAAGGCCACGCTTGGCCTGCTTGGCTTCTGGGTCACCGGCCATGGCGATCGACTGAAGGTCGCGGTTCCGAGCTGGCGGCCCGACGTCGAGGGCAAGGCCGACCTCGTCGAGGAGGTGGTGCGGATCATCGGACTTGATCGCGTCGCCGCGACCCCGCTGCCGGCGACCGCCAGCGTGTCGGGCGCGAGGCTGAGCCTGATCCAGCGCCGCGCGCGCAACGCGCGGCGGACGCTCGCCGCGCGGGGGCTGGTAGAAGCGGTGACGTGGTCCTTCGTGTCGAAGGCTCAGGCCGAAGCCTTTGGGGGCGGCAAGGCGGAACTCGCGCTCGCCAATCCGATCTCGGCCGACCTCTCGGACATGCGGCCGAGCCTGCTGCCGGCCCTGATCGCAGCGGCGCAGCGCAACGCCGACCGCGGCGTCGGCGACGTGGCGCTGTTCGAGGTCGGACAAACCTTTCTGGGGGACCGCCCAGAGGACCAACGCATGTCGGCCGCCGGCGTCCGGCGCGGAACCGCGAAGGCGCGTGGCGCCGGCAGGCATTGGGGTGAGGCGACGCTCCCCGTGGACGCCTTCGACGCTAAGGGCGATGCGCTGGCGGCGCTCGCCGCGCTCGGCGTTTCGCCCGCCTCCGTCCAAGTGGCCCAAGGGGCCGCGCCCAGCTGGTTCCATCCGGGCCGGTCGGCGGCGCTGCAGCTTGGTCCTAAGGTTATTCTCGGCGCGTTCGGAGAGCTTCACCCCCGGGCGCTGCAGGCGCTCGGCGCCTCCGGCCCGCTCGTCGGCTTCGAATTGACCCTCGACGCCGCGCCGCAGCCCAAGGCGAAACCGACGCGGGCCAAGCCGCCCTTCGAGGGCTCAGCCCTGCAGCCGGTTTCGCGCGATTTCGCCTTCCTGGCCGACCGCGATGTGCCGGCGGCCGAGCTGATCCGGGCCGCCCAAGCCGCTGACCGCAAGCTGGTCACGCGCGTCGACCTGTTCGACCGCTACGAGGGACCGGGCGTGCCGGAAGGCAAGGTCTCGCTCGCTCTGGCGGTCACGCTGCAGCCGCGTGAGAAGACGCTTACCGACGCCGAGATCGAGGCCATCGCGGAGCGCATCGTGGCGCAGGTCGCCAAGGCGACGGGCGCGACCCTCCGCGGCTGAGTCGGCGGCGAGTCCAGGCTGATCGCCCGGAAGTATTCGCGGGACTAACAGGACCTCGGGCGAGTCCTGAGCTCCTGCATCTCCATCAGCGGGAGTCGAGTCACGGTTCGTTCCAGAAGAACGAATCGCGGACGAATCGCCGATTCTCGATTCGTTCGCATTCGACTCAAGTTCGGGAGCAAACCGAAGGCTTTTGTTAACCATGCGGGACAAAAGACTCCGGGCCGGGCGACGCGCGCCCGGCTGGAGGCAGGTCGCGGCTACTCGGCCGCGAGGGTGAGCCCGAGTTCCGACGCCTTGGCGTGAACGTCGGACTGCGACCGGCGCAGGCGCATGGCGATCAGGCCAGCGGGGGCCTTCTCTCGTGCGAGCTCCTGCAGCTGCTGTACGTTTTCGAGCGTCCAGGGACGATCCTGCTCGACGGTGTCGTTCATTGCGGCCTCCCTTGCCCTATGGACACTAGGGAGCTAGGCGCGCGGCCGGAGCGCGTCGACAGCTAGGCACGCCTAAATTATCGGCGGACGCTCTGATGAGCAATCGGATGGCGGGCAGGGTTAGAACTGCCGCGCGACCATGAGCTGCTTGATCTGAGCGATGGCCTTGGCGGGGTTGAGGCCCTTGGGACAGGTCTTGGCGCAGTTCATGATGGTGTGGCAGCGGTAGAGGCGGAACGGATCCTCCAGCTCGTCGAGGCGCTGGCCGGTGCGCTCGTCGCGGCTGTCGACAAGCCAGCGATAGGCCTGCAGCAAGGCGGCGGGGCCGAGATAGCGGTCGCCATTCCACCAGTAGCTCGGGCACGACGTCGTGCAGCAGGCGCACAGGATGCACTCGTAGAGTCCATCGAGCTTGGCCCGATCCTCGCGCGACTGCCGCCACTCGTCGCCCGGCTCGCGGGTGTCGGTCTTGAGCCAGGGCTCGATCGAAGCATGCTGGGCGTAGAATTGGGTGAGGTCCGGAACGAGGTCCTTGACCACCGGCATATGCGGCAGCGGGTAGATCTTCACGATCTTGCCGCCGGCGCAGTCATCCATGCCCTTGGTGCAGGCGAGGGTGTTGGTCCCGTCGATGTTCATCGCGCAGGAGCCGCAGATGCCCTCGCGGCAGGAGCGCCGGAACGTCAGCGTCGAATCGACGTTCGACTTGATCCAGATGAGCCCGTCCAGAACCATCGGGCCGCAGTCGTCCCGGTCGACCCAAAAGGTGTCGACGCGCGGGTTCATGCCGTCGTCAGGATTCCACCGATAGACCTTGAACGGCGTGACGTTCTTGGCAGCAGGCTTCGGCCAGGTCTTGCCTTCGATGATCCGCGAGTTCTTCGGGAGGGTGAGCTGGACCATGTTCCCTCAGGCCCCGATCAGGTTCGAGGCGCTTCTTGGCGCGCCGGCCGACGCCAGGGCGGTCAATAAACCCGCGCCTTCGGCTCGATGTACTGGATGTCGTTCGTCATCGTGTAGGTGTGCACCGGGCGGTAGTCGATCGACACCTCGCGGGTCTGCGTGTCGGCCCAGGCCAGCGTGTGCTTCATCCACTCCTTGTCGTTCCGGTCCGGAAAATCCTCGCGGGCGTGGGCGCCGCGGCTTTCCTGCCGGTTGACCGCGCTCTCCATCGTGACCACCGCCTGCGCGATCAGATTGTCGAATTCGAGCGTCTCGATCAGGTCGGAGTTCCAGATCAGGGAGCGGTCCGTGATGCCGACGTCGTCGGAGCCGGACCAGACGTCGTGGATCAGGCCGCGCCCTTCCTCGAGCACCTCGCCGGTGCGGAACACGGCGCAGTTGGACTGCATCACCTTCTGCATTTTCAGGCGGAGCTGGGCCGTCGGCGTGCCGCCGGAGGCGTGGCGCAGCCGGTCGAGCCGGGCCAGCGCCGGATCGGAGGCGCCGCGCGGCAGCTCCGGATGCCTGGAGTTCGGCTCAACCAATTCGGCGCAGCGGTCGGCGGTGGCGCGGCCGAACACCACCAGGTCGATCAGCGAGTTCGAGCCGAGTCGGTTCGCGCCATGGACGGAGACGCAGGCCGCCTCGCCGATCGCCATCAGGCCCTGTACGACCGAATCCGGATCGCCGTTCACCTTGGTCAGCACCTCGCCGTGAAAGTTCGTCGGGATGCCGCCCATGTTGTAGTGCACCGTCGGCAGGACCGGGATCGGCTCCCGCGTCAGGTCGACCCCAGCGAAGATCTGCGCGCTCTCAGAGATGCCCGGCAGGCGCTCGTGCAGAATGGCGGGGTCGAGGTGGTCGAGATGCAGGTAGATGTGGTCCTTGTTCTTGCCGACGCCACGGCCTTCGCGAATTTCGATCGTCATCGAGCGCGAGACCACGTCGCGCGATGCGAGGTCCTTGGCTGAGGGCGCATAGCGCTCCATGAAGCGCTCGCCCTCGGAATTCGTCAGATAACCGCCTTCGCCGCGCGCGCCTTCCGTGATCAGGCAGCCTGCGCCATAGATCCCCGTCGGGTGGAACTGCACGAACTCCATGTCCTGCAGCGGCAGGCCGGCGCGCAGCACCATGGCGTTGCCGTCGCCCGTGCAGGTGTGCGCGGAGGTCGCCGAGAAATAGGCGCGGCCGTAGCCGCCGGTCGCGAGGATCGTCCGCTTGGCCCGGAAGCGGTGCAGCGTGCCGTCGTCCATTCTGAGCGCGACGACGCCGATGCAGGCGCCCTCCTCGTCCATCATCAGGTCGATGGCGAAGTATTCGATGAAGAATTGCGCCTTGGCCTTCAGCGCCGCTCCATAGAGCGTGTGCAGGATGGCATGCCCGGTGCGGTCGGCGGCCGCGCAGGTGCGCTGCGCGGTGCCCTTGCCGTAATGGGTCGTCATGCCGCCGAACGGACGCTGGTAGATCTTGCCTTCCTCGGTGCGCGAGAACGGCACGCCCCAGTGCTCGAGCTCGTAGACGGCGGCCGGCGCGTTGCGGACCAGGTACTCGATCGCGTCCTGGTCCCCGAGCCAGTCGGAGCCCTTGACGGTGTCGTACATGTGGAAGCGCCAGTCGTCCTCGCCCATGTTGCCGAGCGCGGCCGAGATGCCGCCCTGCGCCGCCACCGTGTGCGAGCGCGTCGGGAACACCTTGGTGATGCAGCCGGTCTTGAGCCCCGCCTCGGAGCAGCCCACGACAGCGCGGAGGCCGGCGCCGCCGGCGCCGACGACCAGCACGTCGAAAGTGTGGTCGGTGAACGGGTAGGCGCGTCCGTTGACGGCCGGCGTGACGCCGGCTCCGCGGGAGGGGCTCGCAGGTCCGGCCATAGCTCAGACCCCGAAACTGATCTTGAGGAGCGCAAACACGCTGGCGAGTCCGACCGCCACGGCGAAGAAGCTGTTCGCCATGATGGCGATCGGCTTCAGCAGCTCGTCATGCACGTAGTCCTCGATGATCACCTGCATGCCGATGCGCATGTGGAAGGTGACCGAGAGGGTCAGCAGCAGCATCGGGATGGCGATCCAGGGCGTGCCCAGCATTGCGGTCGCGCCGGCGTGGCTCGACCCCGACAGAGCGACCACCACGGCCACGAAGAAGAGGGTCAGCGGCAGGTTCGCGACCGCCGTCATGCGCTGCATCCAGAAATGCTCGGTGCCGGCCTTCGCGGCGCCAAGGCCGCGAACGTGGCCGAGGGGCGTCCTCATGAGCGTCTCCTTCAGCCTGCGCCGCCGCGCACGGCGTAGCCGACCGTCCAGATCAGCAGCGTCAGCACGATCGAGCCGCCGAGAGTCAGCCGGTAGAGCAGTTCACGCTCGCGGGGCTCGAAGCCATGGCCGGTGTCCCAGATCAGATGCCGGACGCCGCCCAGCGCATGGTGGATGAGCGCCCAGGTGTAGAAAAACAGCACCAGCAGCCCCGGAATCGAGCCGTAGATTTCCTGGATCGTCGCGAAGGCCGAAGGCCCCGAGGCGGCGGCCACGAGCCAGATCGCGATCAGCGCCGTGCCGAAGTAAAGCGCGCCTCCGGTGATGCGATGCACGATCGACATCATCATCGACAGCATCGGCCGATAGATCTGAAGATGCGGAGACAGCGGCCGGGCCGCGGAAGGGGCCGCTTTCGGCGAGTCCATGGGTTTTGGACCTTTTCGAAGTGCGCGCACAGCAACTAGCGGATGGTGCGCCGCAGCGCAACGGCGCGCGGCCCGGGTCTGCGGCCCTCTTTGGTAGGGAGCCGAATCGGCGCGCAGCCACACCGAGAAAATAAACGCACATGACCCCGCGGCATATTGTCGCTAAGGAGCAGCCCTAACTATGCCTCAGGGTTGCGTTCCCCTCATCCTGATTTGGTCTGTAGGGCTGAGGCGAGAGAAGACATGACGATCACGTCGATCATGAGCCGCGGCGAGCCCATCGTTCGGCCTCGGGCCGCGCGGCTCGCTGGCGACGTGCGGCGCGCTCAGATCATCACAGCCGCCTGTCAGTTCTTCGCGGAAAACGGCTTCAGCGGACCCACTCGCGACCTCGCGGCGTCGATCGGCGTCACGCAGGCGCTTCTCTATCGCTATTTCGACAGCAAGACCGATCTGATCGACGCCGTTTTCGCGGAGGTGTTCCGCGAACATTGGAGCGTCGGCGCGCTCGAGCGGTTTGAGGCGTCGGCTGGAGCGCCGATGGTCGATCGGGTCGCGGAGGTCTACGGCCACATGCTGCCGCGCATGACGCCGACGGCGACGCGGCTGTTCTTCCGCGCCGGCCTCGACGCCTATGCGGAGCCGATCTATCGCAGCGCCAGCAAGAGCCTGCCGCTCTGGAACGCCATGCTTGCCGAGTGGCGGCGCGAGGAAGGTCTGCCGACCCTGGCCGGCAAGCCGATGCTCGAGGGCGAGCGTATGCTGATGATCGCCCTGCACAACGCCATGACGATGATCCGCGTGCGCGAGCACGTCTTCCGGACTCCGCGCTGGCTGAGCGACGCCGACGAGATACGCCAGATCTCGGAAACGCAGGACGCCGGCATTCGCGTGGTGCTGCGCCGGCTGCATGCCGGCGAGGCGAGCGAGCGACGTTGCGCGATCGCCCACAATCCGTCGCTCGAGGCCGCCTGAGCCGCTAACGCGGGATCAGGACCCACAGATCGAGGTCCAGCACCACGGAAGGGTGATCCTTTCCGTCTGGCGCTGCGCGCGGAAACTCCGTCGGTGGGCAGTCCTTCAGGCCGGTGATCCGCACCCGCAACGCGCCGACGTCGTCGCGGCCCGGCAGGGGCTGTTTGTCGATGATCTCCGACCACGCGTAGAGCGTGTCTCCCGCAAAGATCGGCGCGACGTGCCGGCCGCCATTGATGCCGGCGATGTGGAACGCATTCTCAAGGCCGTTGAAGCTGAGGCTGCGGGCCAGACTGATGACGTGGCCGCCATAGACGAGGCGACGGCCGATCTTGCTGCTCTTCTGCGCGTAGCCGTCGAAATGCACCCGCGCCGTGTTCTGCCACAGCCGGGTCGCGAGCTGGTGCTCGGCTTCCTCGATCGTCATGCCGTCGACATGGTCGATCTTCTCGCCGACCGCATAGTCGTCGAAGCGGCGCGCGCTCCCGGCTTCGGCGTCGTCCCAGGCGGCGCGATCGATGCGCGGGCATGCGGCGCCGAGCTCCGACGGGTCGACCGCGCTCGGCAAGGTAGGCACCACGGGATCGGGCAGGGGGCGGCCGCCCTGGATGCGGACCAGCACCCAGCGGACATATTCGAGCACGGGCGTGCCGTCGGCGCGCACGCCGCGGGTCCGCACCCAGACCACGCCGGCGTCGCCCTTCGAGGTGGGGCGCACGCCGATCACTTCCGAGGTCGAGACCAGCGTGTCGCCGGGGAAAACGGGCGCGAGGAAGCGGCCGGAGGCGTAGCCGAGATTGGCGAAGGCGTTGAGCGAGACGTCCGGCACCGTCTTGCCGAACACCACATGGAACGCGATCAGGTCGTCGACCGGGCTCCGCGGATAGCCGACCGCCTGCGCAAACGCATCAGAGGACTGGACCACAAACCGGTTGCCGTAGAGCGCCTGGTTGAGCGCGACGTCGCCCACCGTCACCGTCCGGGGGGTGGCGTGCCTGATGACGTCGCCGACGACGAAATCCTCGAAGAAACGACCTGCTCCGGCCATGCCGCGCTCCGCTTTGGTTGCGCTGCGGTATGTGGCACGCCGCGCCTGACGAGGCGACATCGACATTCGTCGTCGGGAACGGCCTTTCCGGAGGATGAAGACGATCGCGCGATTCGAGTCCGTTGGCTTCACGCGGCCTTCAAGCCGGATGGGCCATTGTCTGGCGGCCGGCGGGGTCCGCCGTTCGACGACACGATGAGGATGCGAGATGGCGCGCGACGCAGCAGAACGGCCCGTAACAAGCGGGACGCAGTCGCCGGTCGCAGCCCTTGCGCGCCTCGCGCTCGCGCATGAACGGGCCGGCCGCTATCGCGACGCCTGGACGGCCTGGGAGCAACTGCGGTCCTCCCACCCCGACCGCTCGGACTGGAACGCGCCGCTCGCCGCGAGCTATCTGCGCTTCGCGCTGGAATGGACCGCCGACGCCGAGGAGGGCTCGCTGCGCGAGGCCGAAGAGGCTCTGGTGCGCGGCGTCGCGATCCTCACCGTCGATCTCAGCGCCCAGTCCGACGACGTGGCGCGGCTGATGCTGGTGGCCCGCGCCTGCGAGCAGCGCTGCATCCTGCGGGCGTTCGGCGAAGGCTGGACGCGCGAGGTTCGCGAGGCGCTGGAGGCCGGCGCGCCGGTGAACGCCACGGGCGACCGGCGCCAGGTCTCGGCCGCCGGCGCCGCCGCCACCGTGGCCCTCGACCTCGTCGCGATCTCCGCGCCTTCGCTCGCGCCGCTCGCCCCGGAGCTCGCGCAGAGCTGCCTGCGGCTCGCAGCGACGCTCCAGGCGGTGGGCTCCCAGGCGCAGGCCAAGGAACTGCTGCTGCGCGCCGAAACCGTGCTGCGCGGACCCCAGCAGAAGCCCGCCCGGCCGAAGCTTGTCGCGATCGAAGGCGACGTTCAGGAGAGCGGCCGGACTCCGCCGCGCCGGCCGGCCCTGTCGATCGTCACCAGTCGGACAGCTTGATGTCGTCCGACCACTCGACGCCGACGATCTCCTTCACGATCGCCTGCCCGCAGACCACGGTCTTCTTCTCCGGGTCGTAGGTCAGCGTCGGATCGCCCTGCAGGCTCCAGCCCTTGTTGATCGCGTCCGAGACGCGGCGGCAGAACGCCGCGTCGTCCGGGCCTGTGAGGAAACGGTAGAGCTTCATCGCGCCCTCACGCCGCCTGCTTCAGCAGGCCGCGATTGGCGAGGCACTCGGCGATCTGCACCGCGTTGAGCGCCGCGCCCTTGCGCAGATTGTCGGAGACGATCCACATCGCCAGCCCGCTGTCGACCGTCGGGTCCTCGCGGATGCGGCTGACGAAGGTCGCGAAGTCGCCGACGCACTCGATCGGCGTCACGTAGCCGCCGGGCTCGCGCTTATCGACCACCAGCACGCCCGGCGCCTCGCGCAGAATGTCGCGCGCCTCATCGGCCGAGAGCGGCCGCTCGAACTCGATGTTCACCGCCTCCGAGTGGCCGACGAACACCGGCACGCGCACGGCCGTCGCGGTCAGCTTGATCTTCGGGTCGAGGATCTTCTTGGTCTCCGCGACCATCTTCCATTCCTCCTTCGTGTAACCGTCCTCCATGAAGACGTCGATGTGAGGAATGACGTTGAAGGCGATCTGCTTCGGGAACTTGCCGCCTTCGAACTCCGGCGCCTGGTTCACGTAGATGCCCTTGGTCTGGTTCCAGAGCTCGTCCATCGCCTCCTTGCCGGCGCCGGAGACCGACTGGTAGGTCGAGACGACCACGCGCTTGATCTTCGCGGCGTCGTGCAGCGGCTTCAGCGCCACGACGAGCTGGGCGGTCGAGCAGTTCGGGTTGGCGATGATGCCCTTCTTCGTGTAGCCCGCGACCGCGTCGGCGTTCACCTCGGGCACCACCAGCGGCACGTCCGGGTCCATGCGCCAGACCGAGGAGTTGTCGATCACGATCGCGCCCTGAGCGGCGATCTTGGGAGACCACTCCTTCGAGATCGCGCCGCCGGCCGACATCAGACAGATGTCGGTCTTCGAGAAATCGAACATCTCGAGCGTCTGGCACTTCAGCGTCCGGTCGCCGAACGACACTTCCGTGCCCTGGCTGCGGCGCGAGGCGAGCGCGACGATCTCGTCGACCGGGAACTCCCGCTCGTCGAGGATGCTCAGCATTTCCCGGCCCACATTGCCCGTGGCGCCGACGACGGCGATCCGATAACCCATTGCAAGCTCCATAGAGCCGCGCTCCGCGGCTCTTCAGTTCAGCGGCGTCTTGCCGCGGGCGTTCCAATGCCGTGAAACGGCGGAAAATTCAACGGCCGCGGCCGATCTGGCGCAACCAAAGCCGCTTTCCCGCGTTGCGGGATTGTGGCACTCAGGCGCCGGAGCCAGACCGATGTCCTTTCCCCTGACGCGTTCATTTATCTTCGCCGCGGCGATCGCCGCGGTCCCGCTGATCGCGTCCTTCGCGTCGGCTGACCCGTGGGAGCCGGCGAGCAGCGGCGGCGTCTCCGTGACCATCACCAAGCAGCCGAGCTACCTCAACACGCGGACCACCCCTGACGGTCCTCCGTCAGCCGCGAAATACGACACCTCGGCGCTCTACCAGCCCACCTATCAGGCGCGGAACAGCATCAGCTTCAGCCGCTCGCCGCTGCCGTCCACCCTGGACCTGCCGGGCTACTGAAGCCCTCGCGGCTTCCGCATCGGCATCTCGTGACCCGACCGCCCCGCGTCAAGCTCTGACGCGGCAATGGGACTTCTCCCGTCGGCAACCTCCGACGTCGTGAAGGCGCGCGCGGAGGTCCCGGCGCCCCGTCCTACGCGCATCCCACCCGGCTGGGCTTCGCCCGTCCACGCTTCCCTCAGCGAGGGAGGGAAAGACCGCTCTTCGTCTGAGCACGTCGGCAACAAGAAAGCCCGGCGGGGGCCGCCGGGCTTTTTGTCGTCTCCGTCGCGTCGGGTGAGCCGTCTTAGGCCGAGAGCAGCGCGTCGAACTTCCTGAGCACGGCGCCGCCCATCTCGGAGGTGCCCACCTTGGTCATGCCCTCGGTCCAGATGTCGCCCGTGCGCAGGCCATCCGCGAGAACCTCGGAGATCGCCCGGTCGAGCAGGTTCGCGAGGTCAGGCTTGCCGAGCGAATATTTCAGCGCCATCGCGAGGCTGGCGATCATCGCGATCGGGTTGGCGAGGCCCTTGCCGGCGATGTCGGGGGCGGAGCCGTGCACCGGCTCATAGAGCGCCTTGCGCTTGCCGGTCGCCGGATCCTCGGCGCCGAGCGAGGCGGAGGGCAGCATGCCGAGCGAGCCGGTTAGCATCGAGGCGACGTCGGACAGGATGTCGCCGAACAGATTGTCGGTGACGATCACGTCGAACTGTTTTGGCGCGCGCACCAGCTGCATGCCGAGCGCGTCGGCCAGCATGTGGTCGAGCTGGACGTCCTCGTAGCCCTGCTTGTGGGTCGCGGTGACGACCTGGTTCCACAGCAGGCCCGACTTCATGACGTTGCGCTTCTCGGCGGAGGTCACGCGGTTCGAGCGCACGCGGGCGAGCTCGAACGCGACCTTGGCGATGCGCTCGATCTCGTAAGTCTCGTAGACTTGGGTGTCGACGGCGCGCCTCTGGCCGTTCGGAAGGTCGATGATCTCCTTCGGCTCGCCGAAATAGACACCGCCGGTCAGCTCGCGCACGATGACGATGTCGAGCCCGTCGACCAGCTCGCGCTTGAGCGCGGAGGCGTCGGCAAGCGCCGGATAGCAGATCGCCGGTCGCAGATTGGCGAACAGCTCGAGGTCCTTGCGCAGCCGCAGCAGGCCGGCTTCCGGCCGCACGTCGTAGGGCACGCCGTCCCACTGCGGTCCGCCGACCGCGCCGAACAGGATGGCGTCCGCCGCCTTGGCCTTCTGCATGGCGGCGTCGGTGATCGCCACGCCATGCGCGTCATAGGCGGCGCCGCCCACGAGATCTTCCTCGATCTCGAAGGAGAGAATCCCCTTCTGCTCGATCAGGGCGAGGATGCGACGGACTTCCGCCAGCACTTCGACGCCGATGCCGTCGCCGGGCAGAAGAAGAAGCTTTTGGGCCGCCATGGGGATCCTCGTCATCTGTGTATGCCAGAGAGCCGCCGGGGTTTTGACCGGGGCTCGCCCGGTTGGCAAGCTTTCTCGAACCCAGCGCGCCGGCCGCCCGGCGACGCGCGGCCGCGGCGGCGTCCTCCTGCTGGTCGCTTCGGCGCGCTCCGCGGCCCTAGTGCGCCCGGCCGCTCACTTGAACCGGCCGCCGCGCTCCAGAACCTCGATCTTGTAGCCGTCGGGGTCGGAGACGAAGAAGAACCGCGCGAACGGCTTGCCGTCGCGCTCCATGGTCTTGAGCGGGTTCGGCTTGAGGCCCGCAGCTTCGAACCGGGCGTGCTCGGCCGCGAGATCGTCGACCGACACCGCGAGATGGCCGTAGCCGTCGCCAAGCTCGTAGGGCGCGTCGCGGCCGGCGTTGACGGTGAGCTCCAGCTCGAAGCCGGTCTCTTCGTTCGCCATGTAGATCAGCGTGAAGCCGTCGAACGGGTAGCGGTCCGCCACCTCGAGCCCGAAGGCCGTCCGGTAGAAGGCGACCGAGGCTTCCTCGTCGCGCACCCGGATCATCGAGTGGATCATCTTCGCCATGGCGGCCTCCCTGGAGTCTTGCGCGGGCGAAGATGCAGCAGCGCCGGCGACACGCAAGCGCTCGACATGAAAAAGGCCCCGGCGTCTCCGCCGGGGCCTTCCGCTCGATCTCCGGCCGGAGCCGGAACGGCCTTGGTCAGTTGCGGTTGCCGAACAGCGACAGCAGCATCGTGAACAGGTTGATGAAGTCGAGATAGAGCGACAGCGCGCCCAGGATGGCCTTGCGGCCCATCGTGTCGCTGTCGTCGAGCTCGTAATACATCTCCTTGATGCGCTGCGTGTCGTAGGCGGTCAGCCCGGAGAAGATCAGCACGCCGAGCACCGACACGACGAACTGCACCATGCTCGAGCCGATGAAGATGTTCACCAGGCTGGCGATGATGATGCCGAAAAGGCCCATCACCAGGAACGAGCCCATGCCGGTCAGGTCGCGCTTGGTGGTGTAGCCCCACAGGCTGAGCGCGCCGAACGCCGCCGCCGTGATGAAGAACACGCGGCCGATCGAAGCCCCGGTGTAGACCAGGAAAATCGACGACAGCGAAAGGCCCATTAGGCCGGCGAACACGTAGAACGCGATCTGGCCAGCCGCGGCGCTCATCTTGTGAATGCGCGCCGACAGGAAGAACACCATGCCGAGCGGGGCGAGCAGCACCACCCACTTCAGCGGGCTGGCGAACAGCGCGTAGCCGAACTGGGTCAGGTGCATGCCGCGCGCGGTGGCGACCGCGGAAGCCGGATCGCTGGTGACGGCGAGCATGAAGGCGCCGATCGCGGCGAAGCCCGTGATGGCGAGGCCGAGCGACATGTAGTTGTAGACGCTCAGCATGTAGGACCGGAGGCCCGGGTCGATCGCAGCGCTCGGCGCAGCGACCCCGCCGAAGCCGGCCCGGCCATAAGCGTTGCGGTTAAAGTCGGACATCGTCTGCAATCCTCGCGAATTGTCCCGTCGCGGCCGCCGCGGCGCGGCGGTCCCTTTGGGCACGAAGAATATGGGGATTGCGGCCCCCCGCACAAGTTCACGAAGGTCATTCGATTCTGACATCTTCGTCAGAACAAGCGCTTGGCTAAGATGTACTAACGGCGGCCGCCGCGCAGCTTTTGCGGCGGCAAGCCGATCCGGAGCACGGTTTCGGGGCCGAGCCGGGCGATCAGCCGCCGCAGCGCGCCGGGCGCGAGCGCCACGCAGCCGGCCGTCGGCGTGAAGCCGGGCCGGGCGGCGTGCATGAAGATCGCGCTGCCGCGGCCGGCCTGCGCGGGACGATCGTTCCAGCCGAGCTCGACCACCAGGTCGTAGAGCCCGTCCTGCCGCCACATGAGCTCATGCGACGCGCCGAACGGCAGCCGAACCGGGCGGTTGTAGCGCGGGTCTCCGGACGCGTCGCACCAGCCGTCATCGTGCCGGATGCGCCGGACCTCGAGCAAGGTCGGCGGCCGCGGGCCGCGATCGGGCCGTCGCCACAGCCTGCGGAGCGGAAGTTCGGCGCGCGGCGTCGCGCCGTCGCCCTCGCGTTTCGAGGCGACGATTCCGGCCGGCCCGAGCGCGCAACGGAATGCGAGCCGGCCCGCGACGAGCCGGCCCTTTGCGCGGTCGGACGGCAGCCCGAACACGCGGATCGACGCCAGAAGGCGCTTCTTTGGGGTGTGGGACGTGGCCAAAAGGCGTCTCTGACTTGCGAAATGTGGTGTGGGCGCCCTACTTGACTGGCGCCTGCGCCGTTTCGGCGCTCGACCCTCAGAGATTGCTGAATGGCCACTAAGCGCAAGATCCTCCTCGTCGAAGACGACGCCGACCTCCGCCAGGAACTCGCGGAGCAGCTCGACCTTCACGACGAATTCGAGGCCACGCAGGCCGCGACGGCGGCTGAGGGCATCGAGGCCGTCAAGGCGGACCACCTGGACCTCGTGCTGATGGATGTCGGGCTGCCGGACATGGACGGCCGCGAGGCGGTCAAGATCATGCGCCGCAACGGCTTCCGCGGCCCGGTGATCATGCTGACTGGACAGGATTCGGACGCCGATACGATCCTCGGCCTCGAGGCCGGCGCCAACGACTACGTCGCCAAACCGGTGCGCTTCGCAGTGCTGCTCGCCCGCGTCAGGGCGCAGCTTCGCAGCCACGAGGCGAGCGAGGACGCGATCTTCTCGATCGGGCCCTACACGTTCCGGCCGGGCGCCAAAATGCTGGTGACTGAGAAGAACGCCAAGATCCGGCTCACTGAGAAGGAGACCGCGATCCTGCGCTACCTCTATCGCGCCGGCTCGTCCGTCGTCGGGCGCGAAACGCTTCTTCAGGAAGTGTGGGGCTACAATTCGGGCGTGACGACTCACACGCTCGAGACGCACGTGTACCGGCTTCGCCAGAAGATCGAGGCCGACCCGTCCAATGCGCGTCTGCTCGTCACGGAAGCAGGGGGCTACAAGCTCGTCCCTTAAGGGCGGCTTGGCGCATGGCGAAAGCAGAGGCGCGTGGCGCTTGAGGACGACATCCGGGCTCTAAGCGAGACGCCGCTGTTCGACGAACTCGGACGGGATGCGTTGCGGCTGGTCGCCTTCTCGGCTGACCGGGTGCGGCTGAACGCCGGCGACGTGCTGTTCCGGGAAGGCGATAGCGCCGAATCAGGCTTCGTCGTGGTCTCGGGCGCGCTGACGGTCGCGCGCGCCGGCGGACGTACGCGATCGGTCGGCCGCGGCGCGCTGCTCGGCGAGCTCGCGCTGATCTGCGATACCACCAGGCCCGCCACCGCCACCGCGCACGAACCCTCGGAAGTGCTGAAGATCGCCCGCGGCCTGTTCTCGCGGCTGTTCGAGGAATATCCGGACCTCGCCCGAAAGCTGCATGGCCGGCTCGCCGCGCGCGTGCAGGCCAATGTGGCCGAGCTCAGGTCGGTCGAGGCGCTGCTGCGCAAGTAGCCGAAGCGTCAGCCGATCGTGACGACCACCGGAACATGGTCCGACGGTCGCTCCCAGCCGCGCGCCTCGCGCACCGTCCGGACCTCCGTCATGCGCTCCGCCACGTCCGCGCTCGCCCACACGTGATCGAGGCGGCGGCCGCGGTCGGAGGCTTGCCAGTCCGCCGCCCGGTAGCTCCACCACGAGAACAGCTTTTCGGGGTGCGGCGTGTGGCGCCGGACGAGGTCCACCCAGCGTCCGGCTTCCTGCATCCGGTTCATGCCGTCGGTCTCGACCGGGGTGTGGCTGACCACGCGGAGCAGCTGCTTGTGGCTCCAGACGTCGCTCTCATGCGGCGCGACGTTGAGGTCGCCGACCATGATGCGCCCCCCGGTCTCGGCGATGCGGCCGGACCAGTGCGTCAGCTCGTCGAGAAACTGCAGCTTGTGCGCGAACTTGGGATTGATCGCCGGGTCCGGCTCGTCGCCGCCCGCCGGCACATAGAAATTGTGGACCGTGACCCCCGCGAGCGGCCCTTCGGCGAAGGTGGTCGCGAGATGCCGCGCGTCGTCCTTGTCGGCCCAGCGCTCGCGCGCCGTCGCCGCGAAGGCGAAGCGCGAGAAGGTCGCGACGCCGTGGTAGCCCTTCTGGCCGTGGATCGCGACGTGCTCATAACCGAGTTTGCGCACCGCGCTCAGCGGAAAGCAGTCGTCCGCGCACTTGGTTTCCTGCAGGCACAGCACGTCGGGCGCGTGCTCGTCGACGAGCTTCGCCACGAGGCCGATGCGCAGCCGTACGGAGTTGATGTTCCAGGTGGCGAGACGGACGGGCATGGCGACCGGGGAAGAGGCGGGCGCTCCCTTTACCTGCGCTTAGGACGTTCGGGAAGCGGCGGCCGCGCAGGGGGACAGACGCAAAGACGCCCGGCCTCCGGGGGGAAAGGCCGGGCGTCCGCGCGCTGGGCGCTCCGCCGATCGGAGGAACGGCGGAAACGAAGCGTCTTAGCCATGGCCGCGACGGGGGAACGCAGCCTGAGTGGCGACGCCTCGCTCGAAAGCCGAGATGGGGGGCCGCCCGAAAGAGTTCAAGCGCACGTCTGCGTGAGCGCGCGCAGCCCGGTTCAGGGGCGCGCCTGGGTCGGCCAGCGCGGCTGGACGATCTTGAACAGGTTCGGGTCGAGCTTCGCCGTGCGGGTCGTGTCCGTCAGCGTGACGGAGGTGTCCATGCCCTGTGCGTCCGTCACCGTCCACTGCTTCAGCTCATAGTTCTGGCCGCTGAACAGCAGCTGGATCTGCGCCGTGCCGCCGATCGCGTTCTTCTCCTCGAGCACCACCGAGACCATCTCCGGCTCCTGATAGACCGCCTTGACGTTGGCGTCCTGGAGGAGGTCGATCTTGTCCTCCAGCAGGAAGCGCAGCGGCGTCTGGCTGAGCGGCCAGAGCTCCTGCGTGGCGAGCCTGCGGTTCTTGACGATCACCGAACTGCCGTTCGAGACGATCTCGAGCGGGCTCGGCGGCGCGTACTGGAAGCGGATTTTTCCGGGGCGCGAGAGGTAGAGCTTGCCGACGGAGCGGGAGCCGTCCGGGCCGGTCTGTTCGAAATTCGCGGTGATGTCCTGGATCGAGTTGAAATAGGCGTTGACGCGCTGGAGCGTGGCGCGCTGCGCCGGATCGAGCTGCGTCACCGGCACGCCCTTCTTCTTGCCGCCGAACAGGCCGCCGAACAGCGGATCAGCGGCGGCCGGCGCCGCCGCAAGGGCCGCGGTCAGGAGCAGGAGGCCGGCGAGCGGGCGGAGACGAAACATCGGCAATGGCGTCCTCAGGCGGATGACAGGAGATCGGGTCGACACGCTGACGCACTTAGGGTCCGTTCGTGGCGATTTCACGTGGCGCCATGACGGGAGCGCCGAGAGTGTTGATCTCGTTGCGGATGGAATGGGCGCGGGTCGAGGATTGCGCCGCCTACCCATACAACCTGCCTGCGATCGCTGGGTGCAGGAGCTCGATCTCGACGCGCCGATCGTGATGTTCGTCGGCGCGAACGGCTCTGGAAAATCGACGCTGACTCGTCGTCAGCCGGCTCCTGGAGGAGGACTGAGGCTCACGCCGCGTCGTCGTCGGCCTCTTGGGTCGCGAGCAGGATCTCGCGCTTGCCGGCGTGGTTGGCGGGACCCACCACGCCTTCCTTCTCCATGCGCTCGACCAGCGAGGCGGCGCGGTTGTAGCCGATCTGCAGCCGGCGCTGGATGTAGGAGGTCGAGCACTTCTTGTCTCGCAGCACGATCGCGACCGCCTGGTCGTAGACGTCGGCGCTTTCGTCGCCGAACGAGCCCTTGTCGAACACCGCGCCGTCGTCCCCAGCGCCGGCGTCGTCCTCTTCGGCCAGCACGGAATCGAGATAGGCCGGACGGCCCTGCCGCTTGAGGTGCTGCACGATCGCCTCGACCTCGGCGTCGGAGCAGAACGGGCCGTGCACGCGGCTGATCCGGCCGCCGCCCTGCATGTGCAGCATGTCGCCCTGGCCCAAGAGCTGCTCGGCGCCCATCTCGCCCAGGATCGTGCGGCTGTCGATTTTTGACGTGACCTGGAAGGAGATGCGGGTCGGGAAGTTCGCCTTGATGGTGCCGGTGATGACGTCGACCGAGGGCCGCTGGGTGGCCATGATCAGGTGAATGCCGGCCGCGCGCGCCATCTGGGCGAGCCGCTGGATCGCGCCCTCGATCTCCTTGCCCGCGACCATCATCAGGTCGGCCATCTCGTCGACGATGATGACGATGTACGGGAGCTTCCCGATCTCCATCACCTCCTGCTCGTAGATCGCCTCGCCGGTCTCGCGGTCGAAGCCGGTCTGCACCGTGCGGGTGATGGCCTCGCCCTTGGCGAGCGCCTGCTCGGCGCGGGCGTTGAAGCCGTCGATGTTGCGCACGCCGAGCTTCGACATCTTCTTGTAGCGGTCCTCCATCTCGCGGACCGCCCATTTGAGCGCGACCACCGCCTTCTTCGGGTCGGTCACGACGGGCGTCAGCAGATGGGGGATCTCGTCATAGACCGAGAGCTCCAGCATCTTGGGGTCGATCATGATCAGCCGGCACTCTTCGGGCTTCAGCCGGTAGAGCAGCGACAGGATCATGGTGTTGATGGCGACCGACTTGCCCGAGCCGGTGGTGCCGGCGATCAGCAGATGCGGCATGCGGGCGAGCTCGGCGATCACCGGCTCGCCGCCGATCGTCTTTCCGAGGCAGAGCGGCAGCCGCATCTTGGCCTTCTCGAAGTCGGCCGAGGCCAGCAACTCGCGCAGATAGACCGTCTCGCGCCGGGCGTTCGGCAGCTCGATGCCGATCGCGTTGCGGCCGGGGATGACGGCGACGCGCGCCGCGACCGCGCTCATCGAGCGGGCGATGTCGTCGGCGAGCCCGATGACGCGCGACGACTTGATGCCAGGCGCGGGCTCGAGCTCGTAGAGGGTGACGACCGGACCGGGCCGCACATTGCCGATCTTCCCGCGGACGCCGTAATCCTCGAGCACGCCTTCTAGCAGCCGCGCGTTCTGCTCGAGCGCGTCCTGGCTGATCGTGGGCGCGGCGCCCTTGCGGGGCTCGGCCAGCAAGGCGAGCGGCGGCAGCTCGTAATCGTCGCGGTCGAGCAGCGAGGGCTGCTGCTCGCGGACCGCCCGGCGGCCCGGCCGCACCGGACCTGCCGGCGGCGCGATGCGCGCAGGCCCTTCGGGCTGGACGGCCGCCAGCTCGTCTTCGACCACCGCGCGGCGGTTCGCCCGGACGGGCGCGCCGTCGAGGCCGACGTCGCCAGCGCCGAACGCCGGCTCGCGCCGGGGCGGGCTGAAATCCTCCGGGTCGCGGCTGGCGCGGGCGAGAATGCGCGACAGGGCGCGCTCGTCATCGTCCCGGCGGGCTCCGCCGCGCGAAAGCGCGCGGCCGACCGCGGCGCGCGCCGACAGCGCCCAGTGCGCGACGAGGCCGAGCGACACGAGCCGCTGGTCGTCCTCGTCCTCCTCGTCAAAATTCTCGGCCTCCGGCTCCGGCCGACGGTCGCGGGCGACCGAAGGCTCTCGCCGCGGCGCGGTCTCGTCCCCGCCCGAAGCGAAGGCGCGCGAGCTCGGGGCGATCGCCCCCATGGCGAGCGCCAGCGCCGCCGCCCCGGAGATCGCGAGCGCGGCGCCGGCGGCCAGTCGGCCGACGCCGGAGCCGAGGCCCGTCGCGTCGCTCGCGACGGCGAACAGGTCGCCCAGGCAGCCGCCGAGCCCGGTCGGCAGCGGCCAGGAAGCCGGCGCCGGAACAAGGCCGGCGAGACCCGCCAGCAGCACCGAGGCGATCGCCCAGGAGATCAGCTTGAGCTTTTCGCCCTCGACCGAGCGGCGGGTCAGCAGGGCCCAGCCCCACACCCCGATCGGCAGCACGAAGGCTGCGGCCGCAAGCCCGAACAGCTGGGTCAGCAGGTCGGCGACGATCGCGCCCGCGCCCCCGAGAAGGTTGTGGATCGGTCCGTCGGTGGCGTGGCTCAGGCTCGGGTCCTGCACAGACCAGGTCGCGAGCGCGACGCCGCAAAGCGCCGCGACCGCGACCAGCGACAGCCCGCCGAGCTCCGTCGCCCGCCTGAGCAGCATGGCGCGCACGCCGTCGGGCAGCATCGCCACCGGCTGGAAGCCGCGCGGGCGCGTTCTGATCGCGCGCAGGCTCATCGGATGCTCCCGCCCGGGCCGTGACAGACCCGAGGCGCCGCGCCGGCCGCCGCCGCGCGTGCTGCTCCGCCCGATGCCTGCATCTGCGACGCCGATCCCTTGTGAACGCTTGATCGATTTTCTCCGATCTCCGGGAGGACGGTAGCCGAAGAGGGTTAAGAGCCGCTTACCCGGCATCCCGCTGGCGGCTTTGCCGACTGTGGGCCGCCGCGGGAAAAATATTGAAGCGCCAATGAAAAAAGGCCCCGGCGATGCCGGGGCCCTGGGAGGTTGGGCGGCCCTGGGGCCGCCCCCGGGAGCGCTGCGTCAGACGTGGTAGGCCCGCTCGCCATGGGAGACGAGGTCGAGGCCTTCCTGCTCGGCGTCCGGGCTGACGCGGAGGCCGACCAGAACGTCGACGATCTTGAACAGGATGAAGCTGCCCACGCCCGTCCAGACCACGGTGACGAGCACCGCCTTGATCTGCGTGAGGACCTGGCCGGCCATGGTGTAGTCGGCGACGCCGACGCCGCCGAGCGCCGGCGCGACCACGATGCCGGTGCCGATCGCGCCCACGATGCCGCCGACGCCGTGGATGCCGAAGACGTCCAGGCTGTCGTCATAGCCGAGCGCGTTCTTCAGGCCGGTGCAGGCGATGTAGCAGACCACGGCCGCGACCGCGCCGAGCACCAGCGCGCCCATCGGACCCGCGAGGCCCGCCGCCGGCGTGACGGCGACGAGGCCGGCCACGATGCCCGACGCGAGGCCGAGCATGCTGGGCTTACCCTTGGTCATCCACTCCGCGAACATCCAGGCGAGGCCGGCGGCCGCGGTGGCGACGAAGGTGTTGATCAGCGCGAGCGTGGTGACGCCGTTCGCTTCGAGGTTGGAGCCGGCGTTGAAGCCGAACCAGCCGACCCACAGCAGGCCGGCGCCGATCAGGGTCATCGGCAGCGAGTGCGGCGCGATGATTTCCTTGCCGTAGCCGAGGCGCTTTCCGAGCAGCAGGGCGCCGACCAGCGCGGCGACGCCGGAGTTGATGTGCACCACGGTGCCGCCGGCGAAGTCGAGGCCGCCCCAGCCGAAGACCAGGCCGTTCGAAGCCCACACCATGTGGGCGACCGGGAAGTACACGAAGGTGCCCCACAGCACCGCGAACAGAATCGCGGCCGAGAATTTGATGCGCTCGGCGAAGCCGCCGATGATCAGGCCGGGGGTGATGGCGGCGAACGTCATCTGGAAGCAGATGAAGACGTATTCCGGAATGGCGACGCCCTTGGTGAAGGTCGCCGAAGTCGATTCCGTGGTCACGCCGGAGAGGAACACCTTGGAGAAGTCGCCGATGAAGGCGCCGCCTTCGCCGAAGGCGAGGCTGTAGCCGTAGATCACCCACACGACCATCATCAGGCAGCAGATCGTCGAGACCTGCATCAGCACCGACAGCATGTTCTTCTGGCGGACGAGGCCGCCGTAGAACAGCGCGAGGCCCGGCACGGTCATCAGCAGAACCAGCACGCTGGAGATCATCATCCAGGTGGTGTCGCCCTTGTCGACGGTGGGCGCCGGATCAGGCGCGGCGGCGGCGGCCACGCCGGGCTCTTGCGCATAAGCGGCGGCCGCGACCAGAAGGCCGGCGGCCAGAGCCGGCGCTCCCCAGCGGAGTACGGAACCCAGTTTCATCGAGTGAACTCCCGAGACGTCTTGAGAAGGGGAAGGGGGCGTCGGACGCGGCTCAAAGCGCGTCGACATCCGTCTCGCCGGTGCGGATGCGCAGGGCCTGATCGATCGCGTAGACGAAAATCTTGCCGTCGCCGATCTGGCCCGTCTTCGCCGCCGCCGCGATGGCCTCGACCACCTTGTCGACGGAGGCGGACGCAACGGCGACCTCGATCTTCAGCTTCGGCAGGAAGCTCACCGCGTACTCGGCGCCGCGGTAGATTTCGGTGTGCCCTTTCTGGCGCCCGTACCCTTTCACTTCGGTGACGGTCAGGCCGTGGACCCCGATGCCGGTCAGGGCGTCGCGCACCTCGTCCAGCTTGAACGGCTTGATGATGGCCATCACGAGTTTCATGCGTCTCGTTCCCCGTTGGCCCACCGTCCGCGCAAGCGCGCCCGAACGGTCGACAGTTGATGATCACACGGCGCAGCCCTCTGGCGGCCGCGCCTTGCCGCCTCTGCAATCAAGGCGCGTGCCAACTCCAAATCGGCGGCGCCGATCCGGAATTTTGAGGCCGTGGGGAGGCATGAGGCCGGCTAAGGAAGCCCGGAAGGCGGCTTTTCGCCCACTTAGGCGTCAACCTGCATAGAATCTATGCAGGTTTGCCCGGCTGTTCCGGCTCCGGCTGAGCACTGGCGATTAAAGCGGCAGCCAGTCAGGATTTTGCGCGACGGCGGATCAGGCCTTCCTGGGCGACCGACGCCACGAGCTCGCCGGCCTCGGTGTAGATGCGGCCACGGGTAAGGCCGCGACCGCCGCCGGCGAACGGCGTGTCCTGGGTGTAAAGCAGCCACTGGTCGGCCCGGAACGGCTTGTGGAACCACAAGGCGTGATCGAGGCTGGCGGCCTGTATTTCACCGGAGAACACCGACGCGCCGTGCGGCGCCAGCGCGGAGTCGAGCAGCGTCATGTCGGAGGCGTAGGCGAGCACACATTGATGCGCCGCCGGCTCGTCCGGCAGCGGCCCGGTGGTGCGGATCCAGACATTCTGGCCGAGCCCTCGCGGCTTGCCGTCGACATAGCGCATCGGATCGGCGTGCCGCAGTTCGATCGGCCGCTCCCGCTCGAAATAGTTGCGGATCGCCTCCGGCATGTCGGGCAGCAGGCGCTCTTTCAGCATCTGCTCGTCAGGCAGTTCGTGCGGCCGCGGCACGTCAGGCATGTCCATCTGGTGCTCGAAGCCCTCTTCCTCGCGGTGGAACGAGGCGGACATCGAGAAGATCGCCTGGCCGTGCTGGATCGCCACGACCCGGCGCGTGACGAAGCTGCGCCCGTCGCGGATGCGGTCGACCTCGTAGATGATCGGCACCGCGGGGTCGCCCGGCAGCATGAAGTAGCCGTGCAGCGAGTGCGGCCAACGTCCGTCGACCGTCCGGGTCGCCGCCACCAGCGCCTGGCCGATCACCTGGCCGCCGAACACGCGCTGCCACCCGGTCTGCGGGCTCCGGCCGCGAAACAGGTTTCGCTCCAGAGGCTCGAGGTCGAGGATGTCGAGCAGTTGCGAGATGGCGGACACGAAGCGATTCCCCTGCGGGCGACAGTCCAGAGGAGGAGCCGGGACGCCGCCGCCGTCAACCTCTGAGGCACAGCCGGGCGATGATCGGCGGGCGGGCCCGGAACGTAGAACGGAAAGGGGATCGCGCGAGTTGATGCCGAAATGCGCTCGCGGTGGAGACAAGAGCCATGCTGTTCGCCGTCCTGATGCATGTCTGTCTCCAGGGCGAGGCCGACAAATGCCGCGAGGAGCGGATCGAGTTCTCAGGCCCGGTCATGGCCTGTCTGGTCCAGGCCCAGACGGTGATCGTCGAGTGGGGCGAGGATCATCCCGGCTGGCTCGTCAAATCGTGGAAATGCCGCCCCGCATGACGGCCGGCGCGCCGGCTTTCATGCTATGCCTCGCGCCATGATCCGAGGACCCTCCCAGACGCTGGACGTTGCGATCGCAGGCGCAGGGCCGACCGGGCTCACGCTCGCGCTGGCGCTGAAGGCCGAGCTCGGGCCGTCCTTGCGGGTCGCGGTGTTCGATCCGGCGCTCGGCCGCGCGCTGCCGCGCGACGCCCGCGCCTCGATGATCGCCGCAGACGGGCGGCTGCTGCTGGAGCGCATCGGCGTCTGGCCGGATGACGCCGCGCCGGTCGCCGGGCTGCGCATCACCGACAGCCGCCTGGAGGCTGCGGTCCGTCCCACCTTCCTGGAGCTCGGCGAGGCCCGCGCGGATGGCGCGCCGTTCGCCCACATGGTGTTCGACGCTGCGCTTCGGACGCGGCTGCTCGAGCGTGCGCGGGCCGCGGAGGTCGACCTGGTGGCGCAGCCGATTGAAAGCCACTCTGAGGAGCGCGGCCACGTTCGGCTCGGGCTGCCGAACGGCGGGGAGGCCGCCGCGCGCCTGCTCGCTGCGGCCGACGGCGCCGGGTCGCCGATCCGCGCCCGCGAACGGGTTCCGACCTACGCCTTCGCCTATGACCAGACGGCCTTGGTCGCGACGCTCGCCCATGAGGCGCCGCATCGTGGGGTCGCGGTCCAGCATTTCCTCCCCGGCGGTCCCTTCGCGATGCTGCCGCTCGGCGGGCACGTCTCCTCGCTGGTGTGGAGCGAGCGCCGGCCGGAGGCCGAGCGCATCGCGCAGTCGGATGACGCGACCTTTCTGCGCGAGGCCGAGCGGCGCGCGGGCCCGGACTATGGCCGCCTGAGCCTCGCAGGCCCGCGCGGCGCGTTTCCGCTGCGCTTCGTGCTGGCGCGAAGCTTCGTGGGAAGGCGGCTCGCGCTGGTGGGTGACGCCGGCCATGTGGTCCACCCGCTCGCCGGGCAGGGCTTCAATCTCGCGCTCCGAGACGTCGCGGCGCTGTCCCGGATCGTCGCCGCCGCCGCCCGCGCGGGCGAAGACATCGGCTCGGACGCTGTGCTGGACGGCTATGAAAGCGCGCGGCGCTTCGAGGTCGCGAGCGTCGCGACCGCGACGGACGCGCTCTACCGGCTGTTCGCCGCGCCCGGAACGCGCGGGCTGCGGGACGTCGGCATGGGGCTCGTGGACCGCGCGCCGGCGCTCAAGCGCCGGATCGTGGCGGCCGCGTCGGGCCTTTAGACGCTCAATCGTCGAGCGGGCGGGCCTCGTCCGGCAGCATGATCGGTATGCCGTCCCGGATCGGATAGGCGAGCTTCGCCGGCCGCGAGATCAGCTCCTGGCGCTCCGCGTCATAGATCAGCGTCGCCTTGGTGAGCGGGCACACCAGGATTTCCAGGAGTTTCGGGTCAACGCCGGCGGAACGGCGTGCGTCTTCGGGGGCGTCGGTCATTGCAGCGACGAACTCGCGTCTCCTCTGGCGCGCGCAAGCTCCATCTCGGTCACGGCGACCAGGATCTCCGCACGCGTTTTCAGGTCGGCGGCCTCGAGCAGGGCCTGCTTCTCGCGCGGGCCGAACGGGCTCATCATGGCGAGCGCGTTGACCAGCGCCTCGTTCGGAGCGCGGCGGATGCCGTCCCAGTCCGCCTCGAGATTGTTGGCCTCAAGATAGTCCTTGAGCGTCTTCAGGAGCGCCTCGCGGTCGACGCTTTCCTGGCCCTCGCCGGGCGCGAGATCGGCCACGAAGTCCTCGAACGACACGCGGGCGCGGCGATAGGGCGCGTCGCCCGGCAGCTCGTCGATCACGCGGAAGCGGGAGATCCCCGTGAGGGTCACCAGATAGCGGCCGTCGCCGGTCTCGCCGAAAGCCGTCAGCCGCCCCGCGCAGCCGACCCGCACGAGGGCGGGCCGCTCTTCGTCATCGGAGGAGTCCGGGTCCGGCTGGATCAAGCCGATGATGCGCTCGCCCCGGATCGCGTCGTCGACCATCGCAAGATAGCGCGGCTCGAAGATGTTGAGCGGCATCTCGCCGCGCGGCAGCAGCAGCGCCGCTCGCAGCGGAAACACCGGGATGACCTCCGGCAGCTCCTCGATCTTGTGGTAGGTGACGTTCGAGGCCATGCGCGTGTTAGATCACGCGAACAGCAGCGAGGACAGCCGCTTTCTGCCCGCGATGGTGTGTTCGTCCTTCGGGCCCCACGCCTCGAACAGCTTGACGAGCTCCTTGCGGGCGCCGTCGTCGTTCCAGGCGCGGTCGCGCCGCACGATCTCCAGCAGGTGGTCGAGCGCCTCCTTGCGCAGGCCGGCCGCCGCCAGCCCAAGGGCGAGGTCGAAGCGGGACTGATGGTCCGCAGGATCGGTCGCGACCCGCGCCTCGAGCGGCGCGAGATCGCCGATCGCGGCGGCCCGCTCGGCGAGCTCGATCTGCGCCGCGACGGCGGCGATCGCCGGATCTTTGGCTTTTTCGGCCGGCGCGGACGCGAGCGTCGCCTTCGCCTGTTCGAGATCGCCGGCCGCGATGTGGACGCGGGCGAGCCCGGCGATCGCGGGCGCCGAGTCGGGCTCCTCGGCGAGCAGCTCGGAATAGATCGCGGCCGCGCCGGCGACGTCGCCGGCCTCCAGCGCCGCGTCCGCCTCCGCCAGCAGGTCGCCCGCCTCGTCCGGCAGGGGGCCGCCCACGATGCGCTCCACGAACGCCTGGATCTGACTCTCGGGAAGCGCGCCCATGAAGCCGTCGACCGGCTGGCCGCGCGTGAAGGCGATCACCGCCGGGATCGACTGGATGCCCAGCTGGCCCGCGATCTGGGGGTGATCGTCGATGTTCATCTTGGCGAGCTTGACCTTGCCGCCAGCCGCCCGGACGACCTTTTCGAGCACCGGCGTCAGCTGCCGGCACGGCCCGCACCACGGGGCCCAGAAATCGACCAGCAC
This sequence comes from Hansschlegelia sp., assembly GCF_035538955.1. NCBI lineage: Bacteria > Pseudomonadati > Pseudomonadota > Alphaproteobacteria > Hyphomicrobiales > Methylopilaceae > Hansschlegelia > Hansschlegelia sp. The sequence goes on from NZ_DATLJK010000015.1 coordinate 397,722, forward strand.
AGGCGTCCTGGTGGAGGCCTGCACCACATCCGTCATGAAGGTCTGGGTCGTGGTCTCGACGATCAGATCGTCGGGCGCGGAGGCCAGAACGTCATCTCCGGCGGCCATACGGACTCTCCTTTCGCGCCGCCCGCAGCGGCGCCTGCGCGATCGGCTCACAAATGGGGGAACCCGCCCTTGAATGCAATTGCGCGCCGGTCATCGACAAAAGGTCACAAGGCCGCGGCGCTCCGCTGGCGCTCGCCTTCAGCGGCTCTTAATGAAGACCCTGCAGTTTCGCAGTCCCGCCTGCCGCCGCCGAGGGGCGTCGCTCTCGTGCGGGCGACCTATATACAACCGCCGTCGCGCGGCGGCGGCTTTCCCTCAGAGGAGCAGACAGGATGGACGTCGCAGAGCTCAGGCGGCCGAGGGTGGTGATCGTTGGAGCCGGCTTCGGCGGGCTCACCGTCGCGACGAAGCTCGCCAAGGCAGACGTCGACGTCACGGTGCTGGATCGCCACAACTACCATTGCTTCCAGCCGCTGCTCTACCAGGTCGCGACCGCCGAACTGTCGCCCGCCGACATCGCCTGGCCGATCCGCCACGTGCTGCGGCGGCAGAAGAACGCGCGCGTGCTGCTCGGCGCGGTTCACCGGATCGACCTCGAGAACCGGCAGGTGATCGCGGACACGACCACCGTGCCTTACGACGAGCTGGTGCTCGCAACCGGCGTGACGCACTCCTATTTCGGCCATGACGAGTGGGAGAAGTCGGCGCCGGGCCTCAAGCGCGTCGAGGACGCCACCATCATCCGGCGCCGGATGCTGATCGCGTTCGAGCGCGCCGAACTCGCCGAGGATCCGGCCGAGCGCGAGCGGCTGCTGACCTTCGCGATCGTGGGCGCGGGACCGACCGGCGTCGAGCTCGCCGGCGCCATCATCGAGGTCGCGCGGCACGTGATGCCGAACGAGTTCCGCCACATCGACCCGCGCACCTCGCGCGTGATCCTGATCGAGGCCGGCCCGCGCGTGCTGCCGGCTTTCCCGGAGAATCTCTCCCAGTACACCCGCGAGTCGCTGGAGCGCATGGGCGTCGAGGTGATGACCAACACCCGCGTCACCAATTGCGACGACACCGGCGTCGATCTCGAGGGCGGCCGGCTCGAGGCCGCCACGGTGATCTGGGCCGCAGGCGTCGTCGCCTCGGAGGCCGGCCGGTGGATCGGCGCCAAGTGCGACGGCGCGGGGCGGGTGATCGTCAACAAGGACCTGAGCGTGCCGGGACACCCGGAGGTTTTCGTCATCGGCGACACCGCCTCGGTGCAGCGCGACGACGGCAGCCCGGTGCCGGGCGTGGCGCCTGCGGCGAAGCAGATGGGCGCGTATGTGGCCGACGTGATCGCCTCGCGCGCCAGGGGCGCGGTGCCGCCGCGGGCGTTCCGGTACCGCCACCAGGGGGACATCGCGACCATCGGGCGGCGCTCGGCCGTGCTCAAGCTCGGCTTCATGAACCTGACCGGCCTGATCGCCTGGCTGTTCTGGTGCGTGGCCCACATCTACTTCCTGATCGGGGCGCGCAACCGGATCGCGGTGGCGTTCAAATGGGTGTGGGACTTCGCGACCTTCCAGCGCGGGGCTCGGCTGATCACCGACCAGCGCGACCAGATCTGAGCTGCTTTCGCCGCCGCTCACGGGCGCGGGACGCTGTCGGGAACGTTGTCCTAGGCCGCGCGTTCAGTGACACGGAACAGGGAGGCGAGTGATGTTCAAGGGTGGACTTCTTTGGCTGATCGGCATTCCGCTGCCGATCATCATCGTGCTCTGGCTGCTCGGCTTCCTGCACTGAGCTGAGCCCCGGGCCAGAACAAAGGGCGCCAGCGGCCAAGGCCGCGGCGCCCTTTTCTTTTGGCCGCGACGCCGGATCGGCTCACATGTCGCGCAGGTGGCGCGCCGGCTTCTCGCCGAGTATCCGCCAGGTCCCGGCGAGCCCGAGCACGACGGTGAGCGCCAGCGCGCCGACAGCCGCAAGGCCCGCGCCCAGGGGGTCGAACGCGAAGTCGATGCCCATCACGCCTTCGGTCACGCCCCAGCCCGCGAGCGACCCCACGCCCAGGCCGAACGCGGCTGTGATCAGCCCGAGCAGCGCGTATTCGGCAGCGAAGGCCGTGAGCAGCCGTCGCCGCGTGGCGCCGAGCGTCTTCAGGATCACCGCCTCGTAGACGCGCCGGCGATGGCCGGCCGCGAGCGCTCCGGCGAGCACCAGCACGCTCGCGGCGAGTGTCACGCCGCTTGCTACGCGGATCGCCAGCGCGAGGTTGCCGATGACCTCCGACAGCGAGCTCAGCGCGTCCTTGACCCGGATCGCCGTGATCGAGGGAAAGGCGCGGGTCGCCTCGCGCATCAGCGCGAATTCCTGCTGATCGGTTCCGCCGCCGGGGAAGGAGACCGTGGCGAGGTTCATGTAAGGCGCGCCCGCGAAAGCGTTCGGCGAGAACACCATGAAGAAATTGATGCCGAGCGTCTCCCAGGCGATCTTGCGGAAGTTCGCGACCCTGGCGGCGATCGGGCGGCCGAGCACGTTCACGGTGATCTCGTCGCCGATGCTGAGGCCGAGCGCCTCGCCGAGCTTCTGGTCGAACGACAGCAGCGGCTCGCCCGCGTAGTCGGCTGGCCACCACTCGCCTTGGACCACGCTCGAGCCCTTCGGCACGTCGGTCGCGAAGGTCACGCCACGGTCGCCGCGCAGCGCCCAACGATATTCCGGGTCGATCTTGACCTCCTCCGCCGGCACGCCCTTGATCGTCGCGAACGAGCCGCGGAGCATCGGCACGCTGTCCAACGTCGCGGCCGGCGCGTCCTTGCGGATCAGCTCCGTAAAGCGCTCGCGCTCGCCTGACGGGATGTCGAGGAAGAAGAAGGACGGCGCCCGCGCCGGCAGTTCATTTGCGATCTGCCGGCGGATCGAGGCGTCGATCAACGTCAGCGTGACGAGCAGCACGAGGCCGAGGCCGAGCGACAGCACCACGGAGGGCGTCAGGGCGCCCGGGCGGTGGACGTTTGCGAGCGCGAGCTTGAGCTCGACCCGCCGCGGCCGCGGCAGACGGGCGGCGCCCCACATGATGCCCCACGCCACCAGCCGCAGCGCCACGAAGGCCGCGATCGCGGCGGCGACGAAGATCAGGGCGATGCGCCGGTCATAGGCGGCGAACACCGCGAGCGCCGCGAGCCCGGCCGCGAACAGCGCGGTGGCCGCCATATAGGCCGGGCGCGGGAGACGCCGTTCGGGCGCGACATGTTCGCGGAACAGCGCCGCCACCGGCACGTCATGGGCGCGGCCGAGCGGCCAGACCGCGAAGGCGAGCGTCGTCAGCGCCCCATAGGCGAAGGCCAGCGCCAGCTCGCGCGGATAGACCGACGGCGCGAGCGGAAGCGGGACCAGGCCCTTGAGCGCGGCGATCGCCCCGAAGGGCAGGGCGGCGCCGACCGCAACCCCGAGCGCGGTTCCGAGCGCCCCCAGCGCCGCCACCTCGGCGAGGTGGATCAGGAACACCGTCCGACCCGACGCGCCGACGCTCTTCAGGATGGCGATCGTGGCGCGCTTGCGCTCCACGAAGCTCGACACCGCATTGGCGACGCCGACGCCTCCGACGACCAGCGCCGCGAGCCCTACGATGGTCAGGAACTCGGTGAAGCGTCCGACATTGCGCTCGAGCTGCGGGGCGGCGTTCAGCCGCGAGCGCGCCTCGAAGCCGGCCTCCGGCGCTTCGCGCTCGACCGCGCTCACCAGGTCCCGGACGGCCTGGTCGCCGCGCGCCGCGTCCGGCAGCGCGACCCGGTAGGTCCAGCGCACGAGGCTGCCCGGCTGGATCAGCCCGGAAGCGCGCAGCGCGTCCTCGCCGATGATCACGCGCGGGCCGAAGCCGACGCCGCCCGAGAGCCGGTCCGGCTCGCTCGTCAGCCGCGTCCGCACCTCGAAGGTCGCCGACCCGATGGCGAAGCGATCGCCGGGCTTCAGCTCGAGCCGGGCGAGCAGCGCGGGATCGACCGCCGCGCCCCAGGCGCCGTCGCGTTCCGCCAGCGCGCCGCCAAGCGGCACGGCCGGATCGAGCCCGGCGGCGCCGACCATCGGCCAGGCGCGGTCGACCGCCTTGAGCTCGATCAGAGCAGCGTCGCCGGAGGGCGCCCGCGCCATCGCGCGCAGCGTCGCGATCGCGGAGACGCGGCCCTTCGACTCCAGCAGCCCGCGCTCGGCGGGAGACGCTTCGCGGGGGACGAGAGAGAACGCCGCGTCACCGCCCAGAATGGCGCGCCCTTCGCGCGAAAGCCCTTCGGTCAGGCTGCGCGCCAGCGACCCGACGCTTGCGATGGCGGCGACGCCAAGCGCGAGACAGAGCAGGAACACCGCAAAGCCCCGGACGCCGCCGCGCAGCTCGCGGGCGGCGAGGCGCAGGATGACGCCGAAGGCCAGACGATGCGGCGCGGGCCGGGGGGCCGACGCGCCCTCGGCGTCAGAGGCGTGCGTGGAAGCCAAGACCGGGACGCTCCTCAGGCCGCCTGCGCTTCGGGCTCGATCCGGCCCGAGCGGAGCCGGACCGTCCGCGCGCAGCGGCTGGCGAGGTTCGCGTCATGGGTGACGACCACCAGGGTCGCGCCGCGCTCCGCGGTCTTGGCGAACAGCAGCTCGGCCACCTGGCGGCCGGTCGCGTCGTCGAGATTCCCGGTAGGCTCGTCGGCGACCACGATGGCGGGCCGCGGCGCGAGCGCGCGGGCGAGCGCGACGCGCTGCTGCTCGCCGCCGGAAAGCTCGGCCGGGCGATGCTGCAGGCGCTCCGCCAGCCCGACCGAGGCGAGCTCGGCGCGCGCCCGCTCGAAGGCGTCCTCCGCGCCTGCGAGCTCCAGCGGCGTCGCCACGTTCTCGAGCGCCGTCATCGTCGGGATGAGGTGGAAGGACTGGAACACCACGCCTATGTTCCGGCCTCGGAATTGCGCCAACCCGTCCTCGTCGAGCCGCGACAGATCCTGGTCCAGAACCCGCACCGTCCCGGAGTCCGGCCGCTCGAGCCCCGCAAGGGTCATCAGCAGCGTCGACTTGCCGGAGCCCGAGGGGCCGACCAGCCCCACGGTCTCGCCTGCCGCGACCTTCAGGCTTACGTCCTTCAGGATATGCACGCGCGCAGCGCCGTGGCCGAGCGCCAGATTGACGCCTAGGAGATCGATCGCCGCCATGAAGCTCTTCGTCTCTGAGGGGAGCGGGCCGGAAGCTCGGCCGGACCCCGCATATATTGATCGGGAGGCCACGCGCCACCCGTCCCGCCGCGTCGTGATCGCCGGAGCCGCGGCCTCTCTCGCAACCGTGATGCTGCCGCGCGGCGCCGGGGCGGCGGCCCCTCTCAGGCTCGTCGCCCTCGGCGACAGTCTTACGGCGGGCTTCGGCCTGCCGCCGGAGGACGGATTCGTGCCCCGGCTGCAGGCGGCGCTCCGGTCGGCCGGCCGGTCGGTCACGATCGCGAACGCGGGCGTGTCGGGCGACACCGCGACCGGCGGGGCCGAGCGGGTCGACTGGTCCGTGCCGGACGGCACCGACGGGGTCATCGTCGAGCTCGGCGCGAACGACATGCTGCGGGGCGTCGATCCGAAGGTCACGCGCGCGGCGCTGACCCGGATCCTCGACCGGCTCCAACAGCGTCGCATCGCCGCGATGCTGACCGGGATGCGCGCGCTGCCGAACCTGGGAGAGGACTACGCCAGGCGGTTCGAGCAGATCTATGTCGATCTCGCCCGCGAGCGCGGGCTGATCTTCTACCCGTTCTTCCTCGCAGGCGTAGCCGGCGACCGCAGCCTCAACCAGGGCGACGGCGTCCATCCCAACGCGCAGGGGGTCGCCGCGATCGTCCGCGACATCGTCCCGACGGTCGAGCGCTTCCTCGACCAGATCTCCACCAACCGCGCCTGAGGATCGCCCGTATGGAAAGACGCCAGCTCGGCCGCACCGGGCTCGAGGTCAGCCTCTGCTGCCTCGGGACCATGACGTTCGGCGAGCAGAACACCGAGGCCGAGGGGCACGCTCAGCTTGATCGCGCGCGGGACGCCGGCGTCAATTTCCTCGACGCGGCCGAGCTCTACCCGATCCCGCCGAAGCCTGAGACCCAGGGGCGCACCGAGGAGATCATCGGCACGTGGCTCAAGGCCCGCGGCGGCCGCGCCGAAACGATCGTCGCCACCAAGGCGGTGGGGCGGAGCGCAATGGAGTGGTTCCGCGACCCGCCGGCGCCGGCGGAGCTGTCGCGTGCGCAGATCCGCGAGGCGGTGGAGGGCAGCCTGCTGCGGCTGCAGACGGACTACATCGATCTTTACCAGCTGCACTGGCCCGACCGGCCGGTCAGCCAGTTCGGCTCCAACCCGACGATCTATCGCGCTCCGGAGCCGGCGCTCGAGCATTCGGTCCGAGAAACGCTCGAGGCGCTTTGCGAGCTGCAGCGCGAAGGCAAGATCCGGCATGTCGGGCTGTCGAACGAGAGCCCCTGGGGCGTGATGAGTTTCCTCGCCGAGGCGCAGACCTGGAGCCTGCCGCGCGTCGCGTCGATCCAGAACGCCTACAACCTGCTCAACCGCACCTTCGAGTGCGGTCTCGCCGAGATCGCGCTGCGCGAGGATGTCGGGCTGCTGGCCTATTCGCCGCTGGCGCAGGGCTATCTGACGGGCAAGTACCGGGGCGGCGCGCTGCCCCCTGGCGCGCGCAAGACGCTGTTCGACCGGCTGCAGCGTTACGAAACGCCCGGCGCCGACGCCGCGATAGAGGCCTATGTCGATCTAGCTGGGGAGATCGGGCTTTCGCCCGCCCATCTCGCCTTGAAGTTCGCCGCCACCCGTCCTTTCGTGACGTCTGTGATCATCGGGGCGACCAGCCCGGAGCAGCTCGAGCACGACCTCGCGGCCTTCGACGCGCCGTGGAGCGAGGAGACGGAACGGCGGGTGGACGCGATCCATCTGCTGCGGACCAATCCCTGCCCCTGAGCGGCGCCGCCGCGGACGGGGGAAGGGCGCCAGGGAGGCCAGCGTGCCGCGGTTGTTCACCGCACTCGAGATTCCGGACGACGTCGGCGCGGCGCTGTCGACCTATCGGGGCGGGCTTTCGGGCGCCCGCTGGCTCGACGCCGAGAATTACCACGTCACGCTGCGCTTCCTCGGCGACATCGACGAGGACACGGCTCAGGAGGCGGCCTATCTGCTGGGCCAGGTCCGCCGGGCGCCGTTCGACGTGACGCTTGGCGGCCTCGACGCCTTCGGCGGCGCGCGCCCGAGGGCGCTGATCGCCCGGGTGACGCCGTCCTCCGCCATCATCGAGCTGCAGGCCGAGCACGAGCGGCTGATGCGGCGCGCCGGGATGCCGGCCGAGCGGCGCAAGTTCACGCCGCATGTCACGCTGGCGCGGCTGCGCGACAGTTCTTCGCGCGCGGTCGCGGACTATCTCGGCCTGCGCGGCGGGCCGCCGGGCCTGTCGTTCCGGGCCGAGCGCTTCGTGCTGTACTCGTCGCGCGATTCGGTCGGCGGCGGCCCCTATGTGGTCGAGGCCGCCTATCCGTTGAGGTGAGCCGCCCGGCTCAGGAGGCTTTGCGGATCAGCCGGCGCACGATGCCGGTGCCGGCCGTCTTTGGCCGTTCCGGGGTCTCGACCGCCTGGGCGTCGGCGACGCGATCGATCATCAGCCGGAGCCCCTCGGCGTAGAGATTGATGTCGGCGCGGTTCAGCGCATGCAGCTTGGCGATCTCGCGCGGCGTCACATCGACCCGCTCGTTGATCGCGTTGTAGCGCCGGTTGAGCTGCGGCGCGTCGGACCCGAACAGCAGCGCGAGCCCGAGCTCGAACCGTTCGGTGATGCCAACGAAGGCGAAATCCTTGAGCTCGACGCCGGCCAGGAAGGTCGAGTGGATGTTGCGGATCCGGCGCTTGCGGGCGAAGTGGGTGAGCGGCAGTTGGCCGGCCTTGATCTCCTTGTCGAACGCCCATTTGGTCGGGCGCTCCTTGATGAAGGAGTAGTGCGAGATCACGCGGTCGACCGGATCGCGCAGCCAGGTCCAGAGCTGCCGGCGCGGATCGACGATCGCGGATTCGACGAGGCTGACATAATAGTGCCCGTGCAGCACCTCGACGCCCTCGTCGGCGAGCGCCGGCAGCCGGGAGGCGAGCTGTGCGCGCGGCACGCGAAGCAGCGGATGCGTCGCCGGATCGTTCTCGCCGTAGAACAGCGCGAGCCGCTCGCCATAAAGCTCCTTGAGCGCGTTCCGGAAGCTGGTGCCGGCGGTTTTCGGGATGTGGATCGAGAAGATCATGCGGCGAGAGGTCTCCAGACCGGGAGCTGCGCGACGGTCGCGCCTGCGAGGCGAGGGCGCCGGACGGGGTTGACCGCCGTTTCGGGCGGGAGCATGACACGGGCCTCAGGAGCCAGAGAAATGCAGAAGTTCGATACCCTGACCGGCGTCGCCGCCCCGTTGCCGATGATCAACATCGACACCGACATGATCATCCCTAAACAATACCTGAAGACGATCAAGCGAACCGGTCTTGGGGCGGGACTGTTCTCGGAGCTGCGCTATAACGCCGACGGCAGCGAGAACCCGGACTTCGTCCTCAACAAGCCGGCCTATCGCGACGCGCAGATCCTGGTGGCGGGCGACAATTTCGGCTGCGGCTCGTCGCGCGAACACGCGCCGTGGGCGCTGCTCGACAAGGGCATCCGCTGCGTGATCTCGACCTCCTTCGCGGACATTTTCTACAACAACTGCTTCAAGAACGGCATCCTGCCGATCGTGGTCTCGCCCGAGGATCACGCCAAGCTGCTGGACGACGCCGAGCGCGGCGCCAACGCCCGCCTGACCGTCGACCTCGAGGCGCAGGAGATCCGCGGCCCCGACGGCGGCGTGGTCAGGTTCGACATCGACCCGTTCCGCAAGCGCTGCCTGCTGGAAGGCCTCGACGACATCGGCCTGACCATGCAGAAGGCGGACCGCATCGCGGGCTTCGAGACGAAGCTCGCGGCGGAGCGTCCCTGGGCCTGACGGCGTCTCCGCCTGCCGCTCTCCTCCGGCCCCGATCGCGGGCCGGCCTGTCCTCCGCCTGAGTTCAACCCTACGGCCGCTTCCTTGGAAGCGACCCGCCTCACTTTCGCGTCCATCCGAGACAGATCCATGACACGTCGCCTGATCTCCACCGGCTCCCCCTTCGAGAAGACCGCGGGCTACAGCCGTGCGGTCGTGGATGGCGACCTCGTCTTCGTGTCCGGCACCACGGGCTATGACTACGCCACGATGACGATGCCGGAGGACGTCGGAGCGCAGGCCCGCAACGCCTTCGCGACGATCCAAAAGGCGCTCGCCGAAGCCGGCGCCTCCTTCGAGGACGTCGTGCAGACGCGCTATTACCTGGTGGAGCCGTCCGACGCAGAGGCGCTGTTCCGGGTCACGGGCGAGATCTTCGGCGAGATCCGGCCGGCGAACACGCTGATCGTGTGCCGTCTGCTGAAGCCGGAAATGAAGATCGAGATCGAGGTGACGGCCCGCGTCAGGAACTGACGAGCCGCAGCGACCCGCCGTCGACCGCGGCCAGGACCCGCTTCAGCTCAGGGCCCCGCTTCAGGATGAGCCCGGTGGTCGTGACCACCGAATACGCGCCCTGCCGCCGGGCGAGCGCCGGGTTCTTCTCGATCCGGTAGAGCGCCAGCTCGCCGGCGCGCCGGAACACCGAGAAGACCGCCCGGTCCTTCAGGAAGTCGATGGCGTAGTCGCGCCACTCTCCGGCCGAGACCATGCGGCCGTAGAGATTGAGGATCTCGTTGAGCTCCTGCCGGTTGAACGTGACCTGAGCGGGCGAGAGTTCCGGAGCCGCCGCCGAAGACGCGCGACGCGGGACAAGCCGTATAGGCTCCGGATCGATCATTCAGCCTCCCAGAAAGCGCCCCAAGGCATGCGGCCATGATCGCGGACGCAGCCGACCGGCGCAAGGCGCCGCGGCGTCACTCGGCGAGCGCCTTGAGCAGCGCGGCCTCGAAATCCGCAGGGGCCTCGATCTGCGGCGCATGTCCGAGGCCGGGGAACTCGACGAGCTTCGCGCCCGGAATCGCGGCTGCGGCGCGGCGGCCGAGCGCGGGATAGTCGCCGAGCCGCTTCGCGATCTCCGGAGCCGCGCGATTGGCGCCGGGGGCGGTGCGGTCGGCCTGCCCGATCATCAGCGTCGTCGGCTCGGCGATCCGCGGGAACTCGTAGACCACCGGCTGCGCGTAGATCATCTCGGAGGCGCGGGCGCCGATCCAGGCGATCCGGTCGCGTCCTGGCCCGGCATACATGCCGGCGTTCATTTCGGCCCAGCGGTCATAGGCGGGCTTCCATTCGCCCGCGTAATAGAACTTCGTCTGGTAGGCCTTCACGGTCTCGAAGGTGGTCTTCAGCTCGCTCTCGTGGAGCGCGTCGATCGTGGCGTAGGGTACGCCTTCGGCCTTCCAGTCCTCGAGCCCGAGCGGGTTGACCATCACCAGCCGCTCGGTCGCCTGCGGGTAGGTCAGGGCGTAGCGGGCCGCCAGCATGCCGCCCATCGAATGGCCCAGAATCGTCGCCCTGTGGACGCCGAGGCTCTCGAGCAGCGCGTGCGTGTTCGCAGCGAGCTGCGGGAAGCTGAACTGGTAGCCGTCGGGCTTGGAGGATTTGCAGAAGCCGATCTGGTCGGGCGCGATCGTCCGATAGCCTGCCGCGGTCAGCGCCGAGATCGCGCTCTCATAGGTCGCGCCGCAGAAGTTCTTGCCGTGAAGCAGCACCACGGTGCGCCCGTTCCGGCGGGCCGGCGCCACGTCCATATAGGCCATCGACAGGCGCTGACCCTGCGAGACGAAGTCGAAGCGCCGGACCTCGTGCGGGTAATCGAAGCCTTCGAGCTCCGGCCCGTAGGATGGGTGATCGGCCGCCAAGCCGGCGCTCGCCGGAAGCGCTGCGCACAGCAACGCGGCGATGAGACGGAGAGCTCTCAATAGGGATCGCGCGCCAGCCGGGCTGCGGTCGTGGTGGCGTCGAACACCGCCGGATCGGCCTGAGCCGCGCCGAGGATCGCGCCGGGCTGTCCGCCGGTGCCGGACTGCACCAGCACGGCGAGCCCGTCCGCGCCCGCTCTGAGAACCTCTTCGGCCGGCACCTCAAATTTCGCAGGCGCGCCGTCCCAGGCGCCAAGCCGCGTCATATGGCGCACGACATTCGCATAGGTGGCGGTGCGCCCGGCGTTTTCGCCGCGCCCGATCTGCACCTCGTGGGCGCGCTCGAACGAAAACGCCCAAACCTCCGCGTGCGGCGCGGCGAGCGGCCGGCGCGGCTCGGCAACCGCGACTTCGATGCGGCCGTCGCGGATCTTCAGGTTCACCGGCAGTGCGAGCCCGCCGTCCGCTTCGGCGCGCGTGATGGCGCCCATCACGGCCGCGCCGTCGCCGCCGACCGCGGCCTCGCGACCGTTGACGACGATCTGGGGCGTGTAGACCTTGCGGTCGCCGCGGGCGAGCGCATAGGCGCGCTGCCGCGCCGTGTTGGACGGGCTGGCGAGCGTGTCCTTCCAGCCGAGATAGTCCCAGTAGTCGACCGGCAGGGTCAGCACGAGGGTCCGGCCGTCGCGCGCGAGCTCGCTCGCGAGCCGGTCGGCCGGCGGGCACGACGAGCAGCCCTGGCTGGTGAACAGCTCGACGACGCCCCGCGGCGTCTGCTCGTCAGCCGTCGCGCCGCCCGACGAGGTCAGGCATCCGACGAGAAAAGCAGCCAGGGCGAAGCGCATCAGGTCCGGCGGGGCTTGAATGAACCAGAGGCAGGTTATGGGTATCGCCGCCGCCGCCCGCCACTCACATGGCGGTGACGCGCGGCGACGTGATGACCGCTCAGGCCGCGAGGCTCCGCAGCACGTAGTGCAGGATGCCGCCGTTGCGGAAGTATTCGAGCTCGTCGAGCGTATCGATCCGGCAGAGCAGCGGGACCCTGCGCACGGCGCCGTCCGCCGAGGCGATCTCCGCCTCGAGCGTCACGCGCGGCCGCAGCCCGTCGGCGAGCCCGTGGATCGTCACAGTCTCGTCGCCCTTGAGGCCGAGCGTCTGCCAGGACGTGCCCTCCTCGAAGGTCAGCGGGGCGACGCCCATGCCGACGAGGTTGGAGCGGTGGATGCGCTCGAAGGACTGCGCGATCACGGCCCGCACGCCGAGCAGGCTGGTGCCCTTCGCGGCCCAGTCGCGCGACGAGCCGGTGCCGTATTCGCGGCCGGCGAACACCACCAGCGGCACGCCCTCGGCCTTGTAGCGCATCGCGGCGTCGTAGATCGGCAGCTGCTCGCCGCTCGGATAGTGGATGGTGACGCCGCCCTCGACGCCCGGAACCATCTGGTTCTTGATCCGGATGTTGGCGAAGGTGCCGCGCATCATGATCTCATGATTGCCGCGCCGCGTGCCGTACTGGTTGAAGTCCTGCGGGCGGACCTGATGGTCGCGCAGATATTCGCCCGCAGGACTCGCCTGCTTGATCGAGCCGGCCGGCGAGATGTGGTCGGTGGTGATCGAGTCGAGGAACAGCCCGAGCACCCGCGCGCCGTCGATGTCCGTCACCGGCTTGGGCTCGCGGTCCATGCCCTCGAAATAAGGCGGGTTCTGCACATAGGTCGAGGAGCTGACCCACTCATAGGTCATGCCGCCCGACACCTGGATGCCCTGCCAGTTGGCGTCGCCCTTGAAGACGTCGGCGTATTTCGACTGGAACAGCTCGCGGGTGATCGTCTGGCGGATGAAGTCCGCGATCTCGGCCGAGGACGGCCAGATGTCGCGCAGGTAGACCGGCTGCCCGTCCGAGCCGACGCCGAGCGGCTCGGTGGCGAGATCGATCTGCATGGAGCCTGCGAGCGCATAGGCGACGACCAGGGGCGGCGAGGCGAGATAGTTCGCCCGCACGTCGGGGTTCACGCGGCCTTCGAAATTGCGGTTGCCGGAGAGCACGGCGGCGGCGACGAGATCGGACTCGTTGATCGCGGCGGAAATTTCCTCCGGCAGCGGTCCCGAATTGCCGATGCAGGTGGTGCAGCCGAAGCCCACGAGGTTGAAGCCGATCTTGTCGAGCTCGGTCTGCAGGCCGGATTTCTCCAGATAGCCCGCCACCACCTGGCTGCCGGGCGCGAGCGAGGTCTTCACCCACGGCTTGCGCGTCAGGCCCTTGGCGGCGGCGTTGCGCGCCAGCAGCCCGGCGCCGATCATCACGCTCGGATTGGAGGTGTTGGTGCAGGAGGTGATGGCGGCGATCACCACGTCGCCATGGCCGAGATCATGGTCCCGGCCCGCAACCGGAACCCGCCTCGCCGCCTCGCCGGGCTTCTTGAACTCGCCCTCGAGCGAAGCCAGGAAGCCGGCCTTGGCCTCCTTCAGCAGCACCCGGTCCTGCGGCCGCTTCGGCCCGGCGATCGACGGCTCGACGGTGGAGAGATCGAGCTCCAGCGTGTCGCTGAACACCGGGTCCGGCGTGCCGGACGTGCGGAACATGCCCTGCGCCTTGGCGTAGGCCTCGACCAGCGCGACGCGCGCCTCGTCCCGGCCGGTCTCGCGCAGATAGCGGATCGTGTCGGCGTCGATCGGGAAGAAGCCGCAGGTCGCGCCGTATTCGGGCGCCATGTTGCCGATCGTGGCGCGGTCCTCGAGCGCCATGTTGTCGAGGCCTGCGCCATAGAACTCGACGAACTTGCCGACCACGCCCTTCTTGCGGAGCATCTGGGTGACGGTCAGCACGAGGTCGGTCGCGGTCACGCCCTCGCGCAGCGCGCCGGTGATCTTGAAGCCGATCACCTCCGGGATGAGCATCGAGATCGGCTGGCCCAGCATGGCGGCCTCCGCCTCGATGCCGCCGACGCCCCAGCCCAGAACGGCGAGGCCATTGACCATGGTGGTGTGGCTGTCGGTGCCGACCAGCGTGTCCGGATAGGCGACGGTCGCGCCGTCCTCGTCCCGGGTCCAGACCGTCTGCGAGAGATATTCGAGGTTCACCTGATGGCAGATGCCGGTGCCGGGCGGCACCACGCGGAAATTGTCGAACGCCTGGGCGCCCCAGCGCAGGAAGCGGTAGCGCTCGCCATTGCGCTCATATTCGAGCTCGACATTGCGGCCGATGGCGCGGGCGTTGCCGAACTCGTCGACGATTACCGAATGGTCGATCACCAGGTCGACCGGCACCAGCGGGTTGATCTTCTTCGGATCGCCGCCGAGATGCTTCATGGCGTCGCGCATCGCGGCGAGGTCGACTACGGCCGGCACGCCGGTGAAGTCCTGCATCAGCACGCGCGCCGGCCGGAAGGCGATCTCCCGATCCGAGCGCCGGTCGGCGAGCCAGCCCGTCATGGCGCGCGCGTCGTCGGCCACCACGGTGCGGCCGTCCTCGAAGCGCAGCAGGTTTTCGAGCAGCACCTTCATCGAGAAGGGCAGCCGGGACACGCCCGCAAGTCCGTTCGCCTCGGCGTCGGGGATGCTGTAGTAGCGATAGGTCTCGCCGCCCACCGACAGGGTCTTGGCCGAACGGAAGCTGTCGGGATGGGACACGAGGGGCTCGCTCCTTGGAATGCACGGCGGCGCGGCGGCTCGGACCCGCGCGGGTGCGCTGCACAAGATAGACGTGAGGTCCTTATAGGTGAAGTCTTGCCCCGGTTGAAGACGCTTGAGTCCTGCGTGCGCCTTGCGAAAACCGCCGGGCTTCGAGGCGTTCCAACATCTGTCCCGGCGGCCGCATGAGGCTCGTCGCCGAAGCCCTGACGGTCGCCCGCGGCGGGTGCCCGATCCTGGATGGGGTGAGCCTCGCCGTCGAGGAGGGCGGGGCGCTCGCGGTCGTCGGCCCCAACGGCGCCGGCAAGTCGACCCTGCTGCGGACGCTCGCCGGCTTGCTGAAGCCCCTGTCAGGCTCGGTCAGATTGGAAGGCGACGAGGAGGACGCGCCGGTGAGGGAGCGGATGCACCTGCTCGGCCATCTCGATGCCGTCAAGGCGGGGCTGAGTGTCGAGCGCAATCTGGCCTTCGCGCGGGACGTCCTCGGCGGGGAAGGCGATCTGGCGGAGGCGCTTACGCGCGTGGGGCTCGGGGCGATCGCCGATCTCCCCGGCGGGGCTCTGTCGGCGGGCCAGCGCCGCCGGCTGGCGCTTGCGCGCCTGATCGCCGCTCCGCGGCCGGTGTGGCTGCTCGACGAACCGACCGCGGCGCTCGACGCGGCCGGGCAGGCGCTGCTTGCGGCTTTGGTCGCCGAGCACCGCGGGCGCGGCGGCATGGTGATCGCGGCCACCCATGCGGAGCTCGGCTTCGAGGGCGGCGCGACGCTCGATCTCAGTCGACGAGCGCGCGCGGCCGCCCCAGCATGAGTCAGTCGTCCACGACCGCCTTGCCGTTGGCGTCGACGTCGACGTCCTTCGAGCCGTCGGCGGTGGCGACGTCGATCTCATAGGCGACGGCGTCGCCCGAGCGCTCGACCTCGGCGCTGGTCGCCTTGCCGTTCGCCGCCTTCTCGGCCGCAGCGATCGCTTCCTTGAGCTGGGTCTGCGCCTTCTGGAAATCCGCCGGCTTCAGCATGGTCCAGTATTTCTCGAAGGTCTGCTCCTCCTGGCCAGTCACCTCGCCGCTGTTCGGATCCACGAAATACTTGGTCAGCTTGTCGCCGCCCTGGCTCAGGACCTTGACCTCCCAGCGCCCGCCGTAATCGTCCTCGAACTCGGCCTCGGTGGCCTTGCCCATGCCCTTCTGCTCGGCGGCCTCGACAGCCTGGCCGATCGTGACCTTCGCATTCTTGGCCATCTCGGTTTCGTCGGCGGCGTAACCGGGCGCGGTCTGCGCTACCGACAGCACGCCTGCGATCGCCAAAGCGGACAGTGAGGAAGTAAGGTTGATTCTCATGATTGTTCTCCTGTCTCGGTCAGGCGAAACGCTGACCAGTCATCAGCAACGCGGATCGCGGGCATATGTTCAGCGTCGGAGGTGAAATACCCGTGAGAGGCTGCCTGTCCTTCTTCTTGAGTCCGGCTCGCGGAGACGCCGCATGAACTCGCCGCTCGCCGCCGTGCTGTCGCGCGATCTGGCCTTGGCGCGGGGCGGGGGCGCAGGACTTGGCGTGATGTTCTTCCTGCTGGTCGTGACGCTGACGCCATTTGCGGTCGGTCCCGATCTCGCGCTGCTCGCCCGCATCGGCCCCGCGATCCTGTGGCTCGGCGCGCTGCTGGCGAGCCTGCTCGGGCTCGACCGGCTGCTGCAGGCCGACCATGAGGACGGCAGCCTCGATCTCATGCATCTCGCGCCGGCCCCGCTGGAGCTGCAGGTCGCCGCCAAGATCCTCGCGCACTGGCTCGCGACGGGGCTGCCGCTGGTGCTCGCCGCGCCGCTGTTCGGCGTCATGCTCGACGTCGGTCCGGCGGTCTCCGGCCACGTGGCGCTCGCCCTGCTGGTGGGGACGCCGGCGCTCGCCTGTCTGGGAGCCGTCGGCGCCGCGCTGACGGTGGGGCTGCGGCGCGGCGGGCTGCTGGTGCCGGTCCTGATCCTGCCGCTCGCCGTGCCGGTGCTGATCTTCGGCGTCGCGGCCTGCGACCCCTCGCGCGAAAGCCTCGCGCCGCTGAGCGTGCTGGCCGGGCTGGCGCTCGGCTACGCGGTGCTCGGCCCGGTCGCGGCCGCGGCCGCCCTGCGGCTGCTGCGCGACTGACGCGGGCAGGGCCTGGCGCTAAGGCCCGGCCCTGCTTCAGGTTCGTTCAGTACCGACCGTCGATGCGGCCGTGCTCCCGCCCGCCCCGGTCGTCGCCGCGCCGCTCGCGGCCGTCGTGACGGCGGTCCCGGTCGCGGTCGTGGCGCCGGCCGTCATACCGGCTGCGCTCGTACCGTCCATCGCCATGGCGATAGCGGCCCTGCCCCCAATGACCGCGGTCGCCTTCGACGAAGGTGCGGTCATGGTAGCCATAGCCCCGCGCCCGGTCGTGCTCGCAGGCGCCGAGCGCGAGCGCGACCGCTGAAATGGCGAGGAGAGAGATGATTTTCATGTGATCGGCTCCTTGGGTCTCGAGCGCCCTAAATGGCTCCCGAACGGCTCGGGCCCAGCCGCGGAACGTCGAGGCCGGCCGGCTGCTCCGGCAGGAACGAAGAGGCTGAACGGTTCCAGAGGCCGTCGGTTAGCTGAAAGGATGAGCGGCTGAGGCTGCGCTGCGGCCCCGAGGCGCGCTGATTTTCGCCACGGACGTCTGTTGTGAGGACCGAGTTCGACATAAAAGGCCGAGCCATGGCCCTGCTCACTTCCATTACGGCGCTCGCCAACCCGGCCCGGTTCGCGGGCTTCGCGGCGCGCGCGCTGCCCTGGCTTGCAGGCGCGACCGCGGTCGCGCTGGCGCTCGGGCTCTATCTCGGCCTCCTGGTCGCGCCGGCCGACTACCAGCAGGGCGAGACCGTGCGCATCATGTTCCTGCACGTGCCGGCCGCCTGGCTCGGCATGATGGGCTACACCATCATGGCGGTCGCGAGTCTCGGCGTTCTGATCTGGCGCCATCCGCTCGCCGACGTCGCCGCCAAGGCGGCGGCCCCGCTTGGCGCCGCCTTCACGTTTCTCGCGCTCGCCACCGGCTCGCTCTGGGGCAAGCCGATGTGGGGGACCTACTGGGTGTGGGACGCCCGGCTGACCTCGTTCCTCATCCTGTTCCTGATGTATCTCGGCCTGATGGCGCTGCGCTCCGCGATCGAGGAGCCGTCGCGCGCCGCCAAGGCCTGCGCGGTGCTGACGCTGGTCGGCTCGGTCAACATCCCGATCATCAAGTTCTCGGTCGACTGGTGGAACACGCTGCACCAGCCGGCCTCGATCACCCGCATGGGCAAGCCCGCCATGGATCCCTCGATCCTGTGGCCGCTGCTGACGAACGCGCTCGCCTTCACGCTGCTGTTCGTGACGCTGCACCTCGCCGCGATGCGGACGGAGCTGATCCGGCGGCGGCTGCGCACGCTCCGGATCACCGCGGCCGCGTCGGCCGCCTTCGCGCCGGAGCCCGCCGAATGAGCGATCCGCATCTCGGCTTCATCGTCGCCTCCTACGCGATCGGGTTCGTGGTCGTGGCCGGTCTGATCGTGTGGACGGTCCTGGACCACCGCGTCCAGGCGCGCGCGCTCGAGCGGCTCGAGGCCCGTTCCGGCCGCCGGCGGGGCCGCCCGTGACCCCGGAGAACGAGGCCGCCGCGCCCGCGGCGGGTTGGCGCCGGCGGGGCTTCGTGGCGGTTCCGATCGTGGTGTTCGTGGCGCTCGCCGCGCTGCTCTATGTGCGCCTCTACAGCGGCGATCCCTCGGCGCTGCCGTCCGCGCTGATCGGCCGGCCGGCGCCCGACCTGACGCTCCCCGCGCTCGAAGGTCTGACGGGGGAAAGCGGCGCGGTCCCGGGTTTTTCGCGCGCCGATCTCGCGACCGGCGAGGTGACGGTCGTCAACGTGTTCGCGTCTTGGTGCGTGCCCTGCCACCAGGAGCACCCGATTCTGCTTAAGCTCAGCCAAAGCGGCGTGCGGATGTTCGGGCTGAACTACAAGGATGCGCCCGAGAACGCCCGGCGCTTCCTTGGCGGTCTCGGCAATCCGTACCAGAAGGTCGGGGTCGATCCGGGCGGCCGCGCCGCGATCGAGTGGGGCGTCTACGGCGTGCCCGAGACCTTCGTGGTGAGCGGCGACGGCCGCATCGCGTTCAAGTTCGTCGGTCCGCTGACCGACGAAAGCGCCGAAAAGACGCTGCGGCCGCAGCTCGAGAAGGCCAAGGCGGCGAACCCGAAGCCCGCCGCCTCGTCCTGAAGCCGGCGTCTCCGGCTACTCGTCGAGGATCTCGGTCTTCTCGATCGCGATGCCGAAGCCCGCGATGCCGACATATTGCCGCTCGTGGCCGGCGAGCAGCGAGATCTTGCGGACCCCGAGATCGCGCAGGATCTGCGCCCCGACGCCGATCTCGCGCCAGCGCTGGCGGCGCTGGCGGGCCGACATATGGCGCTCGGCGGCCGGATCGTCCGAGCCCTTCTCGCCGGCGGCGTCGCGCGGGTCGCGCAGCACGGCGGGATCCCGGATCAGGATGAACACGCCGCGGCCGGTTTCGCCGAACCGGGCGAGCGCATTGTCGAGCCAGCCCTTGGAGGTCGCCGCGCCGCGCAGCAGGTCGGTCAGCAGGTGCTCGCGGTGGATGCGGCAGGGCACGGCGCCGTCGCCGCTGACGTCCCCGACGGCGATCGCGACATGCTGCGTCTGCTCGAACGGCGTGTCGTAGACCGTGATGATGGCGTCGCGGCCTCCGATCAGGCGCTCGAACCGATCGACCCGCCGCACGAAGGTCTCGCGCCTCGACCGGTGATTGATGAGATCCTCGATCGAGACGATCTTCAGCCCGTGCTCGCGGGCGAAGGCGATCAGCTCCGGCAGCCGCTTCACGGTGCCGTCGTCATTGACGACCTCGGCCAGCACGCCGACCGCGGGAAGCCCTGCGAGGGTCGCGAGATCGGTCGCGGCCTCGGTGTGGCCGGAGCGGGTCAGCACGCCGCCCTCGCGCGCGATCAGCGGGAAGACGTGACCGGGCCGCAGGAAATCGGACGAGATCGCGTTGTCGGAGCCGAGCGCGCGCACGGTGTTGGCGCGCTCCTCGGCCGAGATGCCGGTGGTCAGGCCGATCTTGTAGTCGACCGAGACCGTGAAGGCCGTCCGCATCGGGTCGAGATTGGTCGCGACCATCGGGGCGAGGTTCAGCGCCTCGGCCCGCTCGGCGGTGAGCGGCGCGCAGATGATGCCGCTGGTGTGGCGGATCATGAAGGCGAGCGTCTCCGGCGTCGCCTTGGCGGCCGCCATGATGAGGTCGCCCTCGTTCTCGCGATCGGTGTCGTCCACCACGACGACCAGTTCGCCTGCGGCGATCGCGGCGATCGCCTGGTCCATGCTGTCGAGTTCCAATGCGGCTCCGATCGGTCGCTGCGTCACAAGGCCTGTCGGCGCGTCGAATGCACCCGCGGCCTTGCGCGGGTCAAGCGGCGGCGGCGCAGCCCTGTCAGAAGCTTCCGGATGCGCAGGCCTCGAGACCGCGCTTCAGCGTGTGGCCGTCGAACGGTTTGGTGACGACCGCCACCGGTCCGCCGGCGGCCAGCAGCGGCGGCGCCTGGAAATCGTCGCGCCCGGTGGCGAACAGGATCGGCAGCCGCGGCCTCACGCCGCGGCTCCATTCGGCCAACGTCTCGCCGTCCATGTCTGGCAGGCCGAGATCCGTCAGCAACAGGTCGATCGTGGCGTCGTTCGCCAGCGCGGCCTGCGCCGCCGCGGCGTTGTGGGCCTGCTTGACCGTGTGGCCGAAGCTCTCGAGCAGTTCGGCGACGCCCATCGCGATCAGCGGTTCGTCCTCGACCAGCAGGATGCGGAGCGGCGACGGCTTCTCGGGCGCCGCAGGCTTCCGGTCGTCGAGCAGTTGGCGGAGCTTCAGCGCCAGCGTCTCCTTGCGGTAGGGTTTTTCGATCAGATGCACGTTCGGATCGACGCGGCCCTGGTGAACGATGGCGCTCTCCGCATAACCGGACATGAACAGCACCTTCAGCTCCGGGCGGCGCAATAGCGCCAGGCGGGCGAGTTCGGGCGGCTTGGGCGCGCCGGGCATCACCACATCCGACAGCAGCAGGTCGAACGCCTGCCGGCCCTCGATCAGCGGCGTGGCCTCGGCCGTGGAAGCCGCGGCGATGACCTTGTAGCCCAGCGCGACGAGCAGATCGGAGACGGCGGTCCTGACGCCGTCGTCGTCTTCGAGCAGCAGGATCGTCTCGCCCCGGGCGCGCAGATCGGCCCGGCCGACGCCCTCGGCGTCTTCCGGCGGCGCGGCCTCGCTGCGCGGCAGGGTCAGGCGCACGACCGTGCCCTGGCCGGCGACGCTCTCGATCGCGACGCCGCCGTTCGACTGTTCGATGAAGCCCTGCACCTGCGGCAGCCCGAGCCCTGTGCCGCGCCCCTCCGGTTTGGTGGAGAAGAAGGGTTCGAACACCCGCGCAAGCACCGCGGGGGTCATGCCAAAGCCGGCGTCCGCCACGGCGATCTCGATCCGCTCGCCATTTCTCTCGTCCGCCGCGAGGTTCTTGACCGAGATCGTCAGCTTGCCGCCGTCCGGCATGGCGTCGCGGCCGTTGATCGCGAGGTTCAGCACGGCGTTCTCGAGCTGAATCGGATCGACCAGCGCCGCCCACGGCTCCGGATCGGCCGTGATCTCGATTTCGACCTGCTCGCCGAGGGTGCGGTCGAGCAGATCGGTCATGGCGGCGACCAGCGCGCCGACATGGGTGGGCTTGGGCGTCAGCGGCTGGCGGCGGGAGAAGGCGAGCAGCTGGCGCGTCAGCTTGGCGCCGCGCGCCGCGCCCGCCATGGCGTCGCGCAGCCGTCGCTCGGTCGTCGGCGTCATGGCGCCCGCAAGCTCCTCGGCGAGCAGCTCGAGATTGCCTTTCACGACCTGCAGCAGGTTGTTGAAGTCGTGCGCGACGCCGCCGGTAAGCTGGCCGATCGCCTCCATCTTCTGGGCCTGCCGCAACTGGCGTTCCGCCTCGCGGCGTTCGGTCAGATCGCGCGCCGAGCCCACCACACGGCGCGTCCCGCCGGCCAGAGCCTCCACGGGCGCCAGCATGACCTCGAAGACGCGCTCGAGACCCTGGATCTCCGCGACCTCCTCGTAACGGAGCGGGGCGCCCGCCGCGAGGCATTCGGCGATCTTGCGCGTCAGCCGGGCGGCCATCGGGGCCGGCATGAATTCGGCGAGCCGGCGGCCCTGGACGCCCTCCTCGCCGATCTCGAGCGCCCGCTCCAGCACGCGGTTCATCGTCTCGACGGCGACCGCGCCGTCGGAGGCGATCGAGACGACGAAGACGCCGTCGGGCGTGTTGTCCACATAGGCGGCGTAGAGCGCGTCGATGTGGCGCCGCGCGGTCTCCTCGTGGCGGCGACCGGCCGCCTCGGCGGCCACGCGCTGATAGGCGTGGGCGAGGTCCGCAGTCCGCTGCGCGACGAGTCGCTCGAACTCGGTTTCCTGGCGCGAGGCCGCCTCGCGCAGCCGCGCGGCCTCGTCGATGTCGTCGCCGACGCAGAACCAGCGGGTCACCGCGCCACGCTCGTCGCGCTGCGGCCAGCCGCGGCTGAGGAACCAGCGCCAGCCGCCGCTTCCGTCCGGCAGCCGATGCTCCAGCACGAACGGCTCGCCGGTGATGAGGCTCCGGCTCCAGCGCGTCGCGCACTCCTGCCGGTCGTCCGGATGGATGCGCGACAGCCAGGCGTCGCGGCCGACCTCGGCTTCCGGGGCCCCGGTCAGGCGCCGCCAGTGGGGATTAAAATAATCGTGCTCGCCCGTCAGGGGGGCCGACCAGACGATCTGCGGCGCGTCGTCGGTCAGCGCCTTCAGCCAGGTCTCGGGGGAACCCGGCGGCGGCAGCTCAAGAGCCGTGCGACCGCCTTCCGGCTCGGCGGCGGGATCGTTCCAGAAGGTCGCAGGCATGGACGTCATCTGGCGGCCCGCAAGCTCCCACGGGCCGCGAGGCCCGGGACGCGGCGGGAAGCCCCCCGCCGAGCCTGGAGGCTAGCACGAAACTGCAGCAGGGTGGCGAGCCCCCGCGCCCACGAACGCGTGCGCGGCCGCGCGTCAGCCGTTGGTTGCGCCGCCGCCTTCGTCGGGCGCGCCGTCATGACCCTGGAAGGTCTCGGACGCCAGCGCCGCCTTGCCCTGTCTGCCGGACGCCGCGGAATGCGGCTCCCGGCGGCTCGCGAGATCGACGGCCGCCGTCACCCGGAGCGGCGGCGCGTCGCCGCGCTTGTCCTCGCCCATGTAGAGCGTCAGATGCGGGAACGGCATCTCGATGCCGCGCTCGTCGAAGATCTCCTTGACGATCTCGTTATAGGCCCGGCCGACCATGAACTGGCGGCCCGGCACGGTCTTGATCCGGCCGCGCACCGTAATCGCGCTGTCGCCGAATTTGGTCAGCCCGTGCAGTTCGAACGGCCCGGTGATGTCGGCGCCGTGCGGCCCCTCCTTGAGCAGGTCGAATGCGTCCTGCATGGCCTGCTTCACCTCCGGGATGGACTCGCGATACGCCACCCCGATCTCGGCCATGTGGTAGCTGAAGGTCTTGGTCGCGTTCGACACGCTGTCGACCGACGAGAACGGGATGAGGTGGTAGACGCCGTCGACCGAGCGGATGCCGACCGAGCGGATCGTCAGGTGCTCCACCGTGCCCTGCACGCCGCCGACCTTGACGTTGTCGCCGGCGTTCATCGCGTTCTCGAACTGGATGAACGCGCCGGTGATGATGTCCTGCACCAGCTTCTGGGCGCCGAAACCGATCGCGAGCCCCAGCACGCCGGCGCCGGCGAGCAGCGGGGCGATGTTCACGCCGATCTCGGCGAGCGCGAGCATGCCGACGAGCACGAACAGGGCGATCGTGAAGGCGTTCCGGAACAGCGTGAGGAGGGTGCTCTCGCGCGCCGTCGGAACGTGCCCGAACGCCGGGTTCAGCCGGTATTCGATCCAGGAGGAGACCGCTACATAGGCCGCGAGCCCGATGATGATGATCAGCCCGGCCGTCAGGGTGGAGGCCGCGAACCGGGCGCCGGCCGCCGTCGACAGCCAGCCGAGCAGGTCCACCAGCGCCCAGCTCTGCGCCACGGCGAGCAGGACGATCAGCAGGACGATCAGCCGCACCGCCTTCAGCACGGCGGGCACGAAGGCGTTCAGCCGGCTTTCGAGCAGCGGCAGCCGGGCCCTGACGTCGGCCGGCACGCGCATGCCGCCGGCGATCAGTCGCGAGATCAGCGCCGTAGCGATCGCCCCGATCGCCACGGCCGCGAGCGTCTGAAGCGTCGCCTTCGCGATGAAGGGCAGGGCCTCGCCGGGATTGACGAGCCACGCCGTGAACAGCGCCACCAGCCAGGCGATCGCGATCCAATGCCAGAAGCGGGCGAGGAAGCCGTAGAAGGCGGAGACGAGTTCGGTGTGCGCCGCCTGCGTGCGCGCCGCGAGCCGCTGATGCACCCGCTCGCGGTTCTGCAGCACGATCGCCACCGCCATCATCAGGCTCGCGAAGGCGACCACCACCCGGACCGCCTGGGCCGCGCCGGGCGATACCGCCGCGGTGAGGATCGGGGCGACGAAAAGGAAGGTGTAGCCGAGCGTCGAGATCAGCCGGCTCGCCCAGAAGTACCAGTAGGCTGCCGCCTCGTCCCCAATCGGCGCCGCGCGAAGCCCGGGATAGCGGGGCGAGGTCGTCGCGCGCAGCACGACCTTGAGCAGTTCGATGGCCAGAAAGGCGTTCAGGAAGAGCGACTGCTGGATCGTGATCACCCCATATGCGCCGAACTGCAGCGCGAACACGTAGCCGCCCGCCCAGGCGACGAGCACCATCACGGCGTCGACAAGCGCGCTCACCCCGATCAGCGCGACCCGTTCGGGCAGCCGGGCGCTGATCGAGCGCCGGCCGATGCTGCGGTAAAATGGAATTCCGAGCGCCCGCAGGGCCAGAAAGGCCCCGAACGTGACGCCGATCGTGAGCGCCAGGGCGAGCAGCCGCGGCCAGTCGACGTTCTGCTGCAGCGGGCCCGCGAAAATGCTTCCAAGATCGGCGATCAGCGTCGAGCTTGCCGCCACGAGCGCTGCGCCACGTTCCGCTACGGCGCGCGTGTATTCGGCGGCCCGCCGCGCGAGCGTCGGCTCGGCGTCGCCCTCCGCGGCTCGGGCTGACTGCACGGCCGAGGCGTCGTCCGGCGCTGAAGACGGCCCGTCCACCTCGCCCGGCTTTTTGACCGGCTGGTTCTGATCCGGCGCCCCTGACGGCGCGGCCTGGCCTTGCGCGGCCCGGAGCCGCTCGATCAGCGCGGCCCGCGCACGATCGTCTTCCAGGATGCGGATCAGCGCGTCGACGTCGCCGGACGGCTGCGCCTGCTCAGGGTTCTGCGCCGGTTCAGCGCGCAGCTGACCAGGCGCGC
This sequence comes from Hansschlegelia sp., assembly GCF_035538955.1. NCBI lineage: Bacteria > Pseudomonadati > Pseudomonadota > Alphaproteobacteria > Hyphomicrobiales > Methylopilaceae > Hansschlegelia > Hansschlegelia sp. The sequence continues at coordinate 422,693 of NZ_DATLJK010000015.1, forward strand.
TGCACGCCGCCGCGATCACCAGAAGTCCAGCCAGCAGGCGGCGCAGAACGGTCATGAAGGCGGACAAAGCTGCGTCACGGAGAGAGATGGCAGCAGATAGGGTGCGGGCCCGCGGAGGAAACGACGCTTGGCCTAGTCTGCGCCGAGCTCCGAATGCGATTTCAGGACGCGATCGCCGTCCGGCTGCTCGATCAGATAGGCGGGCTCGGCGTCGCTGCCGTTGCGCACGATCTTCGCGCCCTTGATGGTGCGCTGGACGCGGCGGCGGAAAACCTCCGCGACTTCGCCGTGCCCGCGTCCAGAGCCCCAGTTCCACGCGACCTTGGCTCCGACGGCGTATGCCTTCGACATGGCGCTTCTCCGTTCCTCGCGTTTTCGGGCGCAACGCCTCGTGCAAACCGGGTTCCGCACGGCGCCTTCAGCTTGCGCGGCCCAGCGTCTAGGCTGCGGGCTCACGAGCTGATTGGCGCGAAATGGCCTCCGACAAGACGATCGAGCTGCTCGGCGAACTCATCGCGTTCGACACCACGAGCCGGAATTCGAACCTGCCGCTCATCCGGCATGTCGAGAGCTACCTCGACGGTCTCGGGATCGCGCATGAGCGCGCCGCCGGCGCCCATGGCGACAAGTCGAACCTGTTCGCCACCATCGGGCCCGCCGATCGGCCGGGGCTCGTGCTCTCCGGCCACACCGACGTCGTGCCGGTCGATGGTCAGCGCTGGTCGACCGATCCGTTCCGGCTGACTCGGCGCGACGCCCGCCTGTATGGCCGCGGCGCCTGCGACATGAAGGGCTTTCTGGCCGTCTGCCTCGCGCTTGCGCCCGAAATGGCGGCCGCCGAGCTCAGGATACCGATCCACTTCGCCTTCTCGTATGACGAGGAAGTCGGCTGTCTGGGCGTCCGGGAACTGCTGGAGATGCTGGCGGCTCGGCCGGTGAAGCCGCTCGGCTGCATCGTGGGCGAGCCGACCGACATGCAGGTGGTGATCGCGCACAAGTCCAAGCGCTCGCTGCGAGTCGACGTGCGAGGGACCGGCGGCCATTCCTCGCGAGCGCCCGAAGCCGTCAACGCCGTCGAATACGCCGCCCGGCTGGTCACCCGCACCACCGAGATCGGCCGCCGGCTCGCATTGTCCGGCCTCAAGGACTCGCTCTACGACATCCCGCATTCGACCGCCCATGTCGGCGTCTTCCATGGCGGCGTCGCGCTCAACATCGTGCCCAACGAAGCGGTCGTCGAACTGGAGTTCAGGGTGCTGCCGGAAGAGGACGCCGACGCGCTCGTGGAGGAGTTCCGCGCCTACGCGGCCGAGCTCGAGGCTGAGATGCAGGCGCGTGACCCGCGCGCGGCCGTCGACGTCTCGATGAAATCGGAGTTTCCCGGCCTCGCCACCGCGCCCGACGCCGACATCGTCACGCTCGTGAAACGGCTCGCCGGCCGCAACGAGCACGCCAAGGTCGCCTATGGAACCGAGGCGGGACTGTTCGTCGAGACCGCCGGAATCCCGACGGTCGTCTGCGGGCCGGGCTCAATTGCCCAGGCGCACCGCGCCGACGAATACGTCGAGGAGGCCCAGCTGGCGCAGTGCGAAGCCTTTATGCGCCGGCTGATCCGGCACTGCGCAAGCTGAACGCCGCTCTCAGCGGCTCTTGCGGCGTCTGACGGGGACAGGCTTCGGCTTGGGCTGCGCCAGGCCGGGAAACCACAGCGACATCATCCGCCGGTTCGTCTCGGCGAGCCAGGCTTCCTGCGCGCGCCGGGCCTCCGAATAGGCTCGGCCGCGCGCCGCGCCCGTCAGCGCGTTCGCCGTGCTCAGCCAGGCGCTCATCCAGGGATTTTTCATCGCCGTCCTCCGCTCACCCGCACCAACGCCCTTGGGTCCGTCATGTTCCGCGGGGCTGGCCTGCAGGCGGCGCATCGGCCGCCGCGCCGAGCGGAACGATCGGGCGCATCATGGTCGCGGCGGCCGGCAGGGCTGCATAGCGCAGCGGGCAGGCTTCGCGGCTGAGCTCGCCGTCGGTCGCCACCCACACCCGCCGCCGCCGGAGCTTGGTGACCACGGCCTCCTGGGCGCAGAACGCCTCGATCAGGGGATTGCTGCGCCAGCCTCCGGTCACGACGTCGACCGCGAGCCGGAGCCGCTCCCGCATGCCGCCGGCATGGGCGACGATCACCTCGATCTCGCCGCCGTCGAGCCGCGGCCGCCGCCAGCTGTCGTCGGCGAAGGCGTTGTTGGTGACCAGGACCGCCGTGGCGTCCACGCGTTGCGCGCGGCCGTCGATGACGAGCTCGTAGCGCGAGCGTCCGGACCGGAAGAACGCCCGAAACGCCGCCAGCGCGAAGCCGAGATATCGGCCGAGCCCGCGGCTGCTCCGCGCGGCCTCGCGGGCGCGCGCCATCTGGGCGAAGAAGCCGAGCCCGGAGATCGAGTGAAACGGGCGGCCGTTGACCGAGGCAAGGTCGACGCGCCGCGGCTCGGCCTGGGCAAGCGCGGCGATCGCCGCCTCCAGCGGCTGCGGCACGCCGAGGTCGCGCGCCAGCAGGTTCACGGTTCCGAGCGGCAGCACGCCGAACGTCTTCCCGAGCGCGAGCAGGCGGCCGAGCGAACGCGACACCGAGCCGTCGCCGCCGCCCACGATGACTTCGTCATGGCTGTCCGCGCGGGCGATCTCGTCCAGCGCGGCGCCGAGATCGCGTGGCGGGACCATGCGGACCTCGACCTGCTTGCCGGCCGCCGCGAACGCTTCCCCGATCCGCTCCGCCGCCGTCTGCGGCCCCGGCGCGCGCTCCAGGTCTTTCAGCGCGCCGGCGCGGGGGTTGAGCAGGACGAGGCAGCGCGCCATCGCGGTCAGGACGCTTCGTCCACGGAGGAGGCGCGGGGCGCCGGCGCCTGCCAGTCGAGCGCCGCGAAGGTCGCCGCCATGTGGGGCGGGAGCGGCGCTTCGGCCTCGATCGGCGGCCGGCTCTCGCGCATCGGCACTGACACCGCCCGGGCGTGAAGGTGCAGCGGCGGACCGCCCTGCGGCGCGGCGCCATAGATCGGATCGCCGAGCAGCGGCATGCCGACATGGGCGGCGTGGGCGCGGATCTGATGGGTGCGGCCGGTCAGCGGCGTAAACGCGATCCAGGCGAGCCCGGCGCCGCGCGCCATCACCTTCCATTCCGTGACCGAGGGAAGGCCCGCGGGATCGACCGCCATCCACCAGCCGCGATTGGGGTTGCGCTTGGCGAGCGGCGCGTCGATGCGGCCCTGGTCGGCCTCCGGCGCGCCCTGCACGACCGCCCAGTAGGTCTTCCCGATGCGCCCTGAGGAGAACAGCTTGCCGAGGCGCGCCAGCGCCTTGCGGTGCCGCCCGAGCACCAGACAGCCGCTGGTGTCCTTGTCGAGCCGGTGCGCGAGCGCGGGGTCGCGCGGCAGCCCGAAGCGCAGCGCGCCGAAGCTCGCCTCGAGATTCGGGCCGCCTTTCGGGCCGGCATGGACCGGGACCCCGGCCGGCTTGTCGAGGATGAGCATCAGGCCGTCGCGGTGAAGCACCCGGGAGGCGATGGCGTCGGGAGACAGGATTGAGGGATCGAGCATGGAACTCTGCGGCGGCGCCCGGTATGGGCGGACGGCGGGGCCGCACTATGTCGCGGCCATGAAGTTGGTTTCCACCGTTTTCGAGGTCGCGCCGGAACATGCGGGCGCCTTCAGGGCGGCGGTGTTCGCGAATGCGAACGCCGTGGAGCGCAATGATCCGGGCTGCCGCGGGGTCGCGATCGCGGAAGACCCGTCGACGCCGGGCTTCTTCCTGACCTCCGCGCTGTATGAGAGCGAGGCCGCCGCATCCGCCCGGCATGCGACAGAAGCCGGGCGCGCCTTCGAGGAGGCCGTCAAACCCTATGTGAGGCGGCAGCGCGTGCGCCTGCTCGACCTTGGCTGAGGCGCCCCGACCGGATCTGCTGGTGGGCGACATCGGCGGCACAAACAGCCGCTTCGGCCTCATCTGCGCCGGCGAGCTGCGGCCGCGCTCGGTCGAGACCGCGCCCGACGAAGCCTATCCTGCGTTCGAAGACGCCGTTGCGGCCTATCTGCACAAGACCAGCGAGAAGCCCCGCCGAGCGGCGTTTGCGGTCGCCGGGCCGGTGCGGAACGGCGCCGCTCACCTCACCAACCGCGACTGGACGATCGACGCCGCCGCGCTGTCGCGCCGCTTCGGCTTTGCGGCGGTGAAGGTGATCAACGACTTCGTGGCGCAGGCCGCCTCGCTGCCGCATCTCGCGCCGGACGAGTTGCGCCGCATCGGCGGCCCCGAGCCTCGGCCTGAGGCCGTGAAGGCCGCGGTCGGGCCTGGCACCGGCCTCGGCGTCGCCGCTCTGCTGCGGGTCGGCGGCACATGGCTGCCGGTCGCGAGCGAGGGCGGCCATGTCGAACTCGCGGCGGTGGGGGAGCGCGAAGACGCGGCGTTCGCGGCGATCCGGCGGGAGCACGGCCGGGTGTCGGCCGAACATGTGCTGTCCGGACCCGGACTGGCGCGTCTTCATCGCGCGCTGCATGGCGGCGCGGCGATTTCGGCGGCGGCGGTGTCCGAAGGCGCCGCGCGCAATGATCCCGCGGCGCTCGAGACGATCGAGATCTTTCTCCGAATCCTCGCCCGGTTCGCCGGCGACGTCGCCCTGACGTTCGGCGCCGGCGGGGTCTATTTCTGCGGCGGCGTGCTGCCGAAGCTTATCGGCTTCGTGGATACGGGCGCGTTCCGGTCGAGCTTCGAGGCGAAGGGCCCGCATCGCGGGATGATGCGCGAAACCGCCACGCTGCTCGTGACCTCTCCGGTCGCCGGACTGGTCGGCTGCGCCGCGCTGGCGGAAGCGCGCGGGCGCTGAACAGCGCTCCGGCGGCGATTAACCACTCAAGTAAATCGTGGCCATTTCGGTCAAATTCGAGTCGAATTCGTTTGAACGGCCGGCGGCTGTGCTTCTACATCTGGGCCGCCGATCTTGCGCAGCGTCTAATCATCTGGCGCTGCGGACAGATACGGTTCCGGTCAGCCATTCCCGCCGGAGCCGGGCGAGGCGGCGGTCGAACAGACCCCGCCTCGCATTTCCGGACGTCCGGTGATGATTCGGAGGAACACAGCGCCGTTCCGGAAGTTGATCCCATGTCAAATCAGTCCGCATGGGAGACGTTATGAAGTTCAACAAGCGATGGACCGTTGCGCTGACCGCCACAATGCTGGCGGCTGCCCCGGCGGCAGGCTGGGCTCAGCCCAATTCGAGCGACTCCACGAAGCCGTCGCCGAGCGACAGCAAGGCCAGCACGGGCGATATGGGCGCCTCCGGCTCGAGCGGAACGAGCTCGTCGGGCGCCGGCGCGACAGGCGCGGGCGCGGAGCCGATGGCCGGCCAGGCGCCGTCTTCCAAGTCGAGCGGCAATCCTTCGGCGGATAAGCTGCGCGGCCACACCGAGGCCCCGGCGGGCGACCTGAAGCCGCGCTGACCGATTCTCCTGGGGACGCGCAGGTTGCGCGCTCTCGCCTCAGGCGGCGGTCCAGCCGCCGTCCATCGTGAGCAGCGCGCCGGTGATCTGCGCCGCTGCGTCGGAGCACAGGAAGACGGCGAGCGCCGCCACCTGATCGGGCGTAACGAATTCCTTGGTCGGCTGCGCCGCAAGCAGCACGTCGCGCTTGACCTCTTCCTCTGTCATGCCGCGCGCCTTCATTGTGTCGGGGATCTGCCGCTCGACCAGCGGCGTCCACACATAGCCCGGGCAGATCGCGTTCACGGTGATCTTCTGCTGCGCCACTTCGAGCGCGCAGGACTTGGTGAACCCAGCAATGCCGTGCTTGGCCGCCACATAGGCCGACTTGAAGGGCGACGCCACAAGCGCGTGCGCCGAGGCCGTGTTGACGACGCGGCCCCAGCCCTTCCGCTTCATGCCCGGCAGCGCCGCCTTGGTGGCGTGGAACGCGGCGGACAGATTGATCGCGATGATCTGATCCCACTTGTCTTCGGGAAATTCGTCGACCGGCGAGACGTGCTGGATGCCGGCGTTGTTCACCAGGATGTCGACCGCCCCGAAGCGCTCTTCGGCAGCCCGGATCATTCTGGCGATCTCCTGCGGCTTCAGCATGTCCGCACCGTCATGCGCCACGGCATGGCCATGCTCCGCCTCGATCGAGGAACGGATCTGCTCGATCTCGGCCTTGTCGCCGAAGCCGTTGATCACGACGTTAGCGCCGGCCTTGGCCAGCGCGCGGGCGATGGCGAGCCCGATCCCGCTGGTGGAGCCGGTGACGACGGCGGTCTTGTCCTGCAACATTGTGAGGCCTTTCGGGAATGGCGCGGGTCCTGCCGCGGCTAAGCTGGCGCGCTGCGGGCCGATGCGCAATGTGAGCCGCCGCGGTGACGCGACGCGCGGCGCTTCGTGCTAAGAGATCGGTCGAGATGACGCACCCCGAGACCGCCGCCGGACGTCCCTTCGCCGAGCCGGGGCACAACCATCACGCTTGCGCGCGCGAAGTCCTGCAGCGCGCCGAGCGGCTGTGCGCGGAGCGCGGGGCGCGCTTGACCGACATCCGCCGCCGCGTGCTGGAGGCGCTCGCGGCCGACCACGCGCCGGCCGGAGCCTATGAGGTGATCGAGCGGCTGTCGCGGCCCGGCGAGCGGCCGCCTGCGCCGATCACAGTGTATCGCGCGCTCGATTTCCTTCAGGAGCAGGGCTTCGTGCACCGGATCGAGAGCCGCAACGCTTTCGTGGCGTGCAGCCATGATCACGGCGCGACCGGCGACGCGCCGGTGGTGTTCCTGATCTGCGAGGATTGCGGGGCCGTCGGCGAAGCGACGACGCAGGCCTTCGCGAACGCGCTGCAGGGCCTCGCCCGGGCGTCCGGTTTTCGCCCGCGCGCGCCGGTGATCGAGGTCTCCGGCGAATGCGCCCATTGTCGCGCCAAGCTCAAGCTGAGAAGTCCCGATGCCGCTGACGCCTGATCATTCGTCCGCGCCGGTGGATTGTCCCGCCGCGCTCGCCGCGCGCCGCGCGTCGCGGCCTGTGCTGGTGGGCGACGTCACGGTCGGCGGCGGCGCGCCGATCGTGGTGCAGTCGATGACCAACACCGACACCGCCGACATCGCCGGGACGGTCGCGCAGGTCGCCGCGCTGGCGCGCGCCGGCTCGGAGCTCGTCCGCATCACGGTCGATCGCGCGGAGGCCGCGGCCGCCGTGCCGCACATCCGCGACGAGCTCGCCCGGCGCGGCGTGAACGTGCCGCTGGTCGGCGACTTCCATTACATCGGCCATACCCTGCTGGCCGAGCATCCGGCCTGCGCCGAGGCGCTCGCCAAATACCGGATCAACCCCGGCAATGTCGGCTTCGGGGCCAAGAAGGACCGGCACTTCGCGCAGATCATCGAGATCGCCGCGCGCAACGGCAAGCCGGTCCGGATCGGCGGCAATTGGGGTTCGCTCGACGGCGAACTGCTCACCCGGCTGATGGACGAGAACGCCGCCGCCCCGCGCCCGAAGGACGCCCGCGAGGTGACGCGCGAGGCGCTGATCCGTTCGGTGCTGCTGTCCGCCGCGCGCGCCGAGGAGCTCGGCCTGCCGCGCGAGAAGATCATCCTGTCCGCCAAGGTCTCGGCCGTGCAGGACCTGATCGCCGTCTATGCGGAGCTCGCGCGCCGCGCCGATTACGCGCTGCATCTGGGCCTCACCGAGGCCGGAATGGGCTCGAAGGGGATCGTGGCCTCCTCCGCTGCGCTCGGCGTGCTGCTGCAGCAGGGCGTCGGCGACACGATACGGGTTTCGCTCACGCCGGAGCCGGGCGGCGACCGCACGGTGGAGGTCAAGGTCGCGCAGGAAATCCTGCAGACGATGGGCTTCCGCACCTTCGTGCCGCTGGTGGCGGCCTGTCCGGGCTGCGGCCGGACCACCTCGACCGTGTTCCAAGAGCTCGCCCGCGAGGTCCAGGACCACATCGTCGCCCGCATGCCGGAGTGGAAGACGCTCTATCCCGGGGCCGAGACGCTCAACGTCGCCGTCATGGGCTGCATCGTGAACGGGCCGGGCGAGTCGAAGCACGCCGACATCGGCATCTCGCTGCCTGGCACCGGCGAGAGCCCGACCGCGCCGGTGTTCGTCGACGGCAAGAAGGTCGCGACGCTGCGCGGGCCGGGCTTGGTCGCCGAGTTCAAGGCGATGGTGGAAGACTATGTCGCCCGCCGGTTCGGCGGCGGCGCGGCCGGGCGCGACGCCGCGGAATGACGGCTCAGGCGAGCTCCGCGGCCGCCAGCAGTTCGCCCTGCAGGTAGGTCGCGCCCCATTCCGTCAGCATCTCGGCGGCCGCGCGGGTCTCGACCTGCTCGGCGACCGTTTCGAAGCCGAGCTCGCGCGCGAGCGCCAGAAGCGCGCGCACGAAGGCGCCTGACCGCGGGTCGTTCTGCAGATCGCGCACGAAGGTGCCGTCGATCTTGACGAGGTCGACCGCGAGCTCGCGCAGCGCCCTGAATGAGGTGTGGCCGGCGCCGAAATCGTCGATCGCGACCTTGACCCCGCGGGCGTGGAGCTCCGTCACGAAAGCGGCCGTGACGCCGAGATCGGCGATCGCCGCCGTCTCCGTGACCTCCACCATCAGGCGGTCCGCCAGATCCGGCCGCATCGCCAGCCAGGAGGACAGCGCCTCGAGCCAACTTTCATCCGCGGTCGTCGCCGCCGAGACGTTCACCGCGACGCGCGCCTCGGGCAGGCTCGCAAGATGCGCGGCCGCGAGGTCGAGCGCGCGGCGGTCGAGCATGTGGATCAGCCCGACCTCCTCGGCGGCGCTCGCGAGCGGCCCGCCCGAAAAGACTTCGCCGTCCTCCGCGACGACGCGCACCAGCGCTTCGCTCCAGACGTGCTCGCGCGTCGTGGCGCGGAACACCGGCTGGAAGGCGAGCCGCACCCGTCGCTCGTTGAGCGCCGTGACGAGCTGGTCGGCGAGCCGCATATGGGTGCGGCGGGCGGCCTCGCGCTCGGGATCGGGCGCGTAGACGTGGATCCCGGTCGGGAGCGCGAAGGCGCGCGCAAGCGCGGCGCGCGCCTTCGCGACGAACTCGTTGACGTCGCGCGCGTGCCGGGGCGCGACCACGCCGCCGATCGCCATCCGGACCGACACCGGGCCCGCCGGGGTGACGATCGGCTCGTCATGGACCGCGGCCGCGAGCCGCCGCAGCACCACGTCGAGCTCGGCGCGGTCGCACTCCTGCAGCACGAGGCCGAAGGTCGAGGTCGAGAACCGTCCGAGCGTGTCGCCGCCGCGCATCGCCAGCCTGAAACGGCGGGCGACCTCCACCACCGCGAGGTCGCCGACGTCATAGCCGTAGGATTCGTTGATCGCGCCGAGATTGGAGAGCGAGGCGAGCACCAGGCAGCAGGCGGTCTGCATCCGCAGAGTGGCCGAAAGCGTCGCCCCCGCGACCTCCAGCAGCCGGGCGCGGGAGAGCTGGCCGGTCAGCGGGTCAAAGCGGGCGAGCGTCGCGGCGTTGTGGGCGTGCTCGTAATGCGCCCCGAGCCTGCGCACGACCCCGACGACGCGGGCGGGGCGACCCTCGGGACCGGCGTACCAGCGGCCGCGATCCTGCACCCAGAGCCGCTTGGCGCGGCCGCCGGGGGCGAGCGGATATTCGACCTCGAACGGAACGCCGTCGCCGCGATCCGCGGCGCTCGCGCCGAACACCGCCTCGCGCCTCGTGGTCAGCGCGTCCGGATCGAACAGCGCCGCGAACCGGGTCGCGGTCTCGAGCGGCGTCGCCGGCGGGAGCCCGAGGACCTCATGGGCGGCCGCCGTCCAGTCGAGCCGGTCGCTCTCGACGTCCCACACATAGGCGGCCTCGCCGACCGCGGTCAGCAGATCCTCGAGCGGCGAACCCTGGCTGAGGCCCGGCTGAGCGGTGGTTCGGGCTTGCGCCATCCCGGCTGGTTCCACGCGCAGATGTGGACGACGAATCAGTGCTCTGGACTCTACTCACAAAAACTCTAGCTTCGTAAGCGCAGATGGCCGCTTGGGCGCCGGAGATACTTGGTTAATGGTCCGTATTGCGCCCCGAGCATAGAAAATCCACGAGCGGGACAGCACTGCGATGCTGATGTTGCCTCCCATCCAAAGATCGGGCGCCGCCGCGCGGGGGCGGGCGAAGCCCGAAAAGGCGAAAAAAGCCGAGGCGGCGCCGCGAGCCGAAACGCCGCGCGTCGAGCCGGCGGACGAGAGCGCCGCGGCGAACGGGCCGACCGAGCAGCCGCAGAAGGCCGACGCCCGGCGCGGCGGCCGAAGCTGGGCGGGACGTAGCTACGCGCCGCTCGTGGCGCAGCTGATCGCCGGCGCGCTCGGAGTGGGGCAGACGCGCGTCCGCCGGCGGGCCGCCGTGGCCGAAGCGCTCGCCGCCTATAGCTGGCCGCGCGACCGGCCGAAGCGCGACCGCGGCGTCGCCTGACAGGCGGAAACGCAAAAGGCCGGCGCAAGGCCGGCCTTTTGTCAGAAACGAGATCTGCGAGGCGTCAGGCTTCCGCCTTCGGCGTCAGAATCTGCCGGCCGCGATACATGCCGGTCTTCAGGTCGAGGTGGTGCGGACGGCGCAGCTCGCCGGAGTCCTTGTCCTCGATGTAAGTGGGCGACTTGAGCGCGTCCGCGGAGCGCCGGTGGCCGCGCTTCATCGGGGACGTCTTTCGCTTCGGAACGGCCATTTCGCAAACTCCGTCAATTCGGGTGCGCGGCCTGTTCGGCGCGCAGAAAAGCGGGCGGAGCTCAGTCGCCGCCTCGTCGGGCGGGCTTATAGCGGCATCCCGGCCGGAACGCCAGCAGGAATCAGGCCGCCCGTCTCACTTGAGGCAGGCGGTCAGCGCGCCGGCCGCGCGGGCGCGGCTCGCCACGATCGCCGCGTGGACGCGCGCCTGGCGGCTCGGGCGGCGGGCGTCGCGCAGCACGGGGTTCGGCAGCGCCGCCGCTAGCAGCGCCGCCTGTTGCGGGGTGATCGCCTTCACGTCCCGGCCGAAGGCGCGCCGCGCGGCGGCCTGGGCGCCGAAGATTCCGTCTGGCCCCCACTCGGCCACGTTGAGATAAACCTCCATCACCCGGCGCTTGCTCCAGACGAGGTCGATCCAGTGCGCCAGCACGATCTCGATCGGCTTCCGCGCGTAGGCGCCGCCCTGCCACAGGAACAGGTTCTTGGCGACCTGCATCGCGATGGTCGACGCGCCGCGCCCGGGCCCTGACTCGCCGCCCGACTTCAAGACGTCGCGGATTGCGCCCCAGTCGACGCCATGGTGTTGGCAGAAGCGGGCGTCCTCAGAGACGAGCACCGCCCGTGGCAGCGCCGGCGAAATCTGGTCGAGCGGCGTCCAGACGCGCTCCACGGGCCGCCCCATAGCCCAGCGCGCGAGCATCAGCGTGGAGACCGGCGGGACGATCGCATAGAGCGGCGCCAGCACGACCGGAAGCGCCATGAGCGCGATCAGCACGCGGATCACGATGGCGACCGCCGACATCCTCGGCCGAAGCCTCTGACCGGGCGCGGTCCGCGCCAAGAACGCCATCGACTGCTTTCCTCCCCCGGTCGCGCGGCGCGGGCAATCTAGCAGACGGCTCCGGCTAAGCCACGCGCCGGACGCGGCGCGGCCGGCTTGACGCGCCCGCCATGGTCGGGCAGCGCAAGCGGCGAAGCGCGCCCTGCCGGAAACCGTTCATGCCGCAGCCCTCCTTTGAAGAACTCCGCGCCGACGTCGCGCGCCGGATCGAGGAGGGGCTCGACGAAATTCTGTCGCCAAAGGCCCAACCCGGCGAAGCCGCCCGTCCACCGCGGCTGGTCGAGGCGATGCGCTACGTCATGCTCGGGGGCGGCAAGCGGCTGCGTCCCGCGCTGCTCGTCGGGGCGGCGCGGATGTTCGGCGCGGAGGGCGACGGGCCGCTCGCAGCCGGCCTCGCGATCGAATGCGTCCACGGCTACAGCCTGGCGCATGACGACCTGCCGGCGATGGACGATGACGATCTTCGTCGCGGGCGGCCGACCGCGCATCGCGCATTCGACGAGGCGACCGCGATCCTGGCGGGGGACGCCCTGCAGACCATCGCGTTCGAGACGCTTGCGGGCGAGCGGGTCCACGCCGACGCCGCCGTGCGGGTGGAGCTTGTCCTCACGCTCGCGCGGGCGGCGGGTCTCGGCGGCATGGCGGGCGGGCAGATGCTCGACCTCGCGGCCGAGGGCCGGTTCGACGGCGCGGACGTGCGGTCCGAGGCGGACATCCGGCGGATGCAGGCGATGAAGACGGGCGCGCTGATCGAGGCCGCCATCGAGATGGGCGCGATTCTGGGCGGCGCGAGCCCTGCCGCGCGCGACGCGCTGCGTCGCTACGCACGTGCGCTCGGGGCCGCGTTTCAGGTGGCGGACGACCTGCTCGACGCCGAAGGCGCGACCGGAACCGTTGGCAAGAAGACTGGGAAGGACGCGGCGGCCGGCAAGGCGACGCTGGTCGCGGTCCACGGCGTCGACGGCGCGAGGCGGCGGCTGGAGGCGCTCACGGCCGAGGCGATCGGCGCCCTGGAGACATTCGGCGAGGCGGCCGAGCCGCTGCGTTGCGCTGCGCGCTTCGTCGCCGCACGGGACAGCTGAGCTAGTTCTTGGCGGGCGCCATCTTGTCGAGACGCGCGCGCATCTCGGCCATCTCGCGCCGCAGCGTGTCGAGGTCGCCGGCCCCGGCCTCACGCGGCGCCGGCTGGGCTGCCGCGGGCGCCTCAGGCGCCGCCTCGCCGCTCGCCGGGAATACGGAGAACATGCGGAAGGCGCGTTCCATCATGGCGACGTTGGTGCGCATCTGCTCCTCGACGGCGGACTGGAACGAGCCCGCGCCAAAGGTCTTCATGGTTTCGCGCATCTTGTCCTGGTCGCGGGTTAGCGCGCCCATGGACAGTTCAAGATATTTCGGCACGAAGCTCTGGACGCTGTCGCCATAGAACCGGATCAACTGCCGCAGGAAGGTGATCGGCAGCAGGTTCTGCCCCTTGTTCTCCTGCTCGAAGATGATCTGCGTCAGCACCTGGTGCGTTATGTCATCGTTCGTCTTGGCGTCGACGACCTGAAAATCCTCGCCCCGCTTCACCATCGCGGCCAGATCTTCGAGAGTGACGTAGGTGCTGGTCCCGGTGTTGTAGAGCCGACGATTGGCGTATTTCTTGATCGTGATCGCGTTGTTGGTGCTCGACATGTCGCGCTGATCTCTGGCCGGCGAGGGTTTCATTGTTCGTTCTTCCGCGGCGCGATAGCCGCCTGAGCGGCCACGAGAAGCGGAACGATAAGGCGAAACCAGCAGACCGGCCAGATTTTTGTGCAGTGCAGAGTAGAACCTTAGACGGATGATGAGCATGCGATCAGACTGCGAAGGTAGCCCGGTGGTCCGGCGGGTTCGGCCGGCAGGCGCGGCGCTCGCCGGCGCTCTGCTGCTGTTCGGCCCGGCGGCGGCGAAAGCGGCGGCGGGGCTCGACCTGAAGCCGAGCACCTATACGCGCCACGACTACAAGAAGTGCCCCGCGGCGCCTGCCTCGGGCGAGGGGCCGGGTGCGCGGATGTGCCTCGGCGTCGCGAACGTGCCGGTGGTCTGGAGTTCGGACGGCGCCTCGGCGGCGCTGTGGTTCGGGCGCAAGCCGCTCAAGGAGAGCCTCAATCTCGGGACGGTGTTCCGGCCCGACGCGAGCGTCGAGTGGCGCGCGACGCCGGCTTCGCTGGGCCGGCCGGTGGCTGCGATCGTGCGCTACCGGGTGGGCGAACGCGCCGGCGCGCTCCCGGCGAGCCGCGTGGTGGTCTATCGTCTGGAAACCTCCGGCGCCGGCTGCGTGATGGCCGTGCTGCCGTCCGGAGACGCGAAGAAGGCGCGCGATCTCGCGGACGAGAAGGCGAGCGGTTTTCGCTGCGGATCCAGCCGCCGGCTCGGCGGATAAGCCTTTCTTCCAACTCCGAAGGTCGTCTTGACGCTCTTCCGACCCCCGTCCCATTAACCAGCGACATTCGCGGCCGTCGTGGCGGCCCGTCGATCAGGAGACTTCCATGGCAGACACCGACGTCGTCATCGTTGGAGCCGCGCGCACCCCGGTCGGCGCCTTCAACGGCGGCCTCTCCTCGCTGCCGGCGCACGAGCTCGGCAAGGTGGCGATCCAGGCGGCGCTCGAGCGCGCCGGCGTCGACGCCGGCGAGGTGTCGGAGACCATCCTCGGCCAGGTGCTGACCGCGGCGCAGGGGCAGAACCCGGCCCGCCAGGCGTCGATCGCGGCCGGCATCCCGATCGGCGCGTCGGCCTGGGGCATCAATCAGGTGTGCGGTTCGGGGCTCCGCGCCGTCGCGCTCGCCGCGCAGGCGATCCGCAACGGCGACAGCGACATCGTGGTCGCCGGCGGCCAGGAAAGCATGAGCCAGTCGGCCCACGCCGCGCATATGCGCTCCGGCACCAAGATGGGCGACGTCAAGTTCATCGACACGATGATCAAGGACGGCCTGTGGGACGCCTTCAACGGCTACCACATGGGCACCACCGCCGAGAACGTCGCCGAGAAGTGGCAGATCACCCGCGAGCAGCAGGACCAGTTCGCCGTGGCCTCCCAGAACAAGGCCGAGGCCGCGCAGAAGGAGGGCCGCTTCAAGGACGAGATCGCGCCGGTGACGATCTCCGGCAGGAAGGGCGACACGATCGTCGACCAGGACGAGTACATCCGCCATGGCGCGACGCTCGACTCGGTGGCGAAGCTCCGCCCGGCCTTCTCCAAGGACGGCACGGTCACGGCCGGCAACGCGTCGGGCATCAATGACGGCGCGGCTGCGCTGGTGGTGACCTCCGCCTCCCGCGCCTCCTCCAAGGGCCTGAAGCCGCTCGCCCGCATCGTCAGCTGGGCGCAGGCGGGCGTCGATCCCGCGCTGATGGGTTCCGGGCCGATCCCGGCCTCGCGCCGCGCGCTCGAGAAGGCGGGCTGGTCGATCGGCGATCTCGATCTGATCGAGGCCAATGAGGCGTTCGCCGCCCAGGCCTGCGCGGTCAACAAGGATCTCGGCTGGGACACCGGCAAGGTCAACGTCAATGGCGGCGCGATCGCGATCGGGCACCCGATCGGGGCCTCCGGCGCGCGCGTGCTGACCACGCTGATCTACGAGATGATCCGCCGCGACGCCAAGAAGGGGCTCGCGACGCTCTGCATCGGCGGCGGCATGGGCATCGCCATGTGCGTCGCTCGGGACTGACGTCTCTACGGTCCTGGAACTTCAAGCTGCAACGGCAGGCAGGGCGGGGCGCGGTCGTCCCGGCCGCGGGGCGCTTGCGCCCTGATCTCGACGGGAGGACGAAATGGCGCGCACTGCGCTCGTGACTGGCGGAACCCGCGGCATCGGCGAGGCGATCTCGATCGCGCTCAAGAAGGCCGGCTACAACGTGGCCGCGACCTATGCCGGCAATGACGAGAAGGCCCAGGCCTTCAAGGCTGCGCATGGCGTCGCCGTCTACAAGTGGGACGTCGGCGACCCGGAGGCCTGCGCCGCGGGCGTCGCCAAGGTCGAGGCCGAACTGGGTCCGGTCGACGTGCTGGTGAACAACGCCGGCATCACGCGCGACGGCATGTTCCACAAGATGACGTTCGACCAGTGGCGCGACGTGATGCGCACCAATCTCGACTCGATGTTCACGATGACCAAGCCGGTGATCGACGGCATGCGCGAGCGCGGCTTCGGCCGCATCATCAACATCACCTCGATCAACGGCCAGAAGGGCCAGATGGGCCAGGCGAACTACTCCGCCGCCAAGGCCGGCGTGATCGGCTTCACCAAGGCGCTGGCGCAGGAAAACGCCAAGAAGGGCATCACGGTGAACGCCATCGCGCCTGGCTACATCGCCACCGAGATGGTGATGGCGGTGCCGGAGAAGGTGCGCGACTCGATCATCGCCACGATTCCGGTCGGGCGGCTCGGCGAGGCCGACGAGATCGCCGACGCGGTGCTGTATCTGGCGGGCGAGAAGGCCGGCTTCGTCACCGGCTCGACGCTGACGATCAATGGCGGCCAATACATCGCCTGACCGCGACTGGGCGCACGGGTCGCGATGACGGCGAGGGCATGGCGGTCTAGGAACGCGCCATGCCCTCCGCCCGCGCCACCGCCATCGGCTTCGTCGCCATCCTGCTGTGGTCGACGCTCGCGCTGCTCACCGCCGCGACCGGCGCGACGCCGCCCTTCCTGCTGACGGCGCTCACCTTCGCGATCGCGGGCGCGGCCGGACTTGCGGTCGCGGCGTGCCGCCCAGGCGGGCTCGCAAAGCTGCGCCAGCCATGGCCGGTCTGGCTGCATGGCGTCGGCGGGCTGTTCGGGTTCCACTTCTTCTACTTCACCGCCCTGCGGCTCAGCCCGCCGGCGGAGGCGAGCCTTGTCGCCTATCTGTGGCCGCTGCTGATCGTGCTGTTCTCGGCCGCGCTGCCCGGGGAGCGGCTGGCGCCGCGCCATGCGCTGGGCGCGCTCTGCGGCCTCGCCGGAGCGGCGCTGCTGATCGGCGGGCGCGGCGCCGGACTGGCCTTCGGCGGCGCTCACCTTATAGGCTACGGCGCCGCGCTCGCCTGCGCGGTGATCTGGGCCGCCTATTCGGTCACCGGCCGGCTGCTTGCGCACGTGCCCACCCAGGCGCTCTCCGGCTTCTGCCTCGCCACCGCGGCGCTCGCTTGCCTCTGCCACGTCGCTCTGGAGCCGACGGTCTGGCCCGCAAGCACGGGCGAATGGCTGGCGGTGACGGCGCTCGGCCTCGGGCCGGTCGGGCTCGCCTTCTTCGCCTGGGACGTCGGGATGAAGCACGGCGACGTGCGGCTCCTGGGCGTCGCGGCCTACGCCGCCCCGCTGCTCTCCACGCTCCTGCTGGTGGCGTTCGGCTATGCGGCGCCGAGCCGCGCGCTGGCGCTGGGCTGCGGCCTCATCGTCGGCGGCGCGCTGCTCGCGACGCTTCGACGGCCACGCCGCAGAAGCTCCCGAGGACCGTCAGCCGCCTGACGGCCGCCACTCCGGCGGCGCGAGCTCGAAGCCCGCGAAATCGAAGCCCGGCGCGACTGTGCAGCCGACCAGCGTCCAGCGCCCGAGCGGCTCGGCGGCCTGCCACCAGCCGGTCGGGACCACGAGCTGCGGCGCCTCGCCGGCGATGACGTCGGGCCCGAGCCGGGCGACCTGCGTCGCGCCGCCGTCGGCCGACAGGCTGAGCGCCAGCGCGTCGCCCGCGTAGAAGTGCCAGATCTCGATGGCGTCGACCCGGTGCCAGGCGGATCGCTCGCCGGCCGCGAGCAGGAAGTAGATCGCCGTCGAGCGGCTGCGGCCGTCCGCGTCCGTTGCCGGATCCCGGAAGGTCTCCCGGAAATGGCCGCCCTCGGGATGGGGCTTGAGGTCGAGCAGCCGCACGACCTCATCGGCCGAGAGGCCGTCGAGCGCGCTCACGCGCGGTTTTTCCGCTCGCGCAGTTCGGCGAAGGCCGCGACCGGGTCGCCGGACGGCAGGCCGAGCGCCGCCGCGACCTTGTCTTCGCCGGCCCTGAGGAAGACGTTGGTCGCCTTCTCGGCGCCGATCGTGGTCGGGACTGTCGGCCGGCCGGCGGCGCGCTGAGCCTCGACCTTCTTCAGCCGTTCGGCGATCGCCGCGTCGTCCGGGAGGACGGAGGCGCAGAACCGCGCGTTCGACGCGGTGTATTCGTGGCCGCACCAGACAGTGGTGTCGCTCGGCAGTCGGGCGATCTTGGACAGCGAATCCCACATCGCCGCCGGCGTGTCCTCGAACAACCGCCCGCAGCCCATGACGAACAGCGTATCGCCGGCGAACAGCCACTTCTCTGTCGGCTCGTGGAAAACCACGTGGCCCTTGGTGTGGCCCGGCGTCGCGATGGTCTCGAAGCGCCACGGGCCGACCTCGGCGACGTCGCCCTCGGCGAGCGTCCTGTCGAGGCCGGGGATCGAAGCCGCCTCCGCCGCCGGGCCGAGCGCCGTGGCGCCGAACCGGCTCTTCAGCTCGGCGAGCCCCGCGATGTGGTCGTTGTGCTTGTGGGTGATCAGGATGTGGCTGAGCCCCCAGCCGCGGCTCTCGAGCGCCTCTGCGATCGGCGCGGTCTCGGGCGCATCGATCAGCGCGACCGTGTCGCTCGCGGGGTCGCGCAGCAGGACCGCGTAATTGTCGGACAGGCAGGGGATCAGGACGATCTCGGCAGGCATGACGTCTCCAGTTCGGACGGGCGCTCAAGCTATAGGCGACCGCCTCGCGGTCAAGCTTACGAGATCGCCGAAGCCGCGAGTCGAATGAAGCGCAAGGGCCGGGTACAAGAAGAGCATGGCCTTGGACATTCTCGATCTTCGCGACTTCTACAGCCGGCCGCTCGGCGAGCTCGCGCGCCGCATCCTGCGCGGCAAGCTGCGGTCCCGCTGGAGCGACGTGCGCGGCCTGCGCGTGCTCGGGATCGGTTTCGCGACGCCCTTCGTGGGGGTGTTTCGGGAGGATGCGGAGCGCGTGCTGGCGTTTTCGCCGTCGCAGCAGGGGGTGGCGGGTTGGCCGCTCGACCGGCTGAACGCCGCGGGCCTGGTCGACGACGAGATGTGGCCGCTGCCGGACGCCGCGGTCGACCGGATCGTTGCGGTCCATGCGCTCGAGACCTGCGGCAGCGCCACGGAGTTCCTCAACGAAGCGTGGCGCTGCCTCGCCCCGGGCGGGCGGCTGATCGCGATCGTTCCGAACCGCCGCGGGGCCTGGGCGAAGATGGACACAACGCCGTTCGGCCACGGCCGGCCGTTCAGCCGCAGTCAGCTTACCGAGCTGCTGCGCGAGGCGCTGTTCGCGCCCGAGGGATGGGACGAGGCGCTGTTCATGCCGCCGGTCGAGCGCGGGCTGGTGTTCCGGTCCGCTGTGCCGCTGGAGCGTCTGGGCTCGCGGCTATGGGCGCCGTTCGCAGGCGTTCACATCGTCGAGGCGAGCAAGCAGGCGGTGCGGCCGCTGCCGGTCCGCTCCACGCGGCGCGTGGCGCCCGCGCGGATTTTGCGGCCAGCGCCGATCGGGGTTCCGGCGCCTGCGCCGCATCGCGACGTCACTTCCGGCTGAGCAGGAACACGCCCTGTGCGCCGAACAGGTTCCAGAACCACCACGGCGCGTTGACGGGCGCAGGGCGGCCGGTGGCGTTGAGCGCGACCGCCCGCTCCATGCGCGCGCCCAACAGGTCCACGAGATCGACGAAGTCACGGATCGTGCAGAGGTGGATGTTCGGCGTCTCGTACCAGGGGTCCGGCAGATTGGCCGTCTGCGGCATCCGGCCCTCGAGCAGGAACTGCATCCGGACCCGCCAGTGGCCGAAATTCGGGAATGACACGATCGCGCGGCGGCCGATGCGCAGCAGGTCCTCGACCACCGCCTTTGGCCGCCGCGTGGCCTGCAGCGTCTGCGACAGGATGACGTAGTCGAAGGCGTCGTCCGGGTAATGCGCGAGGTCGGCGTCCGCGTCGCCTTGGACGACCGAAAGCCCATGCGCCACGGAGGCGTTGACGCCGGATTGCGAGATCTCGATGCCGCGGCCGTCGACGCCGCGCCGCGCGATCAGCAGCCGCAGCAGCGCGCCGTCGCCGCAGCCGACGTCGAGCACGCGCGATCCCGGCTGCACCATCTCGGCGACCAGCAGATGATCCGGGCGCGGCGCCGCCGCGAGCGTTTCGGCTGGTACGGGGGAGGCGGCGTCGAGAACAGTCATCGGGCCTTCACATGCGGCGAACGCGCCGCGCCTGAACGTCTGGCCGTCCGATACGCCATCCTGCCGAAGCCGGCAAAGCGCGCAGCCGGAAGATGGCGGCGCAGCAGCGATGATCGGGAGGAACTGGAGCGGGCGAAGGGAATCGAACCCTCGTATGCAGCTTGGGAAGCTGCCGTTCTACCATTGAACTACGCCCGCGGCCGCGAGACCATAAGATGCGCTGCGGCCGCGGACAAGCGTCCGCTGCAGCGTCTTGGCGGCCGGAACGCAGGGTCGTGATCGGACCCGCGGAGACCGCACGTCGACGCCGGCCCGACAGAAGCGTAGGAAGCGCCGGCGGGAGGCCGCAGTCGAGGAGCCGCATGAGCGGGCGTCAGGTTCAGCCAGACAGCGGCGCTGCGGGACCGCGGCTTGCGACGGTCTCGTGGATCGCAGCGGGCCTCGGCGCAGCCATGCTGGCCGTCGGGGGTGCCGCCCTGTGGGCTTCGGAAGGCGCTTCGGTCTTCATGCAGGCCGCCTTCGCCGCGCTCGCTGCGTGCTTCTGACGGAGTTTGGGTCATGTCCCCTCGAACCGCTTTTTTCGCCGGCGCGATCGTGTTCGCGCTCGGGGCCGCCGGTCTCGCGGCCGCGCTGCTGCATCTCCAGGGCGAGAGTCAGACGGCGACGCAGGCGTCCTCGGTCGGCGGACCGTTCATCCTCGTGGACCAGGACGGGCAGGCGGTCACAGAGGCGGACATGAAGGGCAAGCCGCACCTCGTGTTCTTCGGCTTCACCCACTGCCCCGACGTGTGCCCCACCTCGCTCTACGAGATGACCCAGGCGCTCAACGCGCTGGGCGCGGACGCCGAGAAGACCGAGGCGTTCTTCGTCACGGTCGACCCGGCGCGCGACACCCCCGAGGCGATGAAAGGCTATCTCAAAAGCTTCTCGCCCCGCATCCGCGGCCTGACGGGCACGCAGGAGCAGGTCGACGGGATGGTGAAGGCCTACAAGGTCTATGCGCGAAAGCAGCCGCTCGAGGGCGGCGACTACACGATGGACCACACCGCGGTGGTCTATCTGATGGACCGCAACGGGAACTTCGTGGCGCCGCTCAATCTGAAGCGCTCCCCGGAAGAGGTCGCGGCCGAGATCCGTCGCTACATCTGAGGCGGCGTCGCTCGACGCCGGGAGACGCCATGGGTCGTCTTCTCCCAGTGGCTCGTTCGGGCGGTGGCGATCTGGTAGAGCGCCCGCCACGCCGCGGCGCCGACCAGCAGCCAATAGAACGGCATGGTGATCAGGTCGCGGACGAGCGCCGAGGGCCCCCGGCGATCGATCCCCATCCAGCCGCACGCCAGGCCAGCCGAATAGCCGACGATCAGATTGGTCACGTGCAGGCCGGTGAAGGCCGCGCCCGCCAGGCTCTCGGCGGGCGCGAGCAGAGACCCGTCCAGCCCGCGCCACAGGATCAGCGCCAGCACCCAGGGGTAGGCGAGCGCGGTCGCCGCCACGCCGCCGATCAGCATCTGCGCCGCCGCGAAGCTCAGCGGATCGAGCCGCCGCGCGAGCCCGGGCAGGTCGCGGCCATGCACCGCCGCCGTGACGATGAAGCCCTTGATCCAGCGGGTCCGCTGCTTGAGCCACGGCCACAGCCGGACCGGAGCCTCCTCCCAGGTGGTGGAGTCGATCGTGCGCGTCGTCCAGCCGAGCCTGGCGAGCCGGAGGCCGAGGTCAGCGTCCTCGGTGACATTGCCCGGGTCCCAGCCGCCCACCGAGCGCAGCGCCGCCGTCCGGAAGTGGTTTGAGGTTCCGCCGAGCGCGATCGGCAGGCCGAGCGTCGCGAGCGCCGGCAGCACGACGTCGAACAGCGCGGCGTATTCGATGGCGAACTGCCGCGCGAGCCAGCCATCCGCGAGATTGTCGATCGCGAGCCGCGCCTGCACGCAGGCGAGATTCGCCGGGCCGCGCCGGAATGCATCCACCGCGACGCGGAGCTGGTCGCGGTCCGGCCTGTCCTCGGCGTCGAACACGGTCAGGAACTGGCCGCGGGCGCCGAGCAGGCCGGCGTTGAGCGCCCGCGGCTTGGTCTTCGGGCCGCCCGGCGGCAGGACGAGCACCTCGATCCCGGGCCGCGGCGGCCGCGCCGCGAGCGCGCCTAGCGTCTCTGCGTCGCCCTGCTCGATCAGCAGCTTGATGTCGAGCTTCGCCGGCGGATAGTCGAGCCGTTCAAGCGCGTCGAGCAGTCCCGGCACGACCGCCGCCTCCCTGGCGAGCGCCACCAGCACCGTATAGGTCGGAAGATCGCGGTCCTCGCCGCGCCGCAGAGGCTGGCCGTCGCTTGCGGGCGTGCATGCGAGCCACAGCCGGAAGCCGTTGAGCGTCCCGAACAGCAGGCCGGCCGTTCCGATCGCCGCAAGCCCCACGGAGTCGAACCAGAATGCGGCCAGCGCGACGGCGAACGCCGCCGCGCATGCCGCGTAGCGCAGCGGTCGCGGAACGACGGGCAGCCGCGCCACGCTCAGCTCCGGGAACAACGCCGCCGGCCCCTCGCAGGCCCGCTCGGCGAGCGCCGGACCGGCGCGCGCGGTCAGCAGGTCCGCGAAGGCCTGGGCGCCAGCCAGCGCGACGTTGATCTCGCGTCCGCGGCCACGCGCCAGAAGCGCCAGCCGCCCCACCCGCTCTCCGCGCGCGGCAACGATCAGGCGGGTCCGGCCGTCCGCGGTCGCCGACCGAAGCGCCCCGCTGCGGAGCGCGAGCGCCCATGTGTCGGCGTCGATCGGCCCGCCGGCGAAGTCCTCCGGCTGGACGACGTCGACGCCGATGCTCGCGGCGAGCGTCGCCACCAGGGAATCTTCCGAGACGCCGCAGGACGCGGCGAGCGCGTCGAACGGCGCGACGCCTGCCCGCTCGGCCTCCGCAAGGGCGTTCATCAGAGGGCCAGGCGGAAAACCGGTCGCCGCGAGCGCCGCGAGTTCGGGCGGCAGCGGGCGCGAATCCGGGTGCCGACGCGTCTCCGGGCCGCGTCCGGCATGCCGCGCAGGCGGCCAACCGAAGCGCGCGCCCTCTGCGCGCTCCCCGCTCTCCTGAGCCGGACCGATATACAAGCTCACGCGAGCCTCGCCCCCGAGCGCGCGCAACGGCGCCGCATGCACGCCAAGCCAAGGCCAAAAGTGTAGAATCGCGTCGGGCGAGGAGTCGAGTCGGATGCAACCTCTAGGTGTTTTCGCGTATGTCCTGGCTGGCGCGCTGGCCGTCGCGGCGGCAGCGGGGTCGTTGGCGTCGCCCGCGCGCGCCGCGCCTCCCACCTCCGCGCAGGCGCCTGCCGTCGCCATCCCGCGCTTTTCCGATCCGAACGCGCGGATCGAGGGTCCGGACCTGCCCGCAGGCCGCGTCGTGAGGTGGGCGACGGGAGACGATTATCCGCCGTTCCACTACATCGACGCCGACGGGCAGCCGGCCGGCTTCGCCGTCGACCTCGCGCGCGCGGTCTGCAGCGAGCTCAAGATCGCCTGCACCCTGCAGGCATGGCGGTGGGACACGCTGCTCGACACGATCGACAAGCGCCAGGCGGACGTCATCCTGGCGATGGTCCGGCCGACGCCCGAGCTCCGCTCGCGCTTCGCGATGTCGGGCCGGGTGCATCAGACGCCGGCCCGCTTCGTGGCGCGCAGCGACAAGGCGCCCGCGGAGGTCACGCCGGAGGCGCTCGCCGGCCGCGTCGTCGCGGTCGTGGAGGGTTCGGCCCACGAAGCTTTCCTCAAGGCGTTCTTCCCGAAGGCGAAGCTCAAGCCGTTCGACAAGACCGACGCCGCGCGCGCGGCGGTCAAGGACGGCGAGGCGGACCTTGCGTTCGGCGACGCGGTTTCGCTCGCCTTCTGGCTGAACGGCACGTCGTCGGCCGGCTGCTGCCGCTTCGTCGGCGGGCCTTATGTGGATGCGCGTTATTTTGGCGAGGGCGTCGGCGTCCTGCTCAAGCCCGGCGATGAAAAACTCAGGCAGGCGATCGACTACGCGCTGCAGCGCCTGGACGAATCTGGCGCCTATGCGGAGATCTATCTCAAGCACTTCCCCATCGGGATCTGGTGAGCGCGCCTCATTGACGCCTCGCGGAAGCCGTTCTTAACGTGCGCGCCCTTTCGACCGGACCCGCATGCAGATGACGATCGCCGATCCCGCAGCTCTCGCCGAACTCGCCCGCTCCTCGAACGCCTGGCCGTTCGAGGAGGCGAAGAAGCTCGTCGAGCGGCTGAAGAAGCGGCCGAAGGACGGGCCGGTGCTGTTCGAGACCGGTTACGGCCCGTCGGGCCTGCCGCATATCGGCACCTTCGGCGAGGTCGCCCGCACCACCATGGTCCGGAACGCCTTCCGGGCGCTCACCGAGGATAAGGTGCCGACCCGGCTGCTGTGCTTCTCGGACGACATGGACGGCCTGCGCAAGGTGCCGGACAACGTCCCGAACCAGGAGCTGCTGCGCGCCAATCTCGGCAAGCCGCTGACCGAGGTGCCGGACCCGTTCGGAAGCCCCGAGGGTTCCTTCGGCGCCGCCAACAACGCGCGACTGCGCGCGTTCCTGGATCAGTTCGGCTTCGACTACGAGTTCGCCTCCTCGACCGAATACTACCGCGCGGGCCGCTTCGACGAGACGCTGCTGCTGATGCTCGAGCGCTTCGACCGGGTCATGGAGATCATGCTGCCCTCGCTCCGCGAGGAGCGCTCTGCGACCTATTCGCCGTTCCTGCCGATCCATCCGAAGACGCGCGTGGTCATGCAGGTGCCGATCGAGGAGCGGAACGTCGCCGCCGGCACGATCGTGTGGCGCGATCCCGAGACCGGCGAGCGGTTCGAGAGCCCGGTGACGGGCGGCCACGTAAAGCTGCAGTGGAAGCCCGACTGGGCGATGCGCTGGACCGCGCTCAAGGTCGATTACGAGATGTCCGGGAAGGATCTGATCGACTCGGTTAAGCTCGCCGGCCAGATCTGCCGCGCGCTCGACGGGACGCCGCCGGAAGGCTTCAACTACGAGCTGTTCCTCGACGAGAAGGGACAGAAGATCTCGAAGTCCAAGGGCAACGGCCTGACGATCGACGAGTGGCTCACATATGCGAGCCCCGAGAGCCTGTCGCTTTACATGTTCCAGAAGCCGCGTGAGGCGAAGAAGCTGCACTTCGACGTCATTCCGCGCGCGGTCGACGAGTATTTCCAGTTCCTCGGCGGCTTCAGGCGTCAGGAGCCGAAGCAGCAGCTCGGCAACCCGGTCTGGCACATCCATGGCGGGCGCCCGCCGGCGATCGACATGCCGGTGACATTCGCGCTGCTGCTCAACCTGGTTTCGGCGTCGAACGCCGAGAACCGATCGGTGCTGTGGGGTTTCATCGGCCGCTACGCGCCGGGCGTCAGCCCCGAGACCCATCCGAAGCTCGACGAGCTCGTCGGCTACGCGTTGCGCTACTACGAGGACCACGTGAAGCCGACCAAGCGCTTTTCGGCGCCCGACGAGGTCGAGCGGGAGGCGCTCGAGCGGCTGCGCGACGCGCTTGGGCAGCTCGACGCGGAGCCCACGCCGGAACAGGTCCAGGAGGCGATCTACGACGTCGGCCGGGCCGTGCCGCGCTATCAGGATTTCGCCGCCAAGGGCGCGACGCCCCAGCGACCGGGAGTCTCGCAGGAATGGTTCTCGGCGCTCTACCGGATCCTGATCGGGCAGGAGAAGGGGCCGCGCTTCGGATCCTTCGCCGCGCTCTACGGCGTGGAGGAGACCCGCGCCCTGATCCGCCGCGCGCTCGACGGCGAGCTCGCGCGCTTCGCGGCGCTTGAGGAGCCGGTCACATGATCTTCCGCCGCGACGGGGAGGCAGGACGCATGCGCTATGGATCCGCCGGCCTCGCCCGCGTGTTCGGCGGCTCGCCGATCGGCGTGCTTGTCCGCCTCGCGCTGCTGTGCGTGATCGTCGGGCTCCTGCTCGACCAGCTCGACCTCGACGCTTTCGAGCTGTTTCGCTGGGCGGCCCATGTCGTCCGCGACGCGATCGCAAACAGCGCCGATCTGCTGCGGATGATCGGGCGCTATTTCCTGATCGGCGCGGTGGTGGTCGTGCCGATCTGGATCGTGTTGCGGATCTTCCGCATCGGATCGGGGCGCTAGGCGTTCAGTCGCCCGGCCCCGCCGCGGCGACCGCTGCGGCGTCACGACCGATCAGGGAGGTGAGGCGGCCGCCGTCGCGCGACAGCGTCGCCAGCAGCTCGGCCTTGATCGCCCGGATCAGCCCCGGTCCCTCGAACACCAGCGCGCTGTAGAGCTCGACCAGCGTCGCGCCGGCGCGCAGCTTGGCGAGCGCGTCGGCGCCCGACGCGATCCCGCCGACGCCGATCAGCGGCATCGCGCCCTCCATGCGCCCGAAGGCCTCTGCGAGCATCCAGGTGGAGCGCCGAAACAGCGGCGCGCCCGAGAGACCGCCAGCCTCCTTCGCCGCAGCGTCGCGCAGCGAGGGGGGCCGCGCGAGCGTGGTGTTCGACACGATCAGCCCGTCGAGCCGGCGGGCGCGCGCCACCGCCACGACGTCATCGAGGCCCGCAAGGTCGAGGTCGGGCGCGATCTTCAGCAGAACGGGGCGGCGTCCGGAGGCCGCCGCAGCCTCGTCCCGGGCCGCGATGACGCGGGCGACGACATCGTCGAGCGCCACGCGCCCCTGCAGATCGCGCAGGCCCGGCGTGTTGGGCGACGAGATGTTGACCGTGAAGAAGGCGGCGTAGGGCGCGAAGGTCTTCACGCCTGCGACGTAGTCGGCTGCGCGATCGGTCGAATCCTTGTTGGCGCCGATGTTGACGCCGACGAGACCCGTCCGCCCGGCGCGCGCCGCGAGCCGCCTGCGGGCGGCCTCCGCGCCCTCATTGTTGAACCCCATGCGGTTCACGATGGCGCGGTCCTGCGTCAGCCGGAACAGCCGCGGCCGCGGGTTGCCGGGCTGCGGCCGGGGCGTCACGGAGCCGATCTCCACGAAGCCGAAGCCGAGCGCGAGCAGCGCGTCGGGGGCGCGCGCGTCCTTGTCGAAGCCGGCCGCGAGGCCGACCGGGTTCGGAAAATCCAGCCCGAAGGCGCGGACCGCTAGCCGCGGGTCGTCCGGGCGCGCCGCGCCGCGCGGCAACCGCTCCAGCGCGGCGAGCGTCGCAAGATGCGCGGTCTCGGGTTCGAGCGCGTGCAGCGCCGGGCGCAGCAGCGGCCAGAACGACGCGATCATCGCAACGCCTCCGGGAAGACGTGCAGCCCGTCTGCACCGAGAGGCAGCGGCTTTGTCCAGATCACCGCGGAGAGCGGCAGCTCGCCATAGAGGTGCGGGAACAGAGCGCCGCCCCGGGAGGGCTCCCACTTCAGCGCGGGGCCGAGCGCTTCCGGGTCGACCGCGACGAGCAGCAGGTCAGGCTGCCCGGCGAAGTGCTTCGCCGCGGTCTCGCGCGCCTGTTCGGCCGTCGAGAAATGGATGTAGCCATCGGCGTGGTCGACAGGCGCGCCCGTGAAACGGCCGGCGCGCTCGGCTTCGCCCCACAGGCTCGACGGCGCGATCTTGTAGATTGCTGGGAGCATCGCGGACCCCGGATTCGCCCTTCGCGGCGGCGGGGGGCGGAACACGTTCCGCCGCGGAAACGTTTGTGCGGCGACGCGGGAGCTTTAGGACCGCTCGGATCGCCGGACAAGTCCGCCGCATCGCGAAGGTGGACACGGCGCCGAAAAGGTACTAATTCCTATCGTGTGGGTCTCGCCTCGCGGCGGCAAGGAGACCATCAGGAACATGCTGGGCCACGGCCAGATCTGGGCTGCGATCGACGCCTTGGCGGCGAAGAACGGGTTGTCTGCGTCGGGCCTCGCCCGGAAGTCCGGGCTCGATCCGACGACCTTCAACCGTTCGAAGCGTATCGCGCCGGACGGCCGGCCGCGCTGGCCCTCGACCGAATCGATCGCCAAGGCGCTCGACGCCACGACCACCAGTCTCGACGGCTTTATGAGCCTGCTGGTGGAGGGCTCGCCGCGACTGCGCCAGAACGTCCCGCTGATCGGCCTGGCGCAGGCCGGGCAGGGCGGCTTCTTCGACGACGCCGGGTTTCCGACCGGTCAGGGCTGGGACGAGATCGCGTTCCCGGACGTCGATCGCGAACACGTCTATGCCCTGGAGATCTCCGGCGACTCGATGGCGCCGGCGTTCCGCGAGGGCGACGTGGTGCTGGTCGCGCCGGGCGCGGCCGTCAGGCGCGGCGACCGGGTGATCGTCAAGACGACGGACGGCGAGGTGATGGCCAAGGAGCTCGCCCGACGCACCGCCAAGCAGGTCGAGCTGCGCTCGCTCAACCGCGAGCACCCCGACGTGTCGCTGGCACCGAGCGAAATTGCCTGGATCGCCAGGATCGTCTGGGCGAGCCAGTAACGCGGCTCAGAGGCCGCGCTTCACCCAGCCTTCGGTCATCGCGACGCCGCGGTCGAGGTCGGCCGGGAAGTCCAGCTCGCTCCATTCGAGGCCCTCGATCGAACGCACGCCGACGATGCTGTGGTAGCGGGCGATGCCGTCGATCGCCGAGAGATACCAGCGCTTCAGGCCCTCTTCCGAACGCATCAGGCGCTCGATCTCGGCCACGAAGGCCCGGCAGCCGTCGTCGGTGAACCGGAGGAAACCGATCGATTCGCCGGTGACGAGGTCGTTCGGCAGGGTCTTGCCGATCGCGAGCAGCCGGTCGCCCTGCGTCCGCACCTTCATGTCGTCGGTGTCGTATTCGGCTTTGCGGTCGATCGTGACCGTGATCGGCGCCACGGCCGGGTCGGCCAGCACGCGGCGGGCGATCTCGGGCTCGATCAGCGTGTCGCCGTTCAGGATGAGGAACGGCCCCTTCATCTCGTGCCGGGCGATCCAGCAGCTCGCGAGATTGTCGGCGAGCTCGAAGAACGGGTTGTGCGTCGCCCGCACCGTCACTCCGGGCAGGCGGATGGCCTCGAGCGCCGCCTCGACCTTGCCGGCCTCGAAGCCGGTGACCACGACGATGTCGGTGACGCCCGCCTCCGCAAGCGCGCGGACCTGCCACTCGACCAGCGGGCGGCCCGAGAACGGGATCAGGCACTTCGGCGTCTCCGCCGTGAGCGGAAGCAGTCTGCGGCCCTGGCCTGCGCTCAGAATGATGGCTTTCACGTCGGCGCCTTCCTAAAGCCCGCCTCTGGGGCGGCGAGGCGCGTGCGATAGCGCCATCGCGGCGGCGAGGCAAACCGCCGCAAGCGGTCCCGGCCGCCGCCGCTCAGGCTTCCTGTCGGGTGCGCTCGAACTGCCCCGCCTTGCGGAACCGCCACAGATAGGTGGGCACGATGGCCTCGATCGGGGTGGGCGCGAGGCCGAGCCCCTCAAGCGTCCGGCCGGCGGCGCGGGCCTCCTGCGAGACCACGTTGTCGGTCTCCAGCATCGTCACCTGATCGGCCGTCAGGGGCGGGTTCGGCAGCAGCTGGAGGATCCGTCCCTCGAGACGCGCGAGCCCGAAGGGCAGAGGCGCAAGCAGCCGGCGCCGGCCGGTCGTCTTGAGCACGTAACGCAGGATCGCCTTGAAGCTCAGAACCTCGGGGCCGCCAAGCTCGTAGGCCTGCGGCCCGCCCCTGACGCCGCCCGAGACGGCGAGCGCCACGACCTCGGCGACGTCGCCCACGAACACCGGCTGGAACAGAGTGCGGCCGCCGCCGATCAGCGGCAGCGCCGGCAAGCACCGCGCCATGGCGGCGAAGCGATTGAAGAACTGGTCCTCGGGGCCGAACACGACCGAGGGGCGCAGGATCACGGCGTCCGGATAGACGGCGAGAACCGCCTCCTCGCCCGCCGCCTTGCTGCGTCCGTAGAGGCCGCGGCTCGCTCGGTCCGCGCCGATCGCCGACATCTGCACGAAACGGCCAGCTCCGGCCGCCCGGGCGGCTTCGGCCACGACGGCCGGGCCGCGCGCCTGCACGGCCTCGAAACTCTGCTTTCCGCTCTCGGCCAGAATGCCGACCAAATTGACCACGGCGTCGGCGCCCTGCACCGCCCGCGCGACCGATTCGGGGAAGCGGACATTCGCCTGCACGGCCACGATCTGGCCGACGCCGCCGAGCGGCTGCAGATGGCCGGCGAGATCCGGCCGGCGCACCGCCACCCGCACGCGCCAGCCATCGCGGGCGAGCGCGCGCACCACGTGCCGCCCGATGAATCCGGAGCCGCCGAACACGGTGACGAGCTTGTCCCCCACCGGGCGGCGGACTTCAGCCATCGTCATTTCCTGGTCTCCTTGCGGCCTCGCGCCGCGGCCAGGCCAGACCTAGGACAGAACCCCGGAGCCGTAAAGCGAGCGCTCGGCGGTCGACGCCATTGACACAGCGGCCTCCGGCCCCCTAAGACCCGCCGCGAGCCCAGGTGGCGGAACTGGTAGACGCGCACGGTTCAGGTCCGTGTGGGTAACACCGTGGAGGTTCGAGTCCTCTCCTGGGCACCATGACGCCGACCGGCGCCGCAACGATCCGCGGCGCCGGCGCGGCCTCTCCCTTCAGGGCCGCCGTCGGCGCGCGTCCGATCCTTCCAGAGGCGGCAGCATGACGATCCGGTTCCACCGCGGCGATCTTCCCGACGGCTATGCGGCCGGGGACGCGGTCGCGATCGACACCGAGACGCTCGGCCTCAACCCAAACCGCGACCGGCTCTGCCTCGTGCAGCTCTCGACCGGCGACGGCTCCGCCGATCTCGTGCAGATCGCTCCGGGCCAGAACAGCGCCCCCAATCTCGAGCGCCTGCTGCGCGACCGTTCCGTCCAGAAGCTGTTCCATTTCGCCCGCTTCGACGTCGCCGCGCTCTACAAGGCGTTCGGCGTGATGACGGAGCCGGTCTACTGCACCAAGATCGCCTCGAAGCTGGTGCGCACCTACACCGACCGGCACGGGCTCAAGGACCTGGTCCGCGAGCTTCTCGGCGTCGAGATCTCCAAGCAGCAGCAGTCCTCCGATTGGGGCGCGGCCGAGCTTTCGGACGCCCAGCTCGCCTATGCGGCGAGCGACGTGCTCTACCTCCACGCTCTGCGCGAACGGCTCGACGTGCTGCTGGCGCGCGAGGGCCGCTCGGCCTTCGCGGACGCCTGCTTCGCTTTCGTGCCGGTGCGGGCCGCGCTCGATCTCGCCGGCTGGGCCGACAGCGACATCTTCTCCCACGCCTGAGTTGGCGTCTCGCCGAGGCTTGCCGCCGACGCGCCTCGTCCATACTTCGCGAAGCGTCCGCGGCGTCGCAAGATCGTCACGAGACCAGTTGACGGCCGTCTGCAAGCCGGACACGAAAGACGGCGCCGCGCGCAGGCCGGCGCAGAGGAAGCCTGTCCGCGCCGCGGACGAGGAGACGACGATGAGATTTCCGCTTGCCGTTCTCGCCGTTCTCGCCGTCGCCTCGCCGGCCGCCGCACAGCAGCAGCAGCAGGGCGTCACAAGCGCCTTCTCCGGCTTCTCGCTGAAGTCCGACGAGCCGGTCAACATCGAGGCCGACAATCTCGAGGTTCGGGACCAGGAGCAGTCGGCGATCTTCACCGGCAATGTGGTGATGAAGCAGGGCGAGTCGACGCTGACGGCCCGCAAGCTGACGATCTTCTATTTCGAGAAGAACAAGTCGCCCGACAAAAACGCGGGCGGGGCGAAGCCCACCCAGGGCGAGACCAAAGCGCCCGCAGGCGGCGCGACGCCCGAGACCGGCCGCGACATCCGCCGCATGG
The DNA here is from genome assembly GCF_035538955.1 of Hansschlegelia sp. Lineage (NCBI taxonomy): Bacteria > Pseudomonadati > Pseudomonadota > Alphaproteobacteria > Hyphomicrobiales > Methylopilaceae > Hansschlegelia > Hansschlegelia sp. The sequence continues at coordinate 454,134 of NZ_DATLJK010000015.1, forward strand.
AAGCCGAGGGCGACGTCGTGGTGACGCAGAAGGATCAGCGGGCGACCGGCGCGCGGGGCGTGTTCGACACGCAGGCGAACACCGCCGATCTCACGGGCGGCGTGGTCGTGACGCAGAACGACAACGTGGTCCGCGGCGACCGGCTGCACGTCAACATGACGACGCAGACCTCGCGCATCGAAAGCGGCGGCGGCGGACGCGTGCAGGGCGTGTTCAAGCCGCGCCAGCGGAACCAGGAGGGCGCGGCCGCCTCCGGGCCCGCCAAGCGCTGAACCGCGCGATCCTCAAGAAGTCTGGATGGAGCCGGTCTTGTCGGTGATCTCGCGCGGCGCCGTGGGCTGCCTTCCGCTTGCGGCTCCCGAGGGCGCCGGCGGCGGGGCGTCGCATCGCATGACGGAATTCGAATACGTCACGACCGGGGGCGACGGCGCGCTGTCGGCCACCGGGCTCGCCAAGAGCTATGGCGCGCGCTCCGTCGTGAAGGACGTAAGCCTCTGGGTCCGCCGCGGCGAGGCGGTCGGCCTGCTCGGCCCGAACGGCGCCGGCAAGACCACGGTGTTCTACATGATCACCGGCCTCGTGCCGGTCGACAGCGGCCGCATCGAGCTCAACGGCGTCGACGTCACGCGGCTGCCGATGTTCCGCCGCGCCCGGCTCGGCATCGGCTATCTGCCACAGGAGGCGTCGATCTTCCGCGGCCTTTCGGTCGAGGACAACATCCGCGCGGTGCTGGAGGTCGTCGAGCCGGATCGCGCGCGGCGCAAGCACGACCTTGAGGCGCTGCTTGACGAGTTCGGCCTGACGCGGCTGCGCAAATCTCCCGCGATCGCGCTGTCGGGCGGCGAGCGGCGCCGCGTCGAGATCGCCCGAGCGCTGGCGAGCCGGCCGAGCTTCATGCTGCTCGACGAGCCGTTCGCCGGCATCGATCCGATCGCGGTCGGCGACATTCAGGCGCTGGTGCGTCATCTCACCAATCGCGGCATCGGCGTGCTGATCACCGATCACAACGTCCGCGAGACGCTCGGGCTGATCGACCGCGCCTACATCATCCATTCCGGCGGCGTGCTGATGGAGGGGTCGCCGGAGCAGATCGTCGAGAACCCGGACGTGCGGCGGCTTTACCTCGGGGAGGAATTTCGGCTTTAACAGGGGCGCGGCCAATCCTCATGCAAGAATTGGCCCACTGGGCTGTCCAGCCCGCGCGTCACTGGTTTGGTTCGGGTCGGTCTCGTCACCTCGGGTGAGGGCGGCTCGCGCCGGAGAGCACCCGCCTGATGGCTTTGACCCCGAAGCTGCAGCTGCGCCAATCCCAGTCGCTGGTGATGACGCCGCAGCTGATGCAGGCGATCAAGCTGCTGCAGCTCTCGAGCCTCGACCTCGCCGCCTATGTGGACCGCGAGCTCGAGCAGAACCCCCTTCTGGAGCTTCACGAGGGCCAGCAGGCCGTCGCCGAGGCGCCGGCGGACGCAGGCGCCGTCGATCGCGAGGCGCATGAGTCGTGGGCCGAGCCGGGCGAGCCGGAGTCCCGCTCCTCCATGGAGGCGCGGCTGGACACCGATTTCGGAAACGTGTTCCCGGACGACGCCCCGCAGTCCCCCGACCGCCCGACCGCGCCGGCTTCGCCCGAGCCGGGCGACTGGTCCGGCCTCGGCGCCGGCGCGGCCTATAGCGGCGAAGGCGCCGACCTCGAAGCCTATGTGGCCGAGCGCACCACGCTCGCCGACCATCTGGAGCGCCAACTGGCGCTGGCGGTGACGGATTCGACAGAGCGGCTGATCGGCGCCCATCTGATCGATCTGATCGATCCCGCAGGCTATCTCCGGGAGCCGCTGGAGACGGTGGCGGAGCGGCTGGCTGCGCCGCTCCCGGCGGTCGAGCGGGTGCTCGCCGTCATCCAGACCTTCGAGCCGACCGGGGTGGGGGCCCGCTCCCTGCAGGAATGCCTCGCGCTTCAGCTACGGGAGCGCGATCGCTTCGACCCCGCCATGCAGGCGCTGGTCGACAATCTCGAGCTCGCCGCGCGCCGGGACTACGCCGCGCTCCGGCGGCTGTGCGGCGTCGACGACGAAGACCTTTCGGACATGCTCGGCGAGCTCCGCCGGCTCGACCCGAAGCCCGGCCACATGTTCGGCGCCGAGATCGTCCAGCCGGTGGTGCCCGACGTCATCGTCCGCGCCGCGCCCGACGGCTCCTGGATAGTCGAGCTGGTCGCGGATTCGCTGCCGCGCGTGCTCGTGAACCAGTCCTATTACGCCAAGGTGGTGAAGGTCGCGAAGAACGAGGTCGAGAAGACCTTCCTGACCGAATGTCTGCAGACCGCCAACTGGCTGACCCGCAGCCTCGAGCAGCGCGCGCGCACGATCCTGAAGGTCGCGACCGAGATCGTGCGCCAGCAGGACGGCTTCCTGACGCACGGCGTGGCGCATCTGCGGCCGCTCAATCTCAGGATGATCGCCGACGCGATCGGCATGCATGAATCGACCGTCTCGCGGGTGACGGCCAACAAGTACATCGCCACGCCGCGCGGCGTATTCGAGCTCAAATACTTCTTCACCGCCGCGATCGCGAACGCGGACGGCGGCGACGCCCACTCGGCGGAAGCTGTGCGGCACCGGATCAGGGTGATGATCGACGCCGAGAGTCCGGACGACGTCCTCTCTGACGACACCATCGTGAAACGGCTGCACGACAGCGGCGTCGAAATCGCCCGCCGCACGGTCGCGAAATATCGCGAGAGCCTGCGCATCCCCTCGTCGGTCCAACGGCGGCGTGAGAAGAAGGGCGCGGCGGAGTCCGTCTAGCCCCGATTTGACTTCAATCACAGATGTTTAGCGTGCTCCCACAAGCCCGGAGACGCTCGATTGACTTCGTGTCGCGCCGCTCTTACTCCTTGATGAACCCTCGCCGGGGCCGCCGATCCGGCCTGTGGCCGAACGTCCTGAGTGGAGCGGACTACATGGGCTTGCGCATCTCCGGGAAGAACCTCGACCTTGGCGAGGCGCTTCGCGGACAGGTTCAGGACCGGATCTCCGACGCGATGACGAAATATTTCGGTGGGGGCTTCTCCGGCCATGTGACCGTCGCGAAGGACGGCGCCGGCTTCCGGACCGAATGCTCCCTTCATCTCGACAGCGGAATCGTGTTGCAGTCGGCCGGCGAGGCGCCGGACGCCTATGCGAGCTTCGATCAGGCCGCGGACCGGATCGAGACTCGGCTCAAGCGCTACAAGAACCGCCTGCGCGATCACCATGCCGACGCCGACAATGGAGATCCGCTGTCTTACGTGGTCTTCGAGTCGCCGAACGACGGGGTCGAGGAGGCGGAAGGGTGGAGTCCGGTAATCGTGGCGGAATCGACCAAGCCGCTGCGCCGCATGACGGTCGGCTTCGCAGTGATGGAGCTCGACCTCACCGGCGCGCCAGTGGTCGTGTTCCGGCACGCCGGCCATGGTCGCGTGAACATCGTTTATCGACGGTCAGACGGAAACGTCGGTTGGATTGATCCGCCCTCCGGCGGCGCCGACGGCCATTGAGACACTCAGCGGCGACTGAGCGGAGCGGAAGCCTGGAGGCTTTCGCCGCTCAAAGCTGCGATCCAAGGTTGAGACGTCTGATGCCCCTGACTGATCTCATAGCGCCGAACGCCGTTTTGCCGGCGCTCAAGGTGAACTCGAAGAAGCAGGCGCTGCAGGAGCTCGCCGCCCGTGCGGCCGAGCTCAGCGGCCTGCCGGAGCGGGAAGTGTTCGACACGCTGCTGCAGCGTGAGAGGCTGGGCTCGACCGGCGTCGGCGCCGGTATTGCGATCCCGCACGGCAAGCTGCCCAGATTCGACCGGCTGTTCGGCCTCTTCGCGCGGCTCGACCGGCCGATCGACTTCGACGCCCTCGACGGCGAGCCGGTGGATCTTGTCTTCCTGCTGCTGGCGCCGGAGACGGCCGGCGCGGATCACCTCAAGGCGCTGGCGCGGGTCGCGCGCGTGCTGAGGGATCCGCTCACAGCGCAGAAGCTTCGCGCGTCGCGTGACGCGAGCGCGCTGCACGCCGTCCTCACCCAGGTGGCCGCCTCGAACGCTGCGTGAGGCGCGGACGAAGGCGCCCCAAGGGCGCCTTCGCTCAGTGCAGGCTGACCGTGACCAGCTCGTGCTCGCGCGCGCTCTCGATCAGCGCCTCTCGCGTGTCGGCGACCACGATGGGCACGCCGTCCGCGCCGAGAAGGGCGAACAGCTCAAGCCCCGGCTCGAGTTCCGGGGCCTCCGGAAACAGCGCGTTGAGATCCTGCGACAGGATGGGCTTCACGTAAGCGATGTGACCGTCGCCGATCGCGGCGAATTCCGCGGGGGTCAGCGGATTGCGGCCTTCGTTGCCTGGATTTCCACGCACCATGACTCACTCCTTCTCCGCGATGCGGCGGTTTTCATCGCGCGCCCTTATCGCGATACGCTGAACGGAACGCTTCGGTTCCGGCCGCGCGAGGTCGACCACCAGAAGTCCCGTCGCAAGATCCGCGCCGAGAACCTCCATCCCTTCCGCGAGAACAAAGGCGCGCGTGAACTGGCGCGCCGCGATCCCGCGATGCAGGAACTGCCGATCCTCTCGTTCCGCCGGCGGACGGCCGCGTATGACGAGCTCGTTCTTCTCGACCGTGACCTCGATCTGGTCGGGGGCGAAGCCCGCGACCGCAAGCGTGATCCGCAGCCGTTCGGGCTCGCCCTCGTTCGGCGCAAGCCGTTCGATGTTGTAGGGCGGGTAGCCGTCGGCGCTCTTGGCCACGCGGTCGAGCGCGCGCTCCAGCCCGTCAAAACCGAGCAGGAACGGGCTCTGCAGACTCGTCAGACGCGACATCGTTCAAAGTCCTCGCCAGAAGCGACTTTGACGGAGCCTCGTAAACAAAGCGCTCCGATGGCCGGGGATCCGGCCAAGCCTAGAGATGGTCTCGGACGGACCTGCTTTCAAGCAAGAGCGGGGCAGGGCCGGTCGGCGCGAGCGCTAGAGCCGCTTGCCGGTTTCGGCGTCGAACATATGGAGATGCTCGCGCGAGGCGCCCAGCACGAGCTTGCCGTCGGGGCCGATTTCCGGGCGGCCCTGCAGGCGCGCCGTCACGGGGATCCCGCCCACGCGACCGTGGACGTAGACGTCGGCTCCCGCGAACTCCATCTCCTCGACCGTGAGGGGCAGCTTCGCCCCCAGGGGCTGGGCGACATCGTCCGGCGCGAACAGCTTCTCGGGACGGACTCCCAAAAAGGCATAGACGGCCGTCGTCATCACGCTCGCGCCGCCGAGATGCGTGCCGTCCTCGAGCGACAGGCCGGTCTGGTTCGCCCGCACCGGCAGAATGTTCATCGGCGGCGCGCCGAGCAGCTCGGCCGTGCGGCGGCGCCGAGGCCGGTCGTAAAGCTCGGCGGGCGGGCCAGCCTCGACGATGGCGCCGTTCTCCATCACCACCAGCAGATCGGCGAGCGCCAGCGCATCGGCCGCGTCGTGCGTGGCGTAGACCGTGGTGGCGCCCGAAGTCTTGTGCAGCTGCCGGATCTGCCGCCGCAGCGCGAGGCGCTCGCGGGGCTCCAGATGCGCCAGGGGCTCGTCGAACAGCAGCGCGCGGGGCTGGTGCGCGAAGGCGCGGGCGAGGGCCGCGCGGCTGCGCTCGCCGGCGGAGACGAGTCTCGGCCGGCGCGCCAGAACAGGCCCGAGCGCCAGCGCATCCGCTGCCCGCAGCACGCGCTCCTGGACCTGCTTGCGGCCGAGCCCGTGATCCGCGAGGCCATGCGCCATGTTGTCGTAGAGCGTGCGGCGCGGCCGCAGCCTCTGAGGGTCGATCAGGTCCGCGACGTCGTCGCGCCCGATCCGCCAGGACTGCCGGACGGCGTCGCCGATCTCGATGACGCCCGCCGTCAGCGGCGCGGCGCCGGCGATCAGCCGCAGCAGGGTGGACTTGCCGCTGCCCGACGGACCGAGCAGGACGCAGAAGGCGCCGGCGGGGATGTCGAGCGACAGGTTCGCGACGGCGGTGGTCCCGCCGCGATAGATCCTGGTGACGTCGGTCAGGATGATTCCGGTCACGGGCGCGCCTCCGACGAGCGACATAGCGCGGCCGCCCGCCGCGGCATCATCCGTAGGCGATCAGGCCCGCCAGGCCGGCCGCGCCGATGATCATCCGCCACCAGGCGAAGGCGCTGAAGCCGTGCCGCGAGATGAAATCGAGAACGTAGCGCACCACGATCAGCGCGGTCACGAAGGCGAACACGAAACCGACGGCGATCAGCGCCAGATCGTCGAAGTTCAGCTCGTGCCGGCTCTTGTAGAGGTCATAGGCGAACGCGCCCGACATGGTCGGGATCGCGAGGAAGAAGGAGAACTCGGCGGCCGCCCGCTTGCTGGCGCCGAGCAGCAGCGCGCCCACGATGGTGGAGCCCGAGCGGGAGACGCCCGGCACGAGCGCGAGGCACTGGCAAAGGCCGATCACGAAGCAGACCGGCAGCGGGAAGCGCATCGCGTCGTCGTAGCGGACGTCCGGCTGGGCGCCTTCGGACCAGCCTGTCGCGGGCCCGGAGGTGGTGCGCAAAGCGACGGTTTGCGGCTGATGGCGCAGGTCGACCCACAGCAGCACGAGGCCGCCCAGAATGAGCGCGATGCAGACGACGAGCGGCGTCTCGAACAGCACGTTCTTGATGAAGCCGTGCAGCGTCGCGCCGATGACGGCGGCCGGCAGGAAGGCGATCAGCACGCCGAGCGCGAAGCGCCGCGCCGCCGGATCGTAGGGCAGGCGCACCGCGACATTCGTGAGCCGGCCCGAATAGACCACGAGGATGGCCAGGATCGCGCCGAGCTGGATCAGCACCTCGAAGGTCTTGCCCTTGGCCTCGAAGCCAAGGAAGTGCCCGAGCAGCAGCAGATGTCCCGTGGACGAGACCGGAAGGAACTCTGTGAGGCCTTCGACCACCCCGAGCAGGGCGGCTTCCAGCAGGTTCACGACGTTCATGCCGATCTCCCCGTAACCCGCGGCCGATTCGTTGTTGTCGCGCGGCGAGGGCGGTTCTATACGGGGCGTCTGCGCCGCGCCATCGAACGCTCGGCGTTCCGGCGCGGGCCGCTGCGCGTCGGCCACACCTCCTTACAGCGCGACCTCCGGCATTAATGGCCATCCTCTACCATCATCCGCTTTGCCCGCATTCGCGTTTCGTGCGTCTCGCCATGAGCGAATACGGGCTCGACGCCGATCTTGTCGAAGAGCGCGTCTGGGAGCGGCGCGAGCCGTTTCTGGCTCTCAATCCGGCCGGCGCGACGCCGGTCCTGGTCGAAGCCAGCATGCCCTCGGTGCCCGGCGCGGACGTCATCGCCGAATATCTCGACGAGACTCGCGGGCTTGCGCTCGGCGACCGCCGGCTGCTGCCGGAATCGCCGCGGGAGAGGGTCGAGACCCGGCGGCTGACGGACTGGTTCAACCGCAAGTTCTTCGAGGAAGTCTCGAGCCACCTCGTGACCGAGAAGATCTACAAGCGGTTCATGCCGACCAATCTCGGCGGAGGCGCGCCCGAAATGGCCGCGATCCGCGCCGGCCGGGCGAACATCCGCTATCATCTCAAATATGTCGGCTACCTGATCCGGCAGCGGAAATGGCTGGCGGGCGATCGGCTGACCTATGCCGATCTCGCCGCCGCGGCCCATTTCTCGGTCGTGGACTATCTGGGCGACGTGCCGTGGGACGAGGACGAGACCGCGAGAGGCTGGTATGCGCGGGTGAAATCGCGCCCGTCGTTCCGCCCGCTTCTGGCCGAGTCGGTGCCCGGCACGGCGGCTGCACCGCATTATGCGGACCTCGATTTCTGAGCATCGACCCCCGTGTTCCGGCGCGCCGTCCCATCTGGGGCGCAGCGGAGCGCCGCGATCTTCCGCCGCATCTGACGCGCGGCGTTCTCAGGACCATCCGCGGTCGGCTCAGCGCGGCTTGGCGGCTTCGATGACGCCCGCCGCCCTCCGCGCCGCCCTCGAGCGCCGGGCGAAGGCGCTCGGCTTCGACGCCGTGGCGGTCACCACGCCGGCCGCCATCCCGCAGGCCGCGCCGCGGCTCGCCCGCGCGCTCGCCGACGGGCACCACGCCACCATGGGCTGGCTCGCCGATCGCGCCGCATGGCGCGGCGACCCGGCCGCGCTGTGGCCGGAAGCGCGCTCGGTGGTCATGCTCGCGATGAATTACGGCCCCGATCACGACCCTCGGGCGACGCTCAGCCGCCGGGAGAGCGCGGCCATATCGGTCTACGCCCAGGGCGACGACTATCACGAGGTCATCAAGGGCCGGCTCAAGCAGATCGCCGGCGCGCTGGCGGCCGCCGGCGCCGAGATCAAGGTGTTCGTCGACACCGCGCCGGTGATGGAAAAGCCGCTCGCCGAGGCGGCCGGGCTCGGCTGGCAGGGCAAGCACACCAATCTGGTGTCCCGCGAGTTCGGGTCCTGGCTGTTCCTTGGCGCGATCTTCACCACCGCCGAACTGCCCGTGGACGGGCCGGAGGCGGACCATTGCGGCTCCTGCCGCGCCTGCCTAGACGCCTGTCCCACCGACGCCTTCCCGGCGCCTTACCGGCTCGACGCCAGGCGCTGCATCTCCTACCTGACGATCGAGCACGCCGGTCCGATCCCGCGCGAATTCCGCGCCGCGATGGGCAACCGCATCTATGGCTGCGACGACTGCCTTGCGGCCTGCCCCTGGAACAAGTTCGCGCAAGCCGGGCGCGAAGCCCGGCTGTCAGCGCGGGACGAGCTACGCGCCCCGCCGCTCGCGGCGCTCGCCGCGCTCGATGACGCCGGGTTCCGCAGGCTGTTCGCCAAGTCGCCCGTGAAGCGGATCGGCCGCGACCGCTTCATCCGCAATGTCGCGGTCGCGATCGGCAATTCGGGCGCCCCGGATCTCGCGCCGACCCTCGTCCCATTGCTCGGGGACCCGTCCCCTCTGGTGAGGGGCGCGGCGGTGTGGGCCTTGGCGCGGCTCGATCCCGGAAGGCTCGCGTCCCTGGCGGCGCGAGCGCAAGCGGCCGAACGCGACGCCGCGGTGCGGGAGGAATGGGACGTGGCGCTGGCGCGGGAGGCGGCTTGAAACGGCTGGTGGTGTTCGGCTGCGGCTATTCGGCGCGGCGCTTCCTTGAATTGCACGGCGGGAGCTTCGACGCTGTCGACGCCACGACGCGGAGCGAGGCGACAGCCGCCGCGTTGCGAGCCGAGGGCGTAAGCGCGCATCTGTTCGACGGCGCGCCGGCCTCGGCCGCGCTGCGCGCGGCCGTCGCCGAGGCGACGCATGTGCTGGTCTCGGCGCCGCCGGACGCAGCGGGCGACCCTACCTTGCGCGGCGCCGGTGAGGCGCTGCGGGCTGCGCAGAACCTGCGCTGGGTCGGCTATCTTTCGACGATCGGCGTCTATCCGGACGCCGATGGCGGCTGGGTGGACGAGGCCACGCCTCCCGACTCCGACAGCGAGCGTGGCCGTCGGCGGGTGGTCGCAGAGGGAAGCTGGCTCGCCTTCGGCGCGGAGACGGGCGTTTCGGTGCAGATCTTCCGCCTTGCGGGCATCTATGGGCCCGGCCGCGGCCCGGTCGAGCATCTGCGCGCCGGGACGGCGAAACGGCTGATCAAGGCCGGACAGGTGTTCAACCGCATCCATGTCGACGACATCGCGGCGGCGATCGCCGCAGGGATCGAGCGGCCGATGGTCGGGCCTGTGATCAACGTGACCGACGACGAGCCGGCTGCGCCTCAGGACGTCATCGCCTATGCGGCCGCGCGCCTGGGAGTCGCTCCGCCCCCGGAGGTGGGGTTCGAGACTGCGGAGCTCTCACCGATGCAGCGCAGCTTCTATTCGTCGAACAAGCGGGTCGCGAACCGCGTGCTGCGCGAACAGCTCGGCGTGCGGCTCGCCTTTCCGACCTACCGCGAAGGGATCGCGGCGCTCGCGCGCTAAAAAGGCGCAACGCGCCGCCTTGCCCGCGCCTTCAGGCCGTGATCTGGACTCCCGCAAAGCAAGATTGAGGGAAGAATGCCCATGCGCCGTCTCATGATCCTCCTCCCGCTCATGGCCGTCGCTGCGCCTGTCGCGGCCGCCGGCTTCAACCTGCCGCCGCGCAAGCCCGGCCAGTGGGAGATGAAGATCCAAGTCGACACCGCCGCGATGCCGCCGCAGATCATCCGGATGTGCCTCGACGCCGAGACCGACAAGATGCTGAACGACCGCTTCGGCGGGCTCGCGGCCAACATGTGCACGAAGCAGGAGCAGCGCACCGAGGGCGACTCGATCATCCTCGACAGCGAGTGCGCCCTTGGGCAGATGCAGTCGTCGACCCACACGGTCGTCACGGGCGACTTCAATAGCGCCTACACGATGAAGACCACGGTGCATATGAGCGGCCAGCGCGACTCTCCGGGCGCCATCGACAAGGTCTCTCCGCAGGGCCCCGACAGCCAGGAGACCACGATCGAGGCGAAGCGGGTCGGCGAGTGCGAAGCCAGCATGAAGCCGGGCGACATCGACCTCGGCAGCGGCCGCGCGATGAACGTCCGCGACCTGCCGGAGCCCCACATCCAGTAGGCTCAGTCAGGCAGCGCGAACTGCATCAGCAGGGTGCGCTGGAACGCGAAGAAATTGTCATCGGACACGAGGGTCAGGACGGTGCGGCCGTCCGGCCCCGTGTGAGCCGAGACGCTCTCGAAATTGTCGATCGCCTGAGACAGCGTGGCCTGCATCAGGACCGGTCCATCGACGAGCGCGCCGGCGCGCATGTCGGCTGCGGCGAGGCGCCGGACGCGGACGCTGAGCGACAGCGGCCGGACGTAACGGCGCTCGAGCAGCACGAAGTCGCCGTCCGGCAACCGCGCGAGATCGGTCGGCGAGAAATCGTCCGTGCGCCGGACGCTGAAGGCGACAGGGGACTTGCCGACCACGAAGGCGCGATTGTCGCCGTTGGGGTCCAGAAACCTCTCGGCGATCATCACGAGCGCCCCGGAGCGCAGCGCCGCGATCGCCTCGTAGCCTGAGTTGAGCGGCGCTCCGGTCGCAGGCTTCGGCAGCGCGACCGCCTCGCCACGACCGATCGGCCGCCCCGCGTCGTCGAGCCGATAGCGCGTCAGCCAGTTCGCGCGTTCCGACGAGACCCAGGCGGCGCGGCCCTCGATCTCGAGCCCTTCCGTGTCGAAGCCTTTGCGTCCCCGCAGCGGCCTGCCGTCGCGGCCCGGCGTGTCGGCGACGACCACATCGTCGAGACCTACAGGTTGCGACCCCTCATAGCGCAACGCGCCGGTGAACCACGAACCGCGGTCGCTGATCGCGGTCAGACGGCGGCCGTCCGGCGAAAGCCGCAGCCCGGAAAGGCCGCCGAACCTCGGCTCGGCGGACTTCAGCTGCAGCCCGCCGAGGAAGATCAACTGGTCATAGGCGCCGCCGATCGGCGTTCGGCTGTCGAAATGATCGATGGCCGAGACTGCGACCTCGATCGGCTTCGGCGCCTCGCGCGCGGCTGGTTCCGCCGCGGGCTCGGCCGCGGCCGCTCCGGCGCAGGCGAGCAGCGCCGCGAGCGCCACGACGAGCCTCACGCGTGGCCGCCTCGATGCCCGCTGGTCTCCTCGAAGAGTTCGGCGAGCTTCTCGGTCATCGCGCCGCCGAGCTCCTCGGCGTCCACGATCGTGACGGCCCGCCTGTAGTAGCGGGTGACGTCGTGGCCGATGCCGATCGCGATCAGTTCGACGGTCGATCGCGTCTCGATCTCGTGGATGACTTTGCGCAGGTGCCGCTCGAGATAGTTTCCGGGATTGACCGAAAGCGTCGAGTCGTCGACCGGCGCGCCGTCGGAGATCACCATCAGGATGCGGCGTTGCTCGGGGCGGCGCAGCAGGCGCTCATGCGCCCAGATCAGCGCCTCGCCGTCGATGTTTTCCTTCAGCAGCCCCTCGCGCATCATCAGCCCGAGGTTCTTGCGGGTGCGCCGCCAAGGCGCGTCGGCGGCCTTGTAGATGATGTGCCGCAGGTCGTTCAGCCGCCCGGGCGCCATCGGCTTGCCGGCGGCGAGCCATTGCTCGCGCGACTGGCCACCTTTCCAGGCGCGGGTGGTGAAGCCGAGGATCTCGACCTTCACGCCGCAGCGCTCAAGCGTGCGCGCCAGGATATCCGCGCAGGTCGCCGCGACCGTAATCGGGCGGCCGCGCATCGAGCCGGAATTGTCGAGCAGCAGCGTCACTACGGTGTCGCGGAACTCGGTGTCGCGCTCATGCATGAAGGACAGAGCGCTCATCGGGTCGATCACGACCCGCGACAGCCGCGCCGGATCCAGCATGCCCTCTTCGAGGTCGAAGTCCCAGGCGCGGCTCTGCTGCGCGAGCAGCCTGCGCTGGAGCCGGTTGGCGAGCCGGCCGACGACGCCCTGCAGCGCCGAAAGCTGCTTGTCGAGATAGGAGCGCAGACGGGCGAGCTCTTCGGCGTCGCAGAGCTCCTCGGCGAGCGCCTCCTCGTCGAATCTGGTGGTGAAGGCGACGTAATCCGGCCGGTCGCGCTCGTTGCGGCGGTCGTCCTTCGGGCGCCACGGTTCGGTCGCCTCCTCGGCCTCGCCGAGCTCGTCGTCATCCGGCGCGTCGGTCGGCGGCGCGTCGGCGGCCTCGATCTGCTCCGCGTCTTCGTCGGCTTCCGACGATGCCTCGGTCTCTGCCTCGTCCGCGCCCTGGCTCTGATCCTGCGGCGCGTCCGCGGATTCGCCCTGCTGCGGGGGCGGCTGCTCGCCGTCGGCTTCGCCCTCTTCCTCGTTCTGCTGGCGGTCGGACGCCAGTTCCTCGCCCATGTCGAGCGAGGTCAGCAGGTCGCGGATCGTGCGCGCATAGGCGTTCTGGTCCTCGAGCACCTTGTCGAGCCGCGACAGGTTGGCCCCGGCCTTCTCCTCGATCCAGGGGCGCCAGAGCTCGACCAGCTTACGGGCGGATTCGGGAGGCTTCCTGCCCGTCAGGCGCTCGCGCACCATCAGCGCGACCGCATCTTCGAGCGGCGCATCGGCGCGGTCGGTGACGTCCGCATAGGGGCCGCGGTGATAGCGGTCCTCCAGCATGGCGGCGAGATTGGTCGCCGAGCCCGCCATCCGCCGCGCGCCGATCGCCTCGACGCGCGCCTGCTCCACCGCATCGAACACCGCGCGCGCTTCCGAGCCCTGCGGAGCCAGCCGGGCGTGCGTCGCCTGATCATGGCAGGCGAGCCGCAGCGCCATGGAGTCGGCGTGGCCGCGCAGGATCGCGACGTCTTCGGGGCTCATGCGCCGCGGCGGCTCCGGAAGCCGCGCCTTCTGGCCCGACAGCGCCGGCCGCTCGGGCGCGAAGGAGACCTCGACCTCCGCGTCGCCCGCGATCGCCCGCAGGCAGCCCGCCACCGCCCGCTTCAGCGGCTCGGAGGGCGGCGCGACCTTCTCGCCGGGCTTGCGGTTGGAGATCACGGCCGGGAGGTCAGCTCATCACGACGTTGACGGCGCTTTCCGGCAGCTCCTTGCCGAAGCAGCGCTGGTAGAATTCCGCGACAAGCGAGCGCTCGAGCTCGTCGCATTTGTTGAGGAAGGTGAGCCGGAACGCGAAGCCCAGATCGCCGAAGATGTCGGCGTTCTCGGCCCAGGTGATGACCGTGCGGGGGCTCATGACGGTCGACAGATCGCCATTGATGAAGGCCTGGCGCGTCAGATCGGCGAGCCGCACCATCTTCGACACCGTGTCCCGGCCGTTCGGCGCGCCGCGGTATTGCGGCGCCTTGGCGAGCACGATGTCGACCTCCTTGTCGTGCGCCAGATAGTTCAGCGTCGTCACGATCGACCAGCGGTCCATCTGGCCCTGATTGATCTGCTGCGTGCCGTGATAGAGGCCGGAGGTGTCGCCCAGACCGACCGTATTGGCTGTCGCGAACAGACGGAACGCCGGATGCGGGCGCAGCACGCGCCGCTGGTCGAGCAGGGTGAGTTTCCCGGACTGCTCGAGCACGCGCTGGATCACGAACATCACGTCCGGCCGGCCGGCGTCGTACTCGTCAAACACCAGCGCGACGTTGTGCTGCAGCGCCCAGGGCAGGATGCCGTCGCGGAACTCGGTGACCTGCTTGCCGTCCTTGAGGACGATCGCGTCCTTGCCGATGAGGTCGATGCGGCTGACATGGCTGTCGAGGTTGACCCGCACGCAGGGCCAGTTCAGCCGCGCCGCCACCTGCTCGATATGGGTCGACTTTCCGGTGCCGTGATAGCCCGTGACCATGACGCGCCGGTTACGGGCGAATCCGGCCAGGATCGCCAGAGTGGTGTCGTGGTCGAACAGATAGTCCGGATCGAGGTCCGGCACCGCGCCGTGCGCCTCCGCATAGGCTGGAATCTCGAGATCGCTGTCGATGCCGAAGACCTGGCGCGCTGACACCTTCATGTCGGGCAGGAGCGTGTCGGCGGACGGAGCGTCGATGAGAGCGGTCATGGGGCCTCCTGGCCGGGCAAGAGCCCGCGCGGCAGGCCCGGCGGCGCGCGGAACGCGCGCTCAAAAGTTCGGATCAGCAGAAGCCGGCGGATCGGAGATAGTTATAGGCTTGGATGATCTCGCGCAATTTGTCCTCCATGCTGCGGTCGCCGCCATTCGCGTCCGGGTGCAGCCGCTTCACCAGCTCCTTGTAGCGCGCCTTGATCTCGTCGCCGGTCGCGCTCGCGCCGAGATTCAGCGCCTCGAGCGATTTCCGCTCGACCTTTTTCAGCTCGCGCTCCGGCTCTGGCCGGCCGGCGCGCTCCTCGCCGAAGACGTTGAAGGCGTCATCGAACACGAACTCGCCCGCCCAGCCGCGCTGCCGCCCCTTCCGCTTGCGGGCGTCCGCGCTGGCAGGGCCGTTACGGCCCATCTGCCAGGTCGGGCGATGGCCGACATGCGCGTCCTTTTCATAGGCGCGCAGATCCTCGTCGGACATCCCGGCGAAGAAGTTGTAGGAAGAGTTGTAGGCGCGCACATGTTCCAGGCAAAAGCGCCAGTAGTCGTTCTCGCGGTCGCGCCCCTTGGGCGCCCGATAGGTTCCGGGCGCCCGGCATCCGGGATGCTGACACAACGCGACTTTGGGCTCCGGGCGCTCCTCTGAGCGGGAGCGGGAGACGCGGATCCGATCAAACCAGGGACTGTCGAGCTTCATCACGAGGTCCATTATGGTTGCGCCGGCGGACCCGAACAAGGATGCGGCGGCGCAACACCGCTCTTCGTCCGGGCGGCTTGACGAGCGCCCCGCCCGGATCGATTCAGCGGCGAAGACGGAGACTTAGCATGAGCGTGCGCGACCGCATCGAGAGCGCCCTGACCGAGGCGTTGCGACCGCAGCGGCTGGAGGTCGTCGACGAAAGCCACTTGCACGCCGGCCACGCGGGGTCGCGCCCGGGCGGCGAGACGCATTTCCGCGTGCGGATCGTTTCGGACGCGTTTTCGGGCGTGAGCCGGATCGAGCGCCATAGGCGGGTCAACGCGCTGCTTGCCGCGGAGCTCGCCGGGCCGGTGCATGCGCTGGCGATCGACGCGCGGGCGCCCGAGGAGCCCGGCCGCCCCTAGAGCGGCCGCGGCGTCGCTGCGGCCGGCGCCGTCACCCGCTCGGGGCGGACGCCGACGCCGACGATCCGGGCGGGTATCCGCGTCAGCGCCGGGAACCGCCCCAGGAGCCGCAGCGCGAGCGGCGGCCTCAGGCGCTCGCCGCTGCTGAGCGCCGGCGAGATGATGCGGTTCTGGACCTGGACCTGCAGCGCCTGCGTCACCCGCGTCGGCCATTCCCGACGGGCCTGCACGCGCCGGACGTCTTCCTGGCCGAGCCGGCCCTCACGCAAGGGAGCGGCCAGGAGATTGGCGGTCGCGACCGCGTCCTGGATCGCCAGGTTGATGCCGACGCCGCCGATCGGCGACATCGCGTGAGCGGCGTCGCCGATGCACAGCACGCCCGGCCGGTCCCAGCGCTTCAGCCGATCGACCGCCACGGTCAGCAGGCTGACCTGATCCCAGGAGGCGAGGTCCGCGACCCGCTCGGGCGCGAACGGCGCCCGCCGCGCCACGGCCTGACGAAATGCCTCCAGGCCCTTCTGCCGGACGGCGATCGCGCCGCCTTTCGGGATCAAATAGGCGCACTGCCAATAGTCGCCGCGGTTGATCGTCACGAACACCGCGCCGGCGCTGAACCGCCCTGCGGTGGCGTCGCCGTCGGTCGGCTCGCGCGAAAGCCGGAACCACATCACGTCCATCGGCGCCCCGAGCGTTTCGCTCTCCAGGCCGGCGCTCTGGCGGACCGTCGAACGGCGGCCGTCGCACCCCACCACCAGATCGGCGGTCACGGCGAGCGGACCGGCTTCTGCGCGGGCCTCGACGCCGGTCACGCGTCCCTCGCGCCGCGCCAGACCTGTCGCCTCGACCCGCCGAAGCAGGCGGAAATTCGGGTAGCGCTCGGCCTCGCCGGCGATGAAGTCGAGAAAATCCCACTGCGGCATCAAGGCGATGAACCGGCAGCGGGTGGAAAGCCGCCGGAAATCGGCGATCCGGAACGGCTCGTCCTCGACGAAGCCGGTCAGCGTCTCGACCTCCTGGTGCGGCAGGTCGAGGAAGCGCTTCAGCAGCCCGAGATCCGCCATGACGTCGAGCGTCGAGGGGTGGATGGTGTCGCCGCGGAAATCGCGCAGGAAGTCGGCGTGTTTCTCCAGCACGACGACGTCAACTCCGGCCCGCGCCAAGAGCAGGCCCAGCATCAGGCCCGCAGGCCCGCCGCCCACGACGCAGCATTGCGCCGTAAGCGCCGCCGGAGCGACCGGTTCGGAGCTCACCGACATGGGCTGTCCTCCGCCCATTCGCCGCGCCCGCGGCGGATGCTTGATGCAGGTTAGCTCTGGACGCGCCGTCGCGATAGCGCTCGGCGGTCAGCGGCCGGTGGAGGCGCGCTTGGTGAACTCGTCGTCGATACGCTTGGCGAGCGCCGCGTAATCCTCGTCAAAATGATGCCCGCCGGGGAGCTCGAGCCGCGCTGAGGGCGGGAACACGTCGGTCGCGCAGGCGACGTCATTGTCCTTCTCCTCGAGCTCCTCCTTGCCGTAGACGCACATCACGCGGTCCATCGGGAGACTCGCGGAAGACTTCAGCACGTCGTGCTCGCCTGAGCCGACCCCGAGCCAGCCCGCCACGCTGACCTCAAAGTCGGCGGTCTTGGAGAGGCCCAGCAAGGCGATTAGCCCGACCTGGTCGCGCACCGATCGCGAGATGCGCTGCCACGCGAACGGAATGACGTCGGCGCCGAAGGAATAGCCGGCGAGCAGGATGCGCTTGGCCTTCCATTCCGGAGCGTAGCGCCCGACGATCGCCTCCAGATCGTCGCCGAGCTCACGCGGCGTCTTCTCGTTCCAGAAGTAGCGCAGCGTGTCGACGCCCACGACGCCGTAGCCTTCCTGCTGGAAGTAGCCGGCGACGCTCTTGTCGAGATCGCGCCAGCCGCCGTCGCCGGCATAGATCACCGCGAGGCCCTTCGGGTCCGGGCGGTTCGGCGGGTAGAGCACGAGCGGCAGCGAATTGACCGCGTCGGGTTCGCCGCCGCCGATGTCGAAAGCGGCGTCGCGGGCTTCCGCGGCCATGTCGGCGCCGGGCTCCTCCTCCACCACGTCGGCGTTCGGCAGGTTCTTTACGAAGTTCTTGAGGCTCTCGGCGGCAGGCGCTGGCGTGAGAATCCGCCATTCGCCCTGCAGCCCCTCGGGCGGGTCGTCGCCGACCACAAGATCATCGCCCTCCCTGCGGGTCGACTTCGGCCCGTCGCACAGGGGCTTCGACAGCGGCAGCCGGTCGCTGAAGCCGACCGACACTCCGCCGGAGAACATGTTGGCGGGCGCCTGGGCGAGCATCGCGTAAACCACGTCGGCCCCCTTGCCGACCCCCAGCAGCACCGGCAGCCGATAGCTCTTCATGCCGAGCGTCTTGCCGGCGAGGCGGGCGTAATCCTCGATGTCGCCGGACATGAAGATGCAGTCCTCGGAGGTCTTGGTGACGCCCGCGAGGTAGCGCGGCAGGTCGATCGCGATCACTGCCCCGCCTTCCTTGGCGATCGCCTCCGCTTCCGCGGCGCGGGCGGGAGTCCAGCCGTCCAGGTCGGAAATCAGCGCGACGATCGCCGAAGGCTCCCCGGCGGGCGCCAGCACGGCGACGTCCTTCAGCGTCTCGTTCTCGACGGTGGTGCGGCGGAGGTCGTCGGCCGCCGCTGGGCCGGCGAGCGCGACCAGGGCGACGAGCGCCGGGAGAAGCAGCGAGCCCCTCACGCGGCGGAGTCCTCGGTCAGGCTCGGCTCGGGCGCCGGCGCGTGAGGCGTCGCGCGCTTCGGCGCGCCGCCGATCAGCGCCGTGACGTCGAGCAGGATCTGCGGCAGCACCCAGCCGCCCGGACAGGCCAGGTAGCGCGGCTCCCAGACCGGCTGGAATTTGGCCTTGTAAGTCCGAAGGCCCTCGAAATTGTAGAAGTTGTCGCCGTAGCGGAACAGGAAGGCGCCCACCCTGTTCCAGGTCGGGCCGAGCGGGTGGTCGGCGAGGCCGGAGAGCGGCGCCATGCCGAGATTGAACCAGCGATAGCCGTCGGCCTTCGCGCGCAGCATCAGGCGGACGAACAGCGCGTCCATCACCCCCTTGGGCGCGTCGGGCGCGTAGCGCATCAGATCGACCGTCGCCTCCTCGTGGTTCGCGCCGTACCACATGTTGGCGAAGCCCACGATGCGGCCATTGTGGCGCACGACCGCGATGTCGAAGTGCCGTAGATAATCCTCAGACCAGAAGCCGAGCGAAAAGCCCTTCTCGCTGTTCTTCTTGGAGGACATCCAGGCGTCGGAGACGCGCTTCAGCTCCGGATAGAGCGCCACGGCGTCTCCCGCCGGAACCACAGCGACCTCCAGGCCCTCCTTGCTGGCCTTGCGGTCGACATAGCGCCACTCGTAGCCGGCCTTGCCCTCGAGGGTGAATTTCGCGAGGTCCACCCGGGCTTCTTCGCCGAGCTTCAGCAGCGACAGGCCGAGGTCGAGATAGGTCGGCAGCCGCGCCACGCTCGCCTGATAGAACACCGGCCAGCCGCCGTGCTGGTCGGCGAGCTCCCGGAACGCCCAGAGCAGCTCCGATGTGCGCTCGGCGGGCCCGACCGGGTCGCCCATCGCGACCCAGCTTCGGCCCTGGACCTGATACATGATGAACGCGTCGCCGGCCTCCGAGAACAGGAAGCGCTTGTCGCCCAGGAAGGCGAGGTTCGAATCCGCGCGCGGCGACGTCGCCACGATGGCGGCGATCCGCTCCTCGGGCTCCGGCGTGGTCTCGCGCGGGCGGCCATGCCGGTGCAGCAGCGCGTGCAGACTGATCGCGAGCGCCGCGACGCAGGCCGCGAGGCTGGCGCGCAGGAAGCGGGGAGCGTCGCCCCGATAGGCGAAGTCCCACCACATCTGGTTGGAGTAGTCGACGCCCTGATAGGCGAAGAAGCCGAGCCAGATCGAGCCCGCGAGCACGATCGCGACGGCGGCGAGCCACGCCGGGGCGAGGTCCTGGTCCCACAGCGACGCGCGCCGGTAGAAGGCGCGGCGATTCACGGTGAGCAGCGCCAGGACGACGCCGAGCACGACCGCTTCCTCGACGTCGAAGCCCTTGGTGAGCGAGAAGATCAGTCCGGCGGTGAGCAGCGCCTGGGCGACCCGGTATGCGCTGTCGAGCCGCCGCAGGAGGCCGTGCGCGACCACGAGCAGAACCACGCCGACCACGCTCGCCAGCAGATGCGAAGCCTCCACGAAAGGCAGCGGCACGACGCGGCGCAGGAGATGCAGCCGGTCGGTCTCGGCGGGCAGCGCGCCCGAGACGAGCAGCACGATGCCGCCGAGGAACACCGCGGCGCCGAGCACGATCGGGGCGACCGGCCGCATCACGGCGGCCAGCATGACGCCGGCGCGGTGCATGCGCCCGCGTCGCCGGGCCAATTCCGACGCCCCCAGCAGGGCGAGCGCGAGCGTGAAGGGGATGAGGTAGTAGACGACGCGCCACAGCAGCAGGCTAGCCAGCACGGCGTCGGTCGGCAGGTTCGGCAAGGCGAGCAGGACGGTCGCCTCGACCACGCCGGCGCCGCCGGGCGCGTGGCTCAGCATGCCGAGCGTCATGGCCACGACGAACAGCGCGGCGAAGGTCGGGAAGGCGATGGCGGCGTCTGGCGGAAGCAGGATCCAGAGCGCGAAGGACGCGCCCATCAGGTCGACCAGCCCGATGATGATCTGCGCGCCGGTCGACTTCACGTTCGGCAGGGCGAGCCGGTAGCCGTCGATCGTGACGGCGCGCTCGCGGCGGCTGATCCACAGCAGATAGGCGGCGAGCGCGACCAGTATGATCACGCCGAGGGTGGCGTTGACCGTCGCCGACAGGCCGTCGAGCCGAGAGACGTCCGGCGCCTCGGTGACGAGGCCGAGCGCGAGCGTGAAGAAGATGCCGATCCACAGCGTCAGCGCCGAAATCGCCGTGATGGCGGCGACTTCGGCGGCGCCGAGGCCGGCGCCGGCGTAGATCCGGTAGCGCACCGCGCCCGCGACCACGATCTGGAACCCGATCGTGTAGGACAGCGCATAGCCGGTGAACGAGGCCAGCGCCGCGATCGGGTAGCCCACGTCCCGGCGCTTGATGTGGATGATGCCGAACCAGTCATAGCCCGTGAGGGCTACGTAGCTCGCGGCTGTGGCGGCGAGCGAGATCGCCAGCATCCGCCAGGGAGTGGCCGCCGCGGCGGCCTTGACGTCGGCGATGTCGACTTCCTGCACGAGCCGGTGCAGCACGAACAGCACCATGCCGAACAGCAGCAGCGAGCCGCACGCTCCGATGGTGCGCCATGGGGCCCGGGCGGCGAACGCGCGAAGTCTCGGGAACTGTGTCGGGGGGACGGGGTCGATCTCCGGCGCGCCCCCGCCCACGGGTCCGCGGTCCGTCCCGCCGGGGGGCGGGTCGGTCACATGCGGGGCGAGCCGCGGCGTCTCGGTTTCGGCGGCCGTGTCGATCGGTCGGGACATGTCTGCCGTGAGGAGATGTCATCCGGCCCCGGGACGCGCAACCCGGGACCTGCGGCGGACGAAGACAAACGCGTCATCGCGGCGGACATAGGGCGGTTCTTAACCCGATTGTCCTAGGAGGAGGCGAAACGCCGCAAAAAATGGCCGCGGCGGAACTGACACTCGTCCCCGGAGCGCAGCCGATGGCCGTGGAGCCGCGCATGTCGCCCAGCCCTTCGCCGGCCGAAGCGGAGCCGCGTCGGACATCCGCTCGAGGCCGGCCGCCGCTGGTCGTCAGCGTCGAGGGCGGCCTCTTGCGCGGCGACCTCGCGGCTGAAGCCACGCTGGCTTTTCTCCGCGAGAATCCTCTGCGGATCTTTACGGTTCTCGGCTGGCTGCTGCGCGGCCCGGCGGCGCTTCGGCGTCGGCTGGCGGCGCGCAACGACATCAATGTCGGCGCGCTGCCCGTCAATCGCGACCTGGTCGAGATGGCCGAGGCGGAGCATGCGGGCGGTCGAGAGGTGCATCTCGTGACCGCCGCGGATCCCGCGACCGCAGCCCGCATCGCCCGCCGGTTCGGCTTCGTCGGCGGCGTGGTCGCGGGCGGCGGCGTGGCCGAACTCAGAGGCGATGCGCGGGCGCGGGCGCTGCGGGAGCGGTTTCCGGGCGGCTTCGCCTATGCGGGCGGCGCCGCAGAGGACCTGCCGGTCTGGCGCGCGGCGCAGGAAGCGGTGGCGGTCGAACCCCGCGGCAGGACGCTGCGCGCGATCGAATCCATCCGGGCGCCGCTTGCGGTCATTCCGCGCCGGCCGTTGGGGCTCCGAACCGTCGCCAAAGCGGCGCGCGTGCATCAATGGGCCAAGAACGCGCTGGTGGCGGTGCCGCTGGTGCTCGGCGGCAGGGCGTTCGACCCTGACGCCTGGGCGACGGTCCTGATCGGCTTCCTCCTGCTCGGCCTGCTCGCCTCGTCGACCTATGTCCTGAACGATCTGTGGGACCTCGACGACGACCGGGGGCACTGGTCGAAGAAAGACCGCGCCTTCGCGAGCGGACGGCTGCCGATCCTCGCCGGCCTGACGGCCGCGCCTCTCGGGATCGCCGTCGCGCTGGCCGGCGCGGCGATGCTGGGTGCCGCCACGCTGGCCTCTTTTCTGGCTTATCTGGCCGTCACGGTGGCTTATTCGTTCCGCCTCAAGCGAGTCGCGGTGCTCGACGTGTTCACGCTCGCGGCGCTGTTCACGCTTCGGCTGGTGATCGGCATCGCGCTTGCCGGCGTGCCGGGATCGCCGTGGCTGCTGGTGTTCTCGATGTTCATTTTCGCCTCCCTGTCCTTCGCCAAGCGGCACACCGAGATGGTGCGGGTCGCGCGCTCCGGGGCCGACAAGGCGAGCGGGCGCGGCTATGTGGCGGCGGACGCGCCGTTCCTGATCGGCATGGGGGTGGCGACCGGCATGTCGGCCGTGCTCGTCATGGTGCTCTATTTGATCAACGAGGCGTTCCGCGCCGGGTTCTACACGACGCCCGCCGCGCTCTGGACCTTCCCTTGCGTGCTGTTCCTCTGGCTCGGCCGGGTGTGGGTGCTCTCGGGGCGGGACGAACTCCATGACGACCCGGTCGCCTTCGCGGTGCGCGACAAGCCGAGCCTGGCGCTCGGCGCCGTGATGGCGCTCGCCTTTGTCGCGGCGGTGCTGCCGCGGTCTCTGGCGTTCTGGTGAGGCGTCCGGTGTACGAGCTTGCGCAGGCGCTGATGCCCCCCGCGATCCGCTCCCGCATGTCTCCCGAGGAGATGCGCCGGATCGGCCGTTTCCTGCTCGCCGGCGGCTTCGCGGCGCTGGTGAACTGGGCGGCGCGCTTCCCGCTGAACGAGGTCATGCCGTTCGGCGCCGCTGTGATCGCCGCCTATGCGATCGGCATGGTGGTGGGCTTCTTCCTCTATCGCTTCTTCGTGTTCGAGGCGCACCAGGGCGACGCTCGCTCCCAGCTCTGGAAATTCGTGCTCGTGAACGTGATCGGGGCGATCGAGGTCTGGGCGCTCGCCGTCGCCTTCGTGCATTGGCTCGCGCCTGCCCTCGGATGGACGCTCTGGGTCGAGCCGATCTCGCACGCCGCGGCGATCGGCATCGGGGCCGCGACCAGCTATGTCGGCCACCGTCTGCTGACCTTCCGCGCGGCGCCATGACCGGCGGGCGTCTTGCTGCTGACAAAGTCAGCGCGTAGGAAGACCGTCCCTCCACCGGTGCTTTTTCGTCAGTGCGAAGCGTCCCCTATCGCCCCGAGATCGACGGGCTGCGAGCTGTCGCCGTGCTTGGCGTGCTGGCCTATCACGCGGCGGGAATCGTGCCGGGCGGCTTCGCCGGCGTCGACGTCTTCTTCGTCATCTCGGGCTATGTGATAACCTCGGTGATCGCTGCGGAGCTTAGCCGCGGCGAGTTCACGATCGCGCGGTTCTACGAGCGGCGCATCCGCCGCATCGCGCCCGCGCTGCTGGCCACGATCTTCGTCACGACGATCGGCGCCGCGATCTTTCTGCTGCCGGCCGATCTGATCTCGTTTGGCAAGAGCGCCGTCGCGGCGACGCTGATGGTGTCCAACATCGGCTTCTGGCTGAAGGCCGGCTATTTCGACGCCGCGATGCAGAGCAAGCCGCTGCTGCACACCTGGTCGCTTGGCATCGAGGAGCAGTTCTACCTGTTCTATCCGCTGCTGCTGGCGTGGCTCTGGCGGCGCCGGCCGAGGGCGGTTGCGCCCGTCCTCGCGGGGCTTTTCGTCGTCTCTCTCGCGGCCGGGATCGTGGCGACCGACGCCCTGCCGAGCGCGGCCTTCTATCTCGCGCCGTTCCGGCTGTGGGAGCTTCTGCTCGGCGGACTCATCGCGCTGCGGCCGGTCCGCAGGCTGGAAGGCGCAGGCGCAGCCGCAGTCGGGGCGCTGATGATCGCGGCGGCCTTCACGTTCTACGGGGGCGCGACCGCGTTTCCGGGCGTGGCCGCCCTGCTGCCGACCCTCGGCGCAGCCCTCGTGATCAACGGGGCGAGCAAAGGAGGCCTGGTGGCGCGGCTCCTGAGCGCGCCGCCCCTGACCTTCGTCGGCAAGATCTCGTATTCGCTCTATCTCGTTCACTGGCCCCTGATCGTCTTCATCGAATACCGCCAGGGCGCGGAACTGGGGCCATGGCAGGCCGCTGGCGTCGCGGCGCTCTCGATCCTGCTGGCCGCGCTGTCATGGCGCTTGGTGGAGCAGCCCTTCCGGCGGCCCGAGAGGTTCGGCTCGCGCCGCGCTCTGTATTCCGCAGGGGCCGCCGGGGCCGCGGTCTGCTGCCTCGCCGGCGGCGTTCTGGTCGTGACCCACGGCCTGCCGTCGCGGCTTCCGGAGCCCGTGCTGGCCGCCTATTCGGCGCATGGCGACCGCTGGAATGAGGAGCGCTGCTTCATCGACACGGACGGCAGCGGCGGTCCGACGCCGGCTGAGATCCGCGCGGGCAAGATCTGCACCTTCGGCCCCGCCGACCGGACGACGGCGGATTTCCTGATCTGGGGCGATTCCCACGCCCATGCGATCGCGCCCGGCATCCTGGCGGCCGCCAAGCGCTTCGGCGCCAGAGGCTATTTCGTCGGCGCAGGCTCCTGCCCGCCGTTGCGGGAGTTCGACACGGTCGGCGTGCGGCCCTCGACCGAGCGGCGCTGCGCCGAGACGAATGCGGCGGTTCTCGATTTCCTCCGCACCCACAAGGTCGGCGCGGTGTTCATGGTCGCGCGCTGGACGAAATACGCGCAGGGCAACGAATACGGCCGCGAGGGCATGATGTTCGACCCCGCCAAGGTGCCCGGCGCGGTGCCGGGCGAGGACGCCAAGCTCGCGGCGGCGATGGATGAGACGCTCAGCCAGATCGTCGCCGGCGGCGAGAAGCCGGTGGTGGTGATGGCGGTCCCAGAGCCGGGCTACGACGTGCCCTACAGCGTGGCGAAGGCGCTGCTGCAGCGCACCCCGCCAGATGCGATCGCCCCGACGCTGGAGGCCGTGGCGGCGCGCCAGGCCCGCGCCCGCGACATCCTGACGGAAGAGACCGAGAAGGACGGCGGCCTGTTCGTCGACCCGACGGCGGCGCTCTGCGGACCGGTCGTGTGCCCGGTCGAGCAGGACGGGCAGCTGCTCTACAGCGACGCCGATCACATCACGATCGGGGCGGCGCTCGCGATCAGCTACATCTTCGATGACGCTTTCCGGCAGATCATGAAGGGCTCGCGCTGAGCCGTTTGCTCAGGTCGCGCCCTTGGTGACCGCCGCCAGCGCGAACGCCGCCACGTTGAGCGCGATCGCGTAGGTCGCGAGCAGCCTGAACATCTTGAGACGCTCGGCCGCCTTCTCCGGATCGGCCGCGAAGGCGGGCAGCAGCAGGACGTACAGCACCGGCAGCCAGTCGAGCGCGTAGCGCTGCACGTTGTGCTGCGAAAACCCGTTGGAATGGTAGAACAGCGTGATCCCGGCGACGATCGCGATCACGACGACGCCGACCAGGAGCCTGGCGTCCGCCCGGGCGTAGAAGACGTAGAGCAGGAACGGGCTGGCGGCGATCAGCGAGGTCCCCATCGGGTCCATCCGGACCAGCTCCGTCATGTACTTGCCGCCGAACTCGACATGGAAGCCCTGCAGGAACAGATGCGCCAGGTTGAAGACGAGGTAGTCCTTCGAGAACAGGCCGAAATCGAGGATCCGCCAGGTGATGAAGTTGCGGTCGTTCTCCGGCGGGTAGTCGGCGATGTGGGCGTAGCCGGTGTCGAGCGGCGCCCCGAACCGGGCCCAGTTGTAGAGGCAGTAGAGGCCGATCGCGGCGACGATCGGCGCGCCGAGCCGGAGCGCGTCCGAGATCGTGTCGCGGTCGAAGGCGATCAGCCGGGCGCCCCTGGGGCGCGACAGCGCGAACAGGAACGGCGCGACGAACAGCGCCATCTGGCGCGACAGGAAGGCGAGGCCGATCAGCGCGCCGGCGAGCACGAGGCGCCGGTCGAGCGCGGCCAGGATCGCCAGGCTGACCAGGGCCAGCGCTACGACCTGGGCGAAGAACCAGACGCCGTCGCCGCGCAGCGTCACATAAGCGGCGGGCGCGCCGAAGATGAAGGCGAGCGTCGCCCAGAGCCGCGCGTCACGGCCGAGGCCGAGCCGGCCGGCGATGCTCCACCAGGCCCAGCCGCTGACGGCGGTGAGCGCCAGCGAGATCGGAATGAAGCCGCGGGCGTCGACGCCGAACAGCGCCACCAGCGGCATCGCGATCACCGCCGGAACCGGCGGGAAGATCACATAGATGCGGTCCTGGAAGCGGGCGCAGTCGCTGTCGAAGCAGGTCGGGCTGTCGAAGCGGCCGTGCAGGAAGGCGTCGGCGAGCAGCGCGTAGCTGTTGACGCCGCCATGTTCGCCGAGCGCGCGATAAAGAGCCGCTGCGACGAGCGCCGCCGCGAGCGCGACTGCGATCACGGTGACGGCCGTCCAGCGATCGAACGGCAGGCTGCGCGGCCGACCCGCGGCGTCGAAGGCGGTCATGCGTCTGGCTCCGGCGTCTCGCGCGGCAAGGCGCGAAGCATGGCGCCAAAGCTTTCTTGAAAGCCTAACGGCGCTCCAGGATTGCCGTCGCGGCGCGCGGCTGCGCAAGATCGACCCGATGCCTTGCGAGACCCAAATCTGCGCCAGCCTGCGCCCGCGTCGATCGACCGGCGGCGGCCTCGGGCGGATCGGCCTGGCGGCGCTTGGGTGGCTGGCCTGGGCGCATGTCGCGACCGCGCAGGCGCCCGCGGACCCGCCCGCAGCGCCGCCCGCGGCTGCGGAGGCTCCTCCGGCCGCGCCCGACGCCGCGACCCTGCGCAAGATGGTTCGCGAGCAGGCGGTGGCGGACGAACTGCCGCCGGAGGTCGCCGAGGCGGTGGCCGAAGTCGAGAGCGGTTTCAACCCGAATGCGGTCGGCTCGGTCGGCGAGGTCGGGCTGATGCAGGTGCTGCCCTCGACGGCCCGCATGCTGGGCTTCCGTGAGCCTCTGCCGGAACTGTTCGATCCCGCGGTGAACGTGCGCTACGGCGTCCGCTATCTCAGCCAAGCCTGGCGGAAGACCGGCCAGGACATCTGCGCGACCGTCATGAAATACCGCGCCGGCCACGGCGAGACCCGCTACTCGCAGCGCTCGGTCGACTATTGCGTGAAGGTGAGGGCGCTGCTCGCCGCGCGCGGCTTCAAGGTGACCGGGACCGTCCCGGTCGCGACCTTCGGGGCGGCCGCCGGCCCGCGTCGGATCGCGGGCGTGAAGCGGCTGCCGGGCGGCCGCGTCCGGATGACCTTCAACTGGCGCGCCGTCGACCTGCGTCGCCGCGCGCTCGACAAGGCGGCGGCCGGGAGCCTGAAGATCGCCGACTGAGCGATATCCGCCGTTTTTTCTCCAGAGCTGGGCCGCACGGCCGATTTCGGGCTGGACGGCGCCCCCGATAGGGGGCATTTGACTACCCGCGGATAAACAACCAGGCGGTGACGTTGATAATCGGGGTGCCGGGGGACTGGGAACTGCGCCTTTCCGCGTCGCGCGGGACGCCGCGATGACTGGGATGCTCGCGAAGAGCTCGGCCGTCCGCAACGAAATCCTGATGCTCATTCTCGGCTTCGCCGCCCTCGTTGGCGTGGCGGGAGCTTCGGTCTGGCTCGTCAGCAAGTCGGATGACTTCAATCGCCAGGTCGCGGTCACGCTCGAGACCAAGAACGAGATCGTCAGGACGCTGAGCCTCACGCAGGACGCCGAGACGGGCCAGCGGGGCTATCTGCTCACCAACGAGGATCGCTATCTCAGGCCCTACCGCCGGGCCATGGAGCAGATCGCCGATCACATTCGTCGCCTCGGCGAGTTGGTCGCCCCGGAGGGGCCGCAGCGCGCCGATTTCGAGGCCTTGCGGGCGGCGGTGAAGGTCAAGTTCGACGAGCTTTCGGAGACCGTTGGGCTCAGCACCTCGGGCAAGCGCGACGAGGCGCTCGCCATCGTGATGTCGGACCGCGGGCGCGAGGCGATGCAGCAGGTCCGCCAGCTGGTCGCGCAGATGACGGTCCGCGAGGATCGCACGCTTGCGGAACGCACCGACGACGCCGCCCGGTTGTCCAACGGGCTGCTCGCCGTCGTGGTGCTCGGCCTGCTCATCGCGGGGGCGCTCGCCTTCGTGGCGCAAATGCTCGTCCGCCGTCAGACGCGCGTGCTTGCGGCGGCGCAGGAAGAGCTCGCTCAGGCCAATCAGGGGCTCGAGGCGGCGGTGACCGAGCGCACGTCGGAGCTCCTCGCCGCCAATGCGGAAATCCAGCGCTTCGCCTATATCGTCAGCCATGATCTCCGGGCGCCGCTGGTCAATGTGATGGGCTTCACCAGCGAACTCGACGCCGCGCGGGCCGTGCTGAAGGAGCAGCTCGACGAGCTGACTGAAAGCGTGCCGGACAAGATCAAGCCGGAGACGCGTGAGGCGGTGGAGGTCGACCTGCCGGAGGCGATCGGCTTCATCCGGACGTCGACCTCGAAGATGGACCGGCTGATCAACGCGATCCTGCGGCTGTCGCGCGAGGGCCGACGCGTGGTGACGCCCGAGAGCGTCTCAGTCAGCGAAATGGCGAACGGCATCGCGGCGACGCTGCATCAGCAGACCACTGCGGTGGGCGCGGAGATCGTGGTCGATCCCGCCATGCCTGCGCTCGTGACGGACCGGCTTTCTATAGAGCAGATCTTCCAGAACCTGATAGAGAACGCCGTCAAATATCTTGATCCGGCGCGCCCGGGGCGGATCGAGATCCGCGGCCGGCGGATTGGGCCGCAGGTCGAGTATACGATTGAGGACAATGGACGCGGCATCGACGCCAGGGATCATGAGCGCGTGTTCGAGCTCTTCCGCCGCGCGGGCGCGCAGGACAAGCCCGGCGAGGGCCTTGGCCTCGCCTTCGTGCGCGCGAGCGTGCGCCGCCTTGGCGGAACGATCAGCCTGACCTCCGAGGCGGGCAAGGGCTCGAGCTTCCATCTGACCTTCCCGGCCGTTCTGCGGCCGCAAACCGAGACGCAGGCCGCCGCATGAGCACCAGCAACCAACGTCCCGTCGTGATCGTGATGATCGAGGACGATGAAGGTCATGCCCGGCTGATCGAGAAGAACGTCCGGCGGGCGGGCGTGAACAACGAGATCCGCCATTTCGCCGACGGCACGTCCGCGCTGCAGTTCCTGCGGTCGAGCGAGACGACCGCGAACGGCCCCCTGCTGATCCTGCTCGACCTCAACCTGCCGGACATGACCGGGATCGACATCCTGACGATCCTCAAGCACCACGACCGACTGAAGCGCGCGCCGGTGATCGTGCTGACCACCACCGACGACAAGGTCGAAATCCAGCGCTGCTATGATCTCGGCTGCAACGTCTACATCACCAAGCCGGTCGACTACGACACCTTCGCAACCGCCATCCGCCAGCTCGGCCTGTTCCTGTCGGTGATGCAGGTCCCCGACGCATGAGCCAAGGGCCCTCAGAGGTCGCGGGCAAGATCCTCTACATCGAGGATGACGAGGCGCTGCGCCGCCTCGTCTCGCGCGATTTGGCGCGGGCCGGCTACGCGGTGACGGCGGTCGGAACCTGCGCCGAGGGTCTGATGCTGCTCGGGGAGCAGCGCTTCGACGTCGTCGCGCTCGATCATTTCCTCGCCGGCGAAACGGGTCTCGATCTGCTGCCGGCGATCAGGGCGCTGCCCGAGCGGCCGCCGGTGATCTACGTCACCGGCACGGATGACGGCCGGGTCGCGGTCGCGGCCCTCAAGGCCGGCGCCTCGGACTATGTCATTAAGGATGTCGCGGGCGAGTTCCTTGCTCTGCTGCGGGCCGCGATCACGCAGGCGATCGAGCAGGTCGAGGTGCGGCGCCAGAAGGAAGCCGCCGAGCGCGCCATGGTCGAGGCGCGCGATCGCGCCGAGACGCTGCTGCGCGAGGTCAACCACCGCGTCGGCAACAGCCTGCAGCTCGTCTCCGCCTTCGTGCACCTGCAGTCCTCGGCGCTGCCTGACGGTCCGGCGCGCGACATGATGCGCGAGACCGAGGCCCGCATCCTGGCCATCGCCCAGATCCATCGCCGGCTCTACACGTCGCACGACGTGCGATCCGTCGACATGGACGATTATCTGACCGGGCTCGCCGAAGAGCTCGAGAGCTCGCTTCGGACCAGCGATCGCCCGCACCGCATCGCGCTTGCGGTCGAGCCGATGAAGATGGCGACGGACCGGGCAGTCTCGCTCGGCGTGATCGTGACGGAGCTCGTCACGAACGCGTTCAAATACGCCTATCCGACGGGCGTCGAAGGCGAGGTCCGCGTCAAGCTCACGCGCGCCGGCGCGACCTTGGCGCTCAGCGTGGAGGATGACGGGATCGGCATGGCGGAAGACGCCGCTCCGAAGGGCACCGGGCTCGGCCAGAAGATCGTCCGCACCATGGCGGCGACGATCCAGTCACGCATCGAACGCGACTCCGGGCATCACGGCACGCGCATCGTGCTCGCCTTTCCGGCCTGAGCCGTCCCGGGCACAGGCTCACGCCGGGACGCTTGTCCTCGCGCTCGCGGCGACCATCCGGCGAATTTCCGGAAGGCAGGAGCCGCAATTGGTGCCGGCCTTCGTCATGCTGCCGACTGCCGAGGCGTCTCTCGCGCCCGAGCGCAGCGCATCCTCGATCGCGCCCCGGGCGACGCCATGGCACGCGCAGACCAGAGGACCGCAGTCCGCTTCGTCCCGCCCGCGTCCGGCCAGAAGAAGGCCGCGGATCTCGCCGTCGGTGAGCGCGGTCCCGAGCTTGGCTCGAAGGAAGTTCCACGCTCCCGCCTGCGGCCCGGCGCCGACGAAGAGCGCCGCCTGGAGCAGTCCGTCGCGGAACGCCGCGGCCCGGTAGGTCTTGCGGGCGGCGTCGACGAAGTCGACGACCTCGTCGCGCTCGTGAAGATCGGGAAATACCCGGTCGAGCGCGACGGCGGCGTTGGTGGCGAACAGCAGGCTGACACCCTGCGGGGCCGCGGCCCGGGCCCACCAGGCGTCGCCATCCAGTACGCCGAGGACGCCGCGAGTCAGCGCAAAGCCCTGTCGCGCAAAGGCCGCGGGCGCAACCGAGACCGGCGTCGCCTTGGCGTCCGGCTGGCCGGAGATCGGGTCGGTGACGGCGTGCACGAGCGCGCCAACGTGGCCGTGGGAGGAGGTCTCGCGGGTCCAGTGGATCGGCGCGAACACGGCGCCGTCGGCGGCGCGCTCGTCGAGCTGCACCCGGAGCACCGCCTCGCCATGGGCGCTCGTCACGCGCGCGAAGCCGCCGTCGGCGAGCCCGGCGCGAAGCGCGTCCGCAGGCGATATCTCGAGGAAGGGTTCAGGCAGGTGGCTGGCGAGGCGCGGGCTTTTGCCGGTTCGCGTCATGGTGTGCCACTGGTCGCGGATGCGGCCGGTGTTGAGCCGGAGCGGTCGGGCGGCGTCGGTGGCGGCCGGGACCTCCACCGCCACGAAGCGCGCGCGGCGGTCCGGCGTGAAGAACCCGCCTTCGGCGAAGAAGCGGGTCTCGCCGCCAGCCGCGCCCTTGCGGGCAGGCCACTGGGTGGGCTCCAGATCGTCATAGGCCGGCCCGTCCAGCGCGGCGAGCGCGCCGATGTCGAAGTCGCGCGCGCCGTCATTCTCGAACGCCGATAGCGCGGCGTGCTCGCGAAACACCTCGCCGGCCGTCCGCCACCCGAAGTCACTTCCGAAGCCGAGCCGCCCGGCGACGCGCGAAAGAATCCACCAGTCGGGGCGCGCCTCGCCCGGCGGAGCGAGGAACGGGCGCTGCCGAGAGATGCGACGTTCGGAATTCGTGACCGTGCCGTCCTTCTCGCCCCAGGCCGCGGCCGGCAGGCGGATCTTCGCTCCGGCCCCAAGCGTGTCGTTGGAGGCGACGTTTTCCGACGCCACGAAGTGCTCGAGCTTTCGAAGCGCGTCACGCGCCGCGTCGGCGCGCGGCAGCGACGCGGCGGGGTTGGTGCCCATCACCCAGAGCGCCTTGATCTCGCCACGGCCGATCGCGTCGAACATGTCGACGGCCATGCGGCCCTCGGAATGCGCCATGCGGGGCGCGCCCCAGAACCGCCGGACCCTGTCGATCGAGACGGCGTCGAAGCCCATATGGGCCGCGAGCTGGTTGGCCAGGCCGCCGACCTCGCGGCCGCCCATCGCGTTCGGCTGGCCGGTCAGCGAGAACGGCCCCATGCCTTCGCGGCCGATGCGTCCCGTCGCGAGATGAACGTTGATGATCGCGTTGACCTTGTCGGTGCCGCGCGCCGACTGGTTCACGCCCTGGCTGTAGAGCGTCACCACCCGCTCGGCGCCGGCGAACAGCTCGTAGAACGCGACGAGCTCGGTCTCGGCCAGCCCGCAGGCCGCCGCCACGGCGGCGCGGTCGGGAGCGATCTCGCGGGCCCGCGCGAGCGCCGCTTCGAAGCCGGCGGTGTGATCGTCGACATAAGCCTGATCAACGAAGCCGCCGTCCGCCAGCGCGACGAGCAGGCCGGAGAACAGCGCGACGTCGGAGCCGCCCTTCAGCGGCAGGTGCAGGTCAGCCTCTTCGGCGGTCGCCGTGCGGCGGGGGTCCAGCACGACAATTCTGGCGCCACGCGCCGCCCGCGCCGCCAGCATCCGCTGGTGCAGCACCGGGTGGCACCAGGCGGCGTTGGAGCCGACGAGCACGAGGAGGTCGGCGGTCTCGAGGTCGCGATAGACGCCCGGCACCGTGTCGGCGCCGAACGCCCGCTTGTGGCCGGCGACCGACGAGGACATGCAAAGCCGCGAGTTGGTGTCGACATTGGCCGAGCCCAAGAAGCCTTTGAACAGCTTGTTGGCGACGTAATAATCCTCGGTCAGCAGTTGCCCGGACAGATAGACGGCGATCGCCTCCGGCCCGTGGCGCTCCAGAGTGTCCCGGAAGCCGCGCGCGGTGGCGTCGAGCGCCTCGTCCCAGGAAACCCTGCGGCCGTCGATCTCCGGGTGCAGCAGCCGCCCGTCGAGCGACAGCGTCTCGCCCAGCGCTGAGCCCTTCGAGCAGAGCCGGCCGAAATTCGACGGATGCTCCGGGTCGCCCGCGATCGTCGCGCCGCCGGCGCCGTCGGGGGTCGCCAGCACCCCGCAGCCGACGCCGCAATAGGGGCAGGTGGTGCGGACCGGAGGCCGCTCGCGCGCATAGGCGTTCATCGGCGGACAGCCGCCCAGGATCCAGTAGCGGCTGCGTTCATCAATAGACGTCCGCCTGATAGCGGCCCGCCTTGCGCAGCTCGGCGACGAACGCCTTGCCGTCCCGCCCGCCATGCTCGGAGACGATGTCGACCAGCGCCTTCTCGACGTCCGCCGCCATGCGCTTGGCGTCGCCGCAGACATAGAAATGCGCGCCGCGCTCGAGCCAGCTCCAGAGCTCGGCTCCGGCCTCACGCATGCGGTCCTGCACATAGACCTTCTCCGACCCGTCGCGCGACCAGGCGAGCGACAACCGGGTCAGGGTTTTGGCCTCCTGAAGCTCGGCGAGCTCCTCGCGGTAAAGAAAATCGGTCGCCTCGCGCTGATGACCGAAGAACAACCAGGCGTCGCCCTCGGCGCCGGTCGCGCGCCGCTCCCGCAGGAACGACCGGAACGGCGCGATCCCGGTGCCGGGGCCGACCATGATGATCGGCGTGGCGCCGTCCTTCGGCAGCGCGAAGCCGTGCGCCTTCTGCACATAGACCCTGAGACGGTCACCCGGTCCCACCCGGTCGGCCAGATAGGTCGAGGCGAGGCCGAGACGGGTGCGGTCGCCGACGCGGTAGCGCACGGCGTCGACGGTGAGGCTGACCTTGCCCGGGTCGGCGGAAAGCGCGGAGGAGATCGAGTACAGCCGCGGCTGCAGCGGTTCGAGGCTCGCCAGGAATTCGGCGACGGGCGGCGTCGCGCCCGGGAATTTCTCAAGCGCGGCGAGCACGTCCAGCGTCTCGAGGTCGCCGTCCGGATCATCGCCCTCGGCGAGGCGCGCGAGCTTCGCCTTGTCGTCGGCGTCTTCCGCGTAAGTTCCGAGCAGTTCGAACAGCGCGTCCGGCGCGACGCCGAGCGAAACCTTGTCGGAGAGCCACGCCCTCAGGGTCAGGGTCTCGCCGTCATGCGTCACGGCGTCGTCCATTGCGGCGCCGAGCCGCGCCGTGACCTCGCCGCAGAGCTCCGGCGCGTTGCTGGCGAACAGGCCGAAGCTGTCGCCGGGCTCGTAGGTCAGCCCGCATTGCGAGAGATCGATCTCGACATGGTTCGTCTCCTTATCGGAGCCTTCCGCGTTCAGGCGCCGCCGCGACAGGAAGGTCGCCTCAACCGGGGACTCCCGCGACCGTCCGGGGGCGTCCGCGGCCGGCGCGCCCGGGGGGGGCGCCTCGGCCGTCGGGGCCGCGCCGCCGTCGAGCTCGAGCGCAAGCTTCTTCAGCATGCGCTGCGTTTCCTTGCCGCCCGGCACGCAGAGGTTGAGCTTCTTCTCCTCGCCCCGGGCGAGCGCGTCCGCATAGCTCTCGCAGAGATAGCCGCACTGGCCACAGTCCTGCTGCGCCATCGCGGCCATCATGCGCCGCCGCAGCGGCTTGCTCTCCGCGAGCTGCATGCGCTCGTTGATCGGCATAGAGGCGTCGTGCCAGGGCGCGCCGTCATCCTCCTCCGCAGGCTTCGCCTCACCGGGAAGCGGCGAACCCAGCAGCGCCTTGGCGGCGTCCGGAGACAGCGACTGCACCCCGCCGTCGAGCGACAGCAGGCCGGCGAAGAAGCCGTTGAGCCAGGCGCGCTGCTCCGGGCTGAAGGGCGCGTTCTCGGGCAAGATCGGCGGCAGAATGGGGGTCTGCGCGGTCATCTCTCACGCTCCCTCGAGTTCGAAGATGGCTTTCAGCTCGTCGATCTCGTGACGGCGCGAGAAGGCCGCGAAGGTCTCCTGCGGGCCGGAGCGGCGGGCGAGATAGCCGCGCAGCATCTTCTCAACGACGGCCGGGCAGTCCTCGCCCTTCACGTCCCGGACGAGCTCGCGGCCGATATTGGCGTCGCCGCCGAAGCCGCCGCCGACATGCAGATGAAAGCCGTCGACGGTGTCCTCCTCGCTGACCGCGACGCGGGCGCCGATCAGGCCTATGTCGCCGATGTAGTGCTGCGCGCACGAGTTGTGGCAGCCGGTCGCATGGATGTTGATGGGCGTATCCACCGTGAGCCCGACGGCGTCGATGTGGCTCGCGATCTGGTCCGCGTAGCCCTTGGTGTCAGCGGCGGAGAACTTGCAGCCGCGGCTGCCGGTGCAGGCCACGAGGCCGGCCCGGACGTTGGAGGCGGAGGTCGCGAGCCCGATCTCCGCGACGCGCCGCTCGACCTCGGCCACATAGGCGTTGCGCACGCCGGAGATCAGCAGGTTCTGCCAGACGGTGAGGCGGATATCGCCGTCGCCATATTCCTCGGCCAGCCCGGCAAGGTCGCGCATCTGCTCATAGGTCATCCGGCCGAGCGGCAGGGTGACGCCGATCCAGTTGTGGCCGGGCTGCCGCTGCGGATGGACGCCGATATGCGCCATCCGATCGCTCTCGGGGCGCGGCGCCACGGCTCCCGCCGGCGCCCGGGTGAGCTTGAGGCCAAGCTCGGTTTCGACCGCTTCGAGGAATTTTTCGAAGCCCCAGGCGTCGAGCAGGTATTTCAGCCGCGACTTGGTCCGGTCGGTGCGGTCGCCGGCGCGGATGAAGACGCGGACGATGGCGTCGGCGACCCTCGTGGCCTGCTCGAGCGGAACGATCACGCCGGTGTCGCGCGCGAAATCCTTGTGTCCGGTGATGCCGCCGAGCGCGAGCCGCCACCACACGCCCGCCTCGACGCCAAACCCCTCGCGCAGTTCAACGGCTTGGAAGCCGATGTCGTTGGTGTCCTCGAGCGCCGCGATGCGGCCCGCGCCGTCGAACGCGACGTTGAACTTGCGGGGCAGGCCATAGAGCGAGCGGTCGTTCAGGATGTGGTGGTGCCACTCCTTGGCGTAGGGCCGTGTGTCGACCAACTCCTGCGGGTCGATCCCGGCGGTGGGCGTCCCCGTGACGTTGCGGATGTTGTCGGCGCCAGAGCCCTTCGAGGTCAGGCCCAGGTCGACGAGGCCCTCGATGAACGGGATGCCGTCAGCGGCGCCGATCTCGCGCACCTGCAAGTTGGCGCGGGTCGTGACGTGGCTGTAGCCGCCGCCATACTGCCGCGCGAGGTCGGCGACGCCGCGAAACTGCCACGCGCGCAGGATGCCATTGTGGATCCTTAGCCGGCACATGTATGAGTCCTGGGTCGGCCCGACATAGAACAGGCCGTGGAAGCGGATGCGAAAATCGTCGAGCTGCTTTGCGAACCTGTTCTCCTTCGCCATGGTCTTGAACCGGGCGTAGGCGTCGAACGGGTGCTCCTCGCGCTTGGCGACCTCCTGCGGGCTGAGCTTCCGGCCCTCGCGCTCGAAGCGCGCCATCGCCTCCAGATGAACCGCGTCAGGTCCTGAAACCGTAGCCGGCGAATTTACGGCCGGCTGCGTCTGGAACGCAGTCGCGCCGCCAAAGCCCGGCAGCCCGCGCGCGCCGCGCACCGCCTGCACGCCCGAGACGAAGCCTTCGAGATAGCGTTTCTGGTCGGGAGAAAAATCCTGGCTCATCGTCTCTCCCTCACGCCGCCACGGCGAAGCCGCGGCCGAAGGCGAGGTCTTCGCGCAGCGGGCCGAGCGGCGTCTTGGCCGTGATCAGATCGAGGTACCAGAGCGCGTCAGAGGTCTCGCCGACCAGGATCGCTCCCTTCAGCCGGTCATCGCGAACGATCAGCTTGCGGTACTGGCCATGGCCCGGGTCAGCGAGGGTGATGGTTTCGTCCCCGTCCTCCGCTTCGATCGCGCCGGCGGAGAACACGCCGATCCCGGAGACCTTGAGGTTGGTCGAGAGCACGCTGCCGGCGTAGCTTGCGCCGCTGTCGCCTGCGAGGTGGCGGGCGAGCGTCCTGGCCTGCTCATAGGCTGGAGCGACGAGGCCGTAGAGCGCGCCGCGATGCTCGGCGCACTCGCCGAGGGCGAAAATCTCCGGATCCGAGGTCGCGAGGCGGTCGTCGACCACGATCCCGCGATTGACGGCCAGCCCTGCCGCCCTCGCGAGGCCGATGTTGGGCCGCACGCCGCAGGCCATCACCACGAAGTCGGCCGGCAGGATTTCGCCCGAGCTCAGTTCGAGGCCCGCGACTTCGGCCTCGCCCACGATGCGACGGCTTTCGGCGCCGAGCACGAAGGCGACGCCCTGCCGCTCCAGCGTGCGCCGCAGCGTGGCGGCGCCTCTCGCGTCGAGCTGCCGCTCCATGAGCCGGTCGACCAGGTGGACGACCGTGACCGAGCAGCCGAGCCGGACGAGGCCACAGGCGGCCTCGAGCCCGAGCAGTCCGCCGCCGATCACGACCGCGCGCCGGCCAGGGCCTGCGAGCGCGCGCAGCCGGGTGGCGTCGTTATGGTCGCGGAATACCAGCGCCTGGGGCAGATCGGCGCCCGGCAGGGGCAGGCGGATCGCCTCGGAGCCGGTCGCGAGGACGAGCTTGTCATAGGCGACCGCGCGGCCGTCGCTCAGGGTTAGCAGCCTTTCGGCGCGGTCGATCGCCTGGGCCGGCGCGCCGGTCAGCAGGCCGAAGCCGTTCGCCGCATACCAGTCGCGGTCGCGGAGGCGAAGGTCCTGCTCGCTCGCCTCGCCGGCGAGCAGAGAGGACAGCAGGACGCGATTATAAGCCGGCTTCTCTTCTCCGCCGACCACGGTGACCGCGTAACGGCCCCGGCAGGCGACGCTCAGCTCCTCGAGGAGCTTCAGGCCGGCCATGCCGTTCCCGATGACGACGAGGCGCTCGCGCTCCATCTCGCTCACGCCGCCTCGACGAAGCGATGGCGCTCGTAGAGGAACTTGAGCACCGCCGCCCGCGCCGCGATGTAGGCGCGGTCCGACACCAGCTCGAGCCGCTTGCGCGGACGTTCCAGCGGCACTTCGAGCACGTCGCCGATGCGGGCCGCGGGGCCGTTCGTCATCATCACGATGCGGTCCGACAGCAGCACGGCCTCGTCGACGTCGTGCGTGATCATCATCACGGTGTTGCGGAGCTCCGCCTGGATCTGCATGACCTGGTCCTGCAGATGCGTGCGGGTCAGCGCGTCGAGCGCCCCGAACGGCTCGTCGAGCAAGAGCACCTTCGGCTGCATCGCAAGCGCGCGGGCGATCCCGATGCGCTGCTTCATGCCGCCCGAGATTTCCGACGGCCGCCGATCCTTGGCGTGCTCCATGTGGACGAGCTTGAGCTTGTGCATCGTCCAGTCGTGGCGCTCGGCCTTCGACTTGGTCTTGCCGAACACCTTGTCGACCGCGAGCGCGACGTTCTCGTAACAGGTCAGCCAGGGCAGAAGACTGTGGTTCTGGAACACGACCGCGCGATCCGGGCCGGGCTCGTCGACCACCGCGCCTTCCAGGAAGACGACGCCCGTCGTGGCCTGGGTCAGGCCCGCGACGATGTTGAGCAGCGTCGACTTTCCGCAGCCCGAATGGCCGATGATCGAGATGAACTCGCCCTCTTTCACTTCGAGCGAGATGTCCTTGAGCACCTCGTTGGTGACGGCGCCGCGGGTGAAGCTTTTGTCGACGTGGTCGACGGTCAGGAACGACTTGGCCATGGGCTCGTCCTCACGCGTTGGCCGTGCCGCGGGTCACCGCGACGGCGATCAGGGCGACGATGCGATCGAGGATGAAGCCGACCGCGCCGACATAGACGAGCGCAAGGATGATGTCGCTGATCCGCGACGAGTTCCACGCGTCCCAGATGAAGAAGCCGATGCCCACGCCGCCGATCAGCATCTCGGCTGCGACGATAGCGAGCCACGACAGTCCGATGCCGATGCGAAGCCCGGTGAAGATGTATGGAGCGGCGGCGGGCAGCATGATCTTGATGAAATATTCGAGCGGATTCAGCCGCAGGACCTGGGCGACGTTCTTGTAATCCTGCGGAATGTTGCGGATGCCGACCGCCGTATTGATGATCACCGGCCAGATCGCGGTGATGAAGATCACGAAGATCGCCGAGGGCTCGCCGTCGCGGAACGCCGCGAGCGACAGCGGCAGCCAGGCGAGCGGCGGGATCGTCCGCAGCACCTGGAACACGGGATCGAGGCCGCGCATCGCCCACACGGAACCGCCCACCAGCGCTCCGAGCGCGACGCCGGCGATCGCCGCCAGCGCATAGCCGAGCGCCACGCGCTTCAGGCTGGCATAGAGTTGCCAGCCGAGCCCCTTGTCGTTGCCGCCATTGTCGTAGAACGGGTGCGTGATCAGCTCCCAGGTGTCGCCGACGACCCGCGAGGGCGAGGGCAGCGAGGCGGTCGGGGAGGAACAGAGCAGTTCCCACAGCAGCAGCAGCGCCGCGACCGTCAGCAGCGGCGGCACGATGGCGCGGGCGATATCCGCAAGCTGCGTCCGCGCGCGGCGTCCGAACAGCGGCCGGGCGACAGGGGCGGGCAGGCTGACCACCGTTCCTCCCGAAGAGGCCGGCGTCTTGAGCGGCGTCACGTTCGACGTCGCGGCGGCGGTCTGTGTCATCAGATGTCTCCGGGCAGGGGGCGGCGCGGCGGGCGGCGTCCGCCGCCTCAGGCCATGCGCTTGATGTCGAGGCTCGCCAGGTATTCGCCGGGCTTTTCCGGGTCGAATACTTTGCCGTCGAAAAATGTCTCTACGCCGCGCGACGTGGAGGCCGGGAGGTCGGTCACGCCAAGCTCCTTGGCCGCCTCACGCCACAGATCCTCGCGGTTGACCTTGTTGATCAGCGCCTTCGCGTCGGTGCTTTCGGGCAGATAGCCCCAGCGCATGTCCTCGGTGATGAACCAAAGGTCATGGCTCTTGTAAGGATAGCCGGCGTTGTCGGCCCAATAGTGCATGATGAACGGGCTGTTCTCGACCACTGGCTTGCCGGCGCCGTAGTCGAACGTGCCCTTCATCCGGGCCACAGTGTCGGAGACGGGAGCGCCGATCCAGTTGCGCTTGGCGCAGATGGCGGCGAGCTCCTCCTTGTTCTCCATCTTCTCGCACCACTGCTGGGCCTCCATCACGGCCATCAGCAGGGCTTTTGCGGATTTGGGGTTCTTCTCGACATAGTCGGCGCGCAGCGCGAACGCCTTCTCGGGATGCTTGTCCCAGAGTTCGCCGGTGGTCAGCGCCGTGTAGCCGATCTTCTGGTTCTTGAGCTGCTCGTTCCAGGGCTCGCAGACGCAGAAGCAATCCATCGTGCCGACCTTCATGTTCGCCACCATCTGGGCGGGCGGCACGACGATCGTCTGGATGTCCTTGTTGGGATCGACGCCGCCGGCCGCGAGCCAGTAGCGGATCCACAGATCGTGGGTGCCGCCCGGGAAGGTCATCGCGGCTTTGACGTCCTTGCCCGAAGCCTTCTTCTTGTCGAGCGCAGTCTTGAACGGCCTGGTGTCGAGCCCGAGCTTGAGATCCGCATATTCCTGGCCGACCGAGATGCACTGGCCGGCGACGTTCAGCCGGCCGAGGATCATCATCTCGGTCGGCCGGTTGTTCTGGGTCATCGCCCCGGTGGTGATGAGGTACGGCATCGGGGTCAGGATGTGCGCGCCGTCGATACCGCCGCCGCTGGAACCGAGCACGATGTTGTCGCGCGTCGTGCCCCAGGACGACTGCTTGGCGATCTCGACCTCCGTCATGCCGTGCTTGTCGAACAGCCCCTTCTCCTTGGCGACGAACAGCGGCGCTGCGTCGGTCAGGGCGATGAAGCCGAGCTTCGCCTTGGGCGTCTCGGGCCCCGCCGCCTGGGCGTAGGCGCCGGAGGGCAGCAGGGCGCGGGCCGCCAGCAGCGTGGCGGCGGCGCCTGCGCCGGCGCGCAGCACGGACCGGCGGCTGGCGCCGGTCGTCAGGAGGGTCTTCACGCGGTCGGTCATGCTGGTCGGCTCCGTGAAGGCGCAAGGCGCCGGCGCTGCGGATCGCCCCGAAGGAGGGCGTGAGAACAAAAAAAAGCCGCTGACGAGATGCGCAGTCGCGCAGTCGTTCAGCGGCGTCGCTGGCGGCCCATCATTGGGCGGCGGGTCCGGGCGTCAGCGGCGACGCGAACCTGCGCCACTCTCCATACAAGCGGCGTGCCAACCGGGTTTCAGCTTCTGGAAGCGCTGGGATCGGAGCAGTTTTGACCGAGGCCGAGCGTGGCCCGACCCCCTCGACAATCGCGTCGGCGCCGCAAGGTCGGGCCGATGGTGCGTGAAAATTGTGCGATGCACCCGAAGCGGGCACGCGTCAGTCGGTGAACAGGCCCAGCGGATCGGCCGGCTGCGGCACGGCGGGCGCCCCGACGGCGGCGTCAAAGATGTCGGGTCGGTAGACAGCCTCGGCTTCTGCGGCCTCGGCGCCGGTCGCCTGGCCCCACCGCGCCATCTCGCCATAGAGCCAGCGCGCGTGACGCGGATCGGGCCGCATGGCGCCGTCGCGGGCGAAGACGAGATAGTCTGCGGCCTCTCGGACAGGGCCATTCGGGCCGGTCGGAATGCGGCCGTCGAGCGCGCGCCGGATCAGCGGCTCCGGCACGTCCAGCATGCCGGGCGCGCCGAGCAGACGGGCGGCTTCGGCGTGGTTGTCCGGCGCGTCGAGCCATTCGCCAGCCTTGACCATCGCCCGGACCAGTCGCTCGGTCCGCCCGGTATCCTCGTCCAGCCAGGCCGCCCGCGTGGCCAGCACCTTTTCGGGGCAGCGCCGTACGAGGTCGACGCCGAGATGCAGGATGCGGCCGATGCCGAGCTCGACTGCGACCGAGTTCCAGGGCGCGCCGACGCAGAAGCCTTCGACGTGCCCGCTGCGGAGCGCGTCGACCATGTAGGGCGGCGGCGCGACCGCCAGACGCACGTCGTCGTCCGGGTCGAGGCCCGCGGCCGCGAGCCAGAGCCGGAGCTGGTAGTTGTGTGTCGAGAACGGAAACGTCATTCCAAGCGTCGGGCGCTCGTCGCCCCGCCGTCGGCGGGCCCGCACCGTCTGTGCGAAAGCTGCGCCGGTCGCCGCGGGATCGTTCGGGTCGGCGCCCGGCGCAAGGTTCGCGAGCAGTTCCTCGTGGAGGTGGGGCGTCAGGGTGATGGCGTTGCCGTTCAGGCCCAGCGCCATCGGGGCCGCGAGAGCCGCGCGTATCCCGCCCAGGCCGAGCGACGTCGAGATCGCGAGCGGCGCGAGAAGATGGGCGGCGTCGAAATGGCCGAAGGTCAGGCGGTCGCGGATGTTGGCCCAGGAGACTTCGCGGACCAGCTCGATCTCGAGTCCCTCCTCGGCGGCGAAGCCGCGCTCGGCCGCGATGATGGGCGCGGCGGCGTCGACCAGCGGGATGAAGCCGATCTTCACGCGCTCAGCGTTCATCCCAGCAGCTCCGCGGCGGTGACCACCGACTGGGCGATCTCCGAGATCTTCTTCTTCTCGTTCATCGCGACCTTGCGCAGCAGCACATAGGCCTGCTCCTCGTCGATGTTCTTCGAGCGCATCAGGATGCCCTTCGCGCGGTCGATGATCTTGCGTTCCTCGAGCTGCCCCTTGGCCTGCTCGAGCTCGGCCTTCAGCTTCGCGAAGGCGTTGAACCGGCTGATCGTGGTGTCGAGGATCGGCTTGATGCGCTCCTTCTTCAGCCCGTCCACCACATAGGCCGAGACGCCGGCGTCGATGGCGAGTTCGATCGAGGCGGCGTCGGTCTGATCCACGAACATGCCGACCGGCCGGCGAACCGCCCGACTCACCTGGAACATCTGCTCCAGCACGTCCCGGCTCGGGTTCTCGAGATCGATGAGGATGACGTCCGGGTCTATCGCGTAGATCCGCTCCAGCAGGTTCACATGGTCGGAGATGAGCATGATGGCCTCATGCCCGGCCGCCCGCAGGCCTTCCTCCAGAATGGCGGCGCGGACCGGGCTCTCGTCGATGAGCACGATCTTGACGGGCCGGTCCGGGACGGGCGGGCGTTCGGGCATCAATGTTCCTGCACAGGCGGCCGCGCCTCCGCCCGGCCCGCCCGAAGGTGGCGCAGTCCGCCGCGGAGCGTGAAGCCGACGCGACGTCGCACGCCCTCAGGCGGCGTGACGGCCCGCGTCGGCTCCGTAATACGCAACGTAGCGCGGATTGATAGACTGGCGCGGCAGCACGATCAGCACGTCCGTCGTGCCGAACGCATGGTCGACCACAGCGCCGTCCCCGATGAAGGCGCCGAGCCTGAGGTAGCCCTTGATCAGCGGCGGCAGGGCGCGCAGCGCGGCGCGGGGGTCGATGGCCTCGCGCGCCAGCAGACGCATCTCGGCGCGCCGCGATTCGACCGCCGGAACCCGCCATTGCGGCGGAGCGGCGTGGAAGTGGTGCAGGTAGGAAAGCGGCAGCGCGAGCCGCTCGGGGTCGGTTCCCTCGAGCGAGGCGCAGCCGATCATCACGTCCACGCCATGCGCGAGCACATAGGCCCAGATGCCGTGCCACAGCAGCTCGACGGTTCGCTTGTCGCGGTAGGGCTCGAGCACGCAGGACCGGCCGAGCTCCAGAAACGACAGACGCGGGTGCCTTGAAACCAGCCCGTCGACCTCGAACTCGCTCGCGCTGTAGAACCCGAACGTTCGGTCGGCGACCTCGCCGCGCAGCAGGCGATAGGTTCCGACGACTTTGGGCTTCCTCATCCTGAACGGCGAGGACGGGTCCACCGCGCCGACGTCGAAACCCTTCAGGCCAGGCAGCACTGCGGTCGGCTTCGGCGCCCGCAGCTGGTGATCCGTGACGAGCAGGTGGTCGCACACCGCGTCGAACGGGTCGGCGTCGCGCCGCGCAAACCGCGCCATCATGCTCGGCGCGCCCTGCATCTCTTCGAAGAACACACGGTACCGGAGCCGCTGCGCGCGGCGGATTTCCTTCGCGGACTCCGCGAGCTTGATCTCCAGCGAGCCGATCCGCCCGAGCGGCCGGGCCAGCAGCTTCTGGGACGGCGGCTTTGTTCTGAAGCCGAGCCCCCCGACAGAAGGCTCGAGAGCGATGGCCGCAGGCGGGAAATCGATCGGATCTGTCGACATGAGGCGCCTCCCCAAGGGGACGTCTCATGTCCCCGATGTCCGGAGGCAGCGGAACTCTGGCCATCCGGGGGCCGAACCGGTCCCGCGCAACGCAAGACCATATTCGCCGCACACCCGTGTGACAACGAGAGCGCGGCCCGCTCCCCGCTCAGGCCACCCGGGATCCCGTCCGCCGCAGGCGCGCGAGAGCCTCCGCGAGCGCCTTGCGCTCGAGCGGCTTCGCCAGCACGTCGTCGATGCCGGCGGCGAGCGCAGCGGCCCGGTCCTCCAACGTCGCGTTCGCCGTGACGGCGAGCAGCAGCGCCGGCCGCCGGCCCTCGGCGGCCTCGACCGCCCGGATCGCCCGGGCGGCGGCGCAGCCGTCGAGCGTCGGCATCCGGAGGTCGAGAAGGGCGGCGTCGTAGGACGCGGCCGCGAATGCCGCCCGGGCGGAGGCGCCGTCGGCGACATGGTGCGCCGAGTGTCCGAGGCGGTTGAGAT
Organism: Hansschlegelia sp.; assembly: GCF_035538955.1. Taxonomy (NCBI): domain Bacteria; kingdom Pseudomonadati; phylum Pseudomonadota; class Alphaproteobacteria; order Hyphomicrobiales; family Methylopilaceae; genus Hansschlegelia; species Hansschlegelia sp. The sequence goes on from NZ_DATLJK010000015.1 coordinate 498,734, forward strand.
GCGCGAGCGCGATCAGCGAACTCACCGGGTCGTCCTCCGCCAGCAGCACCCGCAGCCCGCTCTCGGCGGACATCGGCAGGGCGGAGGCGGTCGCCGCCGGGACGGGGGCGGGGCGGCTGCGGCGCGGCTCGACCAGCCGGCTGTAGAGCGACGCCGCCCGGATCGGCTTCACCAGATAGCCGTCGAAGCCGTCCGAGAGCAGTCCGCTGAGGTCCCTGCGCTCCGCAGGCGTCAGCAGCACCACGGCGCGCGCTGCGCCCGCCGCCTTCGCCGCCATGGCGCGCGCCAACGCCGGCGGGGCCACGCTGTCGATGATCACGATGTCGTAGCCGCCCGTGACGTCGTCGCGCTGCGCGGACAGGGCGGCGTCCGCGCCCAGGTTCCGGAGTGTTTCGGCAAGCCAGGGGCCGGTGAACGGGGCGTCCGACACCACCAGGACCCGGCGGCCCGCCAGAGGCGGCTTACCGGCCGCGGAAGACGCCGCCTCGGCGCGCCGCAGCGGAAGCCGCAGCATGAAAGTCGCCCCAGCCCCGGGGCGGCCTTCGGCGGCGATCGAGCCGCCCATCGCCGTGGCGAGCTTGCGGCTGATCGCAAGGCCAAGGCCGACGCCGCTCGCGGCGGGGTCCGCAGCCTCCCGGGTGAACTCCTCGAACAACCGTTCGGCGTCGGACGGCTCGAAGCCGGGGCCGGTGTCGACGACGGAGAACCTCGCCTCCTCATCAGCAAGATCGAGCCGCAGGCCGACGCCGCCTTGAGCGGTGAACTTGATCGCGTTGCCGGCCAGGTTCAGCAGGATCTGGCGCACGCGTCCGGCGTCGCCGCGCAGCGTGGCGGCGCCCGGCCCCGTCAGGCAGGCGAGGTCGAGGCCCTTGGCCTGCGCGCGCGGCGCCAACAGTTCGGCGACGCCTTCGACGAGATCGACCGGGTCGAAAGGCTCGTCCTGCAGCGTCAAGCCGCCGGCCTCGATGCGCGAGTGGTCCAGGATCTCGTCCACCAGATCGAGCATGGCGGTCGCCGACCGCCGGACTGCGCTGGCGTAGGTCCGCTGGTCCGGGGCGAGCCCCGTCTCGAGCAGAAGATCCGTGGTTCCGATCACGCCGGACAGCGGCGTCCGCATCTCATGCGTGACGCTCGCGAGGAACTTGGCCTTGGCCCGGTCGCCGGCTTCCGCCGCCCTGAGCGCAGCCTCGCGCTCGCCGCGCGCGCGCTCCTCGGCTTCGGTCGCGCGCCACAGCGCGTCCTGCTGGCTCTCCAGTTCCGCATCGGTCCGGGCGCGCAGGCGCCCCAGCGCGCGGCGCGCCAGCCCGGCCGCCGCCAGCGCCCCGACCGTAATCCCTCCTGCGAAGGCGGCCGCCATCCCGAATGTCACGCCACCCTCCGCATCCGGGCGTTCCATTTCGCGCCCGGCGGCTGGTGAGCCTATCGGTCACGCCTTTAGGAAGCGTTGAAGATGGCGGCGTTGCACTTTTCGCCCGCTATCGCTTCCGCTCGGCGCATGCTTGGCTCAGCCGGGTTCCATCCGGCAGGTCGTCATGAGCGTCGCGTTTACAAAGGAGCAGGATTTCGAGTCGGTGGCGGCCAATCTGCCCGACCGGCCGATTTCGCCTCACCGCAATCTTGTGACGCCCGAGGGGCTGGCCGAGCTTGATCGGGCGCTCGCCGAGGCGCGCGCCGCCTACGCCGCCGCTCAGGCTGCAGGCGACATCGCCGGCGACAGAACCGCCATGGCGCGCGCCACGCGCGACCTACGCTATTATGCGGCGCGTCGCGCCAGCGCCGAACTCGTCCCGCATGCGCAGGCCCCGACCAGCGTCGCCTTCGGCGTGCGCGTCACCTTCGAGCGGGAAGACGGCCGCCAGCAGAGCTTCCGCATCGTGGGCGAGGACGAGGCCGATCCGGCCCGCGGGTCGGTGTCCTATATCGCTCCGCTCGCGCAGGCGCTGATGGGTAAGGAGGTCGGGGATAGGGCGACGATCCCGAACGGGACCGTCGAGGTCGTGGCGATCGAGTGAAGCGGTCAGGCCTCGCCGGCGTCGGCGTCGTCCCTGAAATAGGGCTCGACCGCGCCCTTGAGCTTCAGCGTCATCGGATTCCCCGCCCGGTCCCGCGCGGTTCCGGCGGCGACCTTAATCCAGCCTTCGCTGACGGAATATTCCTCGACATTGGTCTTCTCGACGCCCTTGAACCGGATGCCGACGCCGCGCGCCAGAGCGGCCTCGTCATAGAACGGGCTCTCGGGATTCACGGAAAGATGGTCGGGCGGGGTGTCGGCCATTCTGTCAGCTCCTGCGATCGACGGTGTTGGGCCACGATCCCGACGACGGCGTCAAGTCCGCGCCGAGCGGCCGAAATATGACCGTCGCGCCGTGCCGGCGCATGGCGGTGTTGCTGCATCGCAATATTGCTTTGCGCAGCGCAGCATCCACATCAGGGTAACGCGGCGGGCGCGAAAGCATTCTCAGGAGGTGGCTTTGGCCAAACTCGATCTGGACGGCCGGCGCGAGCGGAATCGCTGGGAAGCGTGGGCTGCGCCGAAGTCGAAGCGAACCGCCGGCTCCGCCACGGGCGAGCGGCGGCTTCGGGAGATCGAGCAGTTCGGACCCAATCCGGGATCGTTGCGCATGCTGGCCTATGCGCCGCGGGATCTGGCGCCCGGAGCTCCCCTGGTCGTGGTGCTACACGGCTGCACCCAGGACGCGCATGGCTATGATTCCCACGCCGGCTGGACGCGGCTTGCGGACCGCGAGGGCTTCGCGGTGCTTTATCCGGAGCAGCAGCGCGGCAACAACCCCCAGCGCTGCTTCAACTGGTTTTTGGCCGCAGACGCCGCGCGTGGATTGGGAGAGACCCGCTCCATCCGCGAGATGATCGCCCTCATGGTCGACCGTCACAAGATCGACGAAGCGCGCATCTTCGTCACCGGCCTGTCGGCCGGCGGCGCGATGGCGAGCGCGCTCTTGGCCGACTATCCGGAGGTCTTCGCCGGCGGCGCCGTGATCGCCGGCCTGCCATGCGGCGCGGCGCGCAGCATTCCGGAGGCCTTCGAGGCCATGTCGCGTCCGGGCGACCGCTCCGCGCAGGAACTCGGCGACATGGTCCGGGCAGGCTCTCCCCATCAGGGGCCATGGCCGCGGATCTCGATCTGGCACGGCGCCGCGGACTCGACGGTGGTCCCGAAGAACGCCGAACACCTGGTGAAGCAGTGGGTCGACGTACACGGGGCCGCCTTGGAGGAATTTCATGAGGAGTCCGGGGCCGGGCGGCGTCGGCGCGTCTGGCGTCAAGGCGGCCGCGATGTCGTCGAGCTTCACGTGATTGATGGCATGGGACACGGCGTGCCGCTCGACGGCAGGCTCGGCGAGCGGAAGGGGCCCTTCATGCTCGACGTCGGCGTCTCGTCCACCCGCCATATCGCCCGTTTCTGGGGGCTTTCGGAGGCTGCGGCCGAACCGGACCGACAGGCCGAGCGCGCGGACGTCGAGCGGCCGCGGCCCGCCGCCCAGCGTGCCGGCGATGCGTCGGCGCCGCCTAAGGCCGAACGGCCCCGTCGGTTCCCTGGCGGCGATGTCGGCGGGACGATCGAGCGCGCCCTCAGGGCGGCCGGGCTGATGCGCTGAAAAAACCGAGGCGGGAACGCGCCGGGCGGCGCCGCGTTGCCCCCGGGGGGCGCAACCGGGCAAGCGCGATGATCTCCGATCTCTGGTACAAGAACGCCGTTGTCTATTGCCTGTCCGTCGAAAGCTTCATGGACTCGAATGGCGACGGCGTCGGCGACTTCCGAGGGCTGACGCGGCGGCTGGATTATCTTCACGGCCTCGGCGTCACGGCCGTCTGGCTCATGCCGTTCCAGGCCTCGCCCGGCCGCGACGACGGCTACGACGTTTCCGACTTCTACAGCGTCGATCCGCGCTACGGCACGCTCGGCGACTTCGTCGAGTTCACGCACGCCGCGAAGCAGCGCGGAATGCGCGTCCTGATCGACCTCGTGGTCAACCACACCTCCGACCAGCACCCCTGGTTCAAGTCGGCTCGTTCAGATCCGGCTTCGCCCTATCGCGACTGGTATGTCTGGTCCGACAAGAAGCCGAAGAACGCCGATCAGGGAATGGTCTTCCCCGGAGTTCAGAAGACGACGTGGACCTACGATTCTGTCGCCAAGAAGTACTACTTCCACCGTTTTTACGAATTCCAGCCTGACCTGAACACGTCAAACCCCCATGTGCAGGCCGAAATCCTGAAGATCATGGGCTTCTGGATACAGCTCGGCGTCAGCGGCTTCCGGATGGACGCGGTGCCGTTCGTGATCGCCGAGAAGGGGCCGGACGTGACCGGGGCGCCGACGGAGCAGTTCGAGATGCTCCGGACGTTTCGTGAGTTCCTGCAATGGCGCAAGGGCGACAGCGTCATTCTCGCAGAGGCGAACGTGCTGCCGGACGACGACATGAAGTATTTCGGCGCGGACGGCGCGCGGATGCAGATGATGTTCAACTTCCACGTCAACCAGCGGCTGTTTTACGCCATGGCCTCGGCGGACGCCCGGCCGCTCGCCAAGGCGCTGAAGGAGACCAAGCCTAAATACGACACCGCGCAGTGGGGCATATTCCTGCGCAATCACGACGAGCTCGACCTCGGGCGGCTGGAGCCCGAGCAGCGTCAGGCGGTGTTCGACGCCTTCGGCCCCGAGAAGTCGATGCAGCTTTACGACCGCGGCATCCGCCGCCGGCTTGCGGCCATGCTGGGCGGAGACCGCAGGCGCCTCGAACTGGCCTATAGCCTGATGTTCACGCTGCCGGGCACGCCGGTGCTGCGCTATGGCGACGAGATCGCGATGGGCGACGACCTGTCGCTGCCCGAGCGGAACTGCGCGCGCACGCCGATGCAGTGGTCCAGCGAGCAGCAGGGCGGCTTCAGCAAGGCCGAGAAGACGTTCCTGCCGGTGATCTCAGGCGGCGGTTTCGGCTTCCAGACCGTCAACGTCGCCCAGCAGCGGCGCGATCCGGACTCATTCCTCAACTGGATGGAGCGCATCATCCGCATGCGTCAGGAACTGCCGGAAATCGGCTGGGGCGACTGCGTCACGCTCTCCACGCGCGACAAGGCCGTGCTGGCCCTTCGTTACGACTGGCGCAACAACGCGGTGATCATCCTGCACAATCTGGCGCCCGAGCCGAAGGAGGTCTCCTTCGAGGTCGGCCCGATGCACGGAGAGCCGAACAGGCTCGTCAATCTGCTCGCCCAGAACCACAGCGAGGCCGACGCGGACGGGCGGCACACGATCGTGCTCGAAGGCTTCGGCTATCGCTGGTTCCGCGCCGGCGGGCTCAACTACCTGCTCAACCGCAGCGACATCTGATCGATGCACGGCTTGGCATGGTGGCAGCGCGGCGTCGTCTATCAGGTCTATCCGCGCTCGTTCCAGGACACCAATGGCGACGGCATCGGCGACCTTCAGGGCGTGCGGCGACGGCTCGACCATCTGGTCCGGCTCGGCGTCGACGCCGTCTGGCTGTCGCCGATCTACCCGTCGCCCATGGCGGATTTCGGCTATGACGTCGCCGACTATTGCGGCGTCGACCCGATTTTCGGCTCGCTGGAGGATTTCGACCGGCTGATCGACGACGCGCACGCCCGCGGCCTGAAGCTGATCCTCGACTTCGTTCCCAATCACACCTCGGAAGCCCATCCGTGGTTCGTCGAGAGCCGCAGCGGCCGGGCGAGCCCGAAGCGCGACTGGTACATCTGGCGCGACCCCGCGCCGGACGGCGGCCCGCCCAACAACTGGATGAGCAATTTCGGCGGCAGCGCCTGGGCCTTCGACCCGGCGAGCGGCCAGTATTACCACCATGCTTTTCTGGAGCAGCAGCCGGACCTGAACTGGCGCAACCCCGAGCTGCGCGCCGCCATGGCGGAGGTCATGCGGTTCTGGCTCGACCGCGGCGTCGACGGGTTCAGGGTCGACGTGATCTGGCACCTGATGAAGGACGCGCTATTCCGCGACAACCCGCCCAATCCCGCCTTCACGCCCGGCGAGCCTGACATCGCGCGGCTGCTGCAGGTCCACTCCGCCGACCAGGAGGAGGTTTTGGACGTGATCCGTGAGATGCGGGCGGTGGTCGACGACTACCAGGACCGCGTGCTGATCGGGGAAATCTATCTGCCGGTGGAGCGACTCGTCGCCTATTACGGACCTGAGCTTTCGGGCGTCCATCTCCCGTTCAATTTTCAGCTCATCCTGGCGCCGTGGCACGCACCGGAGATCGCACGGCTGATCGACGAATATGAGCGCGCCCTGCCGGCCGGCGGCTGGCCCAACTGGGTGCTCGGCAATCATGACCAGAGGCGCATCGCGAGCCGGATCGGACCCGCCCAGGCACGGGTCGCCGCGATGCTGCTGCTGACGTTGCGCGGGACGCCGACGATCTATTACGGGGACGAGATCGGCCTCGCGGACGTGTTCGTGCCGCATGAGCTTGCTCAGGACCCGTGGGAGAAAAACGAGCCTGGCCATGGCCGCGATCCGGCGCGCACGCCGATGCCGTGGGACGACACGCCGACGGGCGGCTTCACCACCGGCCGCCCCTGGCTGCCGCTCAACGACACGCGTGCGCTCAACGTCGCCGCGCAGGAGGCCGATCCGCGCTCCATGCTCCGCCTGCACCGCGCGCTTCTGGCGCTGCGGCGTAGCCATCCCGCTCTCGCGGCCGGCCTTTACGAATCAGGACGAACCGAGGGGGACGTGCTCGCCTTCCGCCGGCGCCTGGGAGACGAGGACCTGCTCGTCGCCTTGAATTTGGGCTCGGCGCCTGCGGAGGTCGACCTGGGACAGCCCGCCGAGACGCTGCTTTCCACCCATCTCGACCGCAGCGGACCCGAACCCGCAGGCCCGCTGCGGCTTCGCGCCGACGAGGGGCTCGTCCTCAGGCTGTGAGGCTGCGGCTCAGGCGGCGCGCGCCTGCGGCTCCGGCGAGGCGCGGTAGGCGAGCGCCTCCGCAAGATGGATGCGCCCGACCGCGTCGACGCCGTCGAGGTCGGCGATGGTGCGGGCCACTTTGAGCACGCGGTGATACCCACGCGCCGAGAGCCGCAACGCGTCGGCCGCTTCGACGAGCAGCTTGCGGCCCGCGGCGTCCGGCCGCGTCGCGTCTTCCACCGCGGCGACCGGCAGGTGGGCGTTGAGGAAGGAGCCCGTGACGCCGAGCCGCTCCCGCCGCGCCGCCTCGCGCCGTCTCGCTTCCAGAACCCTGGCGGCCACGGTCGCGCTGTCCTCTCCGGCGCCTGGCGCCATCAGGTCGGCGGCGCTCACCGCAGGCACGTCGAGCCGCAGGTCGATCCGGTCGAGCAGCGGCCCGGACACCCGTGACTGATACTCCGCCGCGCAGCGCGGGCCGCGCCGGCAGGCGTGGCCGTCCCCGCCGCCGCAGCGGCACGGGTTCATCGCCGCCACCAGCTGGAACCGCGCCGGATAGGAGATCCTGTGGTTGGCGCGCGCGATCACGGCCTCGCCGCTTTCGAGCGGCTGCCGCAGCGCGTCCAGCGCCTGCGCGGAAAACTCCGGCAGTTCGTCCAGGAACAGCACGCCGTGGTGGGCGAGCGCGATCTCGCCCGGGCGCGGCCGGGCGCCGCCGCCGACCAGCGCCGCCATGGAGGCGGAGTGATGCGGCGCGCGGAACGGCCGGCGGTTCGTCAGCCGCCCGCCCGCGAGCTCGCCGGCGACCGAGCGCACCATGGCCACCTCCAGCAGCTCCTTCGGCTCCAGCGGCGGCAGCAGACCGGGCAGCCGGCTCGCCAGCATCGACTTGCCGGCGCCGGGCGGCCCGCAGAACAGCAGATTGTGCCCGCCGGCGGCCGCAATCTCGAGCGCCCGCTTGGCCGTCTCCTGGCCGCGCACCTCCCGCAGGTCGGGGATCGCGCCGCTCGGCTCCGGAAGGCCCGGTCGTGGCCGCGCGAGGATCTGCACGCCCTTGAGATGATTGGCGATCTGGATCAGAGAGCGCGGCGCGACGATCGGCAGGTCGGCGCTCGCCCAGGCCGCCTCCGGCCCGCAGGCCTCCGGGCAGATCAGCGCATGGCCGCGCGCATGCGCCGCCACCGCCGCCGGCAGCGCGCCGGCGACCGGCGCGATCGTGCCGTCGAGCGCGAGTTCGCCAAGCACGGTGCAGCCTGCGAGCGCGTCATGCGGCACCGCGCCAATCGCCGCCATCAGTCCGAGCGCGATCGGCAGGTCGAAATGCGCGCCTTCCTTGGGCAGATCGGCGGGCGCGAGGTTGATCGTGATGCGCCGCGGCGGCAGCGCGAGCCCGGCCGCTGTGAGCGCCGCCCGCACCCGTTCGCGCGCTTCCGTGACCGCCTTGTCGGGGAGGCCGACGATCGAGAAGGCGGGCAGCCCGGGCGCCACTTGGACCTGCACGTCGACCGCCCGGGCCTCGATGCCCTCGAAGGCGACGGTGGAGACCCATACGACCATGCCGCAGCCCTCGGCTCCTGCTGGCCCCGAGAGTAGCGGCGCGCCGGAGGCTGTCAAGAACAATAAGGGAACATTGGCGGCGAAGACGGCCGCCAATGTCAGGCTATGGGTTCTTAACGGCCGCTCGCATATTCTGCGGGCTTCGCGGAGACAGGTGCGATGCGCCTCACGCTTCTCGCTTTGGCCCTCCTTCTGATCGCCGCCCCCGGCCTCGCGCAGGAGGCGTCATCGTCCGCCGGTCCCTCGCAGCCGGCGACGGACCGCGCCGCGCTGGTCGAACTCGTGCGGCGCGAGGCGGTCGGTCAGGGCGTTCCGCCGGAGCTCGCCGAGGCGGTGGCGGAGATCGAGAGCGGCTACAGCCCCTCGGCAGTCGGCGGCGTCGGGGAGATCGGACTGATGCAGATCCGGCCCCCGACGGCGGAGATGCTCGGCCATTCGGGCGGCGCGCTCGGCTTGTTCGATCCTGCGACCAATGCGCGTTTCGCCGTGCGTTATCTGGCGCAGGCCTGGCGGCTTGCGGGCGGCGACGTCTGCCGCGCGCTGATGAAGTACCGCGCCGGTCACCGCGAAGAGCGCATGACGCCGCTCTCGTCGACCTATTGCGCGCGCGCCAAGGCTTATCTGGCGGCGCTCGGCTCGCCTCTCGCGGCCGGCGCCGGTCCCGTCGCGGAGGTCGCGGTCGCGGCGGAGCCGACGAAGCCGCCGTCGTCGCGGCGCTCCGGGCCCTACCTGGGATGGCGGCCCGGCCGGCACACCGCGGCGGACAATGAGCGGTTCTGGGCGGCGCATGAGGCGCGCATCCGCGCCCTGGAGGCTAAGATCGCCAAGACCCGCAAGCTCCGGCTCGCGCGCGGCTAGCTTGCGGGCCGGCGCACGGACCGGCGGTCACGCCGACGCGGTGCGGGGGCGTCCGCGGGCGCCGATGCGATCTGCCGCCGCCCGGCTCTTCGGGTTCGAGCACCCCGCGGCTCTGCCCTTGCGGCGTTCGACCAGCACCGCGTTGAACTCCGCGCCCAAGATGAACAGCGCCGCGCTGACATTGAGGAACACCACGGCCGTCATTGCGCCCGCGAGTCCCGCATAGGTCGACGCGTAATTCGCGAATCGCGCGATGTAGATCGAGAACATGGTCGCGCCGGCGATGAACAGGACGATCGTGGCGACGACCCCCGGCAGCACGTCCGCCACCTTCCGCCGCCCGCCCGGCAGCCAGAGATGCGCGGCGAGCAGCGCGATCGCGAGCACGATGACCGTCAGCGCATAGCGCAGCACGTCGCTGGCGAACTCGAACGCCGCCAGCCAGGAGAGATAGCGGTGGTTGATGGCGAAGTCCCAGAGGATCGGCCACAGCACGATGAACACCGCGACAACCACCAGCCCGAGCGCCCCGAGCGCCACGAACCACATGCTCTGCAGGCGCGACAGCCAGATCGGCTTCGACGTCGGACAGTGATAGGCGCGGCCGAGCGCGATGCGCAGCGACTCCACCGCCGAGGAGGACACCCACAGCGTCAGCAGCACGCCGATTGTGAGGACGCCGCCGCGCGGCGTGGTGAGCACCTTGTCGACTTCGCTGGCGAGCGGCGCCGCGACCGCCTGGGGCCAGGTGTCGAAGATGATGTGCACGACCTGGCCCGACATCTGCCCGGCGCCGAGGAAGGCCGCAAGCGCCGTGACGAAGATCAGGAACGGAAAGATCGCGAGCAGCGCGTTCAGGGCGATATGCGCCGAGATCGCCCAGCCGTCGTCGCGGTCGAAGCGCTTCAGCGCCTCCCAGATGATGGCCGCGACTTTCCAGGTCGTGTCGCGAGGCTTGGCGATCATGGCGTCAATGTAGCGCGACGGCGTCAGGCGTGGAGTCCGATCGCAAGCGGCGCAGGCGATTCCTGATGGCCACATCAGAGGCGCTGATGTGGCCATTAGGATTAGGCGTTTGCGCCCGCCGCCGCGGCGCGCGAGAAGCGCGGCTTCTCCGGATCCCGTCTATGCCCGCCCTGCTTGCGCCCGCGCTGTTCGTTCTGATGTGGTCGACCGGCTGGGTGGTCGCCAAGCTCGCGACCCCGCACGCCGGTCCTCTGACCTTTCTGACGCTGCGCTATGCGGCCGCGCTCATGCTGCTCGCGCCGGTCGCTCTGCTCAGCGGCGCCCGGTGGCCGCGCGGCTCCGCGCAGTGGGGCGGCGCGCTGGTCAACGGGATGATGCTTCACGGGCTCTATCTGGGCGGCGTCTGGTGGGCGATCGCCCATGGCGTCCCGGCAGGCGTCTCGGCGCTGATCGCCGCCCTGCAGCCGCTGCTCACCGTGGTCGTGGCCGGGCCGCTGCTCGGCGAGCGCCTGAGCGGCCGACGTTGGCTCGGCGTCGGGCTTGGCTTCCTGGGCGTCGCCGCGGTGGTGGCGCCGAAGCTCGCGGCGACGGATGGGCTGCAGCCGGCGCTGCTGCCGCTCGGCGTCAATGTGCTCGCGATGGTCGCAGTCGCGGCCGCGACGCTCCACCAGAAGCGCTCTCTCGGCGGCCAGGATCTGAGAGCGCTCGCCGCGCTTCAATACGCGGGAGCGATCGTGCTGACCGCCCCGGCGGCATGGCTCGCGGAGGATTTACGGGTGGACTGGACGCCGTCGGCGATCTTCGCGCTCGCCTGGTCGGTGCTGGTTCTGTCGATCGGCGCTATCCTGCTGATGCTCGCGATGATCAAGCGCGGCGACGTTTCGCGGGTGGCGACGCTCATCTTCCTGGTTCCGCCGGTGGCGGCTCTGGAAGCCTTCCTGCTGTTCGGCGAAACCCTCTCGGCGGTGCAGCTTTTTGGCATGGCGCTTGCTGCGGTTGGCGTCGTGCTGGCCAACGCGAATGGCGCTCCGGCGTCCGCCGAAGGGTGCATTGCCGCAGCGGCCCGCGATGACGAGGATGCAGCCGAACCGTTGCGCCGGCCCGCCTGACCCCCCTCGCGGCCGGCTGCGCACCCTTCCGGAGCGACATTCATGACCGCCGCACAGCCCGCCGCCGCCGCCTCGACCGAGACGCCGGCGGCCCGCCTTCAAGCTGTATTGCCCGCTCTCGACATCCTGCTGGCGGAAGCGACGGAGGCGGTGCGGGCCAAGGTGGTCCAGAACGGCAAGATCGACGGCGAGGCCTTTGAGCGCGAACAGCGCGCCGGCCACGGGCTCGCCTGGCTCGCCACCTATCGGATGGCGCTGCGCGAACTGCTGCACTGGAGCGAGCGGCTCGCCAAGGAAGGCCGCTACGGCGCGATCGAGGAGGCGATCCTGCGGGTCGGCGCGGCCGAATATCTCGCGCAGGTGATCGGCGGCATTCCGATGAACCAGGGCGAGATCGTGCGCGCGCAGGATCTGGGGCTCGATCCCGCCCGCCCGGCCGAACTGCTCGGCGAGGCGGGCCGTGAGCTGATCGCGGACGGCGGCTCCGCGGAGGCGCGCGCTGAGCTCGCCAAGCTGATGCGGCAGGCCGACGGGCGCTCTGGCTTCGGGGACTCCGGTCTCGACGAGACGCACGGCCAGTTCCGCGACGAGATGCGGCGCTTCGCGGAGGCGGAGGTCGCGCCTTACGCGCACGCCTGGCACCTCGCCAACGCCTATATCCCGCTCGAGACGATCCAGAAGCTTGCCGATCTCGGCGTCTTCGGCCTCACCATTCCGGAGGAATATGGCGGCCTCGGCCTCGGCAAGGAGGCGATGTGCGTCGTCTCCGAGGAGCTCAGCCGCGGCTATATTGGCGTGGGTTCGCTCGGAACGCGGTCGGAAATCGCCGCCGAACTGATCCTGGGCGGCGGGACCGAAGAGCAGAAGCAGAAATACCTGCCGAAGCTCGCTGACGGCTCGATCCTGCCGACGGCGGTGTTCACCGAGCCGAACACCGGCTCCGACCTCGCGAGCCTCAAGACGCGCGCGGCGCGCGACGGCGACGTCTACCGCGTGAACGGCGCCAAGACCTGGATCACCCATCCGGTGCGCGCCGACCTGATGACGCTTCTGGTGCGCACCGACCCGAACGAGCCGGGCCACCGCGGACTGTCGATGCTGCTCGCCGAGAAGCCGCGCGGCACCGACGAGGACCCGTTCCCCGCGCAGGGCATGTCCGGCGGCGAGATCGAGGTTTTGGGCTACCGCGGCATGAAGGAGTACGAAATCTCCTTCGACGGCTTCGAGGTCCCGGCCGAGAACCTGCTCGGCGGCGTCGAGGGGCAGGGCTTCAAGCAGCTCATGAAGACCTTCGAGAGCGCGCGCATCCAGACGGCGGCGCGCGCGGTCGGCGTCGCCCAGTCGGCGCTCGACATCGGCCTGCGCTATGCGGAGGAGCGCATCCAGTTCAAGAAGCCGCTCGCCGACTTTCCACGGGTCTCGGACAAGCTCGCGATGATGGCGGCCGAGGTTCAGATCGCGCGCCAGATCACCTATTTCGCGGCGCGCGAGAAGGACAGCGACATCCGCTGCGACCTGGAGGCCGGCATGGCCAAGCTGCTCGCCGCGCGCGTCGCTTGGGCGGCCGCCGACAACGCCCTGCAGATCCACGGCGGCAACGGCTTCGCGCTCGAGTACCAGATCAGCCGCGTGCTCTGCGACAGCCGCATCCTCAACATCTTCGAGGGCGCGGCCGAGATTCAGGCGCAGGTCATCGCGCGGCGGCTGCTGGAGGGCTGACGCCGGACGGCGACCCCCCCCGCGGCGATTGCGCACGGGCGGCGCTTCAGAGCTTCAGCATCGGCCAGCGCATGCGGCGGCAGACCAGAATCTGGTGCCACAGCGCGACCGCGCGTTTCGCCCCGCCGGCGAGGCGGCCCGTCTCGCCGCGCAGCAGGGTCTTGCGGAGGCTGCGGTTGGACCGGCACATGTCGGCCACCACAGGGCCCCGGAAGGCGAGCGCCCAGTCCAGCACGACCAGGGCGCCGTCCGGCCGGACGATCACGTTGTTCAGGTTGAGGTCGCCGTGGCAGAGGCCGATGTCGGCCATCACGCGCGCGCCGTAGGTCCCCATCTTCAGATAGGTCTCGCGCCGCCAGCGGCGCTCGACGAGAGCGGCGTCGAGGAGCGGCGTGCGCGCCACCCGGACATTGGCCTCGGCGAGCGCCGCCGCGACCCGGACGGCCTCCGTCAGCGACCGCCGGGCGCGCGCGCCGAGCGTTTCGCCGACCACCCGCTCGCCCACGATGCCAAGGCCGCCGAAGCACGCGACCATCTCGTCCACCCGCCACGCCGGGCCGCCCGCGTCCCGCACGGCGCGCGTCACGGCGTATTCGCGCTCCACGAAGGCGGGCTTGATCCGCGACGGATAGGCCTTGAGCGCGCGCCCGTCGGGGAGCTCGTAGACGGTGGCGATCCGGCCGCGGCCGATCACGCCGCGCACCTCATCCTGCGCCACGATCCTCATGGCCGGACCGGTCGTCCGCGCGTGATTTGCCCTCGCCCTTCAGCAGGTCTATCGCGGTGCGCTGCTCTCACCGGAGGCTCGGCGCCGACGTGTTCGTATCGTTCTTCCCCAACCCTCGCCCGTTCTTCCTGTCCGTCGTGATCTGGACGGCGATCGCCGCCGGGGTCTGGTTCGCAGGCGGCTCGGAGCTCGGGAGGGTCATCGGCCTCTCCTATCCGGCGCCGGGCGCGCCGCCCGTGATCGGACCGGCGGTGTTCGTCACCGGGCCGTTCATCTGGTTCTACATCTACTACGCCGCCGCGGTCGGGCTGTTCGCCGCCGCATGGATGACGCTGTCGCCGCACCCGTGGGCTCCGTGGTCGATCCTCGGCTCGGCCCTGATCCTGTTCACCACCTACTTCCAGGTGCAGGTCTCCGTCGCCATCAATGCCTGGTACGGCCCGTTCTACGACCTCGTGCAGGCCGCGCTGTCGAAGGCGCGGCCGGTCACGCTCGGCGAATTCTACAGCGAGCTCATCGCCTTCATGGGCATCGCGATGATCGCCGTCCTGGTCGGCGTGCTGACCCGGTTCTTCGTCAGCCACTACATCTTCCGCTGGCGCACCGCGATGAACGACTTCTACATGGAGCACTGGCCCCGGCTGCGACATATCGAGGGCGCCTCGCAGCGCGTGCAGGAAGACACCATGCGCTTCTCGACCATCGTCGAGGGCCTCGGCGTCAGCTTCGTCGACTCGATCATGACGCTGATCGCGTTCCTGCCTGTGCTGGTCAGGCTGTCCGCGCCGGTCACCGAGGTTCCGCTCATCGGCGCCGTGCCACATCCGCTGGTGGTGATGGCGCTGCTCTGGTCGATCGTCGGCACCGGCTTCCTCGCCCTCATCGGCATCAAGCTGCCCGGCCTGCAGTTCCGCAACCAGCGCGTGGAAGCCGCCTACCGCAAGGAGCTCGTCTACGGCGAGGACGATCCCGAGCGAGCGCAGCCGCAGACCGTGCGTGAGCTGTTCTCCTGGGTTCGGCACAACTACTTCCGGCTGTACTTCCACTACGCCTACTTCAACGTCGCCCGCATCTCCTACCTGCAGGTCGACAACATCTTCCCTTACATCGTGCTGGCCCCGACCATCGTGGCGGGCAAGATCACGCTGGGGCCGATGCAGCAGATCCTCAGCGCCTTCGAGCAGGTGCGGAGCTCGTTCCAGTATCTCATCAACTCCTGGACCACGATCGTGGAGCTGCTGTCGGTCTACAAGCGTCTGCGGGCCTTCGAGGCCGTGATCTATGGCGAGCCGCTGCCTTCGCTCGACCGGGAGGAGCCGGAGGCCGAAGTGACCGCGGAAGGGGTGCGGACGTGACCGCGACGCTCCGGCCGGGCGGAGCGGTCGAATGACTCCGGCGGCCGCCAGAGGCTCGGCCTGGCTCTCGCCGCGCTCCCTGCTGATCCTGGCCGCGGCGCTCGCCGTCTGCTTCGCCGCCGCCGGGCTCGGCTCCGTCGCCACAACGCCCAACATCGCGCCCTGGTACGAGGGGCTGCGGAAGCCGCCCTTCAATCCGCCCAACGTCGCCTTTCCGATCGCCTGGACTCTGCTGTTCGCCCTGATGGCGCTTGCGCTATGGCGCGTCTGCGTGCGCGGCTCGGGCGGCGCATTACGCGCTGCGCTCATGGCGTTCGGCGTCCAGCTCGCGCTCAACATCGGCTGGTCGTTCGCCTTCTTCACGGCGCGGAGCCCGCTGCTCGGGCTCGTCGACATCCTTCTGCTGCTGCCGGCGATCGTCTGGACGATCGCGCGCTTTCGTCGGATAGACGGTCCGGCCGCGGCGCTGCTTTATCCGTACCTCGCCTGGGTGAGCTTCGCGGCCGTCCTGAACGGGTCGATCCTCTACCTCAACGGTTGAGGCGGCTTTCCGGCCGCGCCTCGCCCTTCCGCCTCCCGAGAGTGCCGCGATGTCCACGTTCCTCGCCAATTTCGCCGTGCCGGTCGCCGTTGGCGCGGTGGCGATCGTCCTGCTCATCGGCCTGTTCAACATGACCCGCGGCGGCAGCCCGAACCTGTCGCAGAAGCTGATGCGCTGGCGCGTCATCCTGCAGTTCGTGGCGATCGTGGTGATCATGATCACCGTCTGGGCGATGGGCCGCTGACGCCATGGTCAAGCTCAACAAGATCTACACCCGCACCGGCGACGACGGCACCACCGGCCTCGCCGCCGGCCCGCGCCGGCCGAAGCACGATTTGCGGGTCGAGAGCTATGGCGCGGTCGACGAGACCAACGCGACGCTCGGCCTGGCGCGGCTTCATGCGGCCGCCGAGCCTGAGATCGACGCGGCGCTGGCGCGCATCCAGAACGAGCTGTTCGACCTCGGCGCCGACCTCGCCACGCCGGAGGACGGCAAGGACCTCGGCTATGAGCCGCTGCGCATCGTGGACAGCCAGGTCGCTCGGCTCGAACAGGACATCGACGCCCTGAACGCGCGGCTCGAGCCGTTGAAATCCTTCGTTCTGCCGGCCGGAACGCCGCTTGCGGCGCATCTCCACATGGCCCGCACCGTGGCGCGGCGGGCCGAGCGGCTGATGACGGCGCTCGCCGCGCGCGAAGCCGTCTCGTCGGCGGCGCTGCGCTACGTCAACCGGCTCTCCGACTACCTGTTCGTGGCCGCGCGCGTCGCCAATCTCGGCGCCGGCGACGTGCTTTGGGCGCCCGGAAAGACACGCTAGAGCCAGGATCGGGCGTCGAAGCCGCGCCGGCCCTTGGAGCCGGCGCCCGGCGTCTTCATATTCCGGATGACGCAGGCGATCGCGCCTGGAAGACGAGACGCCGCCATGTTCGTCCCTCTCCTGGACGACGCCCCGGTCCGCCGAATCCGGCTGCCCTGGGTGAACTACGGCTTTATGGCCGCGTGCATCCTCGTCTACGTTTTCGTTCAGTCCGGATGGATCCTCCCCGCGCATCCGGGGGCGGTGGTGTCATTCGGGCTGATTCCGAGCGTTCTGTTTTCGGAAGCGGTGCTGCCAGAGGGCTATGCGGTTGCGCCCGCCTGGACGACCCTCGTCACCTCGCTGTTCCTGCACGGCGGGCTGCTGCACCTCGTCGGCAACATGCTGTTCCTCAGGGCCTTCGGCGACAATGTCGAGGACGACCTCGGGCATCTGCGCTACATCGTCTTTCTGCTGCTGTGCGGCGTCGGCGCGGGCCTTGCTCACGCGATGGGCGCCGCCAATGGCGACGCGCCGCTGGTCGGCGCCTCGGGCGTCGTGGCGGGCGTGATCGCCGCCTATGTGATGCTGCATCCGCAGGTGAAGGTCTGGGTGCTGGTGTTCTACCGGTTTCCGGTGCGCCTGCGCGCGTTCTGGATCATCGGCGCCTGGGTCGTGTTCCAGGCTGGCAACGCGCTGCTCGCGGGCCAGGAGCAGGTCGCGTGGTGGGCGCATGTCGGCGGCTTCCTCACCGGCGCGGTGCTGGTCGTCGCGCTGAAGCGGCCCGAGGTGAGGCTGTTCGACCGGGACCTCGCGGCGCGCATAGAGCGCCGCGGAGACGAGGCCATGGAAGGACCGGCCTAGACTTTCTGCGGTCGCGTCGCGCGTTGACTTGGGCGCGGCCGGGCTCCTACTGTCCGCGCGCTTTCGCCCGCCCGTCGTCTGAAGGCGGCCGCGCGCCCGCGCGGCTTCGGCCGATGCGTTCCGGCGTTGCTGCGCGATCATCCTCCCGAGGTGAAGAGGCCCGATGAAGGTACTTGTGCCGGTCAAGCGAGTGGTCGACTACAACGTCAAGATCCGGGTGAAGCCGGACGGCTCGGGCGTCGAGCTCGCCAACGTCAAGATGTCGATGAACCCCTTCGACGAGATCGCCGTCGAGGAGGCGCTCCGGCTCAAGGAAGCCGGCAAGGCGACCGAGATCGTCATCGTCTCCATTGGTCCCGCCCAGGCCGCCGAGACGATCCGCACCGGCCTCGCGATGGGCGCCGACCGCGGCATCCTGGTGAAGACCGACGGTCCGACCGAGCCGCTCGGCGTCGCCAAGCTCCTGGCCAAGATCGTCGAGGAAGAGCAGCCCAGCCTGGTCGTCATGGGCAAGCAGGCGATCGACGACGATTGTAACCAGACGGGCCAGATGCTGGCCGCGCTGCTCGGCTGGCCGCAGGGCACCTTCGCCTCGAAGGTCTCGCCCGAGGCCGACAGCGTCCAGGTGACGCGCGAGGTCGATGGCGGGCTCCAGACCGTCTCGCTGAAGCTGCCGGCCGTCGTGACGACGGATCTGCGCCTCAATGAGCCGCGCTACGCCTCGCTGCCGAACATCATGAAGGCGAAGAAGAAGCCGCTCGACGAGAAGTCGGCGGCCGATCTGGGCGTCGACGTGACGCCGCGCCTCCAGGTGCTGAAGACGGCTGAACCCCCCAAGCGACAGGCCGGCGCCAAGGTTGGTTCGGTGGCCGAACTCGTCGAGAAGCTCAAGAACGAAGCGGGAGCGATCTGACATGGCGACCCTGCTGTTCGCAGATCATCACGAGGACGCGCTCGGCGACGCCACCGCCAAGGCGCTGACGGCGGCCCGCCAGATCGGCGAGCCGGTTCACATCCTGATCGCCGGCAAGGCGCCCCGCGGCGCCGCCGAGCAGGCCGCGGCGCTCGAGGGCGTCGAGAAGGTGCTGATCGCCTCGGACGAGATTTACGCGCATGGGCTGGCCGAGCCGGTCGCGGAGCTCATCCTCGGCCTGATGGACGGCTATGACGCGCTCGTCGCCTCGTCGTCCACCACCGGCAAGAACGTGCTGCCGCGCGTCGCGGCAAAGCTCGACGTGATGCAGATCTCCGACATCTCGAAGGTCGAGGCGCCGGATACGTTCGAGCGGCCGGTCTATGCCGGCAATGCAATCCAGACGGTGAAATCGACCGACCCGAAGAAGGTCGTGACGGTGCGGACCTCGACCTTCCAGGCGACCGGGCAGGGCGGCGCGGCGGCGATCGAGGAGATCGCGACGGCGGCGGACCCGGGCCTCTCGAGCTTCGTCGGCGAGGAGCTGACGCAGTCCGACCGTCCGGAGCTCGGTTCGGCGAAGATCATCGTGTCCGGCGGGCGCGCCATGGGGTCGGCGGACAAGTTCAAGGAGGTCATCGAGCCGCTCGCCGACCAGCTCGGCGCGGCGATCGGGGCGAGCCGCGCAGCGGTGGACGCCGGCTACGCGCCGAACGACCAGCAGGTCGGCCAGACCGGCAAGGTGGTGGCGCCTGAGCTCTACATCGCGCTCGGCATTTCAGGCGCGATCCAGCACCTCGCCGGCATGAAGGACTCCAAGGTGATCGTCGCGATCAACAAGGACGAGGAAGCCCCGATCTTCCAGGTCGCGGACTACGGGCTGGTGGCGGATCTCTTCCAGGCCGTTCCGGAGCTTCGCGAGGAGCTGGCCAAGGCCGGCAAGTGACGCGTCTGGCGCACCAGGCGCCAGACTTTGGTAGGAACGACGGTCGCGGCGCTGGCATTGTGCGGCGCGGCACGTAAGATCGCGCCCCGCCGGGGCCATCGCCTCGGCGCGGGTAGCAGTGACGGTCAGACGGGCATCAAGCCGATGGAAATTCGCAAGATCGGCGTCATCGGCGCGGGGCAGATGGGCAGCGGCATCGCGCATGTCTGCTCGCTCGCGGGCCTCGACATCACGCTGAACGACATCTCGCCTGAACGCGCCCAGGCGGGCCTGTCCCTGATCGACTCCAACATGCAGCGCCAGGCCGGCAAGGGCGCGATCAGCGACGAGGATCGCAAGGCGGCTCTGAAGCGGATTGCGCTCGCCAGCGACTTCAAGGCGCTGGGCGACTGCGACATCGTCATCGAGGCCGCGACGGAAGACGAGCAGATCAAGCGCAAGATCTACTCCGATCTCTGCCCGTCGCTGAAGCCGGACGCGATGGTGGCCACCAACACCTCGTCGATCTCGATTACCCGGCTGGCCGCCTCGACCGACCGGCCCGAGCGCTTCATCGGCATCCACTTCATGAATCCGGTGCCGCTGATGCAGCTCGTCGAGCTGATCCGCGGGATCGCGACCGAGGACGAGACTTTCGAGGCCGCGAAGCAGCTGATCGACAAGCTCGGCAAGACGGTTGCGGTGTCGGAGGATTTTCCGGCCTTCATGGTCAACCGCATCCTGCTGCCGATGATCAACGAGGCGATCTACACGCTGTATGAAGGCGTAGGCTCGGTCGACGCCATCGACACGGCGATGCGTCTCGGCGCGAACCATCCGATGGGGCCGCTGCAGCTCGCCGATTTCATCGGGCTCGACACCTGCCTGTCGATCATGCAGGTCCTGCATGACGGCCTGGCGGACTCGAAGTACCGGCCGTGTCCGCTGCTGGTGAAATATGTCGAGGCCGGCTGGCTCGGGCGGAAGACGCAGCGCGGCTTCTACGACTACCGCGGCGAGCACCCGGTCCCGACGCGCTGATCCGACGGGCGAGGCGCGCTTCCGCCGCTTCAGCATTCCTTAACAGGCGCAGTATCAACGTCCGGACGTCACCGCATGAAGCGGCCCGGATGGACACGAGTTCTCTCGCCGCCTCGGCGGTCGCCGGCATAGCGCAGCAGACCCGCGACGGCTTCGCGGTCGCGGCGCTGAAGGTCGCAAACCAGCAGCAGCAGGCGATGGCCGCTTTCGTGGCCCAGACCGCAGAGACGGCCAAGGCGCAGACGCCGCCCGATACTGGTCAGACTGTCGACCGCATGGCGTGAGGCGTCACGGCCGGCGCGCCGACCGTGACGGATCCCATCGTCGCGCCGTCGGCTACTTCTGGGTGGCCAGATAGGCGATGACGTTCTGCCGGTCCTTCTCGTTCGCGAGCTTGAGCGTCATCTTGCTCGGTCCGCCGAGATAGGCGCTCGGATCGGTCAGATACGCCGACAGCTTGGCCTCATCCCAGGCGCCGATCTCAGGCGCCTTCGCCTTCATGGCGTCGCTATAGGCGAAGCCCTCGACGCTTCCTGCAGGCCGTCCGACGACGCCCTGCAGGGGCGGGCCGACCTTCGCCTTCGCGTCCGGCCCGACCTCGTGGCACGACTTGCAGCGCGCGAACACCTTCTGTCCTGCGGCGGCGTCTTGGGCCATCGCCCAGCCGGACGAGACCGCCAGCGCAACCGCCGCCAGCGCAAGTGAACGTAGCATCCCGTAGCTCCTCCCTGTGTCGGCCGCGCCCGCGGACGTAGCCGGGCTGTCGCGCCGACCGTCTTGCGCGATCGGCCGCTCTTCGCGCGGATCTCCGCGCGAAGGAGATATTGCGCGCTATTTGAATTCTTCCAATTCCCAGAAGCGCCGAATGAACGGCTCGCCGCTGTGGACAGCCGGCGCGAAGCGGCCGCGGTCCATCCTTCGTTAACGCTGACCCTTCCTTATGGAGCGACGGAAAAAGCGGCGCAGAGGCCGCTTCGAGAAGGGTTGCGAGTCATGCGTTTCACCGGGCGGCCGCCAGCTTCCGAAGACGTCGAGTCGGCGGTCGGGAGAGCGCCCGGCGAGGTCCGCGTGGGACGCACGCCCGACGCGATGCTGCGCCAGCGGCGATCCGCAGACCCCGCGCCCGAAGCGGTCACGCCGCCGGCCGAGCCCAGCGCGCCTTCGCTGCCGATCCCGAGCTGGCTTCGGCCGTTCGCCAGCGGCCCCAACACGCGCTTCACCCGCACGCCGGACAGCATCCTCCGCGGCCGCCATCGCCTTCCGACGATTCCCGAGGCGGCCCACCCGATTGAACCGGAAGCCGCCGCCGAAGCGATGTCCGGCATGGCGTTCGAGGGCGAGGCCGGCCCCGTCCGCGCAGCGCCGCAGACGATCCGCCGGCTGAAGCACACCATCCGCGTGGGCGAGCCGCCGGCGCCGCTCCGGACCGAGATTCAGGACAACCGGCGCAGCTCCGCCCCGGAAGAAGATCCGGCCGCGGAGGCGGGCGCGACCGTCGGCTCCTTCCTGACCGGCTCGCTCGGGCAGCCCTTCGCGAGCTTCGCGCCGGTGACCTACAGGGCGTCCTTCGGCTGGGCGGAGCCGCCGCGGCCCGCCGTCGCGCCGCCTGCGGCCCCGGCCGCGAGCCCTGCGCGCGCCACCCCGGCGCGCCGGCCGGTCGCCGCCGTGGAGGCCAAAGAGGCCGAGACCGCCGCTCCGGTCGCGCCCGCGCAAGTCGCGCGGCCGAGCGCGCCGCGATCCTCCGCGAAGGCCTCTGACGTCTACGAACTCCCCCCGCTCGACCTGCTCGCCCGCCCGGCCGAAAACGAGCCGAACGAGGAACACTCCGAGGAGGCGCTCGAGCGCAACTCGGTGAAGCTGCAGCAGACCCTGCAGGACTTCGGCGTGCGCGGCGAAATCATCGACGCCAATCCGGGTCCGGTCGTGACGCTTTACGAGCTCGAGCCTGCGCCCGGCGTGAAGTCGAGCCGCGTCATCGCGCTCGCCTCCGATATCGCCCGTTCGATGTCCGCGATCTCGGCGCGCGTCGCCGTGGTCGAGGGCCGAAACGTGATCGGCGTCGAGTTGCCGAACGCCCGGCGTGACACCGTGTTCCTGCGCGAACTTCTGGAGAGCCCGGCCTTCGGGGGAACCCAGCACAAGCTCGCGCTCTGCCTCGGCAAGACGATCGGCGGCGAGCCCGTCATCGCCGACCTCGCGAAGATGCCGCATCTGCTGGTCGCGGGCACCACCGGCTCGGGCAAGTCGGTGGCGATCAACACCATGATCCTGTCGCTGCTCTACATGCACCGGCCGGAGAAGTGCCGGCTGATCATGGTCGACCCGAAGATGCTGGAGCTCTCCGTCTATGAAGGCATCCCGCACCTCCTGACGCCGGTGGTCACCGATCCCAAGAAGGCGGTGATCGCGCTCAAATGGGCGGTCCGCGAGATGGAGGACCGCTACAAGAAGATGTCGAAGCTCGGCGTGCGCAACATCGACGGCTTCAACGCCCGCGCCGCCGAGGCGACGGCGCGCGGCGAGACGGTGACGCGCCAGGTCCAGACCGGCTTCGACCGTGAGACCGGCCAGCCGATCTACGAAGACGAGGTCATGGACCTGTCTCCGCTGCCTTACATCGTCATCATCGTCGACGAGATGGCCGACCTGATGATGGTCGCGGGCAAGGACATCGAGGGCGCGATCCAGCGCCTCGCCCAGATGGCGCGCGCGGCCGGCATCCACCTGATCATGGCCACCCAGCGCCCCTCGGTCGACGTCATCACCGGCACCATCAAGGCGAACTTCCCGACCCGCATCTCCTTCCAGGTCACGTCAAAAATCGACAGCCGCACCATTCTGGGGGAGATGGGCGCCGAGCAGCTGCTCGGCCAAGGCGACATGCTGCATATGGCCGGAGGCGGGCGGATCACCCGCGTGCATGGGCCGTTCGTGTCCGACGCCGAGGTCGAGAAGGTCGTCGATCACCTCAAGCTGCAGGGCCGCCCCGAATATCTCGAGGCGGTTACAGCCGACGAGGAGGAGGCCATCGGCGATGGCGAGGAGCCCGACGCCGCCGTGTTCGACGCCGGCGAATTCAGCGAGGAGTCCGGCGACCTCTACGAGCAGGCGGTCGCGGTCGTGCTGCGCGATCGGAAGGCCTCGACCTCCTACATCCAGCGCCGGCTGCAGATCGGCTACAACCGCGCCGCCTCCCTGATGGAGCGGATGGAGCAGGAAGGCATCGTGGGCGCGGCGAACCACGCCGGCAAGCGCGAGATCTTCCGCGGCGGCTAAGCGGGGGGTGATCGGCCGGAGCGCGGCGCGCTCCGGCCGCCAAGCTCAGGTGCTCTTGTCGACGATGGCGGCGAGGCCCTTCACGTAAATGCCGTCGATGACGGCCTTGGCCTCGGCCTCGCTCGCGCCTTTCGGCTCGAACGAGCCGGTCCAGGTGACCTTCGAGCCGGCCGAGCCCGACGGTTCGACCTGGATGGTCGACACATAGTTCGCCACCGGCAGCGGGCTTTCGAGGATGCGGTAGCTATACGCCATGCGGGCGTCGTCGCGACCGACCTCTTCCTCGACGATGGTTCCGCCGCCCTTCAGGCTGAGCGTCCGGATGTTCTTGCCGCCCTGTGTCGAGAGCGCGCAGGCCTCGACCGCCGGGTGCCAGGTTCCAATTCCGCAGAACCCGCCGATCGTGGCCCACACCTTCTCCGGCGCCGCGTTGACGGGCGTCGCCTCCGTGACCTCGGCGGCGAGCGCCGGCGAGCCGGCGAGCGCGACCAGCGCTGCGGCCGAAAACAATTGCTTGAGCATGTCCTCACTTGTCCTTCTTCGTTGGGCGGGCATAGGCGCCGCCGCGTCCAGCATACGGCGGTGAAGAAGCTTGCAAAGGACAGTCGCGGCGGGTTTCCGTCAGTCTGTCGCGCCGCCCGGTCGGAAGGCGCCCGGCGGCGTGATTCCGGGCGTCACATAGGCATGGTGCAGCGCGTCGAGCTGCGCCCACAGCACGTCGCACTTGAACCGGACCGCGTCCACGCAGGCGTCCTGCTCCGCGCGCGTCCGTGCGTTGGTCTTGATGAAGTTCAGCGCGAAGCCGGAGTCCCGCGGCGCCTGCTGCAGCCGGCGCTTGAAATAGGCGACGGCCCGCTCGTCGACGAAGTCGTAATTCGCCAGCATGCCCGAGATGCGCTCGCGGTGGATCGCCGGCGCGAACAGCTCCGTCAGCGACGAGGCGACCGCCACCACCAGCGGCTGTTCGACGACGAAACGCACATAGGCTTCGACGGCGAACTTCGTCGCCGGCAGCGCGCCGCGCCGCGACGTCACATAGTCGCGCGACAGGCCGAGCGCGTCGGTCAGCACGAGCCACCGCTCGATGCCACCGGCTTCCTCGCCGAGCCCGTCATGATCGTGGATGCGGTGGATCCACTCGCGCCTGAGCTCGCGGTCGTGGACGCGGCTGATGAAGGCCGCGTCCTTGCGCGGCACCGCCTCCTGATAGCAGTAGCGGTTCAGCGCCCAGGCCCGCACCTGGTCGCGGTCGAGGCGGCCGCCGTGGAGCAGTCGGTGGAAGGGGTGCTTGTCGTGGTAGCGCTCGGCGCCGACCGCTCGGATCGCGGCCTCGAATGCGTCCGGCGACAGGGGTTGGCGTTCGGCGAACGCGCCGGGGGCTACACTCTCGTTCACGCGCCTCTCCGCTGCTGGGAAGCGCATGCTGGCGACGCGCCAGACGAGCCGCGTTGATCCGGATCAAAGCGCTGGCGGCTCAGGCGCCGAAGATCGACCAGCCCATGCGCTTCGCCAGCATCTCGAGCGCGATCCGGCCGAGGTGAGAGTTGCCCCAGGCGTCCAGTCCGGGCGCCCACACGGCGATCGAGGCTTTGCCGGGCGCGACCGCGAGGATGCCGCCGCCGACCCCGCTCTTGCCCGGCAGGCCGACCCGGTAGGCGAACTCGCCGGAGCCGTCGTAATGCCCGCAGGTCAGCATGATCGCGTTGATGCGGCGGGCGCGCTCCGGCGGCACCACCGTGAGCCCGGTCGACGGATTGCGGCCCGCATAGGCCAGGAAGCGTCCAGCCATCGCGAGCTGCCGGCACGACATCGCAATCGCGCAGTGATGGAAGTAGACGCCGAGCGTGTACGCGACCGGATTGTCGAGCACTCCGAAGGACTTCATGTAATTCGCGAGCGCCGCGTTGCGGAAGCCGGTGCGCTGCTCGGAAGCCGCGACCGCCTTGTCGATCGTGATGGTCGAATCGTCCGCCAGAAACTGCATGAAGCGCAGGATTTCGCCGAGCGCCTCGCGCGGCTGATGGCCCGACAGGATCAGGTCCGTGACCGCGATCGCGCCGGCGTTGATGAAGGGGTTGCGCGGGATGCCGCGCTCGTTCTCGAGCTGCACGATCGAGTTGAACGGGCTGCCCGACGGCTCGCGCCCGACGCGCCGCCACAGCCGGTCGCCGGCCTTGCCGAGCGCAAGCGTGAGGGTGAAGACCTTCGAGATGCTCTGGATCGAGAACGGCGTGTCGCTGTCGCCGCAGGCCGCGACCTCGCCTTCGGCGTCGATCACCGCGATTCCGAACGCCGAGGGATCGACCCGGGCGAGCTCCGGAATGTAGCTCGCGACCTCGCCTCGGTCCGTACGTCCGCGCATGTCGTCCGCGATTTCGCGGACCACGGTATGGAGGTCTGGCACGCCGGCGCTCATGGGTGTCTTCCCGCTCCGGCCGGACTTAGCCGGTCGCCGCGCGACTGGCCAGATCACGATTCAGGCAGGCGGAAACAAAGCTGACGAACCGGCGTTCCCTCTGGATTGGGTCGGGCGATCCGGCCTCGAAAACCGCCGCAAGGGGATTGGGCGGAAGACGAAAAGCTCGCACAACGGAGGAACGAGATGGGCGATGATCGCAATCGCACGGGTGACGCGGGCCAGGGCGAGACCCTGACGAACCGGCAAGGCCACCCGATCCACAACAATCAGTCACAGCGGACGGTTGGCGCGCGCGGTCCCGCCACGCTCGAGAACTACCAGTTCCTCGAGAAGATCACGCATTTCGACCGCGAGCGGATTCCGGAGCGGGTCGTCCATGCACGCGGCTTCGTCTGCTATGGCGAGCTCGAAGTCACCGGCAAGCTCGGCGACGAACCGGCGTCCAAATACACCCGCGCCAAGCTGTTCAACCAAGCCGGCAAAAAGACGCCGCTCGCGATCCGCTTCTCGACCGTCATCGGCGGCCGCGACTCCTCGGAAGTCGCTCGCGACCCGCGTGGCTTCGCGGTCAAGTTTTACACCGAGGACGGCAACTGGGATCTGGTCGGCAACAACCTTGCGATCTTTTTTATCCGGGACGCGATCAAGTTCCCGGACGTGATCCACTCGTTGAAGCCGGACCCGGTCACCTTCCGGCAGGAGCCGAACCGCATCTTCGACTTCATGAGCCAGACGCCTGAATCGATGCACATGCTGACGCATCTGTTCAGCCCGCGCGGCATACCGGCGAGCTACCGGCACATGGAGGGCTTCGGGGTCAATACCTACAAGATGGTCAACGCCGAAGGCGCGACCGTGCTGGTGAAGTACCATTTCCACCCGCGCTGCGGGGTCGCGAGCCTGACCGCGGCGGAAGCCGAGAAGGTGCAGGGCAAGGATCTCGGTTCCGCCTCCAAGGATCTCTACGGCGCGATCGAGCGCGGCGACTACCCGCAGTGGGACATGTACGTCCAGATCATGGAGGACCATGATCATCCGGAGCTCGAGTGGGACCCGCTCGACGACACCAAGATCTGGCCGGAGAAGGATTTCCCGCTCCGCCATGTCGGCGTCATGACGCTCAACCGCAACGTCGAGGACCATCACAACGAGAACGAGCAGATCGCGATGGGCACCGGCGTGCTGGTCGACGGGCTCGACTTCTCGGACGACAAGATGCTGGTCGGCCGGACCTTCTCCTACTCGGACACGCAGCGTTACCGGGTCGGCACCAACTATCTCCAGCTGACGGTCAACCAGCCCAAACACGCCAACGTCGCCACTAATCTCACCGGCGGCCAGATGTCCTACCGCCGCGACGTCGCGCCCGGGCAGAACCCGCACGTCAATTTCGAGCCGTCGATCCATAATGGCCTGAGCGAGAGCCGGGAGGACGCGCCCAACAACCCGCCGGAGATCCATGGCCGGCTGACGCGCAGCGTCATCGATCGGCGCAACGACTACGTTCAGGCGCGGGCCCGCTTCTGCACCATGATGGACTGGGAGCGCGACGACCTCGTCCACAACATGATCGACCAGCTCAGCCAGTGCGAGCGCGACGTGCAGGAACGGATGCTGTGGCACTTCTTCCTGATCCACGACCAGTATGGCGGCCGCGTCGCAGAGGGGCTTGGGATGACGGCGGCGGACGTCGCGCATCTCCCGCCGCTTCCCAAGCAGGTGCTGACCGACGAAGACCAGCGTCGGCTCAAGAGCCTCGGCCAGAACGGCGACAAGATCGACGGCGCGGTCTGGGGCCAGTGGACGAGTTCGGTGAAGAACCATCGCGCGACCGCCGAAGAGGTGTTGTCGGGCCATACCGGCGGCAAGGCGATGGATCAGGCGGCCGAGTAGCCGTCGTCCACAGGCGGCCTTAAGGCCGCCTGTGGCGTCCCTGTACGGGACACGCGCCGAAGCCCGCGCAAGAAAATTATGGCTTCCGAAACCACATTGGCGGCCGTGCGCTTGTCTTGATGGCGCACGGCCCAAGCTCCCTTAGAGCGTTGGCGGAAGGCTGGCTTGTCAACGCCGGTCTTCAGACAGGGGAGTACACGTGATGGGCATGCTCGAATTGTTCCTGATGGCCGGCTTCGGCGTCGCGCTCGTGGTCTATGTTGTGACCCGGCTGAACTCCGGCCTTTCGCGCGCCGAGCGCAAACGTCTCACCTCCACAGACTGACGGCCCGTCAGGCCGCGCTCGCTTCCGCCGGCCGACGGTAGCGCGCCGCAACCTCGCGGCGCGACAGGCCCGGGCCCATCGCAAGGCGCGCCTGGTTGAAGGCTGCCCATTGGGCTTCGTCGGCGAGCGGCGGGATCGTAACGGTCTCGCCGCGTTCGAATCCGACAATGCTCGCCTCGACCAGATCGTTGACCTCCATCACCATCTCGGGCGGGAAGGCGTTCACGTCCTTGCCCGAACGCTCCCAGATTTCGGTTCGCGTCGCGCCGGGCAGCACCGCCTGGACGCGGACGCCCTTGTCCTCGACCTGCGCCGCGAGCGACAGCGACAGGTTCAGCAGGTGGGCTTTGGAGCCGCTGTAGACGCCGTCGAACATCTCCGGCGCGAGCGCCAGCACCGAAGCGACATTGACGATCCCACCGCGGCCGCGCGCCACGAACGCCTTGCCGGCGGCAGAAGCCAGCAGCGTCGGCGCTGTGATGTTGAGGGCGATCAGCCGTTCGATCGCCGCAGGCTCGTTGTCGAGCAGACCGCCGTTCAGCGACATGCCGGCGTTGTTGACCAGCAGCGTGATCGCCGCGTCTTCGGCGAGCCGGCGCTCCACGGCGGCGAGGTCCGCGCGATCGGTCAGGTCCGCCCGAAGGACCTCCGCGCGCCGTCCGGTCGCCGCCGCGATCCGCTCGGCCAGCGCGTTGAGCCGCGCCGCGTCGCGGGCGACCAGGATCACGTCATAGCCTCGGGCCGAAAGCTTCTCCGCATAGGTCGCGCCGATGCCGCTCGAGGCGCCGGTGACGAGCGCCGTTCCTTTGACTGCCGCATTCATGGAAAGTCTCCTGTGAGGCGACGCGCACGTGTCGCTTGCAATATGATAGCGAGTAGATATCTTTTTGCAATGGACACTGAGAAACTTTCCTGCGGGCCATGCCCGATCGGCCGCGGACTGGCGCGGGTGGGCGACGTCTGGAGCATGCTGATCCTGCGCGACGCGGCGCTCGGCGCGACGCGCTTTGACCAGTTCCGCGCCAGTCTTGGCGTCGCGCCCAACATCCTGTCGCGCCGCCTCAAGGCGCTCACCGAGGATGGCCTTCTGGAGAAGCGCCGCTACAGCGAGCGTCCGCCGCGCGACGAATATGTGCTGACCGCCGCCGGGCGCGACTTCCTGCCCGTGCTGCAGCTGCTCGGCGAATGGGCCCGCAAGCACCACGGGGGCGGCGCGCCGATGACGCGGCTGGTCGACGCCGAGACCGGCGCCGAGGTCCGCCCCGTGGCGGTCGACGCGGCGACCGGCGCGCCGCTCGGCGCGCGGCCGCTGCGCGTGGTCGACTGATCGCCTGCCCAGGCGGCGTGGAAAGCGCCACGCCCAAAGCTTAGCCGGCGCCCAGAATGCTTATAATCTATCTGCGATTAAAATAGTCGCAGATGATGCTTTAGCGCATCATCCGTTGCTTTGCTCAAATGACGCGATATTCTCGGCCCGCGCAAAAATGCAACGAGGTTAGGCGGCTGCGCCTATTCCGGCGTCAGGCGGCTTGACTAACTAGGCGGAACTGGCCGCGTGAGGTTCACGCCGCCACACAACAGGAGAAGGTCATGAAGACCCTTGTCATCGCCGCCGGCGCGCTCGCGCTGGCGTCCACTGCGGCGCTCGCGGATCCGGGCATCAACTGGGCGCGCGTCCAGGAGACCTATCCGGGCCAGGCGCCGGTCGTCCGGACGCAGGACAGCGGCTATGTCGGCGCGGTTTCCGAGCGCCGCGAGAACGCCCGCGACGCGCGCGCCGCCCGCCAGGCCCGCAATGGCGAGCCGTCGCGGCTCGGCTGGCGCCAGTAAGCCCGCCGGCTGAGGCGAAAAAGCGGGGAGCGGCCGGCCGCTTCCCGTTTCCGCCCGTCCTTTAGGCCGCCGTTCACGGCGGCTTGATCGCGGTTGCGGCGATAATGCGTGGCGGCGGAAGCGCGCGCCTGTAGCTCAGACCCGATGGCATCGCTTTCCGAACGCGCCCCGGTCCGCGCGGCGCCGCGCTCGCGCCTGCGGCGGCGGCTGAACCGGCTCTATCACGGCGAGACGCCCGACGCGCTGCGCTTCCAGTGCGCGGTGGTGGCCGTCGATCTCGCGATCATCGGCTTCTTCCTCGCCACCCCGCTGCTCGGCGACGGCCCGATCTTCCTGTGGCTCGACTACTCGATCGCCCTTCTGGTCGGGCTCGACCTCGCCGCGCGGGCGCTCGCGGCGGACGATCCAAAACGCTGGCTGAGGCGGCCGGACGTCTGGGTCGACGGCTTCATCTTTGTCACGCTGCTCGCGCCGCTGTGGATCGTCAATCTCGGCTTTCTGAGGGTGCTGCGGCTGTGGACGCTGTCGCGCAGCCCGGTCGTGTGGCGGCCGATGCGCCGCGCCGGCTACGCGCATTGGGAGGACGCCACGCGGGCGGTGGTCAACCTCACCACCTTCCTGTTCGTCACCACCGGCTTCGTCTACACCTTCTTCGCCAACCGCGCCGACGGCATCGCGGGCTATATCGACGCGCTCTACTTCACGGTCGCGACCGTGACCACCACCGGTTTTGGAGACGTCACGCTGCCGGGCCCGTGGGGCCGGCTCACCTCGGTGGTGGCGATGATCGTCGGCATCTCGCTGTTCGTGCGCCTGGCGCAGGCGATTTTTCGGCCCCGCAAGGTGACCTTCGCCTGCCCGCAATGCGCGCTGATGCGCCACGAGCCGGACGCGGTGCATTGCAAGGCCTGCGGCCATCTGCTGAAGATTCCGGACCACGAGGACTGAGCCCGCCGCCGGCCCTGGCGGCTGGGCGCCGGAACGGCGGACATGCGTCCGCGGCCCGCGCGGAGACGCGCGGTTGGGCCGGTCGAGAAAATCGCCCCTCCGGGGAGGGGGAAGGCGCGGGACGTCGGGTCGCCGCTCTGGGGGTAGTGGGGATGCCGGCCTCCCGGCGTCCCGCGCGCGGTGTTTGGTGCGTCGCGTCCCCGCTCTCCGGCGGCGCGGAGGCGAAAGCTCCGCGCGGCCTTAAGGCGATTCCAACTCGCGTCCCGGTCGTAGTGCCGGGCGGACGGGAGCAGAGGCCCCGCCGTCTCCGACAAAGCCCCCGACGCGACGCCGTCCGGGGGAGGTTCGCGTAACCCCCCGCAGACGCCGCTCCCCGCCCCCGCGATCGCCAGACGCCTCCGGAAGACGCGCTTCCCCGCGGGCGGGGATCAGCGGAGGGTGCGGGAGCGGAGGAGGTTTGTCAAGGAATTTATTCCGCAAAGCGGTGAGGGCGCTCTTCTCCCTCCCTCGCAGAGGGGAGGGTGGACGGGCGAAGCCCGGCCGGGTGGGGTGGCCGCAGATAAAAGCCGCCGATCCTCCCGCGTCATGCCCGCGCCTTCGCGCGGGCATCCACGACTTCGGACCCGAGGTCGCAGCACGTGAAGGAAGTCGTGGATGCCCGCAAGCGGGCATGACGGCGAGATGAACGCGCGCCGCGCTCGCGTTCCGGCCTTGAGCCGGAACCCAGACGCGCCGAGGGGTCAGAACGAGGCGGCGGCGTCGGAGCGCGATTTTGGCCGGGTTCGGTTCTGGGTCCCGGCTCAAGGCCGGGACGCGAGGTGGAGCGCTACGCCCAAGGCCCCACCCGCCCCCTCGCTGCGCGAGGGGCCACCCTCCCCACGGCTTCGCCGCGAGGAGGGAGACGCGCGCCCCTTCCTTCTCCCTCCCTCGCAGAGGGGAGGGTGGCCGGGCCAAGCCCGGCCGGGTGGGGTGTCCTCAGGATCACCCGCCCGAACCTCCCGCGTCATGCCCGCGCCTGACCCGGGCATCCATCGCGCCCGGCGCGTCCGCGCCGGACGCGAGGAGGGATAAGAGGTGCCGCACTCGGCCGAAGCGCGCTCTTCTCCCTCTCTGGCAGAGGAGAGGGTGGACGCGCGGAGCGCGGTCGGGTGGGGGTGCGCTCAGCACTGGCCGCCGAACCTCCCCGCGCAGGCCAAGCTGGAAGCGCCTGCGT
This sequence comes from Hansschlegelia sp., assembly GCF_035538955.1. Classification (NCBI taxonomy): domain Bacteria; kingdom Pseudomonadati; phylum Pseudomonadota; class Alphaproteobacteria; order Hyphomicrobiales; family Methylopilaceae; genus Hansschlegelia; species Hansschlegelia sp. The sequence goes on from NZ_DATLJK010000015.1 coordinate 530,917, forward strand.
CCTACGCTACGACCGTCGGATCCCAGTCCAGACGCTTGCCTAAGAACTTGCCATCACTCTAAAAGCCTTCACTTCGGCGTATGTGAGATGAAGATTCGCGGAAGCAAAGAGCTGCTTCAGCTCTGGTGACAGTCGGCCGCTTGCGAAGCCGGGCTGAACGATCGTCACTCGGAATACTGGCGGCCGTGGTTTGCTCAGAAGTCGCTCCACATCGGCATGACTGCCTTTGTGAAAGCGACTAACACCATCGCCTCTCATGCGATGCTCTATTCGCTCGCGAATCCGCTTCCGGTCGCACCAACGTGCAGACTTGATGGCTTGACCAACGACTTCGTAGGCGTCCGCGACGCGAGCCCCGGGAGCTGCTTCCCGAGTGCTTTTGCAATGGAACACGTCGATGAACGTCTCGTCGCCGTCTTCATTCATCTCCACGAAGTCGGCGATCTCGCCGCTTCCATGATCACAAAATACGACTATGGCCGGACCAATGATCAATCGATTGGCGATGAACTGAAAAACTGAGACCTTTCCGCCTTCAGCGTTGCCGACTTCGGTGTTGATGCAGACGTTCGATCCAATAAAGTCCACAGGCTCGACGCATTCGGGATCGAACGGAGCCTGGTCAGGGTCGGGCGGTGGGCTGTAGTCGCTTCCGCGGATGTGGCCGAGTTCGACCGTATAGAAAGACAAGGGGCGTTCGTTGAGATGGTCGACGAGCGATGTCGTTTCGCCGTGCCGTTCTACGATGACAGGCTCGCCCAGCGCCACGGGCCTAAAATATGGCTCGCCGCGGACGTCGAAGATCATGCCGAAATCGACGCCGTGACCCACAATCCGAACCGGCACCTCATGCTCTGAGCACCTTTGATGGTCCACTATCACGTCGAAATCAGTGAGTGGCACAGCGCGCCGATGCCCTTCCTGGACTAGGACGGACCAAGGGTGAAGATAGACATCCTTGTCCCAATCAGCGGCGAAAATCGGTGCCGGTAGGTGATTAACCTCAGTTGTGGTTGTTAGAAGGTCAAGGCCGGAGTGTGTAACAACGGCACGATTGCTTGAAAGGCGCTCGGCGAGGTCATCCATCCAGTCGATTAAGTCGAAGAGCCGTGCGGAACTATTTTGCCAGATTTTTGAAGCGCTGCTCACGCCGATCGTTATGTCGACGCCGTCACGAACACCTCCGCCAAAGAAGTGTCCGCGGGTGTACTGTTGTCCTTCGGCCACGCCAATTGTTCGCTCGACCGAGCCGCCCGCTTTCGTGAGGTAGGCGGAGGCAGTGCTGTTCGCCGCTCTGTTCCGCATACCAATATTGAATAGCTTCATATCCTCTAGATCCAGGAGGACGCGGTTAAGCACATCGGTAGAGAGACCTTTGAGAGATCTCCCGGCAATAGATTCACTTAGTCTCTGATAGGTGCCATCCAGACGCTTGGAAGCGCACACGAAGAGCAATCCTTTTTCACGGTTTAGATGAATGATGAAAAGATGATTTCTGACGTCCGTAAGCCGGTCATCATCGGACCACCGAACGCGCTGATATTCCCGAGCCACAAATACGGCGGTCCTAAAGTTCTCGCTCGCCCGCGAAAACACGACGTTCAACTCCGACGGCAGCTCAATGTCTTCGTCGATTCGGATGTCTTGTTCGAGCCGCCATACCTTAACGTGCATGTACGGGGTAAGGCTGTAGAGTGACAGCTCGTCGAAATCATAGTCGCGCTCCTGTTCGCCTTCGAACGATTCGAGGATTTCTCTCGCACGCTCTTCTCGCAAGGCCCGCGTTGCGCTCAGGTTCGGGACGATCTCACTCCAAGTCGCGCCCTCGGCGTAAAGCTTTTCGGCCTCGACCTTGATGCTGGATGGAGCAGCGATGAATGTTGCGCGGCCGAGGTTCTCGCCGGCCGTCCTCGCGAAGCGCCCAATGAATTGGAGGGTCACTGCTAGCGACTTGTGCGGTGAGTGGATGGCCGCAACCTTCAGGTTCGGAAGATCGAACCCTTCGCCCAACATGTTGACACAGACTATGCCATCCAATTCGCCTGATTTGAGCGCGTTTATAATATTTTTGATATGCCCAACCGAGTGCTCGCTTGTAACCTTCTTTAGCTTGAGGTTCGTGGATCGCTGATAAAGCGCGATCAGCTCCTTTGCGCGAGCCTGGCCGTCGGTTCGAACCATCAACCGATGCGCCAAGTTCTCCGCTTGGTCTTCTCGGAGCTTTCGTTCTGCCTCTCGCGCAATCGCGGCGTCCTCTCCTCCATCGGGGAAACCGTCGACGGGACGGAACTCGATCTGGCCGAAGACTCTATCTTCATATGCATGCTTGAGATCGTATGAGAAGGTCAGGCGGCCTTTGATCTCCAACTCGTCCCGGCGGTATGGGGTCGCACTGAACAAAGCCCGCTTGGCGTTGGGAAAGCTTAAAAGCAGTTGGGTCCACGTGAAGGCGGGGCTGTGATGCGCTTCGTCGACCAGGATCAAGTCAAAGAAGTCCACGGGAGGACGAGCGACACCAACGACAGCCGGACTCGCGCTGTTTGGCGTCGCCACAATGACGTCGTGGTCTCGAAGCCTTTCCCAATCGGTAATCTTTGCGTCGGCGTTGAAGACTGAAGGGCAGTCGAGATCGGCCGGCAGAGCTCCAAGACGCTTCAATACCTTCAGCTCTTTGAAATCATCAAAGATTTGCTCGCGGACGAGCCGACTAGGCGTGACGACCAGCACCCGTTGCGCGCATAGCAGAAATGCCGCCGCCTGAAGAACGGCGGTCTTCCCGGATCCAGTTGGCATCGTGACGATTGCGGGCTCGCTTCTTAGCGAGAAATGCGCTCCGAGCGAAAACAGCGCGCCACGCTGCGCTTGGCGGAATCCGTCGCTAGCGTCTGTGCCGATAGGGAAGGCGAGCTTCGAATAGTTTTGCGAAAAGTACGACATCGAGGACCGCGTAAGCCCGAGGCAATGCGCTAGAGCTTGCACGAAAAACCACTTCGCAACGATTCGGATTCCCCGCGAACCTGTGGAAATCCTTAGCCTTCACGGGCCATCGTTATGCCGACGCGCCATTCCCTAGGTCGCCTATGGGTCAGGAGCTGCCCTAAACCCCCCTCAATGCGCCTCCTCCCAGTTGTCCGCCGCCCGCGCGTCGACCTGCAGCGGGACCCTCAGCGCCTGGGCTGGCAGCGGGGCCTGCTCCATCACGCGGCGGACGACCGGCAGCGTCGCTTCGACTTCCCGCTCGTCGACCTCAAAGATCAGCTCGTCATGGACCTGCAGCAGCATCTTGGCTGAGAGGCCCGCCTCCTTCAGCGCCGGCGTCATGTGGATCATGGCGCGGCGGATGATGTCGGCCGCAGAGCCCTGGATCGGGGCGTTGATGGCGGCGCGCTCGAAATTGGCGCGCTCGGCCGGGTTCTTGGCGCGGATCTGCGGGTAGTGGCATTTGCGGCCGAAGATGGTGGTCACAAAACCCTGGTCGCGGCAGGCCTGTTTTGTCGCCTCCATGTAGTCCCGGATGCCGGGAAACCGCTCAAAATAGGTCTTGATGTAGAGGCCGGCCTCCTCGCGGCCGATGCCGAGCTGGTTGGCGAGGCCGAAGGCCGAGATGCCGTAGACGATGCCGAAATTGATCGCCTTGGCGCGGCGGCGGGTGTTCGGGTCCATGCCCTCGATCGGCACGCCGAACATTTCTGAGGCCGTCATGGCGTGGATGTCGAGCCCGTCCGCAAAGGCCTGAACGAGCTGCGGGATGTCGGCCATGTGGGCGAGGATTCGGAGCTCGATCTGGCTGTAGTCGGCCGAGACCAGTTTCTTGCCCTCCGGCGCCACGAAGGCGCGGCGGATTTTTCGGCCCTCCTCGGTGCGGACGGGGATGTTCTGCAGGTTCGGTTCGGTCGAGGACAGCCGGCCGGTCGTGGTGGCGGCGAGCTGGTAGGTGGTGTGCACGCGGCGCGTCTCGGGCTGCACATAGGTCGGCAGCGCGTCGGCGTAGGTCGCCTTGAGCTTGGCGAGCTGGCGCCAGTCCAGCACCTTGCCGGCGAGCTCGATCCCGGCGGCGGCGAGCTCGTCGAGCGCGCTTGCGGGCGTCGCCCAGGCGCCGGTCTTGGTCCGCTTGCCGCCCGGCAGCTGCATCTTGCCGAACAGGATGTCGCCGAGCTGCTTTGGGGAGCCGAGGTTGAACGGCTCGCCGGCGAGCGCGTGGATGTCGGCCTCGAGCGCCGCCATGCGCTGCGCGAGCTCGCCCGACAGGCGCGAGAGCAGCGAGCGCTCGATCGCGACGCCTTCGCGCTCCATGGCGGAGAGCACGGCCGGCATCGGCCGCTCGAGCGTCTCGTAGACGGTCGTCATGCCCTCGGCGACGAGCCGCTGGCGGAACAGGCGCCAGAGGCGGAGGCTGACGTCGGCGCGCTCGGCCGAATAGGCGGCGGCGCGGTCGATCGCCGTCTGGGCGAAGTTGAGCCGGGCGCGGCCCGTGCCGGTGACCTCCTCGAAGGCGATGCAGGCGTGGCCCAGGTGGCGGCGCGACAGGTCGTCGAGCGCCTGGCCGCCGAGCCCGGATTCGAGCGCGTAGGACATCAGCATGACGTCGTCATAGGTCCGGAGCGTGATCCCGAGGCGGGACCAGGCGGTGAGGCCGTATTTGACGTCGTGGCCGATCTTGAGGATCGAGTCGTCCTCCAGCAGCTCCTTGAGCAGCGTGAGGGCTTCGTTGGCCGGGATCTGGCGCTCCAGCACGTCGCCGAGCTCGGAGGGGTTTTCGGACAGGAGGTCGCTCGCCGCCGAGATGTGGCCGAGCGGGACATAGGCCGCGCGGTTGGGCGCGAGCGCGAGCGAGACGCCGACGAGCTCGGCCTGCATCACGTCGGGGCCGGTGGTCTCGAGCGCGATGGCGACGAAACCCTGCTCCCAGGCGTCCTCGATCCATTCCCCGAGCCGGCCGACATCCGTGATGGTCTCGTAGGTCGAGCGGTCGACCGCGCCGGAGGCCGCCTCCTTGCGGAGCTTCTCGGCGAGCGCCTGCGGGCTTGCGGCCTCCGCCGACGCTCCCGAGGCGGGGGCGGGGCGCGGCGCGCCCTGCGGCCGCGCGGCGGCCGGCGCGCCGTCGGGGGAGGGGGCTGCGATCTCCTCGCGCTCGGCGCGCCCGGCCGACATCATGTCGGCGTCGGGCGCGACGCTCGAGACGTCGATCCCGGTCGCCTCGGCGACGCGCCGGGTCAGCGTGTTGAACTCCATCGCCTTGAGGAAGGCGACGAGCCGCGTCGGGTTCGGTTCGTGGACCGCGAGTTCTTCGAGCGGCGTGTCGAGCGGGACGTTGGTCTCGAGCGTCACGAGGCGCTTGGAGACCCGCGCGAGGTCGGCGTGCGCGATCAGGTTCTCGCGCCGCTTCGGCTGGGGGATTTCGTGGGCGCGCTCGAGCAGCGTCTCGAGGTCGCCATACTGGTCGAGCAGCTGCGCGGCGGTCTTGGCGCCGATGCCCGGCACGCCCGGCACGTTGTCGACCGAATCGCCCGCGAGCGCCTGCAGGTCGATCATCTTCTCGGGACGGACGCCGAACTTCTCGAACACCTCGTCAGGTCCGATGCGCTTGTCCTTGACCGGATCGAGCATCGTGACGCCGCCGCCGACGAGCTGGAACAGATCCTTGTCGGAGCCCACGATGGTGACCTCCGCGCCGGCCTCGGCGGCGATCCGCGCATAGGTCGCGATCAGGTCGTCCGCCTCATAGCCGCCCTGTTCGAGGCAGGCGATCGAGAACGCGGCGGTCGCCTTCCGGATCAGCGGGAACTGCGGGATCAGGTCGTCGGGCGGCTCGGAGCGGTTCGCCTTGTAGGTCTCGTGGATTTCCTTGCGGAACGTGACCTCGGACTTGTCGAACACCACGCCGAGATGGGTCGGATCGACCCAGCCCGCGTCGCGCAGCAGCTTCCACAGCATGTTGCAGAAGCCCGACACCGCGCCGACCGGCAGCCCGTCCGACGGACGGGTGAGGGGCGGCAGCGCGTGATAGGCGCGGAAAATGTAGGAGGAGCCGTCGACGAGGACGACATGGTCGCCTTTGGCGACCGAACGGCTGGGCATGAAGAAAAATCCGGGCGAAGTTTCGCCCGGACTATAGGCGCCTCACAGGCGAAGGGAACGGCCAAAGCCGCTCCCTTCGCAAGGAGATCACTTCTCGAGCGTGACCGACTTGGCGGCGTCGGGCGACATCTCGGTCTGCCCGGCCGTGTAGCCGTTCAGGGTCATGATGTAGGCCGTCAGCACGTTGAGCTGGTCGTCCGACAGCGTGCCCGGGGCGGTCTGGGGCATGTTCTCGTGGATCCAGTTGCGGATGTCCGCCCAGCTCTGCCCGCCGAAACGACCCTTGAAGGTGTCGCCATGCAGCGCCGGGCCGAGCGCGCCATTGCCATCCTTGGCATGGCAGGTGCGGCAGTGGGTATTGTACTCGGTCAGGCCCTTCTTGACCTGAGCGTCCGTGAACGGGCCTTCGCCCGCGAAGGCCGGCGCCGCGAACAGGGCCGAGCCGACGAACAGGCCCGCAACAATCGTCTTAACGCTCATCAAGCGTTCTCCTCCGTCGCCTTTGGTGAGGCAGCAAGGCCCGTAGCTATAGGACATTGCGTCCTATTGCGAAGGCGTGATGACCCCGACTTTGTACGAATTCCAGGGAGACAAAACGCCGCTCCGCCGCCCTGAGAGGTAATATGGCGCCTTCCGGCGCTCGGTACCATGGTGTGTGCGGCGACTCGTCAGCCGGCGGATCGAAATCGCGCCGCCTCACTTCGGGAACGGCGCGCTGGCGTTCCCCGCAGACAGCGGCGCGTCGCCCGGGCCCACGCCGTTCTTCGACAGGATGTAGGCGGTTATCGGGTCGAGCTGGTCGTCCGTCAGCGACCCTGGGGCCGTGGGGGGCATGGTCTTATGAATGTAGTCGCGCAACTCGGCCACGGGCTTGCCGGCCCACTTCTGCTTGAACGCGTCGCCCGTAAGAGCCGGTCCCTGGCCGCCCTCGAGGTTGGGTCGATGGCAGGTGGCGCACTGGTTGTTGAACTTGGTTTTTCCGTCATTCGCCTGCTGATCGGTGAATGGGCCCGGTTCGGCCAGGGCCGACCCGGCAAGAGCGACGTAGAACAGCCCCAAAAGCAATGCCCAACGTTTCATCCGGCATCTCCATCCTGGTCAGCGGCGTCGGACGAAGATCTTAGGGCGGACTCTCCGGCCGCGCAGGGCGCGGACGAGAACCTTATACTTATTATGGATCAGCTTCGCTGACCTACAGGTCGGCCGTCGCAGCCGGCTATTCCGCCGGCTGCAGCCGCGCGCCCGGCGCGCCGCGCGGCCGGTCGATGTGGAAGGCGCGCGGCCGGACGAACAGGAACGTGCCCCAGCCGGACCGCATCACGATCCAGTGCAGGGCGAGCGGCGCGACGACGCCGACCGCCGTCACGATGAGCGAGATCCAGCCGATGTCCTGGATGACGCCGGTCTTGAGCAGGACCGCCCGGGTCGCGGCCATCGGCAGGAAGAAGGCGAGGTAGACGACGATCGAGCGCTCGCCCGCATAGCGCAGCGGCTCGGCCCCGGCCGAGCCCGCGATCAGCGCGGCGACGCTGACGATCGCGAGCGCGCCCGCCGTTCCGAGCGCGAGGCTGATCCCCGGGAGGGTCGCGACGCCGCCGAACACCGCCGCGCCGTTGACCAGCGCCCAGACCACGAGGCTAAGCAGGGTGAGCCCGCGATGGTCGCGCGCCCAGTCGGCGATCCTGAAGATCGCGGGCGCCGCGTACCAGCCGAGCATCACGTAGAACAGCCGGGCGCAGAACTCGTCCGGAACCATCCAGCCGGTCTCGACGTGGAGCGACTCGAGCAGCGCCGCGAAGCCGAGCACGAGCGGCCACGGAACGCGCCGGACGAGCTTTGCGAAGACGAAGAAGATCGGCAGCAGATAGATGAACCAGAGCGTGCCGAACGGATCGATCAGCGAGAGCAGGAACTGGTGCACGACCGCGCCCGCGCCTTCGTCCAGCGCGAGACCCGGCCATTTGAACGCGCCCTGGATCACCAGCCAGAGTAGGTAAAAATAGGCGAAGTGCACCACCTTGCGGTCGAGATAGAGCCGCCAGTCGCGGTCGATCACCAGCGCCAGGAACAGCCCCGAGATCATGAAGAAGTCGGGCATGCGGAACGGCCGGGCGAACGAGACCGCGTAGTGCATGAAGCCTTCTGCGCCGGCCGCCTTCTCGACGCCGAGCGTGGAATGCATCATCACCACCATGACGATGCAGATGCCCTTGGCGACGTCGACCCAGTCGACGCGCGGCTTGATCGCGGATGGGTCGCGTGCGCTGGCGGTCATCTTCGCCGACTTTCCCGAGAGTGTCCTGATCACAGGATACGCTCGGAACCATACGCGAAGGTGAAGGCCTGTAGCTAGAAAGCCGGGGTCATCGTTAAGCCGCAGCTAACCTTCAGACGATCGTGAAGTCGTCGGCCGTAATCGACGCGTGGTTGCTCAGGATTGCGAAGCGCACTGCGGCGTAGGTCCCGCCGCTGCCGTCGCGATCGAAGAACAACGAGCCCGACGCCTGATCGTAGATGATGCGGTCATCGGCGTCATGCGCCGCGGTTCCGGCGTAGAACGCGCCCGCCCCAAGCGCGCCGGCCGCAAGCCCCTTGAAGACGCTGTTCTCGAGCCGGATGGCGTCGTCCACCGCCGTGAAGTCGGTGATGGTGTCGACGTTCGAGGCGCCGAGCGCGGTCGCGAAGGAGAAGGTGTCCTGGCCAGCTCCGCCCGTGAGGGTGTCGGCGCCTGTCCAGCCGTCGAGCACGTTGGCCGCCAGGTTGCCGATGATGCCGTTTGCGAGGCTGTTGCCGGTGCCGTTCACGGCGCTGTTCGAGGTCAGAAGAAGCTGCTCGACATACTGGCCAGCAAGCGAGAACGAGACGGACGAATAGACCTGATCAAAGCCCTGGACGTTCGCCTCGATCACCCGGTCGTCGAGCGAGTCGACATTGTAGACGTCGTCGCCGGAGCCGCCCTCCATGGTGTCGGCCCCTCGTCCGCCATCGAGAGTGTTGGCGCCGGAGTTGCCGACGAGCCTGTTGGCGAGGGTGTTGCCGGTCGCAACAGCGTCATCCGCGCCGGTCAGGGTCAGGTTCTCGATATATTGTCCGGCGAGCGAGTATGAGACGCTGCTGAACACCTGATCGAGGCCCTCGCCCTTCGCCTCGACCACGCGATCGCCGGCGTTCTGAACGTAATAGGTGTCGTCGCCCTTGCCGCCCGTCAGCACATTGTCTCCGGAGTTGCCGGTGAGCACGTTGGCGAGCGTGTTGCCGGTCGCGTTGACGCTCGCCGATCCGGTGAGCGTCAGCGCTTCGACATACTGACCCTTCAGGGAATAGGACACCGACGAGAACACGGTGTCGTAGCCGGCCACATTGGCCTCGATCACCCGGTCGCCGGCGTTCTGGACATAATAGGTGTCGCCGCCTGCGCCGCCCTGCATCGTATCGGCGCCCGTGCCGCCGTCGATGATATTGGCGCCGCTGTTGCCGGTGATCAGGTTGTCCAGCGTGTTGCCGGTCGCGTTGATGTCCGCGGCCCCAGTCAGCGTCAGCTTCTCGATGTACTGGCCCGTCAGAGCGAAACTGACGCTGCTGTAGACGAGGTCGGTTCCGGCGCCCTTGGCTTCGATGACCTTGTCGCCGGAATTGTCGACATAATAGACGTCGTTCCCGGTTCCGCCTTCCATGCGGTCCGCGCCGCCGCCGCCGTCGAGCGTGTCGGCGCCGCCGAGGCCGAGCAGCGTGTTCGTCGCGACATTGCCGATGATGCGGTTGTTGAGCGCGTTGCCGGTCCCGTGGATGTTTGCCGCGCCCGTGAGGGTGAGGTTCTCCAGGAAATCGCCAAGCGTCCAGGCGACCGACGACTGGACCAGATCGATCCCGCCCTCGGCGGTCTCGCCCAAGGTCTGGTCGTTCAGGCTGTCGACCACATAGGTGTCGTCGCCGGCGTCGCCATACATGCGGTCGTCGCCGGTCCCGCCATCGAGCGAGTCATCTCCGGTTCCGCCATAGAGATAGTCGGCGCCGCCGGCCGCGAAGATGCTGTCATTGTCCGCGCCGCCGTTGAGATTCGCGTCGGCGACGTCGGAGCCCTGGATGACGTCGTCGCCGTCCTCTCCGGAGGCGTAGTCGCTGTCGCCGGACAGGATGATGAGGTCGTCGTCGGCGCCGCCGGACAGGTAGTCGATGCCGAGGCCGCCGATCAGCGTGTCCTTCCCGGCTTCGCCGTTGACGGTGTCGCCGTCGCCCTCGCCGCCGTCGAGCCTGTCGTCCCCGTCGCCGCCGTTCAGCGTATCGACCAGCGCGCCGCCGGTGACCACGTCGCCGCCGGCGCCTCCGTCGAAGTCGATCCGCTCGATTCCGACGATGCGCGAGCCGTCGGCGAGGAACTGGGTGACCGTGGGATCGGCGATCGAGAAGGTCAGCGCGACGTCGGTCTCACGCGCGAAGTAGAGGATGTCCGTGCCGGCGCCGCCGTCGATCGTGTCGAAGCCGTCGCCGGCGCGGACCGTGATGCGGTCGTCGCCGCCGCCGCCCGAGAGGCTGTCGTCGCCCGTCCCGCCCTCGATGTAGTCGAGCCCGCCGCTGCCGACGATCGTGTCGTTGTCCTCGTCGCCATAGGCGTAGTCGCCGTCGGCGCTCATCTGGATCCGGTCGTTCCCGGTCCCGCCATAGAGATAGTCGTAGCCCGAGGTGCCGATCAGGCTGTCCGCGCCGGCGTCGCCATGGAGATCGTCGTAGTCGCCGCCCGACCCGCCGCCGCTCAGCGTGTCGGCGCCTTCGCCGCCGTGCAGCCGGTCGGTCAGATTGCCGCCGGTGACGCTGTCAGTGCCGGCGCCGCCGGTGAAGGCGATCTGCTCGATGCGGATAATGCGCGTGCCGTCGGCCAGCGTCTGCAGCGTGCTGGGGCTGGCGAGGCTGATCGTCAGGCCCACGAGCGAGGCGGTTCGGTCGAGGCTCAGATAGTCGAGGCCGGCGCCGCCGTCGATGCTGTCATAGCCGTCGTCGTAGCGGACATAGATGTCGTCGTCGTTCGCGCCGGCGTCGATCGTGTCGTTGCCGGCGTCGCCATAGATCTGGTCCTGGCCGCCGCCGCCGAGGATCGAGTCGTTGCCGGTCCCGCCATACAGATAATCGTCGGCGTCGCCGCCGAAGAGCGTGTCCTGGTCGGCGCCGCCGTCGAGCGTCCCATAGATCGCGGATCCGAGCCGCAGAACGTCGTCGCCGGCATTGCCGCGCAGCGCGTCGTTGCCGCCGGAGCCGCCGGACAGGCTGTCGTTCCCGCCGCCGCCGCTGATGTTGTCGCTGTAGGCGCCGCCGACGACGGTGTCGTCGCCGCCGCCGCCGGTGAAGCTCAGAACCTCGACGCGGACGATCGTCGTGCCGTCCGGCAGGATCTGGGTGACCTGCGGGTCGCTGACGTTGAGCGTGATGTCGGCGGTCGTCGCGCTGCTGTCGAGATACAGCCGATCGACGTCGGCGCCGCCGTCGATCACGTCAGCGCCGGTCTCGTAGCCGTAGACCGAAAAGTCGTCCGCGCCGTCGCCGCCCAGCATGGTGTCGGCGCCGTCGCCGCCATAGAGGTCGTCGTCTCCCTGGCCGCCGATCAGCGAGTCGTTGTCATTGCCGCCGGAAAGAATGTCGTCGCCGCCGAGGCCGTTCAGCGTGTCGGCGCCGCCTTGGCCGTAGAGGCTGTCATAGTCGTCGCTGGCGGTCGGGCTGTCGTTTCCTGGCGTCCCCGGGAAATAGACCATGCCTCAACCCCACCCTCACCGAATGATCGCCCGATCATCTTGCCCCCGCGTTGCGGTACTATGCAGGGGACATCGACCGGCCGGCATCCGTAAGACAACGTAGAGCCGGCGGCCGCGCGTCAGCGCGCGGCGGCGCCGGAGCCGCGGCGCACGGCGCCGGTCAGCGCATGGCCGATCAGCGGCGCGCCGGCGAGCGAGAGCGCGCCGACGAGGCCGATCAGCGTAGAGGTCGAGAAGCCGGCCGCCTGGAGCCCGAGCAGCGCGAGCGAGCCCGCGACGATGAAGGCGGCATTCAGCACGTTGTTGGCGGCGATCACGCGGGCGCGGTGGTCCTCTCCGGCCTCGGCCTGCAGGAAGGCGAAGGCCGGCACCACGAACAGCCCGCCGCCCGCCGCGATGCCGAGCAGGTCCGCCACGATGCGTAGGTCGCCGGCTGAGCGCAGGAAGTCGCTCCAGCCGATGGCCGGCGCGGCGGCCGTCATGCCGGCGGTCGCGAAGGCGAGGTCGAGCGCGAACGCCCCGACCAGCGCGCCGCCGACCGGCGTCAGCGCCAGCCGGATGCGTCGCCGGCTAAGGCGGGCCGCGGCGAGCGATCCGATCGCGATGCCGACGGTGAACACGACAAGGAACAGCGTGACGAGGCTCTCGCGGCCGCCGATCGCCTGCTTCACCAGCGGCGGCAGCAGCGACAGCACCACGGCGCCGACGAGCCAGAAGCAGCTGACCGCGATCGCCGCCGTCCAGAGCCGCGGCTGGCGCTTCAGGTCGCGCAGCAGCGCGAAGGTGCTGCGCCAGACATTGGGCTCGATCCTCAGATCCGGCGCGCGCTCGCCGCTCGGCGGAATCTTGGTCGAGAACAGATAAGCGATGACAGAAATTGCGAGCGTCACCGCCGCGATCGCCAGCGGGCTCGCCTCGGCCACCATGATCCCGCCGCCGAGCGTGCCGGCGAGGATCGCCAGGAAGGTCGCGCTCTCGATCAGCGCGTTGCCCGCGACCAGCTCGTCGCGCGCCAGATGGTCCGGCAGGATGCCGTATTTGACGGGGCCGAACAGGGCGGACAGGCAGCCGGTCAGGAACAGCGCGCCGAACAGCAGCACGGTCGAGGGCAGCAGGAAGCCGACGGCCGCGATCGCCGCGACGCCGATCTCGCCGAGCTTGGTGGCGCGGGCCACCCGCGCCTTGTCGTAGCGGTCGGCGAGCTCGCCGCCGAGCGCCGACAGCACGAAGAACGGCAGGATGAACAGGGCGCCGGCGAGCGTCACCAGCAGCGGTCCGTTCGAGCCGCCGAGCCTGAACAGGACCAGGATCGCGAGCGCGTTCTTGATGAAATTGTCGTTGAAAGCGGCAAACAGCTGGCAGGCGAACAGCGGCGCAAAGCGGCGCGAGCGAAGCAAGGTGAGCAGCATGGAGGGTCCCGGCCGGAGCGCAGGCGCATGGTCTCCGGCGCGCGGCCCCCGAGGTCAAGCGCCGCTTGCCTTCGAGCCGGCGCCGGCTAGTCTCGCTGCGGCGCAACGGAGGCGGTGCTGATGGTCACGCGAGGGTTCGGAGGACGACGCGCGCCGGCGGATCTGGCGGCCCGCATCCCGCCCGGCCAGGCGCTGACGACCGATTTTCCGGTGCTGTCCGCCGGGCCGACGCCCCGCGTCAGCCTGGAGGACTGGTCTTTCACCCTCAAGGTCGGGCCGCGGCCGCTGGCGAAGTGGGACTGGAAAGCTTTCAACGCGCTGCCCCGCACCCGCGTCACGCGCGACATCCACTGCGTCACGACCTGGTCCAAGCTCGACACCGACTGGGAGGGCGTCACGGTCGACGACCTGCTGGCCGCCGCGGGCTTCGGCGCGCCGCCGACGCCCTTCGTGCTGGCGCATGGCTTCGACGGCTACTCCACCAACGTGCCGGCGGCCGATCTCGTCGGCGGCAAGGCCATGGTGGCGCTGAGCTATGACGGCGCGCCGATCGCCCCGGACCATGGCGGCCCGGCGCGGCTGCTCGTGCCGCACCTGTATTTCTGGAAGTCGGCCAAGTGGCTGAGTGGGCTGCAGTTCACCGAGACCGACACCGCCGGGTTCTGGGAGCTGCGCGGCTATCACATGTATGGCGATCCGTGGCGCGAGCAGCGCTATCACGACGACCCGTGACGGTCCCGACCGGCTGGCAGACCGCGCGCATCGCGGAGATCGTCTCCCGCACGGTCCGCGTAAAAAGCTTCTTCCTCACGCCCGAGCGGCCATTCGTCTTCAGGGCCGGCCAGCATGTCGACCTGAGGCTCACCGCGCCGGACGGCTATCAGGCGCGCCGCAGCTATTCGATCGCCTCTGCGCCGGACGGGCCGGAGCGGCTCGAGCTCGCGGTCGAGAAGCTCGACGGCGGCGAGGTGTCCTCCTTCCTCCATGAGGTCGCCGAGGTAGGCGACGCGATCGAGCTGCGCGGGCCGATCGGCGGCCATTTTCTCTGGGACATCGCCGACGGCGGACCGCTGCTGCTGGTCGGGGCGGGCTCCGGCGTCGCGCCGCTGATGGCGATGGTCCGCCATCGCGCCGCGCAGGGGGCCCTCACGCCCGCATTGCTGCTGCTCGCGAGCCGCACCTGGGCAGACGCGCTGTTTCGCGACGAGCTGATCGCGCTCGAGGCGCGTGGCGACGGCTTCCGGCTCGTGATCGCGACGAGCCGCGAGCCGCCCCGCCGGCCGGGCGATCAAGGGCGGCGGGTGGACGGTCCGATGATGGCGCAGGCGCTGGTTCTGCTGCCGGCCGCGCCGACGCATGTGTTCGTCTGCGGCTCCAACGCCTTTGTCGAGACCGCCGCGGCTGCGCTGCTCGATGCCGGGATCGCGCCGCCGCTGATCCGCACCGAGCGCTATGGCGGCTGAGAAGTCGGAGTTTGACGGCAAGGACCGGAGCGCGCGCCGGTGTCTGGCGGATAGATCATGGCGCCTTGAAGCCGTTCGAAGAGGAGGCGACCATGGTCATGATGACGATCCGCGCCCTGACTGAGGATGATCCGCGCTGGCTCGCGGTCGCTGCGCGTGACGCCGCGCAGGACGGCGCGTTCGTCTATGCGGTGCGCACCACCGGGATCTACTGCCGGCCGTCCTGCCCGGCGCGGCGCGCCAAGCCCGAAAACGTCAGCTTCTTCGCCGGCCCCGCCGATGCGGAGCGCGCGGGCTTCCGGCCCTGCCGGCGCTGCGCGCCCGAGGCGGAAGGGGCGCGGCGGAAGGCAGCGGCGCTCGTCGCGCGGGCCTGCCGCACGCTGGAGGCCGCCGCCGACGAGCCGCCTGACCTTGCGGCGCTCGCCCGCGCGTCGGGCCTCAGCGCCTCGCGCTTCCACCGGCTGTTCCGGTCCGTCGTCGGCATGACGCCGAAAGCCTATGCGGATGCTCTGAGGGCGGCGCGGTTGCGGGAGGCGCTGGGCGGCGGCGAGGCCTCGGTCACGCAGGCGATCTACCAGGCCGGCTTTGGCTCGAGCGGCCGGTTCTACGAGGCGGCGGACCGGCTGCTCGGCATGACGCCGTCGCAGTATCGCGCGGGCGGCGAGGGGGCCGGCATCCGCTACGCGGTCGCGAAATGCTCGCTCGGCCTCGTGCTCGCGGCGCAGAGCGCGCGGGGCGTCTGCGCGATCCTGCTGGGCGACGCGACCGATCAGCTCGTGGCCGAGCTCCGCCGGCGCTTTCCCAGCGCCGATGTGACCGAGGCCGGGGACGCCTTCGCGGCGGCGATGGGCCGGATCGTGTCGCTCGTCGAACAACCCTCGGCCGGGCTTGACCTGCCGCTCGACATCCGCGGCACCGCGTTCCAGCAACGGGTCTGGGCCGCGCTCGCCGCCATCCCTCCGGGGGAGACCGTCAGCTACGCCGAGCTTGCCCGTCGGATGGGCGCGCCCAAGGCGGTGCGGGCGGTCGCCGGCGCCTGCGCGGCGAACGCGCTGGCCGTCGCGATCCCCTGCCACCGGGTGGTGCGGAGCGACGGCGGGCTTTCGGGCTACCGCTGGGGGCCGGGGCGAAAGCGCGCGCTCCTCGAACGGGAGCGCGGCTGAGGCGCGCGCTCAGCGGTTGAGGTAGAGCAGCACCAGCATCGAATAGACCATCCCGGCGCCGCCGAAGAACCAGCCGACATGGACCTGCGGCGTGGTGGTGGACAGGATGAAGGCGGTCGTGAACAGGATCCCCATCAGGACGAGCGCCGCCAGAAGTTGGAGCGCGGTTCGGATCATTGGCGGCATCTGTGGGAGCATCCGGAAGGTCGCGCGCGAGAATGGCGCCGCCGAGCGCCCTTGGCCATATCCGGATCGGGCTAGCGACGGCGACCGCGCGTCGCGCTAGCATGGCCGGCGTCTGTTTCCCCCGGGAGCGCTCGTGTTCCGGATCCTGATCCTCGTCGGCCTGATCATCGCAGCCCTCGGCCTGACCGATTCGCGCCAGCGGATCGGCCGCGCTTTGTTCGACGCCGGCCTGCCGCGCGTCGCCGCCGTCGTGCTGGGCGGACCTGTCTGGCAGGGCGCGGCGCTCTATCAGCACGGCCGCTACGCCGAAGCGGCCGACGCGTTCCGGCAGGCGTCCTTCCCAGGACAGGCCTACGATCTCGGGACGGCGCTCGCCCGCGCCGGGCGCCTGAAGGAAGCCGTCGAGGCGTTCGACGAGGCGCTGAACCGCGACCCGAACGACGAGGACGCCCGCTACAATCTCGCGCTGGTCGAATCACTGATCCGCGCAAAGCGCGGCGACGGCCCGGACGCCCATAATGGCGCCCAGGCTACGGCGACCCAGAACAAGCGGGGCGGGGACGCGGCGGCGGAGGCGGAGAACGACGTCGAGTCCGAAGGCCAGGGCGCGGCCGGCGACCGCGATTCCGGCAAGCAGGCCGAGGGCGCCGGCGCCAGCAAGGCGCTGCGCGTCAGCCGCGCCGATCAGGGTCGTAAATCGGAGGCCGGCAAGGCGAGCGGCTCGATCGGCTCGGCCCAGGGGGCGGGGCGCACCGGCGACGCCTTCATGAACGTCGCGCGCCAGACGCCGGACCAGCCGGCGCTGCACAGCGACAGCATCATGTACAAGACCATCTATGCCTCGCGGCAGTGGCTCGAGACCCTGCCGGACGACCCGGGCGTCTTCATCCGCCAGCGTTTCGCGCAGGAGCGCGAGACCCGCCGCGAGCAGGGTCGCGCCGCGCCCGAGATGACCGACCCCTGGTGAAGCCGGTCAGGCCTTCAGGCGGTAGCCGGTCTTGAAAATCCAGCGCACCGCCAGCAGGCAGGCGAGCAGGAACGCCAGCGTCATCCCGAGGCTGAGTTCGACGCCGAGGTCGGAGCGGCCGTAGAAGCTCCAGCGGAAGCCGCTGACCAGATAGACCACCGGGTTGAACAGCGTGACGCCGCGCCAGAACGGCGGCAGCATGTCGATCGAGTAGAAGCTGCCGCCCAGGAAGGTGAGCGGGGTCACGATCAGCAGCGGCACCAGCTGGAGCTTCTCGAAGCCGTCCGCCCAGATGCCGATGATGAAGCCGAACAGGCTGAAGGTCACGGCGGTGAGGATCAGGAACGAGATCATCCAGAACGGGTGCTGGATCTGCAGCGGCACGAACAGCGACGCGGTGGCGAGGATGATCAGGCCAAGCAGGATCGACTTGCTGGCCGCGGCCCCGACATAGGCGATGACGATCTCGACATAGGACACCGGCGCCGACAGGACCTCGTAGATCGTGCCGGCGAAACGCGGGAAATAGATGCCGAAGGCGGCGTTGGAGACGCTCTGGGTCAGCAGCGAGAGCATGATCAGGCCGGGCACGATGAAGGCGCCGTACGGCACGCCGTCGACCTGCTGGATGCGTGAGCCGATCGCGGCCCCGAACACGACGAAATAGAGCGAGGTCGACAGCACCGGCGACACGATGCTCTGCAGCAGCGTGCGCCAGGCGCGCGCCATTTCGAACAGATAAATCGCCCGGATCGCGCGCAGGTTCATCGCCGCGCCCTCACAAGTCCGACGAAAATCTCTTCGAGCGAGCTCTGCCGCGTCTGCAGGTCCTTGAAGCGGATGCCGGCGGCGGCGAGGTCGGTCAGCAGGCCCGTGATGCCGGTGCGCTCCGCGTGGGTGTCATAGGTGTAGACCAGCGAGCAGCCCTCGTCGGCGAGTTCGAGATTGTGGCCCGCGAGCTCCGGCGGCACGCGCTGCAGCGGCTCGGACAGGTTGAGGGTCAGCTGCTTGCGGCCGAGCTTCGACATTAGCACGGCCTTGTCCTCGGTCAGGATGATCTCGCCATTGCTGATGACGCCGATCCGGTCGGCCATCTCCTCGGCTTCCTCGATGTAGTGGGTCGTCAGGATGATGGTGACGCCGGTCTCGCGCAGCGCCCGCACCAGCGCCCACATGTCGCGCCTGAGTTCGACGTCGACGCCGGCGGTCGGTTCGTCGAGGAACAGCACGCGCGGCTCGTGGGCGAGCGCCTTGGCGATCAGCACGCGCCGCTTCATGCCGCCCGACAGCGTCAGGATCTTCGAGTCGCGCTTCTCCCACAGCGACAGGTCGCGCAGGATCTTCTCGACATAAGCCGGGTTCTTCGGCTTGCCGAACAGGCCGCGGCTGAAGTTCACGGTCGCCCAGACGGTCTCGAAATGATCCGTCGTCAGCTCCTGCGGCACGAGCCCGATGGCGGAGCGCGCGGCGCGGAAGTCCGCGACGATGTCATGGCCGTCGACCACGACCGTGCCGGAGCTGGCGTTGACGATGCCGCAGACGATGCTGATCAGCGTCGTCTTGCCGGCGCCGTTCGGGCCGAGCAGCGCGAAGATCTCGCCGCGCTCGATGGCGAGGTTGACGCTCTTCAGCGCCTCGAACCCCGAGGCGTAGGTCTTGGAAAGATTGGAGATCGAAATGACCGGCATGGCGCGCAGATAGACGCGCGCCGCCGCTTCGTCCATGGGCGCTGCGCGCGGATGGCCGCTTGCGTTGACGCACTCCCGGCCGGATCAGGCCTCGTCTTCGTCCGGCCGCAGCAGCTCCGCCAGCGCCGCGACCCGCGCAGTCGGCAGGGGACGGCCCTCGTTCAGCAGCGCTTCGTCCGCATTGAGCCACGCCCAGGCCTCGGCGAGCTCCTGCGGCGTCGCATCGGTGGC
The DNA here is from genome assembly GCF_035538955.1 of Hansschlegelia sp. Lineage (NCBI taxonomy): Bacteria > Pseudomonadati > Pseudomonadota > Alphaproteobacteria > Hyphomicrobiales > Methylopilaceae > Hansschlegelia > Hansschlegelia sp. The sequence continues at coordinate 549,843 of NZ_DATLJK010000015.1, forward strand.
GACGATCTCGGCGACCAGCGTGTCGTCGGCCGGGCCGATCACGCCGATCACGTCCTCACGCGTCATGGTCATGATGCCTCCTCGCCTGCGATTGCGCGCCGTTGGCGCGCTTACGCGATCTGGGCGCCGTCCGCGGCGTCCGCAACCTTCATTTGGCCGGAAGCTCCGCCGGCTTCGCGTCGGCGGCGCGGGCGCGACGGGCGAGCCGCCGCACCGAGGACGAGGCCGCGACCTCGCCGCGGTCGAAGAAGGCCTCGTGGTTGGTCTCGATGTCGTCGAGCTCGTAGAGGTAGTTGACCATCATGCCATGCGCCTGCCGCATCGCCCGCGGCGAGCGGTCCGCGAGGAAATTGACGCGTTCGAGCCGCGCGCCGTTGCCGAGATGGAAGCGCGCGACCGGGTCTACGGGGGCGCCGCGGCTGGTGCGGGCGTTCACCAGATACCAGGCGCAGGCGCGGGTCAGCGCCGGCCTGACCGTCTCGACGGCCTCGGCGTCGTCCATCCAGCCGCGGTCATCGAGGACGGCGAGCGCCGCGCGGTCCTCGGCGCTAAGCGCCTCGGAGTCCGGCGCCTCCCGCTCGCGCGCGAGCCAGGCGGCGAAGCCCGGAACCGGCGACAGCGTCACGAAGGTCGCGAGCTCCGGCAGATCGCGGCGGAGATCCTCGACCACCTGCTTGATCAGGAAATTGCCGAAGGAGACGCCGCGCAGCCCCTCCTGGCAGTTCGAGATCGAATAGAACACCGCGGCGCTCGCCTGCTCGGCCGCGATCGGCGCGCGGTCCGGCGCCAGCACCTCCGCGACGGTCGCGGGCATGTCAGTCGTCAGCGCGACCTCCACGAAGATCAGCGGCTCATCGACCAGCCGCGGGTGGAAAAAGGCGAAGCAGCGCCGGTCCGGCGGCTCCAGCCGGCGCCGCAGCTCCTCCCAGTCGCGGATCTCGTGCACCGCCTCGTAGCGGATGATCTTCTCCAGCACATTGGCCGGCGTCGCCCAGTCGATCGGCTTCAGAACCAGGAAGCCGCGGTTGAACCACGAGCCGAACAGATGCGCGAAATCGTCGTCCACGACTGCAAGGCCGGGGTCGTCCGCCTTCAGGGCGATCAGCGCCTCGCGCATGCGCACCAGCGCCGCCATGCCGTCGGGCGCCGAATTGAGCCGCCGGATCAGCTCCTGGCGGCGCGGCTCGGACGCCTCGTGCAGCCGCTGCGCGGCCTTCGGGGTCGGCGCGCCCCGATAAGCCTCGACCGCCGCGTCGAGCTTCGCGCGGTCCGGGCCGAACGACTCCAGCAGCATCGTCATGAAGGCCCTGCGGTCGGCCTCCGACAGCGCCGCCCAGCGTTCGAGAATCTCCTGCGACAGCGCGAGGCTCGAGGCTTCGCCGCGGCTTGCGATCAGCCGCTCGCAGAGCGCCGCCAGCGCGCCGTTCCGGCCGTCATCTGGCCCGCCGCCGCGCGCCAGCAGCCGCCGGCCCCGCTCAGCGATGGTCTGCAGCAGATCGCCCAGAAAGCTCGCTTCGCTCACGTGTGATCCCCCCGGCTGCGCGCGTCCGCACCGGCATATGGCGGCGGCAGTCCACGGCCGAAAGGCGCCCGGCCGAAACTCGCCGGCCTTCGCGTAAGGGTGAACCCGGACTTTCGCACCCGCGCGATCGGCCACATCCTGCGACGGACCCGCCGGCGCCGGACCGGCCGCCGAGACCCGCCGATGTCCGAACCGCGCTCCTTCGTGCAGCTGTCGCGGGGCGACCCCGCCCCCTGGTTCTCGCAGCGCGCCACCGGCAATCCGCGCTATGCCTTCGACACCGCCGCCGGGCGCTATCTGGTGATGTGCTTCTACGCCACGCTCGCCGACCCGCAGTCGGCCGCCGCGATCGAGGCCGTCGAGGCGAACCGCGCGCTGTTCGACGACGTCCGCGCCTGCTTCTTCGGCGTGAGCCTCGACCCGCGCGACGAGTCCGAGGGCCGCGCCCGCATGCTGCTGCCGGGCCTGCGTCACTTCTTCGACGTCGACGGCGCGGTGAGCCGGCTCTACGGCGCGATCCCGCGCGAGGCGCGGCCGCGCGAAGAGCCCGTCGAGGCGCGCCGCTTCTGGCTGGTGCTCGACCCGACGATGCGCGTCATCGCCAGCATCCCGTTCGCGCCCGACGGTTCCGACAGGACCCGCCTGTTCGACCTCGTCGCCGCCCTGCCGGAGCCGGCGCGCCACGCCGGCGTCGAGCTGCAGGCGCCGGTGCTGTTTTTGCCGAATGTTTTCGAGCCGGAGCTCTGCGGCCGCCTGATCGAAAACTACGAGGCCCGCGGCGGTCAGGAATCCGGCTTCATGCGGCAGATCGACGGCCGCACCGTTCCGATGCACGACGCCTCGCACAAGCGCCGCAAGGACGCCGAGATCGACGATCCGGAGCTGGTCCGGATGATCCAGCAGCGCATCCGCCGCCGCGTGGCGCCGGAAATCCTCAAGGCGCACTGCTTCGTGGCGAACCGCATGGAGCGCTACATCGTCGGCTGCTATTCGGCCGAGGACGGCGGCCATTTTCGCGCCCACCGCGACAACACCACTTCGGGCACCGCGCACCGCCGCTTCGCGGTGTCGGTCAACCTCAATTCCGATTTCGAAGGCGGAGAGCTGAGCTTTCCGGAATTCGGCCCGCGCAGCTTCAAGCCGCCGGCCGGCGGCGCGGTGGTGTTCTCGTGCTCCTATCTGCACGCCGTCTCGCGGGTGACGCGCGGCGTGCGCTACGCCTTCCTGCCGTTCCTCTACGACGACGCGGCCGCCAAGATCCGCGAGCAGAACCGCGCGACGCTGGCGACGGAGGAGGCTCCCGCCGCGGAAGGCGCGCGCGGCGCCGCCTGACCGCTAGGATGGGCGGCGGGGGCGTTCCTATTCAGCGACGAGCAAGCCCGACTTGCAGCCCACGGCGATGCACCCGCCGCCGCGCCGGTCGAACAAGGTCCACTCCGGATCGCCCTCGGCCGTCATGAAGGACGCCACGTGCAGATCGCCTTCGAGCGAGAGCAGGAGTTCGGGCAGGCGACCGAATATGGAGACGTCCGTGACGCGGCGCCCGACGAGGCGGGCGAAGATCGACGGCCACAGCGCCTCGTTGCTCCAGCTGCCGCACGCGATGGACCGGCCGTCCTCGATCCGCCAGCTCCACTGGATCATCAGCCCGAGTTCGCCGTCAGGATTGCCAGGACGTCCGTCCCGCCGCGTCGTAGGCGTCAGCGAGCCGAATTCAAGGAACAGCGCAGAGCCATAGCCGCGCCAGACGTGCGAGACCTCGAGCCCGCGCGCCGCCGCGCGGAAATGTGCGATCCAGTCCATTCGCTGATGATGAAGGAGCGCGCGGGTCCTGCAAGCGCAGCCGCCTGGCCTCCCGCCCCGCGCTAGCGCTTCTTCTTGAAGGGCGCCATGCCGGCGCGGGCGAGTTCGTCGGCGCGCTCGTTTTCGGGGTGGCCGGCGTGGCCCTTCACCCAGCGCCATTCGATGCGGTGGGTCTTGAGCGCCGCGTCGAGGCGCATCCACAGGTCCTGGTTCTTGACCGGCTTCTTGTCGGCGGTCTTCCAGCCGTTGCGCTTCCAGCCGGCGATCCATTTGGTGACGCCGTCGCGCAGATACTGGCTGTCGGTGTGAACCGCGACCGTGCAGGGCCGCGTCAGCGTCTCGAGCGCCGTGATGGCGGCGAGAAGCTCCATCCGGTTGTTGGTGGTGAGCGCTTCGCCGCCCGAAATCTCCTTCTCGGCCGCGCCGAAGCGCAGGATCGCGCCCCAGCCGCCGGGGCCGGGATTTCCCGAGCAGGCGCCGTCGGTGAAGATCTCGACCGCGCCCGGCGTGACCGGCGCGCCTTCCGGCGCCGAGAGCGGAGCGTCGGGCGTCGCGGCCGGCGCGCTCACGGCCGCCACCCGAAGGCGGAGGCGTCCGCCGCGCTCTGATGGAAGCGCAGCTTTTTCAGATATTCGAGCGGGTCGAGCTTCTTGACCAGCGCGCCCGGCGGCGTGTCAAGCCAGTCGACCAGCCGCGTCAGCAGGAAGCGGATCGCGGCCCCGCGCGCGAGCGTCGGCAGCGCCGCGATCTCCTGCGGCAGGAACGGCCGCGCCGCGTGATAGGCCGACAGCAGCGCCTGCCCCTTGGTGACGTTGAACGACTGGTCGGCCTCGAAGCACCAGGCGTTGAGGCAGATCGCGACGTCATAGGCGAAGGCGTCGTCGCAGGCGAAGTAGAAGTCGATCAGGCCCGAAAGCTCGTCGCCGAGGAAGAACACGTTGTTCGGAAACAGGTCGGCGTGGATCACGCCCTGCGGCAGGTCGAGCGCCGCGAAGGCGGGTTCGAGGAAATCGAGCTCCGCGGCGATCGCCTCGTCGAGCTCGGGCGCGACCGCGTGGCTGCGGCCGCGCGCCGCCTCCGCCATCGGCCGCCAGCCTCCGACCGAAAGCGCGTTCGGCCGCCTCAGCGGAAAGCCGCGGCCGGCCTCGTGCAGCCGGGCGAGCGCGGTCCCCAGCGCCGCGCAGTGCCGCGCCGTCGGCCGGCGGACCGAGACGCCCTCCAGGAAGGTGACGAGCGCGGCGGGCCGGCCGCACAGCTCACGCAGCGCCTGGCCGTCGCGCGCCGCTACCGGCTGCGGGCAGGTCAGGCCGTTCGCCGACAGATGCTCCAGCAGGCCGAGGAAGAACGGCAGGTCGTCGCGGTTCACCCGCTTCTCATAGAGCGTCAGGATGAAGCGGCCGCGCGTGGCGTCGAGCAGATAGTTGGAGTTCTCGACGCCCTCCGCGATGCCCTTGAAGGAGAGCACGTCGCCGATGTCGTAGGCGCGCAGGAAGGCCGCGAGCTCGTCATAGGGAACTTCGGTGTAGACGGCCATGCGGGACTCGGGAGCGCGCGGAGAGGACCGGGGCTGCTTACGGGCTCGAGACCCCGTCCGCAACGCCGGCGGCCGCCGGGTCGCGCCGCATCGCGGGCCGCGTCACTCCGCCGCCGGGCGAAGCTCTCGCGGGAGCGGGAAGAACACGTTCTCGTCCGCCGTCGAGACGGTCTCGACCTCTACCGCGTAGCGCGCCGCGAAGGCGTCGATGATCTCTTCGACCAAAACCTCCGGCGCCGAGGCCCCGGCGGTGACGCCGAGGGTGCGGATGCCGCCGAACTCGCTCCAGTCGATGTCGTCGGCGCGGGCGACGAGCCGCGCCACCGGGCAGCCGGCGCGCTCCGCGACCTCGCGCAGCCGCTGCGAGTTCGACGAGTTCGCGGCGCCGACCACGATCAGCGCGTCGCAGTCGGGGGCGACGCGTTTGACCGCCTCCTGCCGGTTGGTGGTGGCGTAGCAGATGTCTTCCCGGTGCGGCCCGACGATGGCCGGGAAGCGCGTCTTGAGCGCCGCCACCACGGCGGCGGTGTCGTCGATCGAGAGCGTCGTCTGCGTCACATAGGCGAGCTCGCGGCCCTCCGGGACGCCAAGCGCGGCGACGTCGGCCTCGGTCTCGACCAGCAGCACGGCGCCGTCGGGCAGCTGGCCCATCGTGCCGACGACTTCAGGATGGCCGGCATGGCCGATCAGCACCACGAGCCGGCCGCGGCGAAAATGCACCTCGGCCTCGCGATGCACCTTGGTGACGAGCGGGCAGGTGGCGTCGATCGCGATCAGGTTGCGGGCGCGCGCCGCCTCCGGCACCGACTTGGCGACGCCATGCGCCGAGAACACCACGGGGGCGTCGCCGTCCGGCGCCTCGTCGAGCTCCTCGACGAACACCGCGCCTTTGCGCTTCAGCGCATCGACCACATAGCGATTGTGCACGATCTCATGGCGCACATAGACCGGCGGACCGAACCGCTCGAGCGCGGCCTCCACGACGTCGATCGCCCGCACCACGCCGGCGCAGAAGCCGCGCGGCGCGCAGAGCAGGACCTTGAGGGGCGGCTTTGCTGTCATCGGGAGATCGCTCGGCTGGCGGCGCGTCAAGGGCCGGTCGGCTGTCCCGGAGATGGCGACCCGGCCGGCGCGCTGTCAAGCCGCGAGCGCCTTTCCAAGCTCGTGGGGCGGTTGCTATAACGCTCAGCGCCGCGGTTCGGCGGCGCCAGTCCGGGGGCATGCGTATGCGTCGCGTTCACGCAATCCTGGCGAAGACCGCCCGCGCCGGGGCGGCTGCGGCCTGCCTCGCCGCGCTCGCCGCCTGCAGCACAGTCGGCGGCGACGCCGACGCCGGCAAGCCCGCCCAGAAGAGCGAGGGCTTCGCCACCAAGCTGCTGCTCGGCAACGCCAATCCTCCGCCGGTCACCCCGCCGGAGGATCTCGCGATCAAGCGGCAGTGCCCGCCGGTCGAGGTGCTGCAGGGCGCCGCGGCTTTTCCGGTCTACGATACGCCGGGTTCGACCGACCCGTTCGCGCTGCGCTACCAGGCGACGCTCGCCGACACGGCGCGGGAGTGTTCGAGCCTCGGCGTCGAGGCGGGTGTGCGGATCGGCGTGGTCGGCCGCGTCATCCTCGGCCCGAAGGGCGCGCCGGGCGCGTTCCGGCTGCCGCTCAGGGTCGCGATCGTCGACGACCAGAACCGTCCGGTCTACTCGCAGAACCACCTGATCGACGTCACAGTCCCGGCCGGCCAGACCCAGGCGGACTTCTCGCATATCGAGGACAACATCGTGGTGCCGATCCCGGAGAACCGCTTCGCGGGCTGGCGCATCCTGGTCGGCTACGACCCCGCCGGCGCGACGCCGTCGCGCGCGCCCCGCGCCAAGCGCTGAACGGCGGACGGCGCGGCGGCTTCCGGCGCGCTTGACACCCTTCGGAGCCCCTCCTTATATCCGCCCGCCCGCGGAACGCCGCGCACGCGCCGGGGCGGAGTAGCTCAGCTGGTTAGAGCAGCGGAATCATAATCCGCGTGTCGGGGGTTCGAGTCCCTCCTCCGCTACCAACGTTTTCTAGCAATCCGTCGTTCTGACCGGCCATGGACGGAGTTTGCGGCGTCGGCTGTCGAGCGGCCACACCGCCTGGCTGCAGGACGACGCCCTGGACGCCTGGGCCCTCTAGGATCCCTGGGCGTTTGGAAAGAACAGCTGCTCGCCGCCGATCTTGTAGGCGGCGATCGCGTTCTGGCCGTCTTTCGAGATCAGCCAGTCGACGAAGGCCTGGCCCTCTTTGACCTTCACGGTCGGGTGCTTTTCGGGGTTAACCAGCATCACGCCGTACTGGTTGAAGAGGCGCTTGTCGCCTTCGACAAGGATCGTGAGGTCGCCGCGGTTCTTGAACGAGAGCCACGTGCCGCGGTCGGCCAAAAGATAGGCGTCGCTGGCGGACGCGGTGTTCAGCGCCGGGCCCATGCCCTGGCCGACGTCGCGGTACCAATCGCCCCGCACGGCCGCGAGGTCGACGCCGGCGTTCTTCCAGAGGCGGAGCTCGGCGTTGTGCGTGCCGGAGCGGTCGCCGCGCGAGACGAAGGGCGCCTTGGCGGCCGCCAGCTTGCGGAACGCCCCCAGCACGTCGAGGCCCTTGACGCCCGCGGGGTCGTCCTTCGGGCCGATCAGCACGAAGTCGTTGTACATGACGTCGTGGCGCGCCTTGGCGAACCCCTCGGCCAGGAACTTCTCCTCCGCCGGCCGGTCATGGACCAGAACCACGTCGGCGTCGCCGCGGCGCGCGACGTCGAGCGCCTGGCCGGTGCCGAGGGCGACCACCTTCACCTCGATCCCGGTCTTCTGCTTGAACAGCGGCAGGATATGCCCGAACAGGCCGGACTGTTCGGTCGAGGTCGTCGAGGCGACGACGATCGAGGCCGGCTCGGCCCGGACGAATTGCGGCCCAAGCCCCAGCGCGGCGATCAGGCCGAACGTCAGGACGCCGCGGCGAAGAATGTCCAAGGCAGTTCTCCCTTGATGTAGGCCTGCGCTTCGGCCGAGCGCGGCGAGGTCAGCGCCAGGCGGGTCGGCCCGTGTTCGACGGCGCGGCCGCGCGACAGCACGACGACGTCGTCGGCGAGCCGCATGACCTGACCGAGATTGTGGGAGACCAGCACGACCTTGGCGCCGCGACGGCTGATCTCGCCGACCAGCCCCTCGACGAGCTCGGTCGCGGCCGGATCCAGATTGGCGGTCGGCTCGTCGAGCAGCAGGAGGTCCGGCTCGGTCGCCCAGGCGCGGGCGAGGGCGAGGCGCTGCTGCTCGCCGCCCGACAGCAGCGTCGCCGGATGTTCGGCGCGGGCCGACAGGCCGAGGCGGTCGAGCGCGGCGCGAGCCCGCGCCTTCCGCTCCGCGCGCGCAAGCCCGAGCGGCGACAGCGCCAGCTCGACATTGGCGGCGGCGCTGGCGCGCACCAGGACGGGCCGCTGGAACACGAAAGCGCGCCGCGGGGGCTTCGCGCCGGAGATCCGCACCGAGCCGGCGACGGGCGCCACGAGGCCGTCGATCACCCGCAGCGTCACGCTCTTGCCGGCGCCGTTCGGGCCGATCAGGGCGGTCACGCCGCCCGGCGCGAGCTCAAGGCTCAGGCGGTCGAGCACGGTCTTGCCGCTGAACGCGACCACGACGCCGTCGAGCGTGATCGCTGCCATCACGCCGCCCCATAGGCGCGCGCGGCATAGCCGCGGAGCGCGGAGGCGGCGGCGTTGACTGCCACGACGAGGCCGATCAGGACGAGGCCGAGGGCGAGCGCGAGGCTGAGATCGCCTTTCTGCGTCTCGAGCGAGATCGCAGTCGTCATGGTGCGGGTGTAGCCGTCGATGTTGCCGCCCACCACCAGCACGGCGCCGATCTCCGAGATCAGGCGGCCGAAGGCCGCAAGCGCCACCGTCACCAGCGAGAAGCGCACGTCGTAGATCACCACGGCGGAGCGCCGGGCGGCGGAGAGGCCGAGCGACCGCAGCTGCGGCCCGAGCTGGGCCTCGGAATCCGCCACGATCTGGCGCGTCAGGGCGGCGATCAGGGGCGTCGCAAGCACGGCTTGCGCGACCACCATGGCGGACGGGGTGAACAGCAAGCCCGCGGCGCCGAGCGGCCCCGAGCGCGACAGAAGCAGGTAGATGAAGAGGCCGACGACCACCGGCGGCAGGCCCATGAAGGCGTTCAGCAGCGCGACCGCCGCCGCCCGCCCGGGAAACCGCGCCACGGCGACCAGCGCCCCGAGCGGCACGCCGAACAGCAGGCCGATCCCGACCGCCGCCAGGCTGACGCGGAGCGACAGGGCCGCGATCGAGATCACGCCGCGGTCGAGCGTCGCCAGCCGCAGGATCGTTTCGTTGAAGGTTTCAAGCATGGACGCCGGGCTCCGCTCCCAATGATATGGAGCGTTCAGACAGATCAATAGGAAAGGGCGTGCATATGAGGGTGCATTTACGCCTCGACGGTGAATTCCGCGTCGGCGATGAGGCGATCGCGCTTGCGGCGACGCTCTCTCTGCTGGACGGGCTCGATCGCACCGGCTCGCTCCAGGGCGCGGCGAAGCGGCTCGGCGTTTCATACCGCTCCGCCTGGGGGCAGGTCGCCCGGCTGGAGACCGTCCTCGGCCGCGCCGTGGTGCTGAAGACCAAGGGACATGGCAGCGCCCTGACCGCGTTCGGCTCCGAGTTACGCGAAACTCTCGCCGCCGCATTCGAGCGGATCGAGCCCGCGCGCGCGGCGGAGGAGGCGGCGCTGGACAGGCGCCTCGCCGCGCTTCTCGGCTCCGCCGAGACGCGACTGCGCGTCTGCGGCAGCCACGATCCGCTGCTGCTCTCGGTGGTCGCGCGCGTGTCCGGCGTCGAGTTCTCCGTCGCCGGCAGTATGGACGCGCTGGCGAAGCTCGCCGCAGGCGGGGCGGACGCCGCGGGCTTCCACTACGGCTCGGAAGGCGAGCCGCCGCCGCCGCTCGATGCGCTCTTCCGGGACCCGGAGCTGACGGTCCAACCGCTGTTTCGCCGGGAGCAGGGGCTGATGTTCGCGCCCGGCAATCCGCTCGGCATCCAGGGCATCCCTGACCTGGCGAGCCGGCGCGCCCGCTTCGTGAACCGGCAGCGCGGCGCCGGCACGCGCATCTGGTTCGAGCGGCTTTGCCGGGAGGCGGGCGTCGCGGCCGACGACATCTTAGGCTTCCACACCGAGGAGTTCACCCATCAGGCGGTCGCGGCGCTGATCGCCTCAGGCGCGGCGGATTGCGGCATGGGCACGCGCGCGGCGGCCGAGGCCTTCGGCTCGATTTCGAGCCGCTCGGTTGGGAAATCTACTTCCTTGCGGCGCGCGCCTCGGTTCCGGCCGAACGGTTAGCGCCGCTGATCGGAGCGGCGCGTTCCGCGGCTTGCGGGACGCCTGGCTATGGCCCGCCTCACCAAAGCAGCCCGTGAGGATAGAAGGCGATCATGTCGCCTTCCGCGACCCGCGTGACGTCGTCGGCAAGCTCCGCGAGGCCGTCGCTTTCGGTGAGCGAGGTCAGCACGCCCGCGCCGTCGCGCGGAAATTTGTGCGCGTCGGTGACGCCGTCAGCCCCTGGCGCCAGGCTGACGCGGACGAATTCGCGCCGGCCGGACTTCTTGCGGTATGGGAACGCGGCCCGCACCAGGCGCGGCGCGAGCGGCTCGTGCAGCGCGCCGCCGAGCCGCGCCATCAGCGGGCGGACCACGAACAGCATCGTGACGTAGACCGCCACCGGATTGCCTGGCAGGCCGACGAACGCGGCCCCGCCGACGGCTCCCATCGCGAGCGGCCGGCCGGGTTTGATGCCGAGCCGCCAGAACACCAGCTGGCCCGCGGCCTCGACCGCCGCCTTCACGTGATCCTCCTCGCCGGTCGAAACCCCGCCGGACGTCAGGATCAGGTCGTGGTCGCGCGCCGCGTCGGCGATGCGCTCGGTCAGCATGAGCGGGTCGTCGCGTAGGACGCCGAGGTCGCTGACCTCGGCTCCGAGCCGGCGCAACAGCGCGCCCAGCATGGCGCGGTTTGAATCGTAGACGGCGCCCGGCGGCAGCGGCTCTCCCGGCGCGACGAGCTCGTCGCCGGTCGAGAACAGCGCCACCCGCAGGCGTGTCCTAACCGGCAGGCTGGCATGGCCGGTCGCTGCGGCGAGCGCGACGTCCTGCGGGCGCAGGCGGCGGCCGGCCGGGATCGCGACCGCGCCGGCGGCGATGTCCTCGCCGGCCGGGCGCATATTGGCGCCGGCCTTGAGGCCCTGCGGAAGGGCGACCCGGCCGCCTTCGAGCCGGACATCCTCCTGCATGAAGACCGTGTCCGCGCCGGGCGGCATCGGCGCCCCGGTGAAGATGCGCGCCGCGCCGTTTATGGCCTGGGCGTCGCCGCCCGAGATGCGGGCCGCGATCCGCGCCGTCACCGGCAGCAGCGTCTCGCCCTCCGCGGCGAGCTCGGCGTGGCGGACCGCGTAACCGTCGACGGCGGAATTCGCGAAGGGCGGGACGTCGTTCCGGGCGAGGATGTCCTCGGCCGCGATGCGGCCGTCGGCGAGCGCGAGCGGGACCGTCTCGACGCCGGCCACCACCGGCAGCCGCTCCTGGATCAGCGCCAGGACCTCCTCGATCGTCATCAGCCTGCCGCCGAACGCGAAGCAGTCGTCAGCGAGCTGCGCCATGCGCGCCTCCCGTCCGAAGGCGCGCCAAGGTGGCGTCGAGCTGCTCGGCGCTGGCGATCAGCAGATCCGCGACGGCGACCATGTCGTCGAGCGGCACCACGGGAACCGGCGCGTCGGGAAAGGGCTCGTCGCTCGCGACGCCGAGGATGCGCGGGTCGTCGGGATGCAGCGGGGGCCGCCCGTTCGCGGCGCGGAACACCTCGATCTTGGCGTGGACGTCGCGCTTGAAGCCTTCCACGATCACGAGATCGGCCGCAGTCACCTTGCCGAGAAGCTCCGCCAGCGTCGCCTCCGGGCCGTCCCCGACCTCATGGATCTGGGCCCAGCGCCGCGCCGAGGAGATGATCACCTCGCTCGCGCCGGCCTGCCGGTGGAGGAAGGAATCCTTGCCGGGCTGGTCGAGGTCGAAGGCGTGATGCGCGTGCTTCAGCGTCGCGACCCGCAGACCCCGCCGGACCAGCAGGGGGATCGCCTTGACCAGCAGCGTGGTCTTGCCCGCGCCGCTCCATCCGGCGAGTCCGATGACGCGCGGGCCGCTCATGAGCCCGCGGCCGGCGAAAAGCCGAGCGCCCTGAGCGCGACCGACGTCTCAGGCTCGGACAGGACGTCGAGGAAGATGGCGAGCGCCTCGGATTTCACGCCGGGCGCATAGGCGAAGTCGTAATGCTCTTCGGTGAGCGGCAGGAAGCCGAGCCCGTAGGCCTGCGCGACGCTCGATATGGCGACCCCCCAGTCGGCGCGGCCTTGGCGCACCGCCGCGGCGACCGCGTTGTGCGAACGCGGCTGGTTCCAGAAGCCGGGGGGCCTGGCGTCGCCGATGAGGCCGTCGACCAGCGCGCGGGTGCCCGACCCGGTGTTGCGGTTGACCATCACGGCGGTCTCGTCCGCGATCGCCGCGGCCGCCGCCTCGGCCGCCGAACGACCTTCGAAGCGCTCGTCGCCCGGCCGGAACACGATCCCCTGCAGGCGTCGCCAGCCTTGCGCCAGCGCGAGCCCCTGGCCGAGGAAGGGCGCATTGTAGCGGCCGGTTTCCGGATCGAGCAGGTGCATGGCGGCGAGGTCGCATTCGCTGCGCTTCAGCGCCGCGAGCCCGCCGGCCGAGCCGACCCAGACGGCCCGCGCCCGAACGCCTCGGTCGGCCAGAATCCCGATGACGCGGTCGAGCCCGACGCAATGGCTTCCGATGATGGTGAGGTCCGGGGGCCGCACCCCGGCGCCGAGCCGGATGACCGAGACCGTCTCGCCGGCTTCAAGACCGGCGCGGTTCGCCGGAATGGAGAAGTAGCCGTCGGCCTGCGAGAACGCCGTGACCGAACCCGAGCCCTTCGGCAAAGGCAGCGCGACGAGCCCGTCCGGCGCATGCGCGAGCGACGCCATGACGAATTCGGTTCGGCCGAGCTCGGACGCGGTGCGCTGGGGCAGCGTGGCTTCGATCGCCTGTTCCTCGCGTGGCGGCAGCCCTGCGAGCGCCCGCACCAGCGGCGCGACGAACTCATGGAAGGTGAACATCGCCGAGGTCGGGAAGCCCGGCAGCACCACGATCGGCTTGCCCCTGGAGAGCGCCAGACAGAGCGGCTTTCCGGGCTTGAGCGCGACGCCGTGCACAAGCACGCCCGGCGCGCCGAGCCGCGACAGGATCCGGTGCGACACGTCCCCCGCGCCCTTAGAGGTGCCGCCGGACAGCACCACCAGATCGTGGGAGTCGATCGCACCCGCGAGGGCCGTCTCAAGCGCCGCCTCGTCGTCCCGGACGATGCCGAGCAGGTGCGGCTCGCCGCCATTCTCGGCGACCGAAGCGGCGACGATCGCGCCGTTGGAATCGTAGATGGCGCCGGGCCGCAAAGCCTCCCCGGGTGCGACGAGTTCGTCTCCGGTCGAGAGCACCGCGACCTTCGGCCGGCGCACCACCGCGACCCGCGCAAGCCCGCAGGCGGCCAGCATGCCGATCTCGCGCGCGGTGATCTGCGTCCCCTTGCGCAGCACCGTCTCGCCCATCGCCATGTCGGCGCCCGCATAGCCGACGAACTGTCCGGGCCGGGCCGCCTGGGCCAGATCGATCGTGAGCGCTTCGCGGTCGAGTTCGGTGTGCTCCACCATCGCGACGGCGTCCGCTCCGCGCGGGATCACGCCGCCGGTCGCGATCGGGGTCGCGGTCCCGGCGGCGACGGCGAGCGACGGCGCGACGCCGCAGGCGAGGATTTCGTGGTTCAGGCGAAGCCGGCGCGGCGTCGCTTGGCTCGCGCCCTCGGTGTCAGCGGCGCGAAGCGCAAAACCGTCCACCAGCGCCCTGTCGAAGGGCGGCACGTCGATCGGCGACGCCACGTCGACCGCAAGCACGCGGCCGAGAGCCAGGCCGAGATCAACCTGTTCGGAGGACAGAGCCTGGTGGGGAACGGCGGTCCGGAACCGCTCAAGCGCCTCTTCGCGGCTGGCGACCGTCAGGAACTGTTCCTGCCGGGAGGCGGCCGCGAGACGGTCGAGAAAGGCGTCGTCCCTCGCGGGATGATGCTCGGTCAAAGCGGCGTCACCTCGATTTCGGCGCGCTCTGGATAGCCTTCCCGACCGGGGTTGACCAGAACCGCGCCGTCCGCCCGCAGGAGCTGCGCGATCGGCAGCCCGGCGCCTCCGAGCGGCTCTGCGCCGCCGGCCACGCGGCGCACGAACACCACCTCCGCCAGCCCGATCGTCGAGGTGATCTTTCGCGTCAGCAACGCGCGCTCGGCCGCCGGCTCCTCGGCGCCGGACAGCATTCCAAGGAGGGGGCGCAGAAGCGTGATGAACACCGCCAGAGCGGCTTCGGGGCGTCCGGGCGACAGCAGCACGGGCCGCCCGGCGGCGGCGCCGACGCCGGCCGTCTCACCGGGCCTCAGGGCAAGCCCGTGGAGCATCAGATCACCGGCTGTTTCGAGCGCTTCCGCGCTTCGATCGGTGCGCCCCTCGCCGGTGCCGCCGACGACCAGAATGGCGTCGGCGCCCGCCGACCCGATCGCCTCCGCGATCCGCTCCGCGTCATCGGGGACCGCGACCGCCTCGACCAAGGCGCCCGCCGCCGCGCTCATCGCGGCCAGAGCGGCCGAGAGGGCGTCGGCCATGGCGGGGGCGGGAGCGCCGGTCATGATCAGGCGCAGGCGAGGCGACCGGATCGCGATCGACGCGACGCCCGCCGCCGCAAGCCCCGCATGGCGCATCGGCGTCAGGCGCTCTCCGGCCGCGAGCAGCAACGCCCCCGCGCGAATTTCGTCGCCGATCCCGCGGACGCCTTCGAGGGCAGGGGCGTCCTCCACGATCTCGCGCCCGACGAGCGCTTCAGGCGGCAGAACGACGTCGGCGTCGTCCGGCAGCGGCGCTCCGGCCTCTACCCAGACCGGCGGCCGCCGCGGCGTGACCGGCGCGTAGGGAGAAGCGCCGGTGACCAACGCCGCTTCGACGGCCCAGCCGTCGCGCAGCGCGGTGCGGCAGGCGGGGACGTCTGCGGGCGCCAGCGCGTCTGCCGCCGAGACCAGGCCGATCGCGCCGGCGAGCGACGTCGTTCGGGGCGCAACCGGCGCGGCCAGGCGGGCGAGAAGCGCAAGCGCCTCGTCGAGCGGCGCGAGCGCGCGGGAGGCCGCTCTGCTCATGCGCTGCGCGCGCTGCCGGCGGACGAGGCGGATCGGGGAGGGGCGGCGCGCGAGATCATCGCCAAGCGATGCGTCATGGCGGCCCGATGATCAAGGCCGCGCCCGCGGGGCGCGCGGTCGGCCGGGATCGTCTATGCTCGCCCCGACCGCATCAGCGAGACGACGGCACGGTGCGAACGAAGCGCGTAATGCTCTGGCTGCTGGCGGCGGCCCTCCTGCTGCTCGGCGCGCCGGCCGAGGCGCAGATGCGCGGCCATGGCGGTCCCGTGCGGGCGGTCGCGGTCTCGCCGGATGGCCGGACGGCGATCTCGGGCGGCTTCGACCAGACAGCGATCCTCTGGGATATAGACGCCGGCGTCGCCCGCAAGGTGCTGCGCTTCCACGATGGCGCGGTGAACGCAGTCGCGGCGCTGCCGGACGGAGATTTCGCCACCGCGTCGGAGGACGGACGCATCGCGCTCTGGACAAGCGCCGGCGGGGAACCGGTCCGGGTCATCTCAGCTCACAAGGGTCCGATCGCCGGGCTTGCGGTCTCTGCCGACGGGTCCTCGCTGGCCTCCGCTTCCTGGGACGGGACGGCCCGGGCGTTTCCGCTGGCCGGCGGCGCGGAGCGCGTGTTCAAGGGCCACAAGGGTCCGGTCAACGCGGTCGCCTTCCTGCCCGACGGGCGGCTGGTCACCGGAGGCTACGACGCCACGGTCCGGATCTGGCCGCAGGCGGGCGACGCGGCCGCCCCCGCCGTGGCCCAGCTGCCGTCGCCGGTGAATGCGCTCGCGGTCGCGCCGGACGGCGAGATCGCAGCCGCAGGGGCCGACTTCACGCTCCGGTTCCTGGCGTCGGACGGGACGGTCCGGACCGAGGTCGAGATCGCGCCTGCGCCCGTCATCGCGCTCGCGATGTCGCCCGACGGCGTGCGGATCGCGGCCGCGACCGCCGGCGGCGCGGTCGCGATCGTGGAGCGCGCGACGGGACGCATCCTGAACAGGCTCGTAGGCCCCGGGCTGCCGGTCTGGTCGCTCGCCTGGCGGCCGGGCGGCGCCGAGATCGTCACCGGCGGAAGCGACCGGCTGGTGCGGCGCTGGAGCGCCGAGACGGGCGAGACCCTCGGCCCTACAGCCATGTCCCAGCTCGCCGATCCGCTCGCCGAATATGCCGGCGACCGCGGCGCGGAAGTGTTCCGCGCCTGCGTCGCCTGCCACACGCTGAAAAGCGGCGAGGGCGAGCGCGCCGGTCCGAGTCTCGCCGGCGTGTTCGGGCGCCGGATCGCGACCGCGCCCGACTACCGCTATTCCGAGCCGCTCCGGAAAATGGACATCGTCTGGAACGAGCGCACCATCGCCGAACTCTTCGAGGTCGGTCCCGCGCGCTACACGCCCGGAACGAAGATGCCCGAACAGCGGATCACGAGCGCGGCGGATCGGGAAGCGCTGGTTCAGTTCCTTCGGAAGGCGACCGAGTCGCGTTGAGCTGCGGCTCGACCGGCGCTGCGCGCTCGCGCAGATAATCCTCCGTGGTGCGCGGCCTCGCGCGCTGAGGCGCGGCGTGCGGATCGAAACCCTCGCTCAGCGCGGCCCCGACGCGGCAGTCGTCGCACATCTGCAGGATGCGGATCCGCCGTTCGCCTTCCACGCCGGCGAACATCCAGTGCCGGCCGTGGAGTTTCTCCATCACCCGCTCGATCGTGCTGCGCGTGCCGAAGGGCTTCGCGCAGACGACGCATTCGAACGGCTCCTCCTCCTTCAGCGTGCGGCGCGGCGCGGCCCAGGCGTCGAAGTCGATCTGCGGCTTCAGGCTGATGACGTTTTCCGGGCAGGTGGCCGCGCACAGGCCGCACTGCACGCAGAGGTCTTCTTTGAACGTCAGCTGCGGCCGTTCCTGATTGTCCGAAAGGGCCTGGGTCGGACAGGCGCCAACGCAGGCGAGGCAGAGCGTGCAGGCCTCGGTGCGGAATGCGAGGCCGCCGAACGGCGCGCCGGCCTCGAGCGGCACGAAGGCCGCGGGCGCCGGCGCCACCGCGTGCATCTGGCGCAGCGCGAACCGGAACGTCTCGCGCTTGCCGCCGAACGGCATGAAGCTCGCCGGATTGGGCGCCGGCGCGCCGCGCGCGGCGCTGGCCACCGCGGCTGCGAGCAGGTCGGGATCGTCAGCCGAGATGATCGAGACCGGGAGCGCTCTCCCCTGGCCCGCATAGCCCTGCGCGACGGCCAGGGCGTTGGCGAGCGCGACGCCGCGCTCAAGGCTGTCGAGGTCGTGCTTCGGCCGCGCCCGGGTCAGGACATGGGCGCCCGCCGCCCCATAGGCGAACAGCGCCGCAAACTGCTCCGGACCGATCTGCGTGACCTCGTTCACCTGAACCGGCAGCACGTCGGCGGGCAATCCCTCGCCGTAGCGGGCGAGCGCGTGGATCAGCGGCTCGCCATGGTCCCTGTCATGGAACAGGACCATGGCCGCCCGGCCGCCGGCCGCGTGATAGCCGAGCAGCATCGCCCGCAGCCGCCGCATCAGCGCGTCGGCGGTCGGCAGCGCATAGCCGGCTGCGCCGGTCGGGCAGACCGAAGCGCAGTTCCCGCAGCCGGCGCAGACGTAAGGATCGATCGCGACCGAATCGCCCGCCGGCGAGATCGCGCCCGTCGGGCAGACCTCGAGGCAACGGGTGCAGCCGGTGATCCGCGAGCGCGAATGCGCGCAGATCCCGGCGTCGAGATCGACATAGCGCGGCTTGTCGAAGGTCCCGACCAGATGGGAGGCCTCCGCGACCGCGCGCTCGACGGCGGCGGGATCGCGCGGATCGGCCCTGAGGTAGCCGGCCCTGACCTCATGGGCGGGAAACAGCGGCGCCGCGCCGGAGAGGTCGACGATCAGGTCGCAGGCCGACGTCGCGCCGTCGCGCGGGGCGCCGAAGACGAGCCGCGCGCGGGACGACGGCGCCGGCTGGGCATAGTCGTCGACCTTCACCTGGAAGGCGCCGAGATGTCCGGCCGCGTTCCGGATCGTGCCCCGGAACACCGGAAAATCGTAGCGCAAGGGCGGCGCGACGTCGCCGGGCCGGCTGAGCAGGACCGTGACGTCGAGATGCTCGGCGAGCCGCTTTGCGGCGTCCAGCGCGCTCTCGTCACGCCCATAGACGAGCGCCACCCCCTGACTTTCCAGCGATACCATCGCGGCTTCAGGCAGCGGCTCGGCCGCCCCCGCCAGCAGGCCGGCGATCTTCGGCCCGGCCCGACGCGCGTCCGCCGACCAGCCGGCGTTCTCGCGGATGTTCACAAAGGCGACGCGATCTTCGGCCCCGAGTTCGGCCGCGACCTCCCCGAACAGGGGCGCCTGAAGCGTGCACGGAACAGTGATCGGGGCGCCGCCCGCAGCGGCCTCGCGGAAGCGATCCAGCTCACGGCCGCAGAGCTGGTCGGCGGTTCTCAGCGTCCCCCCGCAGGCCGGCGCGATCGCCGCTTCGTCGAGCGGCATCGTCTTCTCGCAGGAACAGGCGAACACGATACGGTCGGTCACGGGTGCGGCGGCGTCCCAGGTTCGACGCGCGCCCCTTCGCGGAGCGCCAAGCGTCCTCTATACTTTGAAGCGTTCGAAACTGCGATCCGATATCGGCATCAGGGGTCTGGGCGTGTCCGCAGTCTGCAATCAACCCCGACGCGGCCGCCGCTCATGACGCTGCTCGCGCCCAGCCGGCCGGCCTCGCGCCTCACGCTGCCGCCGGTTTTTTCGCAAGCCGAAGCGGCCGCGGGCGAGGACGCCTTCGCCGCCGCGCGACGGATGGCCGGCGTCGCTGGGGCGGGCGCGTTCGTGGTCACGGACCGGGACGACGTCATCGATTTCGCGGTCGTGCTGGCGCCGGACGAACCGCTCGCCTCCGCCCGCCGGGCGCTGTTCGCCGGGATGCTGGCGCTCGCCGAGGCTGTCGGGGCGGCCGGACCGGCGGAGATGCCGGTCGCGATCGCCTGGCCGGACACGCTGCTCTATGACGGCGCGCGACTCGGCGGCGGTCGGCTCGGCTGGCCGCAGGATTGCTCCGAGCAGGCGGCGCCCGACTGGCTGGTCTTCGGCGCCATGCTGATCGCCTCCAAGGCCCATGCCGGGGACCCCGGCCTCACCCCGGGCTCGACCTCACTGGAGGAGGAGAGCTTCGGGCCGGGCGCCCGCGAGCTCATCCTCGAGAGCTTCGCGCGCAATCTGATGAAGGCGTTCGAGATCTGGACCGAAGACGGTTTCGACGCGCTGGCGGCGCGGTTTCTCGGCTACATGCCCGAGCCGCCCGGACGGCCGCGGCGGATCGACCTGAACGGCGACTGCCTGGTCGGCCCGGATGGCGAGCGGCTTGCGCTCGCGCCCGCGCTGAAGGCCGTCCGCTGGCGGGACCCCGAGACCGGAGGCGTGCGGCTGTGACCGCCCTCAGGCTCCCCCGCACGATCCGCTTCGATCCCTCCGACACTTTCGTGTTCGAACGTGCGGCCGAGCCTGGCGAATGGGCGGTGCCGGGCTCGTTCCTGTTCTGGGACCAGGACGTCGCCGCGCTTGCGGGCAAGCAGCGCGCGGCCTTCCGGGCGGGCTTCGTCGGCGTGCGCTCGCTCGGCTTCTCGACCCTGGTGGTGATCGTCGAGGCGAGCGAGGCCGAACGCGACGAGGCTGTGGAGGATCTTGCCCGCCACATCCATGAACGTCTCGGCGCGCCGGATCTGGAGACAGCCCGGGCGGCTGCGCGCGAGGAGGTCGAGGTCGCGGCCTCGCTGTGTCGGCCGGCGGTCGGAACCCTGATCGCCATGCACCGCACCTCGGAGGAGGGCGAGATCCGCGAATCGTTCAGGACGCTGCGCCGGCGCGCGCCCGGCGAGGACAGGCTGCACGCCGGGCTCCGCGCCTTTCGCCTCATCGAGGCTGACGATGAGGAGCAGCCGGAGGAGCATGTCGACCTGCTCGCCCTCCAGCGCGCCGGGGAGGCGCGGCGATGACCGAGTTCTGGGTGTCGAGCGGCCATCATCTGGCGCAGCGGACGGAAGGCGGCGGCCTCGCCGTCACAGACGAGTTGATCCTCGCCTATCTGGCGCGCCCGGAGCTGGCGCCGCCGCCGGAAGCCTGCGCCGCCGAGCGCGCGCTCTACGCGGCGCTGCTGGCCGAGCCGCGGCGGCCCGTCGCGCCGCAGGAGGTTGCTGCGATCGAGGACGCGGACGCGCGCGAGAACTGGGAGGTGATGCTCGCCTTCCGCGACCGGCTGCTGGCCGCCCGCTCGATCGAGGCGGCCTATCTCGCGCTGGTCCGGGAGGGCCTGCAGGGCGTGCCGTCGCTGTTCGTCAACCAGCTCGTCCATCTGATCCTGCGCAATGCGCTCGACGGCTGTGACGATCCTTACGTGCTGCGCGCGGCCGAGCTCTTCTTCCGGGAACAGCGGGTGACGCGGCTCGACGGCGCGACTCTGCTCGCCGACGCCGAGATCATCGCCGCGCGCGAGGGGACGGCGCCGCTCTCGCCGCTCGTCGCCATGCTGGGGCAGGAGGCGGCGCACGAGCTCGACGTGCTCAACGACGAGAACGCCTGGAGCTACTGGAGCCGCTCCGACGCCTTCACCATGGCGCTCAACCTCGGCTCCAGCGCGAAGAGCCGCGCCGGTCTTGCGACGGTGATCGAGGTCTGGATCAGGCATCTGCTCGACGTCGAGGTCCGCGTCGCTCCGCTCGACCGGCTGGAGGACCCGGACTGGCGCTGGTTCGTCGGCCTCGACGCGGAGGCGACCCGCATCGGCAACGCGCTCTGGCGCGGCGAGGAGATCGCGGCGCATGAGCAGGAGCGGGTGATCGGGCTTTTCAGCCTGTCCTTCGCCGATGCGCGGGACGTCGACAGCCGGATCGGCGACCGACCGTTGTCGCTGCTGCTTGCGATGACCCCCGAGAAGAGCCTGCGCGTAAAGCCCCACAACCTGATCGCCGGCCTGCCGCTGGCGTCGAACAGGGCGGCGGCCTAATGGACGGCGCGCCAGGCCCAGCTCCCGCTCTGCCGGACAGCCGCTTCGAGATCGGCGTCATCGTCGCGCGGCGGCGTCTCAAGGGCCCATGGGCGAGCTACGCCTGGCTCCCAGTCGCGGCGCTTCCGGCCGCCCCGGAGGCCGCGCCCTGGACCAAGCTCGCCGAGGACGAGGACGGCGAGACCTTCTTCGCCGGCGTCCATGAACTGTCGCTCCATCCGGCGGAGACGTCGCATTACCGCGACAACCTCGTCATGGACCCGCCGAAGCTCTGGATCCTTCTGCGCGAGGATGGCGAGGGCTGCTCGGTCGCGGCCGTCACGGCGGACCCCTATGAGGGGGAGGCGATGGCCGAGGGGAACGGCGAGGTCGTGGAGGCCGTGCCGATGCCCCGCGAGCTGCAGGCGAAGGTGCTGGCCTTCGTCGAAGCCTTCCACGTCGAGCGCAAGTTCGAGAAGCGGAAGCGCGACCGCGCCGATCCCGAGGCGTTGGCGCGCGGCGGCCACAACCGGTCTGGCGGAGGGGAGCAGTGAGCGGCGATTTCCTCTCCCGCTGGTCCCGGCGGAAGGCCGAGGCGGCCGCGCCTTCTCCGCAGAAGGAGACATCGCCGGCGCCCGAGCTCGATCCGAGCAGCGAGATCGCCGAAGAGGCCGCGCCGCCGCTCGACTCGTTGAGCGCCGAGCCGGCTGAAGCGGTCGCCGAGATCACAGCCGAGGAGATCGCGGCGCTGCCGCCGATCGAGGAGCTGAGCTCGACCAGCGACCTTGGGCCGTTCCTGCGCGCCGGCGTGCCGGCGCTGCTGCGCAACGCTGCGCTCCGGCGGATGTGGACGGTCGATCCCGCGATCCGCGACTTTCTCAACGACGCCCGTGAATACGCCTACGACTGGAACACGCCCGGCGGCGTGCCGGGGCTCGGACCCTTGCTGCCGACAGACGACGTAAAGGCCTTGGCCCGCTGCGTCTTCGACGGCCGTGGCCGGCGCGCGGAAGCGGAGGAAGAAAGCGCCGCCGGCCTTGAGGGGCCTCCGACTCAAGAGCCTTCCGCGGCCGCGGATGCGGCGTCCGACTCGCTCGCGGCGGAGCCGCCGGATCTCCAAGAGGTGCCGGTCGCGCGGGCGGACGCCGCGCCCGGCGCGGCGGTGCCCGCCGGCGAGGCCGCGCCGGCTGATCTGCGCCCGTCGCGCCCGCCGCAGGCGCCGGATCGCGCCGCCGAGACGGGGCCGCGCCGGTTTCGGCGTCATGGCGGCGCCACGCCCGCCTGACGATCGCGCGCCACCCGAAATCGTGATTGCGCAAGTTTCGAACGCTTCTTATCATGCCTCAAAACAAGGCTAAAAACGGAGCCCCGTCAGGGGCTTTGGGGAGCGGACCAAGTGGGTGCGGCCGAGTCGGACGCCCGGGTGCCAGGCGAAGCGGGGCTCGCCGCGCTGCCTTGCGGGCATGTCGACGACGTCGATCAGCTCCGCGCTCGGCACTACGATCTGCTGGCCGTCCTTCTGGGCCGCGCGCCGGACCAGCCATTGCTGGACAGGCTGGCCCGCCTCTCCGGGGATGACAGCGCGCTTGGCCGGCTTACGGCGAACCTCGCCCGCGCCGCCGCACAGACCGACGCAGCGGCGGTCGAGCGCGAATTCTTCAACCTCTTCATCGGCGTCGGGCGGGGCGAACTGCTCCCCTACGGGTCCTATTATCTGACGGGCTTTCTCAACGAGCGGCCGCTGGCGCGGGTCCGCGGCGACTTCGCCGCGCTCGCGATCGAGCGACAGGAACTCGCGAGCGAGCCGGAAGATCACGTCGCGGTGCTGTTCGAGGCCATGGCGGGTCTCGCGGCCGGCCGCTTCGACGCCGGGCCCGGCGAGGAACAAAGATTCTTCGAGCGGAATTTACAGCCTTGGGTCGAGCGGTTTCTGGCCGATCTCGAGACGGCGAACGCCGCCCGTTTCTATCGCTCGGTCGGCGCGCTCGGCCGGGCCTTCATCGAGATCGAGGCGGAAGCGTTCGCGATGGATGCGTGAGGTCCTGCGCGTTGCGGCGTGAACCGCGACGCGCTCCCTGCAATGCGCCGGCGCGAGCGGCCCGAGGAGGAGTGAGGACGATGGGGCAGGATCGGAACCAGGGGCTTGGACGCCGTCAGTTCTTCCGCGCGCTCAGCGGCGGCGCGGTAGCGACCGCGGCCGCAGTGGCGTCTCCGATGGCGGCGACCGAGGCGCAGGCCTACGACCCCGGCAATGAAGAGACCAAAGCGCGGTACCGGGAGAGCGATGACGTGAAGGCGTTCTACCGCACCAACGCCTACGAGACGCTGCCCAACAACGCGTTCAACGCCAAGAGCAAGTGAGGCGGCCATGCTGATCAAGCGCAAGAATGGCGGCGCGGCTCCCACCAGGCTCCAGGCGGCGGCCGCGGGATTGGCGGCCGGCGCGGTCGACCGCCGCGGCTTCCTCCGCAGGTCCGGCCTGACGGCGGGCGCGCTGGCGGCGGCCGGCTCGATTCAGCTCGGCGCGGTGCGCAAGGCGCAGGCCGCGGGCTCCTCGGCGGTCGGCGACGACGTCGTCATCAGGAAGAACGTCTGCACCCACTGCTCCGTCGGCTGCACGGTCACTGCCGAGGTGGTCAACGGGGTGTGGGTCGGTCAGGAGCCCTCCTGGGGCAGTCCGATCAACCGCGGCACGCATTGCGCCAAGGGCGCGGCGATCCGCGAGCTCGTCAGCAGCGACCGGCGGCTCAAATACCCGATGAAGCTCGTTGGCGGCGAGTGGAAGCGGATCTCCTGGGACGACGCGATCAACGAGATCGGCGACAAGCTCACCGCCATCCGCGAGAAGAACGGCGCCGATTCCACCTACTGGCTCGGCTCCGCGAAGTTCACCAACGAGGCGGCTTATCTGTTCCGCAAGTTCGGCGCGTTCTGGGGCACCAATTCGGTCGACCATCAGGCGCGCATCTGCCACTCGACCACGGTCGCGGGCGTCGCGAACACCTGGGGCTATGGGGCCCAGACGAACTCCTACAACGACATCCGCAACTCCAAGACCATGATCATCATGGGCGGCAATCCGGCGGAAGCGCATCCGATCTCGATGCAGCACGTCCTGTCGGGCAAGGAGCTCAACCGCGCCAACATGATCGTCATCGATCCGCGCTTCACGCGGACGGCGGCGCACGCAACCGAATATGTCCGGATCCGCTCCGGCACCGATATCCCGGTGATCTGGGGCCTGCTCTGGCACATCTTCGAGAATGGCTGGGAGGACAAGGAGTTCATCCGCCAGCGCGTCTACGCGATGGATGACGTCCGCAAGGAGGTCGCGAAGTGGACGCCTGACGAAGTCGAGCGCGTCACCGGCGTGCCCGGCGAGCAGCTGAAGCGCGTCGCCGAGATGTTCGCCAAGCAGAAGCCCGCCACGCTGATCTGGTGCATGGGCGCGACCCAGCACACGGTCGGCACCGCGAATGTCCGCGCCTTCTGCATCCTGTGCCTCGCGACCGGAAACGTCGGCAAGCCGGGCACGGGCGCCAACATCTTCCGCGGCCACACCAATGTGCAGGGCGCGACCGACCTCGGGCTCGATGTGACGACCCTGCCGCTCTACTACGGGCTGGTCGAAGGCGCCTGGAAGCACTGGGGGCGGGTCTGGGAGGTCGAGTACGACTGGCTGCAGTCGCGCTTTGACGAGGTTCCGGCGATGGCCGGCCGCAAGGCCCGCACCCGCAAGGAGAACATGGAGACGCCGGGGATCACCTCGACCCGGTGGTTCGACGGCGTCAACCTCCCCGCCGAGCAGATCGACCAGAAGAGCCCGATCCGGGCCATGATGGTGTTCGGCCACGGCGGCAACACCGTGACGCGCATCCCCGAAGCCATCGAGGGCATGAACAAGCTGGAGCTGCTGGTCGTCGCGGATCCGCATCCGACCACCTTCGCAGCGCTCAACGCGCGGCAGGACAACACCTACCTGCTGCCGATCTGCACCTCGCTCGAGATGAACGGCTCGCGCACGGCCTCGAACCGCTCGCTGCAGTGGGGCGAGCAGATCGTCAAGCCGGCCTTCGAGTCAAAGACCGACTACGAGGCGCTCTACCTGCTGGCCAAGAAGCTCGGTCTCGCCGACAAGATGTTCAAAAACATCAAGGTCGAGAACAACGTTCCTTCGGCCGAGGACCTGCTTCGCGAGATCAACCGCGGCGGCTGGTCAACCGGCTATTGCGGCCAGAGCCCGGAGCGGCTCAAGGCGCATATGAAGAACCAGCACAAGTTCGACCTGGTGACGCTGAGGGCGCCGAAGGACGATCCGGAGGTCGGCGGCGACTATTACGGTCTGCCATGGCCATGCTGGGGCAAGCCCGAGATCCGGCATCCCGGCTCGCATGTCCTCTACAACACGAACCTGCACGTGAAAGACGGCGGAGGCACCTTCCGCGCGCGCTTCGGCACGGAGCGCAAAGGCGTCACGCTGCTTGCGGAGGACAGCTTCTCCAAGGGGTCGGACCTCACCGACGGCTATCCTGAATTCACCATGGCGGTGTTCAAGAAACTCGGCTGGGACAAGGATCTGACGCCCGAGGAGATGGCGGTGATCCAGAAGATCGGCGGCGACAAGATCGACGCCGTGAGCTGGGCCAACGACCTCTCCGGCGGCATCCAGCGCGTCTGCCTCGACCATGGCGTCACGCCCTATGGCAACGGCAAAGCCCGCGCCAACGCCTGGAACCTGCCCGATCCGGTGCCGGTGCATCGCGAGCCGGTCTTCACGCCGCGGCCCGACCTCGTGTCGAAATATCCGACGCGGCCTGACGAGCGGCAGTTCCGCCTGCCGAACATCGGCTTCACGGTCCAGAAGGAAGCGGTGGAGCGCAACGTCGCCAAGGATTTCCCGATCATCCTGACCTCCGGCCGGCTGGTCGAGTACGAAGGCGGCGGCGAGGAGACGCGCTCGAACCCCTGGCTCGCCGAGCTGCAGCAGGACATGTTCGTGGAGATCAACACCGGCGACGCCAGCGACCGGGGCATCAAGGACGGCCAGTTCGTCTGGGTCGACGGCCCCGAGAAGGCCAAGGTGAAGGTCAAGGCGCTGGTAACGGACCGGGTGGGCAAAGGCGTCGCCTTCATGCCCTTCCACTTCTCCGGCTGGTATCAGGGCGAAGATATGCGCCGCTACTACCCGCAGGGCGCCGACCCCGTCGTGCTGGGCGAGAGCGTCAACACGATCACAACCTACGGCTACGATCCGGTGACCGGCATGCAGGAGCCGAAGGCCACCCTGTGCCAGATCCGAGCGGCATGAGGAGCGACGCGCAATGGCCCGGATGAAGTTCCTCTGCGACGCTGACCGCTGCATCGAGTGCAACGCCTGCGTCACCGCCTGCAAGAACGAGCACGAGGTGCCGTGGGGCATCAACCGGCGCCGCGTGGTGACGCTGAACGACGGCCGGCCCGGCGAACGGTCGGTGTCGATGGCCTGCATGCACTGCACCGACGCGCCCTGCGCGGCGGTGTGTCCGGTGAACTGCTTCTACACCACGGCCGACGCCGTGGTGCTGCACTCCAAGGACATCTGCATCGGCTGCGGATACTGCTTCTACGCCTGCCCGTTCGGCGCGCCGCAATATCCGCGCGTCGGCAATTTCGGCTCGCGCGGCAAGATGGACAAATGCACCTA
The DNA here is from genome assembly GCF_035538955.1 of Hansschlegelia sp. Classification (NCBI taxonomy): domain Bacteria; kingdom Pseudomonadati; phylum Pseudomonadota; class Alphaproteobacteria; order Hyphomicrobiales; family Methylopilaceae; genus Hansschlegelia; species Hansschlegelia sp. The sequence continues at coordinate 576,621 of NZ_DATLJK010000015.1, forward strand.
CTGCTCCGGCGGGCCGGAGCCGGATTTCTCAGTCGCCGAATACGAGAAATACGGCTCGAACCGGCTGGCCGAGGGCAAGCTGCCCCTCTGCGCCGAGATGTGCTCGACCAAGGCGTTGCTCGCCGGCGACGGCGAGATGATCGCCGAGATCTACAAGCAGCGGGTGGTCAAGCGGGGCTACGGCTCCGGCGCCTGGGGCTGGAAGACGGCGTATCGCGAGACGGTGACGATCTGAACCGCCCTGCGGGCGCTCGCGCCCGCGCGGCCATGAAGACGCGTTCGGGAGGACGGCCGATGCGCTCAGCGTTGAAGCTTCTCAGCACTCTTGTCGTCGCCGTGACGCTCGCGGGCGCGCCGGTCGCGGTCGGCGCGGCCTTCGCGCAGAACCCGACGCAGGTCGGCGAAAACCCGTCCGGGGACAACCCCACGGCGGATTCGGTCAACGAGGAATACCTGTTCAAGCAGGATTCCAAGATCCACGGCCGCGTCAGCATTCCGGACCAGAAGGCCGCAAACCTGATCCAGCCGCAGGGTCGCGAATACCGCGCCTTCCATGAGCGCTCGCTGCCCTGGATCGCCGGCGTGGTGATCCTCGGCATGATCGTCGTGTTGGCCGCGTTCCTGCTGATCAAGGGCCGCATGGCGTCGCCGCGCAGCGCGGAGAAGATCACGCGCTACAACGCGTTCGAGCGCTTCAACCACTGGATGACGGCCACCTGCTTCATCGTGCTGGCGCTGTCCGGGCTGAACTACATCTTCGGCAAGCGCCTGCTCATGCCGCTGATCGGTCCGGACGCTTTCGGGACGGCCTCACAGCTTGCGAAATACGCGCATGTCTACCTGGCATGGCCGTTCATGCTGGGCGTCCTGACGATGCTGTTCGTCTGGGTGAAGGACAACATCCCGAACCGGATCGACTGGGCGTGGCTCAAGGCGGGCGGCGGCGTGCTCGGCGGTCACGCGCATGCGGAGCGCTTCAACGCCGGTCAGAAGGTCATCTTCTGGATGGTGGTCGGCTTCGGCCTCGCGATGGGCGTCACCGGCATCGCCATGCTGTTCCCGTTCGCGCTGGTCGATGTCAACGGCATGCAGCTGATGCAGATCGTCCACGCCTCGATCGGGGCGCTGTTCATCGCTGGCATCATTCTGCACATCTACACCGGCACGGTCGGCATCGAGGGATCCTTCTCCGCGATGGGCAGCGGCGAGGTCGACCTCGCGTGGGCGCGCGCGCATCACGATCTCTGGGTCGAGGAGCAGCAGGCGAAGGCCGGCGGCGGCCCCCGCCTCAAAGGTCATCCGCAACCCGCCGAATAGGCGGACAGGCAAGGCAGCGCAGCCGCGGCGCTTGGGATCGGAGTGAACAATGAAGGCGTTCCTTATCGCGCTCGTCGCCGCCGTCGCGATCGGCTTCGTCGCCAGCGTCGTGCTCAGCGGCAGCCAGCAACTCGCCTATCAGAAGTTCGCCACCTCCGGCGTCCGAATCTCCGAGCCGGGCACGAACCTCGTCGGACACAAGTGGAACGGCGATCCGACGCCGGCCGACTTTACGAACGAGACGAGAGAGAAGGCCGAGGACGCCCGCGCGGACTCCAAGGGCTCCTGAACTGGCCGCCGCTTCGGCGCGCGCCCGCTCATCAGAGGCAGTTTTGAGGACCTGATATGACCAAGCGTCTTTCTGTCGTCGTCCTCGTCGCGGCGACCTTCGCGGCCGCTCCGGTCGTGGCGCAGGAGCCTGCCGCAACGCCCGCGCCCCATGGCCAGCCTGCGGATCTGTGCCAGGAGCTTCTGGCCTTCGTGAAGCCGCCCGCGCCTGCGAACCCGCCGGCGACCACGCCGGTCGACCCGAAGCAGCAGACGGCGGTCTCCGCGCCGACGGGGAAGGGCGAGGAGAAGCCGGGCGGCGCAGCCGGTGGCGTGCAGCAGAATTCGGGCCTCAGCGGGCCGGTCAGCAATGACTCCAAGGCGTCGGGCTCCGGCTCCGGCGCCTCCGGCGGCGACGCGGCCGCGAAGCCCGCCGACGCGCGCCTCGCCGCAAACAGCGCCGCGAAGGCGCCGACGCCGGCCCCCACCACGCCTGCGCCTCCGACCAAGCCCAGTCCGGAGGCTGTGGCGCAGGCCGAGGCCGCGGCGGCGGCCAACGATCCCGCGGGCTGCCGCGCGTCGGTTCAGAGCATGCGGCGCGCGGGGGTGACGTTGCCCAGCCCGCTGCTCGCCCTCGGAGCGCTCGATCTGAAGTTTTTCGCGGCGCGCTGACGCGGTCCCCGTCGCGTCCGCGTTCGCTGGACGTAGCCAAGCTGGCTCCAGCGACCGCCGCCTCGCACGCCAGGACAGCTCAGAACGCAAAAAAAGGCGGGAGGCCGTTCGGCTTCCCGCCTTTTCTGACTTATCGCGCGTCCGCTATTCGGCGGCCATGATGGCCGGCTCGACGGGCGTCACACGCGCCGCGCAGAACTTGAACTCGGGGATCTTGCCCATCGGGTCGAGCGCCGGGTTCGTCAGCAGATTGGCGGCGGCCTCCGCGTAGCAGAAGGGCATGAACACCATGCCGATCGGCACGTCGCGGTCGGAGCGGACCTTGACCACAACGGCGCCGCGGCGGGTTTCCAGACGCATCGACTGACCGGGCTCGAGGCCGAGCCGGTAGAGCTCCTTCGGCGCCAGGAAGGCGACGGCCTCCGGCTCCAGCGCGTCGAGAACGCCGGCGCGACGGGTCATCGACCCGGTGTGCCAGTGCTCCAGCACGCGTCCGGTGGACAGCACCATCGGGAATTCCGCGTCCGGCACCTCGTCGGGCGGCACGATGTGCGCCGGAACGATCTTCGCGCGCCCGCTCTGCGTTGGGAAACCGGCGTAGAAGATGATCTCGTCTCCGGGCTCGTCCGGCGCGTCGACCGGATAGGTCACCGCGCCTTCGCGCTCCAGCCGCTCCCAGGTGATGTTGTTGAGCGACGGCATGACCTGCGCCATCTCGGCGAAGATGTCCGCCGGACCCGTGTAGTTCCAGTCGAGCCCAAGCCGCTTGGCGAGCTCCTGGATGATCCACCAGTCCTGCCGCGCGTCGCCGGGCGGCGAGACCACCGGCCGCGCGATCTGCACGCGCCGGTCCGTGTTGGTGAAGCTGCCCGCCTTCTCGGCGAAGGCGGAAGCCGGCAGCACCACGTCGGCGTGGAACGCGGTCTCGGTGAGGAACAGGTCCTGCACGACCAGATGGTCGAGCATCGCGAGCGCGTGGCGCGCATGGTTGAGGTCAGGGTCTGACATCGCGGGGTTTTCGCCCTCGACGAACATGCCCTTGATCTCGCCGGCGTGGATCGCCCGCATGATCTCGACGACCGTCAGGCCCTTCCGCGGGTCGAGCTTCTGGCCCCAGAACTCCTCGAACAGCTCGCGGACCGCGCCCTTTTCGACATCCTGATAGTCGGGATAGACCATCGGGATCAGTCCGGCGTCCGAGGCGCCCTGGACGTTGTTCTGGCCGCGGAGCGGATGCAGTCCGGTGCCGGGCCGGCCGATCTGGCCGGTGACCAGCGCCAAGGCGATCAGGCAGCGCGAGTTGTCCGTGCCGTGCACGTGCTGGCTGATGCCCATGCCCCAGAAGATGATCGAGGCGCGCGAGCGGGCGTAAAGCCGCGCGACCTCACGTAAGGTCTCGGCGTCGATGCCGCAGACGCTCGCCATCTTCTCCGGCGTGAACTCGACGATCTTTTCCTTCAGAGCCTCGAAGTTCTCGGTGTAGCCGGCGATGTACTGCTCGTCGTAGAGCTTCTCCGTCACGATGACGTTGAGCATCGCGTTGAGCATCGCGACGTCGGAGCCCGGCCGGAAGGCGAGGTGCTTGTAGGCGTGGCGCGACAGCGCCTGGCGGCGCGGATCCATCACGATCAGCTTTGCGCCCCGCTCCTTCACCGCGTTCTTGATGAAGGTGGCGGCGACCGGATGGTTCACGGTCGGATTGGCGCCGATGATGATGATCACTTCGGCGTCGAGCGCGGCCGAGAACGGCGCCGACACGGCGCCGGAGTTTAGACCCTCCATGAGGGCCGCGACCGAGGAGGCGTGGCAGAGGCGCGTGCAATGGTCGACATTGTTCGAGCCGAAGCCGAGCCGCACCAGCTTCTGGAACAGATACGCCTCTTCATTCGAGCCCTTGGCGGAGCCGAAGCCGGCCAGCGCCTTGGGGCCGTGCTGATCGCGTATCGCCTTGAGGCCGCCGGCGGCGCGGTCGAGCGCTTCCTCCCACGTGGCCTCGCGGAAGTGTGTCCACGGGTTGGCGGGATCGACCTCGTCGTTGGCGTCCTTCGGCATGTTGTCGAGCCGGATCAGCGGCGCGGTCAGCCGGTGAGGGTGGTGGACGTAGTCGAAGCCGAACCGCCCCTTCACGCAGAGCCGGTTCTGGTTGGCCGGACCGTTGCGGCCCTCGGCGTAGACGATCTTCTCGTCCTTGACCTTGTACGAGACCTGGCAGCCGACGCCGCAATAGGGGCAGAGCGAGTCCACCTCGCGGTCGGGATACACGGTGCGGGTCTGCTCGGCGTCCAGATAGGCGGCGGGCATCAGCGCGCCGGTCGGGCAGGCCTGCACGCACTCGCCGCATGCGACGCAGGTCGAGCCGCCCATCGGATCGTCGAAGTCGAACACGACCTTCGTGCCGGCCGAGCGGTACGCCATGCCGATGACGTCGTTGACCTGGACTTCGCGGCACGCCCGAACGCAGAGATTGCACTGGATGCAGGCGTCGAGATTGACGCTCATGGCCGGGTGGCTGATGTCGCTCGACCACCGCTCGGCGGTCGGGAAGCGGCTCTGGTCTACATTGACGAAGTCGGCCTGCGCCCAGAAGTGGGACGTCGGGTCGTGGGAGGTCTCACGCTCGGGCTGGTCCGCGACGAGGAGCTCGAGCACCATGGCCCGCGCCTTGGTCGCGCGCTCGGTCGCCGTCTTCACCTTCATCCCGACGCCGGGCGTGCGCTTGCACGAGGCGGCAAGGACGCGCTCGCCCTCTATCTCCACCATGCAGGCGCGGCAATTGCCGTCGGGCCGATAGCCCGGCTCCGGCTTGTGGCAGAGGTGCGGGATGTGCGTGCCGAGCCGTTTGGCCACCGACCAGATGGTCTCGCCGGGCTGCGCCTCGACCTGCTGCCCGTCGAGCTCGAAAACGATGCCGGGAGCGGCGTCGGCGCGCTTCTTGATGCCGTCGAGCCCGCTCGGCCCGGGCGACGCCTGGCCGCCCGACTTGGTTCCTACCGAATAGGCGCCGCCGGCGTCGGGGCGATCTCCCGAGGCCTGGCCGCCGGCGTCCTGCACGCCGGGCGCGCGGAACTCCGCCTTGGACGAACCGATCTCGTCGCTGCTCTTGTGGCCGTCGTCGTTCATGATTCCGCTCCAACATCTGGCGTCGGAAATAGATCAGAGCCGCCCGAAGCGGCGGCGCAGGTTTGTTCGTTCACTCGGCGGCGATCGACCGGGGCGCCGGGAACAGATCCGGGAAGAACCGGATCACGCTCGTCAGCGGGTTCGAGGCCGCCTGGCCCAATCCGCAGATGGAGGCGTCGCGCATGCATTGCGACAGCTCTCCCAGCAGTTCGGTGTCCCAATCGCCCTGTTCCATCAGCATGCGCGCCTTCTGCGTGCCTGAACGGCAAGGCGTGCACTGGCCGCAGGACTCGTCCTCGAAGAAACGCATCAGGTTCAAGGCGGCTCCACGGACGTCGTCCTGATCCGAAAGAATCACCACGGCGGCCGAGCCGATGAAGCAGCCGTACTTTTCGAGGGTGCCGAAATCGAGCGGGATGTCGTTCATGGAGGCCGGCAGGATTCCGCCGGAGGCGCCGCCCGGCAGATAGGCCGCAAACACGTGACCGTCGGCCATGCCGCCGCAATATTCGTCGATCAGCTCCTGGATGGTGAGGCCCGCCGGCGCGAGCTTCACGCCGGGCTCCTTCACGCGGCCGGAGACCGAATAGGAGCGCAGCCCGACGCGGTCGTTACGGCCGTGGCTCTTCCACCACTCCGCGCCGCGCTCGATCAGGTCGCGGACCCAGAACAGGGTCTCGATGTTGTTGATCAGGGTCGGGCGGCCGAACAGGCCGACCTGGAACGGGAAAGGCGGCTTGTGCCGCGGCAGCCCGCGCTTGCCCTCGAGCGACTCGATCAGCGACGATTCCTCGCCGCAGATGTAAGCCCCGGCGCCGCGCCGCAGGTGGATGACCGGACCGCCCGCAGGCAGCTTGGCGATCTCGCGCGTCAGGATCTCGCGCGAGATCGGGTACTCGTCGCGCAGATAGATGTAGACGTCTGTCGCCTCGACGACATGCGCGCCGATCAGCGTGCCCTCGAGGAAACGGTGAGGGTCGGTGTTGAGGTAGAGCTGGTCCTTGAAGGTGCCGGGCTCGCCCTCGTCGCCGTTCACCGCCATCAGACGCGGGCCGGGCTCGCCGCGCACCGACCGCCACTTGCGGCCGGTCGGGAAGCCGGCGCCGCCGAGGCCGCGCAGGCCGCCGTCGTCCAGAGCCGTCAAAACCTCGTCGATCGAGAGCGCGCCGCTGCGCAGCCGGTCGAGCGTCGCGTAGCCGCCGTCGCGGCGATAGGCGTCGTAGTCGACATAATCCGGCACATGCGCGTGGGTGTCGCCGGCGGCCACTGCGGCCGCCACGGTTTCCGGCGTCGCCCGGTGCAGGAAGTTGTGGCCGACCTCGACCGCCGGCGCGTGGTCGCACAGGCCGACGCAGGGCGCGCGCACGACGCGCACGTCGCCCTTGAGGTCCGCCTGCAGCGTCTCCAGCAACTTCTCCGCGCCGAACATCGCGCAGGTGATGCTGTCGCAGACCCGGACGGTCAGCTGCGGAATGTCGGCCTCGCCCTCCCGCACCACGTCGAAGTGGGCGTAAAAGGTCGCCGTCTCGTACACTTCGGCGAAAGCGAGCCGCATCTCGTCAGCGAGCGCCGCCAGGTGGGCCGCGCTGATCTGCCCATAAGTGTCCTGGATCAGGTGCAAATGCTCGATGAGAAGGTCGCGCTGGCGCGAGCGGTCGCCGAGCAGCGTCTCGATCTCGACCTTGGCGCGCGGTTCGACCTGGCGGCCCTTTGGCACCGGGCGAGCGGCGTTCCGGCCGCGGCCGGGATGCGAAAAACGCTGGACGTTCTGGTTGTTAGCCTGGCTCATATCGCTACGTACGTTCGCCGCATTTGGAAATTCGGAGCGGTTCTACCGCACCGGCGCGCAATCGTCAGAAATTACTGACCCCCGAAGGCCCTCAACGGATGATCAGCCTCGGAGCGGTGCTTCATGGCCACGGCGCCGGCCTGTTCGTCGATCCGGTCGACGCGCGGCCCCACCACCGAGCGCAGCCGGACCTCGAAGGCGTCGAGCGCCTCATTCGCCCGCTGAACCACGTTCGCCGTCTCTTCGCCCGCCTGAGGCGCCAGCGCTTCGCCGAGCGCGGTGCGAATCTCCTCCCGAAGATGCTCCGTCAGAGGCGGTCGCGCCTCCGCCGCATAGGCGTCGGTGATGACGGCCGGCCAATCTATGGAACTTCGCGGATCGCACATCGAGAGCGGTTCTCCAAGCCTCACACCACCAACCCGGGATCGCGGACCTCGCCGCGGCGCGCCGCAGGCGGCGCTCCGGTCATTTCACCCGCGTCTCAATATGGAGCAGCAGTTTGCAACGGCTCTAACGTTAGCAGCGATTGCGGCCGCTGGCCATCACATCTGGCATGCCAGAGCCATATCAACTCGTCGAACGCCGACGCTTCCGCCAGGTGCGGCCTCCATGAGACGCATTTTTGGCTCTCCCGGGCATTCTGGGCCGCGCCGGTCCCGCGGGTATGTAAGAACCACCGACGCAGTGACTGGCGCAAGGAGACGTCGCGCGGGACTTGGGCGGGAGCGGAGCCCTCCCGCCCAAGACATCAACGCCGCATGCGCACGCTGCCGGGGCGAGTCCTAATCAGGCGCCGCCGGTAGGCGGTTTATCCGATTGGACCTTTCAGGCGAGAGGCGAGCTCTCGGACGTCTCAGCGGATCGGGGCGCGATTGAAGTGGTGGCGCGTCACCCGCTCTCCTGCCAGGCCGCACAAAATGAACGTAATTGACACAGAGAACAAGTAGAAAAGGTCAAGATTTGCGCATACGTATCCCTTATAAAATCCCTCTCTGAACCACTCGATGCAATGGACAAGCGGATTCCAGAGAAGCACCTGACGCAGCTGAGGTGCAACCCTATCGATAATCATCGAAAATCCGGACGTTATAAAGATAACCAGCATGATGATGTGCTGGAAATGAGAGATGCCGGGAGCGGCGGTCAGCAGCAGAGCCAGCATCAGGCCGAAGCCGAATGAGAACAATGCTGCGGCAAGAAACGCCGCGATGCATATCAGGGGGCTGTTCGGCATAACGTCGTAGCCAAACAACCCAAGGATGAAGAGAATAAGAAGCATTGCGACGGCTGATGTCGCCGTATTCAGAAGCCAGGCGGCGTAAGCCGCATCTATCCTGAACAGCAATGCTGATTTTGTTCGTTTGCGAACTGCCCGGGCGACGCTTTGGGAGGTGGTGCGCCAGCCGCGCGCGATCACGACGCCGGTGGCGTAGAAAACCTCGTAGCTGGTTCCGATCGGCGGGTGGTTGTTGTCCTTGCCGCGGATCGCGAACTTCAGAACGAAAATCCAGATGATCGGCTCGAGAATCGCCCAGATGTAGCCGGCGCGGGATCCGGCATGTTGGGTGCGGATGCGCTGCACGATGAGCGCGAACACCACCCTGGCCTGGAGCTTCGCGGAGGCTGCTATGTTCATGTGGTCGTCCCTTTGCGCGAAACCGCGGCCTTGAGGCTTGGGTCGGTCTAGCGCTCATCGCTCAATACGGCGCACACCACGATGGTGGCCAGGAGGCCGAAAGCCATCATGGCGCCGAAGCTGACCAACACCGGGTTATCGAACCCATAGTGGATGTTCAGCTGGTGAAGGCCAGCCAATATCAGCAGCAGGCCCACAACGAACAGAGCAGCCAGAGCAGCGAGCTTAGCGACCATCGCCGACCAAGTCCTCTTGGCACGGGTCCTCAGCGCAAGACGCGGTTTCGGTGAGCCGTGCTCCAGTAGGGGAGAGGGCTCTGCCCACTGTAGCCCGGCAGGCGCAGGGCGCACGACGGTCGTCCCCGCCGTGACGATCAACTTCCCGTTGGACGGCGCGGAGCGAACAATCGGCGCCGCCCGGATGCGAGCACGCATCAGGTTCATGCGCCCAGCTTAGCGGAAGGCAGCCGAAACTCGAACCCGCCGCGCGTCCACACGCGGGATTTTTGCCGGAGTTGGCCCGGAGCCGCGCCTACTTCAGCGTGTAGAGATAGGCGGCGACGTCCCGCGCCTGCTGGTCCGAGAGGCCGGTGTCGGGCATGCCGGTCCCCGGCTCGACCAGCTGCGGGCGGCGCAGCCAGAGGATCATGTTGTCAGGGGTGTTGCTGAGCCGGCCGGCGAGCAGGATTCGTCGGTCCATGTGGTCGAGCGGCGGCCCGACGAGGCCCTCGGCGCCGTCGACGCCCGGGATCATGTGGCAGGTCCCGCAGCCGGCGGCGACGATCTGGCGGGCGCCGCGCTCGGGATCGCCGCCAGGAATTCTGTGGGCTTCGCTCGCCACGCTCTGGTCGTCGCATCCCGACAGAACCATCAGGCAGGCGATCGCCGTCGAGGCGAGGCCGGCGAACCGCGCGGCGCGGGCGCCAGCCCGCTCCTCGGCCGCCGCCATCCATTTGACGAACAGGATCATGATCGCCGCCACATAGGCGAACCCGGCCGGGACCCACATGATCAGGCCGGCGAGCTGCTGGTCCTGCAGCGCCGTCAGGCCCCAGAGCGCGGCGCTTTGCGCGTGGATCCCGTAGAACGGCCTGTCGGTCAGCACCATGAGCGCGCCGGGCAGCCCGCTCAGCACCGCCGCGGTCGCGACGAAGATCAGCCGGCCGCCATAGCCGAGCCGCCCCGTGTCGCGCTCCATGACCACCGACCAGAAAGCGAAGGCGCTGACGAAGAAGCAGATGTGCTCGAAGATGTGCAAGCCCTCATGGCGCAGCGCCCATTCGTAAGGGCCCGGCAGGTGCCAGAAGGCGAACAGGCCGCAGAACCAGAGCCAGACCGAGACCGGCGACGACAGGGCCTGGATCATACGGCCTGCCCCGGCCGCCCAGAACCGCCCGAGCCTGCGGCGGCCGCCCGGAGGAAAGCCCCAGAGGAACACCAGATGAGGCCGCGCCAGCACGAACAGCGGCGCGGCGACGAGCATGAGGATGAGATGCTGGACCATGTGCACGGAGAAGAGGTCCGCGCTGAGCGCGTCGATCGGCGATTCCAGCGCGATCAGCAGCGCGACGAGCCCAGCCAGGAATGCGGCCAGCTCGCGCAGCCGGATCAGCCGCTCCGAGCGAGCGCGCATGTTGAGAACGCCGCGCAGGTAAAGGATCGAGGCGACGCCCATGGAGATCGTCACCCAGGGCTCGAAGGTCCAATCCCAGAGGGCCGATGACAGCGGGCGCCCATACCCCGCATGCGCCGCGGCCGGGCCCGACGCGCAGGCCAGGCCGGCGGCGGCGACGACGAGAATCCGGGTCAGCTTCCGCATAACGGCACGCCCATCAGCGCGATGGTGTCGAACAGGATCGCCAGCGCGAACCAGACGCCGGACCACAATCCGAACACCGCCAGGAAGCGGGTCCGGCCCTCGCCGGCCTCGACGGCGTGGTGGTGTCCGCCCTCGGACTCGCCGCGGGTCTGGCGCCAGATCCAGTAAGAAAATGCGGTCGCGGCCACCGCGAGCACGAGCGTCGCGAGGTTGATCGCAAGCGACGCGCCCCAGGTCCATTCCCAGCCCGGCAGAGCCGCCTGGAGCGGCGCGGCCCGGGGATAGCATGCGTGGCTGCCCAGCGCGTAAACGGCGCACAGCTGCAGGAACCACGCGGCGGGCGCGGTGAACAGGGCTGCGGCGAGCCACTCGATGCGCGCGTGATGCGCATGCGGGGCGGGATGTTCGACCGGATAGGCGTCAAGGACGGAGCGCGTCATGGCTCAGCTCAACCGTGGCGTGACGTAGAAGGTGAAGAACAGCGTGAGCCACACGGCGTCGACGAAATGCCAGTAGATCGCGCCGATCGAGACGGCCGCGTTGCGCCGCGCGTCGAAGTAGCCGAGCAGGGTCCAGAGGAGCAGGACCGCGAGCACGATATCGCCCGCGATCACATGCGCCATGTGGAACCCGGTGATCGTGAAGAACAGCGAGCCATAGGAGCTCGAGGCGATGGTGAAGGACTGCTCGCTCCATTCGAGCGCCTGAACGGCGACGAACCCCACGCCCATGATCAGGGCGGCCGCCAGCCCGAGCGCGAGCCGCCGACGGTCGCCAAGCTTCGCGCCCTGCTCGGCCCACCACACCGCGACGCTGCTGAGCAGCAGCAGCGCCGTGTTCGGCACGGAGAGATGGAGCTTCGGCAGGTCCGGCGGCAGGAACGCGCGGCCGTACTGCACGGCGAAGTAGTAGTAGCTGAACAGCAGGTATGAGAACAAAGCCCCTTCGGTCATGATGACCGCAAGCATCCCCCACCAGCCGGAGGCGCGATGGCCGATGCTGCCGATCGGCAGCCGTTCGAGATCGGTCGCGTCAGCCATGCGACGCCTCCGCCCGCTGGCCGAGCTCGCGCTCCGGCCACAGCCAGATGATGGTGGCGGCGAGCAGCAGCGCGGCGCAGACGCCTGCAAACATCCACCAGTGGAGCAGAAGGCCGGCGAAGGCCGCCGTCATTACGATGGTGGCGACGAGGGGGCTGAGCGAGTCCTCCGGCATCTTGAGGATCGCGTCCGGCTCGCCGTCCAGCGTCGAGGTCGCGAGCGCCTCCTTGCCGTGGTCGAGCACGACGCCGCGGCGGATCGACGAGCGGCCGAGCCCTTCGTCGAGCCGGTCCTCCCAGAGCGGGTGGCGGCTTGCGACGGCGGGAATGACCGGGAAATTGTAGGGCGGCGGCGGCGACGGCGTGGACCATTCCAGGGTCGGCCCGTCCCACGGATTCGGGCCGGCGACCCTGCCGTTCCGGCGGCTGAGCGCGATGTTGGCGAGGAAGATCAGGATCCCGGCTGCGAGTACGAACGCGCCGATGGTCGTGATCAGGTTGACGGTGTCCCAGCCCATCCCTTCCGGATAGGTGTAGATGCGCCGCGGCATGCCGGCGAGGCCGGTCCAGTGCATCGGCAGGAACGCCATGTTGAAGCCGATGAACACCGTCCAGAAGGACCAGCGGCCGAGGCGCTCGCTCAGCATTCGACCGGTCATCTTCGGGAACCAGACGTGCAGCCCGCCGAGCACCGGGAACAGATTGATGCCGATCAGCACGTAATGGATGTGCGCGACCACGAAATAGGTGTCGGTCAGCTGACGGTCGGCGGGCACCGCGGCCGTCATCACGCCCGAGACGCCGCCGATGACGAACATCGAGACGAAGCCGGCGAAGTACAGGAAGGCGGTGGTGAACACCGGGCGTCCCGCCCAGATCGTGGCGATCCACGCGAACACCGCGACGGCGCTCGGCACTGTGATGATGAACGACGCGCCGCTGAAGAAGGACAGGGCGAGGAACGGCAGTCCGGTCGCGAACATGTGGTGCAGCCAGACGCCGAAGCCGAGCACCATGGTGGTGATCGTGGCGAGCACCACCACCGTGTAGCCGACCAGCGGGCGGCGGCAGAAGATCGGCAGGGCGTCGGAGACGATGCCCATCGCCGGCAGCACGATGATGTAGACCCAGGGATGGGCGAACATCCAGAACAGGTGCTGCCAGAGCAGCGGCTGCCCCTGCCCGTCGGGATTGTAGAAGTGGGTTCCGAACTGCCGGTCGAGCCATAGCAGGAAAAAGGCGAGGCTCACCGCCGGCACGGACAACAGGATACCAACCGAGGTGGTCGTCGTGCCCCAGGCGAGGATCGGGACGCGGTTGATCGACATGCCCGGCGCCCTGAGGCGTAGGAAGGTCACCAGGAAATTCACGGCCCCCGCCGTGGTGGACACGCCGAGCAGGATCATCCCGAGGGCGTAGAAGTCCATGTTCGGGTTCGGGTTGAACTGCTTCAGGGCGTAGGGCGCGTAGTTGAACCAGCCGTCGTTCGGCGCGGCCCCGATCAGGAAGCTCGCATACATGAACAGCCCGGCCGCCAGATAGGCCCAATAGGAGAAGGCGTTCAGCCGCGGAAACGCCATGTCGCGCGTGCCGAGGATCAGCGGGAACAGATAGATGCTGAACCCGGACAGGATCGGCTGCGCGTACAGGAAGATCATCGTGATGCCGTGCATCGAGAAGATCTGGTTGTACTGCTCCGGGCTCAGCAGATGCTCGTTCGGCTGGGCGAGCTGCAGCCGCATGATCAGCGCCTCCAGGCCGCCGAGCAGCAGGAAGGCGAAGGCCGTCACCAGATAGCGGACGCCGAGTTCCTTGTGGTCGACGGTCGACAGCCAGCCGATCAGCCCCGGCTTGGTCTCCCATAGCGCATGCAGCCTCGAGGCGGCGGGCGAGTCGTAGCCTGCGGTCGCGAACTCCGGCGCACGATCGTAGTCGATGACGGCCAAGGCTCAGCTCCTCCGCTAGTTCAGCGTCGCCAGATAGGTCTGAACGCTGGCGAGCTCGGGGCCGGAAATGCCGAGGTTCGGCATCAGATTGCCCGGCTTGACGTGCTGCGGGTCGGCGACCCAGCCGGAGAGATGTCCGGTATCGTTAGGCAGCGTGGCGGCGGCGATGGTGCGCCGGCTCATCAGATGCGACAGATCGGGGCCGAACCTGCCGCCGGCGCTGGTCCCGCGCACGCCATGGCAGGCGCCGCAGCGCTGCAGAAAGACGCCTTCCGCCCGCACGAGCTCCGACTTTTCCGGTTCGGCGGCGGGCGTGAGTTGGCCGTCCCACCACGCCTTGAAGCTCGCCTCGTCTTCCGCGACCAGCACCAGCCCCATATGGGCGTGCTGCTTGCCGCAATATTCCGAGCACTGGCCGCGATAGATCCCCGCCTTGTCGGCCTGGAACCAGGTCTCGTTGGTCTGGTTTGGGATCAGGTCGATCTTGTCGCTGACCGCCGGGATCCAGAAGGAGTGGATCACGTCGGCGGTCTTCACCCGGACCCGAACCGGCTTGCCGACCGGCACGTGGATCTCGTTCGCGGTGTCGAAGACGCGCGATGGATCGTCGCTCTGATATCGGACCTGCCACCACCATTGACGGCCGGTCACCTCGATGGTCACCGCAGGATTCTGGGAGGGCGCGCGGATGGCGGCCATCGTGTAGGCGGTCCACGCCATCGAGCCGATCAGCGCGACCGTCGAGACCGACACCCCGATGGTGATCCAGGCGACGCCCCGGCCGCTGCGCGACACCGGCTCCTGCTCGATGTTCCCGACCGGGGCGCGGGATCGGCGAAGCAGCGCGCCGACCACCACCAGCGCGCTGGTGATCACCACCACGACGATCGACAGGATCAGCAGCGCCCAGGTCAGATGCGCGATCTCGCGCGTCTTGACGCCGAAGCCTTCCAGATAACCGAGCGGCGTCTCCGCCGAGGCTGCGACCGAGCAGAGCGCGTCGGCCGTGACCGCGGCGGTCCAGGCCGCGGGCCAGCGGGACCGTCTTCGTCTTGGGTTCGAAACTGGATGGGGCCGGGTCATGGGCGCTGCACTCTCAGCGCGCCGAATTCGGCCTTTGGCCGTGGCTGAAGCTCTGCGTCTGCGACCACGGATCGATCGAGGCGCCGAACTCGGTCGGGACCTGCTCGACCTTCATCGTCTCGGCGGAGACGGTCACGCCCCATTTCTGGCCGGGCCAGGGCTTGCTGATGCCCTGGATGTAAGTGACGAGGTCCCAGATGACGCTGTCGGGCACCGTGCCGCCGAATGTCGGCATTCCGCCGGGCCGTCCCTGATAGATCGACAGGTAGATGTTCGCTGGCTCCGAGCCGTAGATGAACGGCGCGTTGCTGAGCGAGGGGCCCATGCCGCCGCCGCCATTAGGCGCGTGGCAGCCGGAGCAGTTGAAGGCGTTGAAATACTGCATGCCGCGGGTCGCGGCCTCTGCGTCGCCGGCCACAGGGTTGGCGACGCCCGGCTTCCGCTTCACCACGCCTGGGAAGACATTGGTGACGGGCGTCTGCAGCAGCCGGGCTGCCGGAGCGCCGCCGGCATAGGAGCCCGTGTCCTCCTCGACCTGTGTCGGGCCGCCGCCTGCGCTGCCGCTCGGCGTCGGCTCCTCGACGACCTTTCCGGAGGGTTCGCCGGAGGACGGCGCCGGCTGGTCGGCCGGCTGCTGCGCGACTGCGAGGCGCGGGAGCAACAGAGTCGCGCAGACCAGAGGCCCCGCCGTCAGCCCCAGGATGGCTCGGGCGCGCGGCAGGGGGGAGGATGTCCTGAGCCCTCGCATCATTGCGGCGCCTCCGGCCGGGGAGCGGGCTGCGCGTTCGGCGGGGCGCCGTCGCCGGGCTTCGGCAGGGCGAACACCATCAGGCTGCTACCGCCGGCGGTATAAAGCGGCAGATCCTGCGTGGCGCCCACAAAGCCGAGCGCGCCGTTGCGGACGTGCGGATCAAGTTCGGCGTTCGCGATCGCGCCCGGCCAGCCGCCGACGCCCGACATGATCGCCACATATTGCGTGCCGTCCGCGCCCATATAGGTGATCGGCTGGCCGATGAAGCCGGAGCCGGCCCGGAACTGCCAGAGCAGCTTGCCGTCGCGGGCGTCGACCGCCTTGAACAGGCGATCCATGGTTCCGTAGAAGGCGACGTCCCCTCCGGTCACGAGCGCGCCGCTCCAAACCGGAAAATTCTCTTTGATGGCCCAGACCTTCTCCCGCTTGACCGGGTCCCAGGCCATGAACTCGCCGCGGTTCCCGCCCGGGCCGGCGTACATGTCGGCCTCGACGCCGAGATACGGCGTGCCCGCGATGTAGCTGACTTCGGAGGTCTTGAAGTTCGCGCACAAATGCTGGTGCGGCACATAGAGCAGCTTGGTCTTGGGCGACCAGGCGGTCGGCTGCCAGTCCTTCGCGCCGGGCGGCGCCGGACAGACGTTCTGGACGTTCCGATTGAGCGAGGGGTGGAGCTCCTCGTTCGGGATGCTGCGCCCGGTCTTGAGGTCGACGCCCTTATAGGCGGTGATGGTGTCGAACGGGTCGGCCGAGATCACCTCGCCGGTCGCGCGGTCGATGACGTACATGTACCCGTTGCGGCCGGGGTGCAGCAGGATCTTGCGCTGCTTGCCGTCGATCTCGAGATCGATCACGAGGCTTTCGTTGATCTCGTCGTGGTCCCACAGATCATGCGGGCTCGCCTGATAGGCCCATTTGGCCTGTCCGGTGTCCGGATCACGGGCGAAGATCGTGGCGGTCCAGAGATTGTCGCCGGGCCGCTGATTGGAGTTCCACGGCCCGGGATTGCCGGAGCCGTAGAAGATCAGGTTGAGCTCGGGATCGTAGGAGACCCAGCCCCAGACGGTGCCGCCGCCGGTCTTCCACTGCTCGGCCGGCCAGGTTTTGACGCCGAGATCCTTGCCCTTCATCCAGTCGTATTTCGGCTTGAAGTCCGGCCCGATCAGCACGTCCTTGTCGGGACCGGTCGAGTAGGCGCGCCAGACGATCTTGCCGGTGTTCTCGTCGAGCGCGGTGAGCCAGCCGCGCACGCCCATCTCGCCGCCGCTGTTGCCGACCATCACCTTCCCGCGCACCACCAGCGGGGCCATGGTGACGGTCTCGCCGCGGTTGATCTCCCCGAGCTGCGTGACCCAAAGCTCCTCGCCGGTCTTGGCGTCGAGCGCGACCGTGTGGTCGTCCAGCGTGTTCAGGAAGATCTTGCCGGCGTCATAGGCCAGGCCGCGATTGACGACGTCGCAGCAGGCGACGCCCGCGGCCGAAGGATTGGGCTTCGGCGCGTAGCTCCACTTGAGCTCGCCCGTCGTAGCGTCGAGCGCAAAGACACGGTTCGGATACGGCCCCGCATATGGCGCGACGACGTACATCATGCCGTCGACGACGATCGGCGCGGCCTCCTGTCCCCGGTCGACCCCGACCGAGAAGGTCCAGGCGAGCTTCAACTGCGCGACATTGCCGGCGTTGATCTGCTCCATCGGGCTGAAGCGGGTGTTCTGGTAGTTCTTCGCGGCCATGACCCAGTTGTGGTCATCGGCCGAAAGCTGCTCGAGGCTGGGCTGCGCCGCCGCAGGTACGGACGCGGCCACAAGGAACGCGGCCGTGGCCAGAGCGCCGCGCAGGCACCTCGTTCGGCCGCCGCGAGGCGGCGTTCGCGGAGAACGGAAAGCGACGGCGGTTTCGCCGAGAAGGCTCCGGCAAGGATGCTTCACCGCTGGTCCCCTACGCGCAGTACGGCCGTGGCGGGCGGGCAGGCTGCGTCGGGCGACGCGGCGCCGGGCGCCGACGGGCAATGAAACAAGGCCTCCGGGGAAATGTTCCCCAGATGGTCGGGTGACCACTCCGCCATTCGCGAAAGCGAGAGCCCCGGTTTCGCCTAGCCGGCTCTAAGTCCAGGCCGACGAGCCGTTTACGCCAGCCCGACGGCAAAACGTCGCAGATCCGAATGCGCCCCAGCCGTCTCACCACTTCCGTCGGGCGCGGAGGCATCGTCGAGGACCAGACGCTTGATCGGCGACGACCGCCGCGCGCGGCGGACGCAGGGCCTGCGGCTGTTCGGACAGCGCCTTGCATCGCCGCACGCGATTTTCGTGGCCGGTGAACTATACTGGGCTGGAGCCCGCCTCACTGCGCCGCGCCCGCGGCGCCAAACTCAAAATCGAGGATCTCTCCATGTTCGCTTGCACCGGATACGCCGCCGGCGCGGCCGACAAGCCGCTTCAGCCCTTCGACTTCCAGCGTCGCGACGTCGGTCCGACCGACGTCAAGATCGAGATCGCCTATTGCGGCGTCTGCCACTCCGACCTGCACACCGCGCGCAACGAGTGGAAGAACACCGTCTATCCTTGCGTTCCCGGACACGAGATCGTCGGCAAGGTGGTCGCCGTCGGCGCCGAGGTGACCCGCTTCAAGGTCGGCCAGAACGCCGCGATCGGCTGCATGGTCGACAGCTGCCGGACCTGCGCGAGCTGCAAGGAAGGTCTCGAGCAGTATTGCGAAAACATGTTCGTCGGAACCTATAACGGCGTCGACAAGAACACCGGCGAGAACACCTATGGCGGCTACTCGGACTCGATCGTTTGCGATCAGGACTTCGTTCTGAGCCTGCCCGAGAACCTCGACCTCGCAGCCGCCGCGCCGCTGCTCTGCGCCGGCATCACCACCTATTCGCCGCTCAGGCGCTGGAAGGTGGGGCCGGGCATGAAGGTCGGCGTCGTCGGCCTCGGCGGGCTCGGCCACATGGCCGTGAAACTCGCCCACGCCATGGGCGCGCATGTCGTTCTGTTCACGACCTCGCCCAACAAGGTCGAAGACGCCAAGCGGCTCGGCGCCGACGACGTCGTGATCTCCAGGGACAAGGAGCAGATGGCGGCGCACGCCTCGAGCTTCGATTTCATCCTCGACTGCGTCGCCGCGCAGCACGACATCAACGAGTATATCGGGTTGCTGAAGCGCGACGCGACGCTCTGCCAGGTCGGGGCGCCCGAGGAGCCGCTGGCGGTCGCGGTGTTCAGCCTGATCTTCTCGCGCCGCAATTTCGCGGGCTCGCTGATCGGCGGCATCGCGGAGACGCAGGAGATGCTCGACTTCTGCGGCCAGCACGGCATCACGTCCGACATCGAGATCATCCCGATCCAGGACATCGAGAAGGCCTACGAGCGGATGCTGAAGAGCGACGTCAAATACCGCTTCGTGATCGACATGAAGTCGCTCAAGCAGGCCGCCTGAGGTCGCCGGCAGGCTTCCTTCAGCGGCGGCGGAACAGAGCGCCGCGCCGCCGCCGCTAAAGCAGCTCGGGCGTAGCGCTGCGCGCCCAATAGAGGCCGCCCGGATGATCCTCGCCGGCGATCCAGCTCAGGCAGATCTCGGCGAGCTGGACCCCGAGATCGATGCCGAGCGCGATCAGGAAGACCCCCACGGCCGCGCCGATCGTTTCGCAGGCGCGGCCCACGGGATCTCGCAGATCATTGGGATCCAGCAGCACGAACGCCTCCTCAAGCGAGCTGCGCCCTTCATATCACCGCCCGGGGAGCCCGAGCCGTTCAATCTCTCGCGATGAAAGGCGCCGAAGCGGCTTTCTAGCGGCGCGTGCGGATCAGCGCGTCGATGCTTTCAAGCAGCAGTCGTCCCGCGCTTGGCGGCCAGGCCGGGACAGACGCCGAAGCGTGCTCATCCACGGCGACGGAGACGATCTCATAGCCTTCGTCGAGCACCCTGAGGGTCGACCATCGCACGGTCAGACGGACCTCTCCGGCGAACAGCGCAGAATCGACGTCAAGGCGAACGGCCCGCTTGCCCTGGTCCCTGTCGCAGCTGACTTCCCAGAGCACGTAGACCACGCTCGGCGCGCGATCCGGCGTCTCGATCGGCGCCGAAATCGACCGCCGCACCCCGATCGACCGCGCCACCGAAACCGGAGCCGCGATGAGCCCGAGGACGTCGCCGAACGCGACCGTCACGTGATATTTGGCCGGTCCCGCGGCGGCGACCTCGCCGTCATGGTTGTCAATCACCACGGTCAGTCGCTTCAGCATCGGCTCCGCTGAACCTCCGTCCGGCGGCTCGCTATGGCGTCGCGGCCGCAGCCCCCGCCATGATCTCTCTTGCGCGTTCGAGGTCTTCGGGCGTGTCGACGCCGAGCGGCACGACATCCACCGCGACGGCGTCGATCCGCATGCCGGCCTCGAGCGCCCTCAGCTGCTCGAGCTTCTCGCGCCGTTCGAGCGGCGACGGCGGCAGCCGCACGAAGCGCTCGAGCGCCGCCCGCCGGTAGCAGTAGAGCCCGATGTGGTGGTAGAGCGGCCCCGGCCCCGCAGGCGCCGTCGCGCGCGTGAAATAGAGGCAGCGGAAGCGCCCGGGCGCGACCTCGGCGCCGACCATCTTGACGACGCTCGGCGCGGTCTTCTCCTCCTCGCGGCCGATCTCGGCGACCAGCGTCGCGATCTCGACCTCGGGGTCATCGAGCGGCGCCAGGCTCTTGCGGATCGCCTGCGGGTCGAGCGTCGGCAGGTCGCCCTGGACGTTGACCACGAGGTTGAAGTCACGGTCGGGATCAATCGCGGTCAGCGCCTCGTAGATGCGGTCGGAACCGGAGGCGTGGTCGGGGCGCGTCAGCACGGCCCGGCCGCCGACGCGCGCGACCGCCTCCGCGACGGCGGCCGAATCGGTCGCGATCACCACCGGCCCGACGCCGGCCTCGCGCGCCCGCCGCCAGACATGCGCGATCATCGGCTCGCCGGCGATCTCCGCCAGCGGCTTGTTCGGCAGCCGGGTCGCCCCAAGCCGCGCCGGAATCAGCACAAGCGGACGCAGCGAAGATCTCGCGGTCTCCCCGCCCGCAGCCCTTATCAGCGCCTCGCAGAGCTCGCGCAGCGCGCCGCGGCCGCCGGGCGCGGCGGTGACGTGGCGGGCCGCCGCGAGCGCCTCGGGCCGCGCGTCGCACGGCGCGACCGGAAAGCCGACCGCGTTCAGACAGTCGAGATCGTTGACGTCATTGCCGATATAGACCGTCTCGGCGCGCGTCACGCCGTTCTCGGCGAGCCAGCGGTCGAGCTCCGGCAGCTTGTCCAGAATGCCCTGCCGGGCCTCGATCCTGAGCTTGTTCGCCCGCGCCGAGACCACCGGGTTGACCTCCTTCGACAGGATCAGCGTGCGGATCGCGGTCAGCTTGCGCAGCCGGTCGAGCCCCATCCCGTCCGAGCGGCTGGCGAACACCGCCTCCCGGCCGTCCTGGTCGACCAGCACCCGGTCGTCGGTGAACACCCCGTCGAAATCCATCACCAGCGCCTTCACCCCCGCCGGAAAGGCGAGCGGCTTGGGCTCCGACAGCCGCGTAAGCATGATCAGCTCACGATCCGCTCGACGGGCGCCGCGTAAAGGTCGGTCTCCGTGCTGTAACTGTTGTGGTGACCGAGATAAAACTTGTATTCGGGAAGCATGCGGGCGAGCGCCAGCGGTATCTCGAACAGATGCTCCATCGTGTGATAGATGCTGACCTGCAGCATCGGCCGCCTGTTGTTCAGCGTGTCGCGGGCGCCGTGGAGCACCGCCTGCTCGAAACCCTCGACGTCGAGGCTGATGAGGTCGCAGCGGCGTGAGCTGTCTTCGGCGAGGAAGCCGTCGATCGAGGTCGACCGGACGATGGTGTCGCCGTCCTCGTCAATGTTGGAGGACCCCGATCCGCTGGCCTTGAGGCGCACGAAGCCTTCCTGGTCGGTGAGCGCCGCCTCGACGATCTCGACCGCGCCGTGCTCGGGCGTGAGCTCCTCGGCGAGCGCCTGTTCGATCCGCCTGATGTTCGATTTGTCCGGCTCGAACGCATAGACCCTGCCGCCGGCGCCGACGCGCCGGGAGAAATCGAGCGATGTCCGGCCGTCATAGGCGCCTGCGTCGATCACGCCGTAGCCGTCGAGCGCCCGGACCTTCGGGTGGCTGTACTCCGGATAGTCCGCGATCCGCAGATAGCCATGGTCGCCGGAGATCCGGTGCCGGATGATCGAGCTCAAGGTCAGCCGGCTCTCGTCGTCCGCGAGCAGCCCGAACAGCTCGGAAAGCGCTGACCTGTTCTTCTCCAGGTAGTCGAACTGGGTGCGGCCGCCGCGATACTTCTGGTCCTCGCGAAACAGCACGTTGCGAAAGCCGTTCAGCGCGAGCGCGATGCATTTGCGGCGGATCTGCCGCCCGAAGGCCACGACCGCCAGATCCGGCCGCTCGCGCAGCCGCTCGACGTCGACATTGCCGATCACGGTGAGATTCCGCTGCGCCTCAAGCCCGCCGATGAACTCGGCTTTGCGACCCGCCGCGGTTTTGAACCATTTGCTGGCCTTCTCCATCTCGTCGACGTCGCAGACGATGAATGTCGGCCGCGCGCAGTCCGCTTTCTGATGGACGCGCCTGTAGAGCGGCGCCTCGGAGACCATCCGGATCATATCGTTCCCCGTCACGTTTGATGCCCCGCCTCAGTGACTTCTTTGGTCAGAAGAACCGCGACCCCAACACGCGGCGCAGAGAACCGAAGAAATTCACGCTCTTCTTGCTGTCGATATACTTCAGGACCCGGGCGCGGATCTCGGCGCCGGCGCGCGTCCGGTCGTTGCAGTCGATGAAGTGCGAATGATGTATCCAGTAGATGTAGCGCTTCAGCGTCGCCGAGGGCAGCAACGGCAGCTCGCCCCGAAACATCGTCGCGAATTCGCCCGGCCGGCGGACCTCGAAGCAGGCGTGCCGGTAGTCGCTCTTGCCGAACAGGTAGACCGGCTTCAGGTGGAACAGCGCCTCGAAGCCGACGCCGGAATTCACCACGCAGACCGCCGTCGCCCTGCGGATGAGATCGTGCACGGAGGCCGACGAGACGATGAACTCGCCCGCCGCCTCGCCGGTCTTCAGGCGCTCCGCCACCGCCGGCGAGGTGCAGAGCGGGTGCCGCTTGACCACCAGGTTCAGGCCGTTGGCGCGGCAGTAGTCCGAAACCTCCTGCAGCATGTCGAGCATCGGCACATGCGCGAGGCGCTGCACCGAGTCGTTGATGATCTGCAGGCCGACGAACAGATACGGCGTCGGAAGCTCCTGCTGGGCGGCGTCGGGCTGTTCGTACTTCGATATGTTTTTCGAGATCAGCGTGGTGGCGCGTTCTTGGAAGAACGCTTCGGCCTTTTCCAGGCTGATGGCGCCGAGGTTCAGGTCGTTGAGGTCGAGATCGGCGACCGAACACCAGCCCGCATATCCCTGCGGATCGAAGGTCATGTAGCCGGGGTGGTAGGCCTCCTTGAAGTGGATGCTCAGGCCCGGCGCGTCCTGGGTGTGATAGGACACCAGGCATCTGCCCTTCCGGCCCGGGACGACCGTCTGGCTGTCGAGCTTCGAGCGAACCCGGATCGGCCGACCCGTGGCCTTGGCGGCGGCGAAGATCTCGGAATGCGCGAACCGGAGCGTCGACCGGAACAGCGGGTTCTCGTTCGGCTTGAAGGTGAGCGCCGCCGACGACAGCACCACCTCGATCGCGTCCGGCGGCGTCGGCAGCTTGAGACCCCGGATGCGCCGCTGGAGGTCCACTCGCGCGGCCTCGACCTGGTCCAGCCAGCCATCCGCCTCGCGCCGGACGAGCGCGACCGTAGCCGCGAGATCGTCCACACCTGAAAGCTTGCGCTTCCGGGCCAGCGCGACGACGTGTTCGGCCCGCTCGAGGTCGTAGAGATCGAGCCAGAACCGCGCGAGCCGAACATACTCACGCTTGAACTCCTTGGGGTGCTTCTCGCACGCCTTGGCGTCCTTCATCGCGCGCCTGAGCGCGAGCTTCATCACGCCGAACCTGCGAATCCGCTCCGATACGAGGGCGAGGCCTTTCGCGAAGCGGAACTTGATGCCGGGCGTCAGCTCCAGATATTTCTGCCCCGCGGTGACGGAGGCGTCGATCTCGCCGCCATAGCGGCAGATGAACCAGATCGCGTGCCAGACGTCGGCGTTCGGCCCTGTGATCGCCAGGAGCTCATGAAGTCGATCCTGGGCGCCCGCCACATCGTCTTTCGCGGCGAGAACAAACGCCCTTGTCATGTGCGACTGAAAAGCGTTGAGGTAGCGGCTTCGGTCGATGTCTGAAGTTCTGGTGGCGTGCCGCGGATAGACGATCTTGCGGATATACTCCATGTAGCAGATGTCGCTGATCGCGCCTGACAGCGCGAGGCGAACGATCCTGCGCTCGGCGGCCGCGAAGTTCTTGGCCTTCATCAGCGCGAGCGCGGTCGATTCCAGCCGCGCCCGGGCGCCGGCTGACGCCCTGCTGCGCCGCAGCGCGACCACGGCGGCGCCGAAAGGCGCCTGCGGCCGGTCAAGGCCGCCGCCCTCCGGAGCCGCGGGCGGGACGGGCGGCGTCGCCGCGGGGAGGCGCTGCAAGGCTGGCAGGGCGGCCGCCACGGCTCAGGCGACGCCCAGCTTGATCAGATCGTGCATATGCACGACCCCGATGTCCGGTCCCTGGTCCACCACGAACAGGGCGGAGATCACGTTGGCCTGCATCTCGCTCAGCGCGGTCGCGGCCAGTTCGCCGCCCGAGATCGTCTGCGGGGTCTCGGTCATGACCGCGTCGACCACCATGTCGGTGAGGTGCGGCCCCATGTGGCGGCGCAGGTCGCCGTCGGTGATCACCCCGATCAGCGCCCCGGCCGCGTCCGTCACGGCGACGCAGCCGAGGCTCTTGGCGGACATCATGATCAGGGCTTCGGCCATCCCGGTCCCCGAGCGCACGACGGGCGCCGCATCGCCGGAGCGCATGACGTCCTTCACCAGCGTCAGCACGCCGCCGAGCTTGCCGCCCGGGTGGAACCGCTTGAACTCGAGCGGCGTGAACCTGCGCCGCTCGAGCAGCGCGACCGAGAGCGCATCGCCGATCGCGAGCTGCATCAGCGTCGACGTCGTCGGCGCGAGCCCATGCGGACAGGCTTCGGAGACCGTCGGCAGCACAAGCGCGAGATCGGCCGCCTTGCCGAGCGCGCTCCGGCCGTTCGAGGTGATGGCGATCAGCGGCACCCGGAAGCGGCCCGCGTAATTCACCAGGTCGCGAAGTTCCGCAGTCTCGCCCGACCAGGACAGCGCGAGCACCACGTCGTTCGCGGTGATCATGCCGAGATCGCCGTGGCTCGCCTCTGCGGGATGAACGAAGAAGGCCGGCGTTCCGGTCGAGGCGAGCGTCGCCGCGATCTTGCGGGCGATGTGCCCGCTCTTGCCCATGCCGGTGACGATCGTGCGGCCCGCGGCGTCGCCGATCAGATCGACCGCCTCCGCGAAGGCCTGACCGAGCGCGCCTTCGAGAGACTTCCGGAGGCGGGCGACGCCCGCGACCTCGACATCGACTGTCCGCAGCGCGGAGTCCACGGAAGCAGCGAACGCCCGGCCTTGAGCCAGCGCGTCGAGCGGCTGCTGCACTGCCATATCCATTGCGCCATCCCCTGAGTGAGATCTTCGGGCGCCGACAGCACGGAGGCCGCAAAAGCCGCACGCGCCGGGCGTCGCCTATATTCACCCATTAGCGTTCAATTCTGTCATACACAAGTATGATTCACATTACCTGCGCGTCTACGCCGCAATTATGACAGTTACGACAGATCTGTGAATGTCATAAACCTGTCATAGCTCGCGTATACTGTCGGGACATTCTGCGAGTCGGTTGACGGTCGCGCGGACGACTGAGGCAGGTGGGAATTTGAGGAACAGCTACGGCCCGGGCGGGAGTGCAGCGCAGCATGGCGTACCCCGCCCGACGGACGGCCGGGCCGCCGCCGTCGTCGTGGTCGCCGGCGCCCTGATCTTCCCCCAGATCGCGCAAGCCAGAGAGGGCGCTGCGGAACCCGTGGGAGCGGCCGCGTGCCCGCCGCCCCGCGTCTCCGAGCGGAGCATCGTTCTCGACGGCGGCTGCATCTACGACGCGCCGATCGTCCTGAAACAGAGCGGCGCCACGCTCGACTGCCGCGGCGCGCTAATCGACGTCGGACGGCGCCACCGGTTCGGCGTGGAGATCGGCGTTGCGGCGGGCGTGCGCGACGTCACGGTCAGGAACTGCCGCATCGCGAACGCCACCAACAGCGGCGTCTTGGTCGGCTGGCAGTCGCCCGCCTCGGTGCGGGAAAAGAAGTATTCGGCAGACGAGCGCTACGCGTCGGGCACCCGGAACGTCACGCTCGACAATGTCACCTCAAACGACAACGACGTGGCCGGCGTCTATGTCCTGGCCTACTCACAGGACGTGCGGATAACGGGCGCTCATCTCAGCCGCAACGCCGGCGTCGGGGTCTATATCGGGCCGCAGTCGGTGCGCACGACCGTCGAAGACAGCGAGCTTGCCTCGAACGGGCTGGGATCGCCGCGCCATGCCCGTCGGGGACTCGGCCGGCGCGAGGGCGTCGCGATCGATTCCTCGAGCGACAACGTCATCCGCCGCAACACGATCCGGGGCAATGGCGGCGCGGTCTATCTCTACAAGAACTGCCAGGAGATGGTGTCAGGCCACGGCCGGAACTTCAAACGCACGATGCCGAGCGAGCGCAACCGGATCGAGGACAACAAGATCCAGGACTCGCTGGTCGGAGTCTGGGCCGCGTCGCGGCAAAGCCGCATCCTGTCTTCGTCGGACTGCGGAGATCCGTATTACGGCGACGGCAAATACGTGCTGGACAGGGCGCCGAACAACGTCATTGCCCGCAACGTCTTCTCGGACGTCGGCATCGCCGCCGTGATCGAGGACGACGGGAACCGCTTCGTCGACAACGTCATCAGCGGCGCCTCCGGATCCTGCGCGGTGGTCGGAACAGGCCCCCGGTCGGAGAAGCTCGGCCGCCCGGTCACGGACGTCGTGGTCGCCGGCAATCGCTGCCGGTCCGAGAAGGACGGCTATGTGTTCGCGTTCGGGGCCTCGGCGTCAGGGTTTGGCGCGAACGAGCTGAACGGCCGGAACGCGGCCCCGTCCGAGGCCCGCTGCGCCGCCGGCATCATGCCGTTCAAGGGGCTCGGATATGCCGACGCCTGCAGCCAGGCGCGATGAGCTGCGGATTCCTGATGTTTCGCCGTCGGCCGAGGAGGTGCATGTGAACATTGAGCTCGTGGACGAGAGCGATGTCAGGAACAACCGGGTGACCTATTCCGGGGACCGGTCGGCGATGCCGTCCGTGCTCTCCGTGGTGGGGGAATCGAACCGCTTGGATCTCGGCGCAGCCGGAAAGCTCGCCGGGCTGCAGGTCACCGTCAAAGGCTCGCGCAACCGGCTGATCATCGGCGACGACTGCATCCTGAACGGCCGGATCATCATCAAGGGCGACGCCCAGACCGTCCGGATCGGCGCCCGGACCTCGTTCCAGCACGTCTCCGTCTACAGCGTCGAAGGCTGCGACGTGACGATCGGGCAGGACTGCATGTTCTCCAAGCGCATCGAGATCCGGACGTCGGATTCCCATTCCATCGTCGACCGCGCGACCGGCCTGCGGCTCAACAGGCCGGGCTCGGTGACGATCGGGGATCACGTCTGGATCGGGCTGGAGGCGGTCGTCTCGAAGGGCGTGCGGGTTCCGGACAATTCGATCGTGGGCGCCAAGTCCTTCGTGAACAAGTCGTTCCACGAGCCCTATGTGCTGATCGCGGGCGTTCCGGCGGGGATCATCCGGCGGAACGTCGACTGGGACCGCCGCCTGCTCCCCGTCGAACCTGTGCTGGCCCTGCGCGAAGCCTGAGGTTCGGGCGCGCGAGCGCCCGAACCTTCGTCAGGCGGACTTGGCGAGCCGGTCGAAGGCCATCAGGCGCTCGAGCAGCGCCGGCATGTCCTTGAGCGCGATCATGTTCGGTCCATCCGAGGGCGCATGGTCCGGGTCCGGATGCGTCTCGATGAACACGCCCGCGACGCCGACGGCGACCGCCGCCCGCGCCAGCACGGGGACGAATTCGCGCTGGCCGCCAGAGGACGTGCCCTGTCCGCCCGGCTGCTGCACCGAGTGGGTGGCGTCGAAGATCACCGGCGCGCCGGTCTTCGCCATCTCGGGCAGCGCGCGCATGTCGGAGACCAGCGTGTTGTAGCCGAACGACGCGCCGCGCTCGGTAAGCAGGACGCGGCGGTTGCCGGCGCTGGTCAGCTTGTCGACGACGTTGCGCATGTCCCAAGGGGCGAGAAACTGCCCCTTCTTGACATTGACGGCACGGCCGGTTGCGGCGGCGGCCAGCAGCAGATCGGTCTGCCGGCACAGGAAGGCCGGGATCTGCAGCACGTCGACGGCTTCGGCGACCGGGGCGCACTGCGCGGCGTCATGAACGTCCGTCAGCACCGAGAGGCCGAGGCTCTCGCGAATTTCGGCGAACACCGGCAGCGCCGCCTGCAGCCCGACCCCGCGCTGCGCGGAGGCGCTGGTGCGGTTCGCCTTGTCGAAGGAGGTCTTGAAGACGAGGCCCATCCCGAGCTTGGCCGTCATCTCCTTCAGCGCGGAGGCGACCTCGAGCGCGTGGGCCCGGCTCTCGAGCTGACAGGGCCCGGCGATCAGCGCCAGCGGCAGCTCGGCGCCGAAGCGCGCCGAGCCGACGTCGACCACGGCTTCGGGTCGGTTCTGGACGGGAGCGTTCATGAGGCTCGGTTCTCCGATTGCGCTGGACCGCAGATAAGCAAACCGCGGTGTCGTGCGTATGACGAAATCGTCACACGCGCGAGCCGCGATCTTGCGCCGCGCGCCGACGCGAGGCCTTCAGGCTGACGCGCGCGGCTCGAAGGGCGCCGGCAGCACCACCGGGCTCGGCCTGCGCTGGCGGACCGCCCGGCGCGGAAGCGCGGTGCTCAGGATCTCCGCCCGCGGCAGGTAGACCACCCTGCACCATGGCCTCAGGAAGTCGAGCCTGCCGGTCCACTCGCCGCCGATGCCGAGGACGTCGACGCCGAGCCGCCGCACGTCCATCGACTTCTGCTCCCAGCCATATTCGGGAAGCACGGCGGTGACGCATCGCAGCGCCGAGACGAGCCGGATGCGGGCTTCGAAACCGATCACGCAGCGCTCGCCTTTGAGCCGGCTGAAGGCGTCTGTCGAGACGCCGACGAAAAGCTCGTCCCCGAGAGCCGCGACCTGCTCCAGGAAGTCGAGGTGAACGGCGCGGAGCAGGTCGAACGTGCCGTAGGTGATGACCCTGACCAAATTCACTCCAGCACGAGCGCCGAGGTCGCAAACGACCCCATCCCATACGGCGCCTCCCTGACAGCCGGGTGACAGCTTCGGGGTCGCGCCGCCTTGCTCCCGGGCGCGCCGCGCCGCCGCATGCGGGCGGCGGAACCAGCTCGCCCGACGGGTGTTGCGATAGACGCAACATCAGGCGGAACAGGAGCGAGCGAGCAGCGCGTGCGTCACATCGAAGCCAAGGCGGAGCCGGAACTGTCGCAGCCGGGCGCCGCCGCGTTCTACGAAGAGGCCCTGGCGGAGCTCAGCGCCGCGTCGATTCCGTTCCTCCTGGCCGGCACCTATGCGGTCAGCGCCTATACGGGCGTCACGCGCGAGACCAAGGATCTCGACGTATTCTGCAAGGCCAGCGACTTCTCCCGCATCCTCGGCCACTTCAAGAGAAGCGGCTTCGAGATCGTGGTCGAGGACGAGCGCTGGCTCGGCAAGGTGCGGCGCGGCGATCTGTTCTTCGACGTCATCTTCGCCTCCGCGAACGGCACGATGCCGGTCGGCGACGAGTGGTTCGAGCACGCTCGCGCGGTCGAACTCTTCGGGCAGACGCTCAGGATCGTCTCGCCGACCGAGCTGATCTGGTCGAAGTGCTTCATCCAGCTGCGTCACCGCTATGACGGGCCGGACATCGCCCACGTCATCCTGAAGGCCCGGCGCGACATCGATTGGAGGCGGCTGCTCAACTACATGGAGCTGCACTGGGAGGTGCTGCTCGCCCATCTGATCAATTTCCGATGGTGCTACCCCACCGAGCGCGACGCGGTCCCGGACTGGCTGCTGGACGAACTGCTCGGGCGGCTCGCGCGCCAGCGGGAGCTGCCGCGGCCGCAGATGAAGGTCTGCCGCGGCCGCATGTTCTCGCGCGTGGACTACGCGATCGACGTCGCCGAGTGGGGCTTCGCCGACGTCGGCGGCGAGGGCGACTGGCGCAACGAGTGAGCTGGGCGGAGAGGCGATGACGGACGGCGTTCTCAGGGTCGCGGCGATCGGCGACCTGCACGTGAAGGAAGAGGCGACCAGCTCTTTCAAGGAGATGTTCGCCGAGATCTCGCGGGAAGCGGACGCGCTGGTGCTCGCCGGCGATCTCACCGACCTCGGCAAACCGGGCGAGGCGGAGCTGCTCGCCGAGGATCTGCGCGCCTGTTCGGTCCCGGTGGTGGCGGTTCTGGGCAACCACGACTTCGAGTCCGACGCGGTCGAGGAGATATCCGTCATCCTGCGCCAGGCCGGCGTCCGGTTGCTCGACGGTCAGGCGACCGAGATCGAGGGCGTCGGCTTCGTCGGCGTGAAGGGCTTTGTGGGCGGGTTCGGCAAGGCGATGCTGGGGGCGTTCGGCGAACCGGCCATCAAGGCGATCGTGGCCGAGAGCCTCAGCGAGGCGATGCGGCTCGAGAACGCGATGCGCAAGGTCTCGGCCGAGCGCTCGCTGGTCGTGCTGCACTATGCGCCGATCCCGGACACCATCGCGGGCGAGCCGCTCGAAATCTTCCCGTTTCTGGGATCGTCCCGGCTCGCCGAGATCATCGACCGGTTTCCCGTGAAGGCGGTCGTGCACGGCCACGCGCATCGCGGCGTCTATGAGGGCCGCACGCCCGGCGGGGTTCCGGTGTTCAACGTCGCGCATCACATCGAGAAGCCCGGCGGCAAGCCCTATGGGCTGCTCGAGCTCTGAGCAAGAGCGCGTCGGCGAGGTCCGACAGCCGGGCTGAAACGAAAAAGGCCGGCCCCGTAGGGCCGGCCTCTCCGCGTCGCTCCTTCGGAGCCTTCGCTCAGTCCTTGGTGGTCAGCACCGGAGCGGCGTCCGCGGTGAACTTGTAGGCGATGCCGCCGTAGAAGCCGCGCGGCCGGGCCGGGGTGATGCTCCGGCTGCCGTTGAGGTTCAGGAACTCGATGTCGTCGTTTTCGAAGAACGTCCCGTAGGTCGCGTACTTGTTGTTGAAGACGTTGTCGACGAGGCCGAACACGCGGATCTGGTCGGTGACCTGATAGGACGCGTTGGCGTTGAAGACGACATAGCCCTTGAGCTTCTTCTCCTGGTTGGATTCGTCGCCCACGAAGTACTGGCCGGACATCGCCACCACGTCGGCGCCGAGGGTCAGCTTCGGGATCGGCCGGAACGCCACGCCCGCCTTGAACTGATGGGCCGGAATGGCGGGCAGCTTGTCGCCCTTGTGGACGCGGATTTCGCCCTGGCCGTTGGCCGAGGGGTTGTTCGGCGAGCCCAGCGTCACGGCCTTGCGGAAGGTCGCGTCGATGTAGCTGTAGTTCGCGTAAACGCCCCACATGTCGGTCTGGTAGTCGGCCGAAAGCTCGATGCCGGCTCGCTGCGTGTCGCCCGCGTTCTTGAAGTAGCCGCGGCCGGTGATGAAGCTCGGGATCGTCAGGATGTCGTTGCTGTTGTAGGCCAGATAGCCGCCGATCTTCCAGTTCAGCAGGCCGCCGAAGCCGGGCGTCGTGTGGCCGCGCAGGCCGATTTCGCCGGTGCGGGTGACGACCTGCTTCAGGGGCGGATCGGAGACCAGGAAGCCTTCAAGCTGGCAGGGGTTCGACGGATCGGCGCAGCCGAGTTCGAGCGGCGTCGGGGCGCGGTTGCTTTCCGAGTAGCCGGCGTAGGCCGTCATCTCTGGCGTGATCTTGTAGGTGACGCCGGCCATCGGGTTGAAGCGGGTGAAGTTGTGCGAGCCGTCGATGCCGGCCCCCACGGGGTTTCCGTTGACGTCGACATTGAAGAACGGGCTGTAATCCTTAAGCCGGATATGAGCGTAGTTCAGCCGGGCGCCGAGCGTCGCCGAGAAACGGTCGGTGATGTCGAGCGTGTCGCTGAGGTAGAGCCCGAGATAATCGTTCCGGGTCTTCACGTCGGTCGGCAGGATGCCGCCCGGGAAGGTGGTGTGATAGATGTCGCCGGTGCCGATGACCTGCAGGTTGTTCGGGACGATGCCGAGTTCGCTGTAGCCGCTGAAGTCGCTCCAGCCGTGGTCGTAGCTGACGCCCGCCACGAAATGGTTGGTCTTGCCGAACAGTTCGCTGGTGTTGGTCACCTGCGCCGTGCCGCCGACCGTCTGCGACTTGGTGCGCGACCGCTCGATCGAGCCGGGACGGTCGGCGAAGCCCGCCGGCGTCTGGACCGGATTGCCGTTCCGGTCGCGCACGATCAGGCGGGGATCGTCCTCGTCCGGGTTCTGGCCCGTCGCCGGGTCGATGATGTCGTCGGCCTCGAGGCAGAGGATCGCGGGATTGTCCTCGCAGGGCCGCACGTCGGTGTCGTTGCCGTCGACATGCTTCTGCTTGAACCGGCGATAATAGGCGTTGGTCTGCAGCGACCACGAATTGCCGAGGTCGAACTGGCCGGTCAGGTTGAGCTGCGCGGCCTGGTTGTCCGTGGTCTGCGGCCCGGTATAGACCGCGTCGCGCCCGCCGCGGGCGAGCAGTTCACGCGGCGTCGGCCCGACCACGCCAAGATGCGTGTCCGCGAGCGCGAAGTTCAGGTGGATCTCGGCGGCGTCGGCCTTGTAGCCGACATCGCCATAGACGCGCTTGACGTTCGAGGCGGAGTAGTCGCGCCAGCCGCCGTCGCGCTCGCCCTCGACCGCCAGATAGGTCGCCCAGTTGCCGAACTGCTGGCCCCACTGCGCGTTGCCGGAGAACTTGCCGAATGAGCCGGCCTGGAACTCCGTCTCCAGCCCCTGATAGGTGAAGCCGTTCTTCATCTTGATGTTGAGCGCGCCGCCGAGCGCGTTCAGGCCGAACACCGGATTGTTGGTCCAGATGTCCGTGCGGTCGATCGCCGTCTCGGGGATCAGGTCGAAATTCACCGTGTCGCCGAACGCCTCGTTCTGGCGCACGCCGTTCTGGTAGACCGCGATGCCCTGCGGGATGCCGTTGAGCGGCGAGGCCACGAAGCCGCGGAAATAGAAGTCCTTGAAGTAGGGATTGCCCTGCACGTCGCTGAGGCTGACCGACGGCGTCTTGCGGGCGATCGCCGCCGAGACGGAGCGGTCGGAAACGTTGGCGAGGTCGCTCTGCGTGATCGAGGTGACGTTGGCCGGGACCTTGTCGCTGTCGAGCGCGTCGCCGCCGAGAGGCGTCGTGCCGATCACGTCGATTTCCTCCAGCGCCGTCGCGCCCCCGTCCTGCGCCAGAGCCGGCCCGAGCGACGCAAGCGTCGCCAGGCTGACCGTCCCGAGCAGCACCGCCGATCTTCTGAGCCTCATCCCCCGCAGTCCCCCTGACGCAACCAATCCTGCCTGTCCCGGCAGCCAGGATTTTCTTAGAACGTCCGCAGAGTCGCCATCAATCGAACACTGATGTGGCGGTGTCGGTTTGCGCGCTTAAGATGCTGATTTACAACATTATTATTATCTCATAGTCGAAACCCGCGTGCGCGCGGCGACTATTTCCCGAGCGACCGGGAACATTTGCCATGCGGTTACGGCAATGCTTCCTGAAGCACAGTGGGGATGAGCTCCGACACCGTCGGGTGAATAGGAACGGCCTTTTCGAGCTCCGGATAGGGCGCGCCGAGATTCATCACGTCGAGGATGCCGTGAATGGCTTCGTCGCCGCCGACGCCCAGGATGGCGGCCCCCAGGATCTCCTGCCTCTCGGCGTCCACCACGATCTTCATGAACCCAGCCGTCTCGCCCTTCTCGACGGCGCGCGCCACCCGGGTCATCGGCCTGACGCCGACCCTGACCTTGTATCCGGCGGCTCGGGCGGCCGCCTCCGTCAGCCCGACCCGGCCGAGCGGCGGATCGGTGTAAAGCGCGTAAGCAGGGATGCGGTCGCTCACCCGGCGGGAGGCGCCGTCCAGCAGGTTCGCGGCCACGATCTCGAAATCATTATAGGCGGTGTGCGTGAAGGCGCCGCGGCCGTTGCAATCGCCGAGCGCCCAGATGTTTGGCGCAGTGGTCCTGAGCTCGTCGTCGACCTTCACATAACCGCGCCCGTCGAGCTCCACGCCGGCCTTTTCCACGTCGAGATCGTCGGTGTTCGGGCGGCGGCCGATGGCGAGCAGCACCTCGTCGCCGACGATCTCGGGAGCGCCGGCGGCGCAGTCGAGACCGACTGCGATCTCCTCGCCGCGCGGCTCGAAGCGAATGCACTCTGCGCCGGTCCTGATCTCGACGCCTTCGCGCTCGAGGATTTCCCCGATGGCGTCCGAGACGTCCTCGTCCTCGCGGCTCGCCAGCCGCGCGCCTTTTTCGATCACCGTCACCTCGCTGCCGAAGCGGCGGAACATCTGCGCGAATTCGAGCCCGATATAGCTGCCGCCGATGACCACGAGCCGCCGCGGCAGGTTCTGGAGCCGCAGGATCGAGGAATTGGTGAGATAGCGTATGTCGCTCAGCCCCAGCATGTCGGGGGCGAGCGCCCGGCCGCCGACGTTCAGGAAGATGCGGTCGGCGGTCAGCGACTCGTCGCCCACGCTGACCTCGCGCGGCGACGCGAAGCGCGCGTGGCCCTGGTAGACGGAGCAGCGCTCCATCCCGCGCAGCCAGGACTCCACGCCGTCGCGTGACTTGCCCGAGATGGCGTCCTTGCGCGCCATCACGGCGGCGAAGTCGACGCTCACGCCATCAGGCAATCTCACGCCGTAGTCGGCGGCGCGCCGCGCGAGATGCGCCGCATAGGCGCTCGCCACCATCGCCTTGGTGGGCGTGCAGCCCGTGTTCACGCAGGTGCCGCCGAACAGATGGCGCTCGACGAGCGCGACCGTCATTCCGGCCGAAGTCAGCCGGCCGGCGAGCGCGGGCCCGGCCTGGCCGGCGCCGATGATGATGGCGTCGAAACGGGCCGTCACAGCAGCGCTCCGACGGCTACGGCTGTCACGCCGACGGCCGCGGCGTCCTCGACCAGGGCCGCCGGCATGTCCCGTCCGAACGCCGCGGCGAGGCGCGCGCGCGCGGCCGCGCCTCCGAGCGTGCCCAGAACCGCGCCTGCGACGCCGGCGAGCAGGCCAAATGTGGTCACGCCAGCGGGAAAGCCGATCGCGGCGCCGCAGATCGCTCCGCTCACGATGCGCGTCGCAAAGGCGTGCGGAACCTTGCGGCTCGGCGTCTGGGGCAGCTTGTCGCCGACGAGTTCGAGCGCCGCCAGGGCGGTCAGGATCACGGGCGTCCAGGCATAGTCCAGAAAGGCGAGCCAGCTCCCGTCCAGATCGAGCCAGCCGAGCTGCGCGGCCCAGCTGACGGCCGCGGGCGCGGTCATGCTGCGGAGGCCGGCCACAAGGCCGATGAGCAGGGCTGCAAGCAGCGGGAGCATCGGGAGCCTCCTGGGCGGCGGTGTCTCGGTTAAGCGAGGAGAGCATCGCACATCCGCCTTCACGCGGCGAAGGTCCCTCTTGGCGCGCGCCCTATGTTGATCGATGGTTCGGCCGCCGTTTCGGAGTAGAGGATGCCGCCCTTGAGTCGCCGCGTCAGGATCCTCCTGCCCCTGGTCTTCGCCCTCGCGCCCCTGGTCCCGGCAGCGGCGGCCCCCGTGGATGACGCCCGCTTGCTGGCGGCCGATGCCGACGCCGCCGACTGGCTGCTGCCGGGCCGCGACTATGCCGACCGACGATTTTCGCCGCTCGACCAGATCGACGCCGGCACGGTGAAGCGGATGGTCCCGAAGTGGATCTACCAGACCGGCACGGCGGCGACCTTCCAGACCTCGCCGATCGTGGCTGACGGCGTGATGTATCTGTCCGCGCCGTTCTCCCACGTCATGGCGGTCGACGCGAAGACCGGGCGCGAGCTCTGGCGCTATGAGCACAAGGCGCGGACCAAGAAGCTGTGCTGCGGCCCGGCGAACCGCGGCGTTGCGATCGGCTACGGCAAGGTGTTTGTCGCCACCGTCGACGCCCGGCTGGTGGCGCTCGACCAGAACACCGGCGAGGTCGTCTGGGACGTGCCGCTCGCCGAGCCGTCGGACGAGCCCGAGCCGACCGAGGACCGCGCCTCGCTCGGCAAGGCAGATCCGGCGCTGAAGGGCGCAGTGTCGGGCTCGACCGGCATCGGCGCGAACTCCGCCCCGCTGGTGTTCGACGGCAAGGTGATCGTCGGCATCACGGGCGTTGGCTACGGGCTGCATCTCGACAGCGACAGGCCGGGCGCGCCGCTCGGGGCCGTGGTGGGCGTCGCCGGCCGCTACGGACGGCCGGGCTTCATCGCCGCGTTCGACGCTTCGTCGGGCAAGGAGGTTTGGAAGTTCGACACCACCCAGGAGGGCTGGGAAGGCGCGTTCCGACAGGCGACGCCCTATGGGGTTCCGCTCGAGCGCGACATCGCGGCCGAGAAGGCCGCCGCGCCCCAGCATAAGGACGCCTGGCGCTATGGGGGCGGGTCGATCTGGCACGCGCCCGCGCTCGACCCGAAAACCGGGCGGATCTTCTTCGGCGTCGGCAATCCGTCGCCCCAGGTCGCCGGCGAAAGCCGCCCCGGCGACAACCTCTACACCTCCTCGCTGGTCGCGCTCGACGCGCGCACCGGCAAGCTCGCCTGGCACTACCAGCAGACGCCGCACGACATGTGGGGCTACGACGTCGCCAGCCCGCCGTCGCTGTTCAGCCTCGAGGTGGACGGCAAGACCCGAGAGGTGGTTGGACAGGCGAGCAAGCTCGGCTGGTACTTCGTGCATGACCGCGCGACCGGCGAACTGCTGTTCCGGTCGGAGCCCTTCATTCCGCAGTCCAACATGTTCCGGGCGCCCACGCCCGAAGGGATCGTGATCGCCCCCGGGGTGGGCGGCGGCGTCAACTGGTCGCCGGCCTCGATCGACGAGGCGAACGGGATCGCCTACGTGGCCGCGATGCATTGGCCGTCGACCTACCGGGCGCAGGAGATCCCGGCGACCGCCGACAAGCCCGCGGTGCGCTATTTCAACATCGAGCCGGCGAAGTCCGGCATGTACGGCCTGATGACGGCGATCGACCTGAAGGCCGGCGGCAAGCTGTTGTGGCAGAAGAAGACGGATGAGCCGCTGATCGGCGGCGTGCTGGCTACCGCCGGCGGTCTCGCCTTCACGGGCGAGGGCAATGGCGATTTCTCGGCCTTCGACGCGAAGAGCGGCGACAGGCTTTGGAGCTTCAACTGCGGCGCCGGCGTCAACGCGCCGCCGATCGCGTTCATGGTCGACGGCAAGCAGTATGTCGCGGTCGCCGCCGGCGGCAGCCAGATCTGGGGCTTCCGCCAGGGCGGCGCGGTGATCGCGTTCGGCTTGCCGGACTGAGGAGTGCGTCCAGCCTCTTCACGGCCACGCATCTCGCTTGAAGACTGTCACACGGGCCGGAACCGTACGGTGGCTTTGTTTGCTGTGTCGTTGACATTCCTGCTGACAGTGCATGCCGAAGATGCGCCGCAGCCGACGCGAGAACTCGCCATCCACCTGGTGTTTGCGGAAAACGAGGATGAGGCTCGCGTCAAGGGAACGGACATCGGGCGTGCGCGCGAGACCTCATATCTCAACGCTGCCGGAGAGGTCGTTCAGGACACCTTCCAGGGCGTCGTCGAGGTGAAGGCGCTTATCGACGATCACCTCTTCGACGGCATGGAGGTCTGCTATTGGCTTTACGAGGGAGACCGGCTCATCCTTGAAGATGGCTGGACGAAGCAAACAGACGCTGCCGGACTGAGACCTCGCGCGAGCGGCGGCCTCAGGCCGCCGCCGCCGCCTCGTTGTCCTCTTCGACCTCGCCCATCGCGGCGTTGAACATGTCGTGCCGCTCCAGGAAGGCGTGCGCGTCCTCCTGACGCTCGAACACATGCGGCGCGAGCCCGCGCTTCTTCAGCGCCTCCTGCATCTTCAGCCGCAGGAAGGCGTTGGTCGTGTAGCGCGTGGTCGTCGCGTAATGGTGCTCCATCAGATATTCGATCATCTCCGCATAGTCGTCGTAGAAGGCTTCGCTGATGCGGAAGCCATCATGGTTGACGACGGAGTTGACGCGCCTGCCAGCCTTCTCGCAGGCCTCGACCAGCACGCGGCGGAGATCGTCGATGTCGCTCTTCTGCCGGACCTGCCAGCCCTCGAGATTGAGGAACAGGATGTTGCGGTCGGCGTCGTAGCTCACCCGCTCGCAGAGCTTGAGGTTGAGCAGGTCGGAGATCAGGTCCATCGGCTCGTCGAGGAAGATCCGGCGGTCCATCAGGATCGGCCGGTTGATGATCGGCCGGAAGTCCATGTGCGGGAGAATGTCCCGCTCGATGTCGACGCCCGGCGCGACCTCGATCAGCTCCAGCCCCTCCTTGGTGAGCTGGAAGACGCAGCGTTCCGTGACGTAGATCACCGGCTGGCCGCGCTCCTTGGCGTAGGGGCCGCTGAAGGTGTTCTGCTCGACGAGCTTCAGGAACTTCCGCGAGCGGCCCTCCTTGAGGATCTTCAGCTCGCCATTGTCGATCTCGACCTCGAGGCCGCCGGCCGTGAAGGTGCCGGCGAACACCACGCTGCGGGCGTTCTGGCTGATGTTGATGAAGCCGCCGCAGCCGTTGAGCTTGCCGCCGAAGCTCGAGGTGTTGACGTTGCCCTCCTGGTCGCACTCGGCCATGCCGAGGCAGGTCATGTCGAGGCCGCCGCCGTCGTAGAAGTCGAACATCTGGTTCTGGTCGATGATGCAGTCGGCGTTGGTCGCCGCGCCGAAGCTCGAGCCCGAGGCCAGCACCCCGCCAACCGCGCCGGCCTCGGTGGTCAGCGTGATGTAGGGCGTCACCTTCTCCTCATTGGCGACCGAGGAGATGCCCTCCGGCGCGCCGACGCCGAGATTGACCACGCCGTTCGGCGGCAGCTCGAAGGCGGCGCGGCGCGCGATGATCTTGCGGGCGTCGAGCTTCATGCGGGCGATGCCGGTCACGGGCACCCGGATCTGGCCCGCGAGCGCAGGGTCGTGCTGGACGCCGTAGTTCATGCGGTGGTGTTCGGCGTCAGCGACCACCACGCAGTCGACCAGGATGCCCGGAATCCGAACGTCCTTCGGCAGCAGGAAGCCGTCGTCGACGATACGTTCGACCTGCGCGATGACGATGCCGCCATTGTTGTGGGCCGCCATCGCCTGGGCGAGGCAGTCGAGCGTCAGCGCCTCCTTCTCCATCGAGATGTTGCCCGAAGGATCGGCGCTGGTGCCGCGGATGAAGGCGACGTCGATCTTGGTGGCCTTGTAGAACAGCCACTCCTCGCCATCGACGTCGACGACCTTGACGATCTCCTCGTCCGTCAGCGTGTTCACCTTGCCGCCGCCATGGCGCGGGTCGACGTAGGTGTGTAGCCCCACTTT
Organism: Hansschlegelia sp.; assembly: GCF_035538955.1. Lineage (NCBI taxonomy): Bacteria > Pseudomonadati > Pseudomonadota > Alphaproteobacteria > Hyphomicrobiales > Methylopilaceae > Hansschlegelia > Hansschlegelia sp. The sequence goes on from NZ_DATLJK010000015.1 coordinate 615,702, forward strand.
CGAGAACAGGCCGGGCTGCCCGGCCGCGCAGGCGCGGTAGAGCTGCGAGATCACGCCCTGCGGCAGGTTGTAGCCACGGATGCGGTTCTCCTTGGCGGCCTGCGCGACTTTTGGCATGCGGCCGAAATTGGCGGCGATGACCCGGCTCAGCAAGCCCTCATGGTGCAGCCGTCCGGTGCCCAGGCCTTTGCTGTCGCCGGCGCCCGCCGTCATGATCAGCGTCAGGTCGCGCGGCGCGCCGGTCTCGACGTAGCGCTTCTCGAGCGCGGCGTGCAGGGCCTCGGGGATGCAACTCTGGACGAAACCCGTCGTGGTGACGACGTCGCCGTCCCGGATCAGCGCCATGGCCTCCGCGGAGGTGGTGACCTTGTTCTTCTTCATGCGGCTTCGCGTTCCTCCGGCGGCCTAAGCTCCGGCTGCCCCAGTCATGGCATGCCAAGATCGTGGATCGTCTTGGATTTGCGGATGAGCCACGAGCGTAGAGAGCGTCAAAAAGCTCTGCAATGCCGCCTAGGTCGTAGTGCGCCGAGCCGCCGCAGGGGCCGGTTCGCGGCCTGCGCCGGCGTTGCGGCGGCGACCCCAGAAGTCGTGGCACGGGTTCTGCACGAACCGACGGCCCGCGCCTTCCTCCGCTGACGGAAGCCTTCGGCGCGGCGCGCAAGCCGATGGAGACGCCGAAGATGACCCGCGAAGAAGTCACCGAAATGGTGCTCAGCGCCAAGCGCCTGAAGGGCCTCACCTGGAAGCAGATCCACGAGCGGGTGTCGGTCTCGACCTCGCCAGTCGTGGTGACGGCCGCGCTGCTCGGCCAGATGCGGCTGGAGCCCGGCGAGGCCGCCAGGGCGGCCGAGATGCTCGATCTGCCGAAAGAGGCCGAGATCCTGCTGACCGAGATCCCGTATCGCGGGTCGCTCGGCGAGATTCCGCCGACCGATCCGCTGATCTACCGTTTCTACGAGCTGGTGATGGTCTACGGGACGACCTGGAAGGAGCTTATCCAGGAAGAGTTCGGCGACGGCATCATGTCGGCGATCGACTTCGACATGACGCTCGAGCGCCAGCCCGACCAGAAGGGCGACCGCGTGAAGCTCGCCATGTCGGGCAAGTTCCTCGGCTACAAGCGCTACTGATCGGCGCCGCTAGATCCGCGTGGTGAGGTCCGTCAGCCAGTCCGGCGAGCGGTCCAGCAGGGCGGCTTCGAGGTTCTTGTCGTAGCCGCTCAGCACGCCCGCGCCGAGCAGCACCAGCAGCGCGCCCAGAACGGCCCTCGCCCCGCGGCCGGCGGCGGCGAGACGGCCGCGCCAGCGCAGCAGCGCCTCTCGGGACAGGAGCCCGATCAGCAGCAGCGGCGCCGCGGCGCCGAGGCCGAACGCCGTCATGGTGAGCGCCACCTCGCCGAGGCGCTCGCCGCGCGCGGCGAGTAGGGAGGTCGCGCCGAGCGTCGGGCCGACGCAGGGGCTCCAGACGGCGCCGAGAAGCAGCCCGACCCCGAACTGCGCCGCGACGCCCGCGCGCGACATGCGGTCGAGCCGCGCGCCCGCCCATCCGGCCGCCGGCGCCGCAGCCCGCGCAAACGCCTTTTCGGCCGCCGGAAACAGCAGCACGATCCCGAGCGCGATCAGCAGCGCCGCGCCGACGGTCCTGAACACGGACGCGTCGAGACCCGCGGCGAAGCCGATGGTGGCCACGAACAGCCCGATCGCCACGAAGGAGAGCGCAAGCCCCGCTGCGAGCGCCAGAGGCGCGAGCCTGTGCTGGGACGCCGCGGCCCCAAACACGATCGGCAGCAGCGGCAGGACGCAGGGCGACAGCACCGACAGCACGCCCGCCGCGAAGGCGAGAGCCAGCGTCCAGAGCATGGCCCGTCAGAGCGCCTTCTCGAGCAGATCCTCGATCCACTCCGGCTGCCGCTCGCCGACCGAGCGGCCGACCTCGCGGCCGCCCTTGTAGACGATCAACGTGCTCTGCACGCGGGCTTCGACCTTCCGCACGCTCGGCTGGTCGCCGTCGAAATCGATCTCGAACGCACGCATCGCGCCGAAGCGCGGCTCGGCCAGGAGCTTTTCGAGGATCGGCTTCTGCGCCCGGCAGATTGGGCACCAGGCCGCATGGATGTGGACCAGCACCGGTCCGCCCTGCTTCACGGCGGCGTCGAACGCGTCGGCGGAGAACGGCGCCATCGGCGCGGCTTGCGCGGCGGCCGACCATGCGACGGCGCAGAGGCCGCCCAGAAGCATCACGCGGCGGGACAGCATCTTTGGGGTCGCTCCTTGAGCCGCCTTACTGAGGCGCGGCCGGCCCGGCTTCGGCTTTGGCCGCCGCGGCCCATACGGAGTCCTGCTTGACCACGGCGGTCGGCCGGTCCGACTCCTGCCAGCCTTCCCGGCCCTGCGGGAACCAGAAGACGTTCCGGAAGCCCCAGCCGAGCAGCCGCTTGCCCATGTTCCAGCTGCCCCAGCAGTCGGGATGGCAGAACGTCACCATCGGCCGGTCGAGCCGACCTCCGGCAAGCTCCAGCACGCGCGCCTTGAGGGCGGCCTCCTGAGCGGGCGACAGATCGCCGGGGCCCGCGCCGGGGAACCACGCCGAGCCGGGAATCGAGCGGTGCTGCGGCGCCCAGAGCGCGCCTTCGGGCAGGGTCGGCGGCTTGCGGTCGGCCGGCGCGACGTCGATCAGCACCGCGTCGCCCTTCGCGGCCAGCGCCGCCACGCCGTCGGCGTCCACCACCTCGGCGCCCTTGAGGGTCGACGGGGTGTAGCTCTGCATCGGCCCTGTCCAGAGGCCGTCAGGTTCGGACGCCGAGCCGGGACCGCCGGCGGCGTGCGCCGCCGCCGTGGCGATCACCAGCGCGCCCGCCGCGAGGCGGGCGGCGCGCATCAGGCGGAACATCAGTTGCTCTGTGTCGGAACGTCGAAGGTCTTTTCCCAGTGGCCGCCTTCGGTGTCGGTCGCCGCCACCTTGATCTGGCCCTTGGCCTCCGGCTTGAAGCCGAACTCGATCACCGGGTCGGTCGAGAGCGAGATGTCGCTCACCAGCGAGAAGACGTCCTTGTCGTTGTAGGTGACCTTGATCTCCTTGATGTAGCGCGCCGGCGTGTAGGCGCGGGTGATCTGGTCCATCTGCATGCCGTTGAAGTTGGGATGGCGGATCATCAGGGTCGCCTGCGCGCTCTTGCCGGGCGTGATCTCGTCCCGGACCTTGAGGCGCATCTCGCCCATGCCCTTCATGGCCTCTTCCTCGCTCGAACCGGCGGGCGCCGAACAACCGCCGCTCGCCTTCACGAACCGGACGGTGTCGAACAGCTTTCCGTCGGTCGTCTCCGCAACCGCGTGCACGTTGGTGTAGGTGTTGACCCGCGTGCGGAGCTTCAGCAGACCGGCGTCGCCGGCAGGGCCGAACGTCACCCGGGCCGCGACCGGCCCCGGATTCTCGTCGATGATCAGCGTCAGGCCTTTGATCCAGGCCGGATCGGCCGTCTTGATCGCCATCGGCACCAGCGCGGCGTCCTCCGCGCGGACCGGCGCGTCGAGCGCGACGACGTCCTTGGACTGCTCGACGGCGCGGTCGCCGAACACGTCCTGGCGCAGCTCGGTCCAACGCTGGTCGCGCGCCGCCGCGTCGTCTTCGGCGAGCACGGGAGTCGCCGCCAGCGCGCCCGCAAGGAGCGCCGCAGCGAAGGGCACGAAATGTCTGGTCATGTCTTCCTCCGGCGGCGATCTGGCGTCGCCTCTGTTACGGCAGCCCCGTAGGTAGATTATACTCCAAGGAATACGCGCCGTCCCGCGCATCCGTTACATGGCCCTGGACGGAGGTCCGCGGGACGGCACAGGCTCACCTCTGCGTCTGAGGAAGCCTCAGAGCTGCGCCAGCCACTCGGTCATCGCCCCGAGATCGCCCTGCGTCAGCCCATGGCTGGCCGGCAGCGCGCGGTGATCCACGCTTGCTCCGGCTGCGCGCAGCGTCTGCGCGAGACGCCCGACGTCGTCGGCCGCCACGATCGGATCGAGCGACCCCGACAGCATCAGGACCGGCGTCCCAGTCAGGGCGGCGGGCGGCGGCGCCGCGAACGGGCTCATCGGGCGCAGCAGCGCCGCGCCGGCGAGCGCCTCCGGGCGCAGGAGCAGCACGGCGGCGGCGATGTTCGCCCCATTCGAGAAGCCGAGCGCAACCGGCTTGCCGATCCCATAGGCGTCGCGCGCCACGGCGACGAAGTCCGCCAGCTCGTGGGCGCGCCGGCGGAGATCGTCCTCGTCGAACACGCCCTCGCGCAGCCGCCGGAAGAAGCGCGGCGCGCCGCCCTCGAGAACGTTGCCGCGCGGCGCAAGCAGCGCCGAGCCGGGCGCGAGCGCGCGCCCGAGCGGCAGCAGGTCGTTCTCGTCGCCGCCCGTGCCGTGCAACAGGAGCAGCGGCGGACGGGAAGCGTCCGTCCCGGGAACGAAGCGATGCAGGTGACGGAAGGTCTCTGCGACCGTCATGGCGAACCTCCGGCCGCGACTGCGGCCAGGTTTGAGAAGAGCGAAAAAAAGGTCGGCGGACGCTGAGTTCCGTCCGCCGTACGGTTTAGCCAGCTGATTGGTTCAGCCGACGGGTTCCGTTTGGCCAAGCGCCGGCAGCGCCGCCTCGATCCGCGCGCGGTGCGGCTCGAGAAACTTCGGCAGCTTGAGCTCCTGGCCGAGCCGGTCCGCCGGCTCGTCGACCGCAAAGCCGGGCGCGTCGGTCGCGATCTCGAACAGCACGCCGCCCGGCTCGCGGAAGTAGACGGACCGGAAATAGTCGCGGTCCTTCTGCTCCGTCGTGCGGACGCCGTGATCGCGCGCGAGTTTCTCGACCAGCGCCGCCTGCTCGGCGTCGTCGGCCGCCCGGAACGCGATGTGGTGCACCGCGCCTGCGCCCGGCCTGCCCGGCAGGAAGCCCGGCGCAGCTCTGAGGTCGATCACGTCCCCGACGCCGTCGCCGGCCCGCAACCTGGTCGTGGCGCCTTCGGTCCGCTCCTGCGCGTAGCCGAACACGTCGGTGAGGATGGCCGCGGTCGGCGCGATGTCCTCGAGCAGCAGGCTGACGCCGTGAAAGCCGCGTATGGCATGCTCCGCGGGCACGTCGCCGCCGCTCCAGGCCGGCTCCGCCTCCGCTCCCCGAACGGCCACAAGCGCAAGCCGCATGCCGTCCGGATCACGGAACGGCAGCACGGTCTCCCCGAAGCGGGTTTCCGGCGCCTCGTGGCGCACGCCCTCGGCGACGAAGCGGTGCGTCCAGTAGCCGATCGCGCCTTCCGGCACGCGCAGCGCCGTCTCCTGCGTCTCGCCGACGCCGAGCCTGCCCGGCGCGACATGCGCCCACGGGAAGAAGGTCAGGATCGAGCCGGGCGAGCCCTGCTGGTCGCCGTAATAGAAGTGGTACGTGGTCGGATCGTCGAAATTGACCGTCTTCTTGACCATCCGCATGCCCATCACGCGGGTGTAGAAGTCGACGTTGCGGCGGGCCGAGCCCGCGATCGCGGTAACGTGGTGGATGCCGTTGTGAGCCATTGCAGCGCTCCAATCTCGTGACGCCCTTGCGCCGTTGGGATGCAAAGTGGCCCTGCGAGGGCATTTCCGCGAGGACGTGTGCTTGATCCTGCGCAAGCTCGCGATTGCAAGACGATAATGATGATGCTTTCGTGCAAAATGATGCGTGGAAGCTCTCGGGGAATTCGAATGGCGGACCTGTTTCGGTCCCTCTCTTGGGACGACCTTCGGCTCGTCAAGGCGATTGCCGAGGCGCGGGGCATGCCGGGCGCGGCGGCGGCGCTCGGCCTCAACCACTCCACCGTGTTCCGGCGGCTCGGCCAGATCGAGGCGACGCTTGGCGTGACGCTGTTCGAGCGGAGGCGCAACGGCTACGGGCTGACGCCGGCGGGCGAGGAGATGACCCAGCTCGCCGCCGAGGTCGAGGAGCGGATCGCGGCCTTCTCGCGGCGCGTCGAGGGGCGCGCGATCTCGCCGGCCGGCGACCTCAGGGTCGCGACCAACGACACGCTGCTGGTCCACCTGCTCACCCCGCTGTTCGCGCGATTCCAGCAGGCCTGCCCCGACATCCGGCTCGACGTCGTGATCGGCAATCCGGCCCTCAACCTCTCCAAGCGGGATGCCGACGTCGCGATCCGGGCGACCGACAGCCCGCCGGAAAACCTCGTCGGCCGCCGCGTCGCGCGCATCGCCTGGGCGCTTTACGGCCGGGCGATCGACTTCCCCGATCCCGCCGCCCTGCCGAGCCTCGGCGAGCTCAAGACGCGGTCCTGGGTGTCGCTCGGCGAGGAGCTGACGGGGCTGAAGGTCGTCAGGTTCGCGCGAGACAACATCCCGGAGGCCAATCTGCGCTACCGCGCCAACACCGTGCTCGGCCTCGCCGAGGCGGTCGAGGCGGGCCTCGGGGTCGGCCACATCCCGTGCTTCATCGCCGAGACGCGGCCGGGACTGATCCGCCTCGCGCCGCCCGACCCGGCGTTCTCCGCCGACCTCTGGATCCTGACCCATCCCGACCTGCGACAGTCGCCACGGGTCCGGGCGTTCATGGATTTCATGGGCGCGGAGCTCGCGGCGGCCCGCCCGCTGCTCGAGGGCGCCGGCCTCGAAGGCTGGCGAGACGCCGGAACCGAGTGACCGCCGCGCCGTTCCCAGTCTTCGAGAGGGATGGCGGGATGATGGATCGAAAAGACGCGCCGGTCGTCGTGGTCACAGGCGCGAGCGCGGGCGTCGGCCGGGCGGTCGCGATGAGGTTCGCGGCGGCCGGCTTCCGGCTTGGGCTGATCGCCCGCGAGGCGGCGGCGCTCGAGGACGTGCGCGCGGAGGTGACGCGGCGCGGGAGCCAAGCGCTGCCGATCGCAGCCGACGTCGCCGACCCTGAGGCGATGTTTGCCGCCGCCGAGCGGATCGAAGCGGAGCTCGGGCCGATCCGCATCTGGGTCAACGACGCCATGGAGACGGTGTTCTCCCGCTTCGGCGAGATGTCGCCCGAGGAGTTCCGCCGCGTCACCGAAGTCACCTATCTGGGCTTCGTGCACGGCACGATGGCGGCGCTCCGGCGCATGCGGGTGCGGGACCGCGGAACGATCATCCAGATCGGCTCCGCGCTGGCCTATCGGGGAATCCCGCTGCAGTCCGCCTATTGCGGCGCGAAGCACGCCATCCGCGGCTTCACCGAGTCGGTCCGCTCCGAGCTGATCCATGACGGCTCGGCCGTGCGGATCGTCATGGTGGACCTTCCCGCCGTCAACACGCCCCAGTTCGGCTGGGCGCGGGCGCATCTCGCCCGGGCGCCGCGGCCGATGGGAACGCCCGCCCAGCCCGAACTCGTCGCCGAGGCGATTTTCCAGGCCGCGCATGGCGGCCGCTCCGACTACTGGATCGGCTGGACGACGGCGCTCACCGTGCTGGGCAACGCGGTGCTGCCGGGCTTCCTGGATCGCTATTTGGCCAAGGCTGTCGAGGGGCAGCAGGACAAGACGCCGATTCTGCCGGACCGCCGGGACAATCTCGAAGCGCCGGTGCCGGGCCGCCATCGCGTTGAGGGATCGTTCTCGGCGGAGGCGACCGCCGGGGCGCCGCTGCTGCCGGCCAACATGGTCCGCGTCGGCGTGGTGGCCGCCGGCGCCCTGCTGTTCGCCGGCCTCGGCGCGGCGATCGCCGCCGCGCGCCGGCGCTGACGCCTTAATTCGTCGAAGTCCCGGTCCGGTGCGCGCCCGGCTCGGATCAGCGCATCGGCGCGAGGCTCCCAGCCGCCGAGGCGTCTGCGGCATCAGGAATGCCGAGGCGCGCCGTCATGGCAGGCCGGTTCGCGCCGCCCATCAGGTCGGCGAGCGTCTTGCCGTCGAGCACGGCCATGAAGGCGCCGAGCGCCTCGCCCAAAAGGCTCTGAAGCCGGCAGACATTGATCAGCGCGCAACCCGGCCCCTCCGCCTGGAAGCAGGCGACCAGCGCCAGATCCTCCTCGGTGAAGCGAACGACGTCGCCGACGCGGATCTCCTCGGGGGCGCGCGCCAGTCTCAAGCCGCCACCCTTGCCCCGCGCGGTCTGCACGAAGCCGCCGCGGCCGAGATTGTGGATCACCTTGACGAGGTGGTTCTCGGAGATGCGGTGCGCCTCCGCGATCTCGTGGATCGAGACGCGGCGGTCCGGGCGCAGGCCGAGATAGATCAGCGCGCGCAGGGCGTAGTCGGTGTGCAGGGTCAGACGCATTTAGAAGATATATTCGCTTTACACCTTTTGTCCAAGGCTCTAGAAGGTGTGCCGCAAGCACATCTTATGGGGGCCTTATGCCAAGAGAACTCAGCGAGTCGACGGTCAGCCTGGTCAAAGCGACGGTCCCCGCCCTGCAGGCCCACGGGCTCGCGATCACCCGCCGCATGTATGAGCGGATGTTCCAGAACGCGGAGATCCGGGACCTCTTCAACCAGTCGCATCATGGCGAGACCGGCTCCCAGCCGCAGGCGCTCGCGACCGCGGTGCTGGCCTACGCGCAGAACATCGACAATCTCGGCGCGCTCGCAGGCGCGGTGGAGCGCATCGCCCAGAAGCATGTCGGGCTGAACATCCTGCCCGAGCACTATCCGCATGTCGCCGAAGCCCTGCTCGCGGCCATCAAGGACGTGCTCGGTGAGGCCGCGACGCCTGAGATCCTGACGGCCTGGGGCGAGGCCTACTGGTTCCTCGCCGACATCCTGATCGGCCGTGAATCGCAGATCTATTCCGAGCACGCCGCCGCCCCGGGCGGCTGGGTCGGCTGGCGCGACTTCGTCGTCGCCGAGAAGCGGCGCGAGAGCGACGTCATCACATCCTTCGTGCTGAAGCCCGCCGACGGGCGCGCGACGCTGCCGCATCGGCCCGGTCAGTATCTGACGCTGTGGCTCGAGATTCCGGGCGGGGCCCCGCTGAAGCGCAACTACACCATCTCGTCGGCGCCGGGCGACAATGGATACCGCATCTCCGTGAAGCGCGAGCCGCAGGGCGCCGCTTCCAACTGGCTGCACGACCAGGCCCAACCGGGTGACCGGCTGAAGGCCGCAGCCCCCGCCGGCGAGTTCGTGCTGCCGGAGACCACGGAGCGGCCGGTCGTGCTGGTGAGCGGCGGCGTCGGGCTGACCCCGATGGTCAGCATGTTGAGCGCGCTCGCCCGGCAGAGCGCCGGCGAGGCCGTCCACTTCGTGCACGGCGCGCTGTCGGGCGCGACCCACGCGCTCGGCGAGGAAGTGCGGGCGCTCGCCAAGGCCTCCGGCGGCCGCATCCGCACGACCTTCTTCTATGAGAAGCCGCGCGCGCAGGACGTGCAGGGTGAGACCTATGACGAGGCGGGGCTGGTCACGCCCGAATGGCTCGCGCAGCACACGCCGCTGCGCGACGCCGACTACTTCCTGTGCGGGCCGCGCGCCTTCCTGCGCGCCTTCGTGAACGGGCTCGTCAGCCGCGGCGTGCCGCCGTCGCGGATTCACTACGAGTTCTTCGGCCCCGCCGACGAGCTCCTCGCCGCCTGACCTTCCCTGCAGAATGACGAGCGGGGCCCGGCCGCCGGGCTCCGCTCGTCTGTGTCTGCCCGCCGCGTGGCCTCGCCGGCGCGGGCGCCGGAACCTAGATCGCCGCACGACAGGAGAAGCGATGCCCACGCTCGCAGAACTCATGCGCCGCCTCGCGCCATCGCTCGCGCCCGTCAGCCGGACGGAACGGCTGCGCGCCACGTTCGGCGCGCTGCTCGGGGTCGCGATCACGGGGTTCGCCAGCGCCGCGCTGGTTGGCGGCGAGGCCGCGCATCTGCCGTTGCTGATCGCCCCGATGGGCGCGTCGGCCGTGCTGCTGTTCGCCGTGCCGTCGAGCCCGCTGGCGCAGCCCTGGTCGCTGATCGGCGGCAATCTCGTGGCGGCGATCATCGGCGTCACGGCGGCGAAATTCGTGCCCGATGTTTTTCTTGCCGCGGCGGTCGGCGTCAGCGGCGCGATCGCCGCCATGCTGGCGCTGCGCTGCGTGCATCCGCCGAGCGGCGCCGTGGCGCTCACCGCAGTGGTCGGCGGCCCTGCGATCAGTCAGCTCGGCTATGAATTCGTGTTCTGGCCGGTGCTGGCGAACTCCGTCCTGCTGCTCGCCTCGGCGGTCGCCTACAACAACCTGACCGGCCGCGCCTATCCGCATCGCGCGCCCGCGATCTCGGCCGCCCCGCGCGAGAACGAGCCGCCGCAGAGCGCGCGCCTCGGCTTCAGCTCGGAGGACATTGACGCCGCGCTCGCCGAGCATGACGAATTGCTCGACGTCGACCGCGGCGACCTTGAAATGATCCTGCGGCGCGCCGAGGTGCGGGCGCTGCGCCGGCGCTCCGGCGAGCTTACCTGCGGCGACGTGATGACGCGCGACGTCATCGGCGTCTCGCCCGAGACCCCGCTGCTGGAAGCGCTCGACATCGTGCGGCGGCACCACGTCAAGGCGTTGCCGGTGACGGATGGCAACGCCCGGGTGATCGGAATCCTCACCCAGACCGACCTGCTCGACAAGGTTGCCTGGGGGCCCAAGGGCCCGCGTCTGAGCCTGACGCAGCGGCTCCACCTCAGAGCCCTCAACGGCACGGCGCCCAATTCAGTGGTGCGGGAGGTGATGACCTCCCCGGCCAAGACGTCAACGCCGGACGCGCCGATCGCCGACCTCGTCCGGCTGATGACGACCGCCGGCCTCCACCATCTGCCGGTCGTCGACCGTCACAGCCAGCTGATCGGCATCGTCACGCAGACCGATCTGATCGCGGCCCTGCTGCTCAGCCGCACGCCCCGTCCCGACCGGGCTGCGGCCTGACCTCAGCCAGACTCATCGCCGTAAGCGAGAGCGCGCCCGCGCGGGAGCTCGCTCTCGGCCGGCCGCCGTCATCTTCGCGAAGCCGGCTCGTTTTATGGCGAGCCACGCCTGACGGGCGCGTCTAAAGTATGAGAGAGGGCCAGACCCTCCCGATCAGACAAGGACCCGCGCGATGAGCACGATCACCACCAAGGACGGGACCACGATCTTCTTCAAGGATTGGGGGCCGAAAGATGCGCAAGCCATCGTGTTCCATCACGGCTGGCCGCTGAGCGCCGACGACTGGGACGCCCAGATGCTGTTCTTCCTCGACAAGGGCTTCCGGGTGATCGCGCATGATCGCCGCGGCCACGGCCGGTCGAGCCAGACCGCGACGGGCAACGAGATGGACACCTATGCGGCCGACGTGAAGGAACTCGCCGCGGCCCTTGACCTCAAGGGCGCGATCCATGTCGGCCACTCGACCGGCGGCGGCGAAGTCGCCCGCTACGTCGCCAGGGCCGATCCCGGCCGGGTCTCGAAGGCGGTGCTGATCGGCGCGGTGCCGCCGGTGATGGTCAAGAAGGATTCCAATCCCGGCGGCCTTCCGATCGAGGTGTTCGACGGCCTGCGCGCCGCGCTCGCCGCCAACCGCGCGCAGTTCTACCGCGACCTGCCGGAAGGGCCGTTCTACGGCTACAACCGTCCGGGCGCGAAAGTGAGCGAAGGCGTGATCGGCAACTGGTGGCGCCAGGGCATGATCGGCGGCGCCAAGCCGCAATACGATTGCATAAAAGCGTTTTCGGAGACCGACTTCACCGAGGACCTGCGGGCGATCGAGGTTCCGACGCTGGTCATGCATGGCGACGACGACCAGATCGTCCCTTACGCGGACTCGGCGCCGCTCTCGGTCAAGCTGCTGAAGAACGGCACGCTGAAGACCTATCAGGGCCTGCCGCACGGCATGTGCACGACCCATCCCGAGATCATCAACCCGGACCTGCTGGCCTTCTTCCAAAGCTGACGCGTCGTCGAGCGGCCGGGTCAACCGGGCCGCTCGACCTCCCTCGAGTGCGCCTCCGGCAAGCGCGCGGCGGCGCGGGGGCGGGAACTTTCCGCCCCCTTGGCCGCTTCCGGAACAGTTCTCCCGATCCGCGGCCCATGAGGCGCCATGGCTTCCCTGCACCGTTCCGATTCAGCCGATCAGCCGCGCCGCAAGGCGAGGCCTCCATACGGCGTCATTGCGATGGTGGCCGTGATGGTCCTCGCCCTGTTCAGCGTCCTGGTGGTCTATGTCGCCAATCACGGCATCACCTCGGCGCCCGAAGGCGGCGTTCTGAACAGATCTCAGGCCGAGCAGGACAACCCGAAGACGCCCTGAGCGGCGGCGAGGATGACATCTGAGCCCGTCCAGGAGGATCGGCCATGGACGACGTGATCAGAGAGCTCAGCGAAGCGCTTGATGAGGCGCGCCTGCGGGTGTCGGACTGCGAGCGGCGCGCGCTCGAACTGATGTTTCACAGGGCTCTTCTGCAGCGCGCCGGAGCTGACGCGAGCGCCTCGCATCAGCGGCTCGATCTGCTCGAGCGCGAACTCGCTGAGCTGCGCGCAGAGCGCGAATTCGCGGAGCAGCGGCTGCTGTTCCGCACCAGAAGCCAAAAGCGCGCGCCCGCCGCCGCGGCCAACGCCGGCGACCGCTGGTAGCGCAGGAGACACCGCCGGCGCGAGAACTGGGCTGTCGGGGTCGCCGGATCCGCCCGCCAAGCGGGCTCGGGCCGCCGCGTCTGGATCGTGGTGCGCGTCGGGACGATTTGCGACAGCGACGCGCTCGTTCCTCCGTCCGAAACTGGGCCAGGCCAGTCGCAACGTTTCGGAGCGCAGACCCGTATGATCTCCCGGCGCGGCGACGCGAGCCTTCAAACCAGATCGGCAGCCGGGCAGGGGAGGCAAACGTGACACCCGCCTGTTCATTCCCCCGTCTCGCAGCAGGCGGGCGATGTTCGACGCGCAGCGCCGCCCTTAGCCCGCTCGTCCTGCCGGGCGCCCCTTGCCGCCCGCGCGCCTGATGAGCTCGGCAGCTTGTGGCGGCGAGCCTGCAACGACGCCAAATTGACATTTCAGGATGAAGACACCATGGTTTCCTACTAGCAGAAGCACACTCAAAATATTCTGAACTACTTTCGTCATCGACTCAGAGTACGTAAGCTATGACTGACGCACCGGCCGCATCAGAACCAATCGGGCGGGTCGAGACCTTCGATGAGACGAGCATCTCTGGGTGGCTTCGTGTTCCCGAAGGTGGCGACGCTCGCTCCCTGGATCTTTGTTTGAACGGCCAGCCAGTCGCGGCCGCCAAGACCTCAGATGTCATCGGTCAAGACGGGTCTGACTCTATCCGGCGGTTCCGGCTCCGTCTTAAGAGTCTCTGGAACTACACGAAATCAACCGACCGGCTGTCGATTACCTTCGAGGGGGATCCGCTCTTCATTGAAGGTCATGGCTTTTACAGGCGCCCGCGGAAGAGCGGGCCTCACACCAGTTCCGAGCTATTTAGTAAAATTGCAGCCGGATACGTCTTCAATCAGAAGGGCCGACTGCAGCTCTCGAAGGAGCTCGATAAGGAGTGGCAGGCCGCGGTGTTCGCGCTCTACGACAGAGTTCGTCACTTCCTAAAAGAAGAGTTAGATACTGACCTGATGGTCATCTATGGAACTCTGTTGGGCGCTGCTCGAGCTGGCAAGTTTATCGGGCGAGACCACGACTTCGACGTTGGGTATTTGTCCAAAGAAACGACGCCTCCGGAAGTCAAGGCTGAGGCGGAGAGGATAATACATGCTCTGTGGGATGCTGGTTATATAATCCGTGTCAAGAAGTCATGCTTTTACGTCAAGCATCCAGAAATTCCAGGAGCCCAGATCGACATCGGCCGGCTCTTCTTCGATAAGAAGGGAGTGCTGCATTCCGCCTTTGGATTTGCGGGGCGCTGCATGTTTCGACTGGAAGATTTCGATGGGTATCAGGAGATAGAATTAGAAGGAAGAAATGTTCTCGCCGTGAAGAATGTCGCGGGCCTGCTGAGGTGCATATATGGGGAGAGTTGGCAGATCCCTAACCCGGGCTTCCATTGGCGGCGCGAGCGCGCGAGAACGTCTTACAAGGCGCGGTTCAATGCCGAGGAGATTTTGCGCCTGACCGAGTACAAGGCGACGCGAGCTGACGCCAACGCCAATGCGGCATAGGCGGTAAGCTTCAGCTTGCCCGGCGGCGGGCTTCTCAGCCTGCTCCGGGAGGTGTGGGACGCCGCCCGATTGAGATAATGTCGAACGGGCGTTCGGGCCCGCGGTCGCAATAGCCTGGGCTCTCCGCCGCCACGCCCGGGATGTTCTCGCCGTTGATCCGCCGCCCTCGACGGTCGTGGCCGGGCCGGACGATCGAACGCGATTTCGGTCCGTCCCAACGCGTTCCTTACGCAGACTGGGCGGCGGCCGCCTCCCAACCCAACGCGCTCTCCGCCTAGATCCCTCCGCGGCGATTGGCGCCGCGCAGGGGCTTGGGACCATGACGGACATGCTGATGCTCGCGGCCGGCGTCGCCGCCTTCGCCACGCTCGGCGCCTATGCGCTCGCCTGCGACCGGCTGTGACGGCGATGACGCTCCTCGGCCTGCCACTTCTGGACGCCGCGCTCGGCGCAAGCGCGGCCTTCGCCGCGGCGGCCGTGTTCCTGGCCGCGCTGTTGCGGCCCGAGCGGTTCTAGCCGCTCCGCGCTTCTCCGGACATCGACATGACATTCAACGGCTGGATGCAGATCGCGCTGTTCTGTGCGCTCGTGCTCGTGCTCACCCGCCCTCTCGGTGGATTTCTGACGCGCGTCTATGGCGGCGAGGGGACGTTTCTGCATCCCGCGCTCGCGCCGGTGGAGCGCGGCTTCTATCGGCTCGCAGGCGTCAGGTCCGAAGCCGACCAGGGCTGGGCCCCTTACGCGCTCGCGATGCTGTCCTTCCACCTCGTCGGCTTTCTCGCGCTCTATGGGCTTCTGCGGCTTCAGGGGATTTTGCCGCTCAACCCGCAAGGCTTTCCGGGCGTCACGCCGGACCTCGCGCTCAACACCGCGGTCTCTTTCGTCACGAATACGAACTGGCAGTCCTACGGCGGCGAATCCACGATGAGCTACGGCTCCCAGATGTGGGCGCTGACCGTGCAGAACTTCCTCTCGGCCGCGACCGGCATGGCGCTCGCGGTCGCGCTGGCGCGGGGCTTTGCGCGAAGATCGGCCAAGGGGATTGGGAATTTCTGGGTCGATCTCACGCGCTCGGTCCTCTACGTGCTGCTGCCGGCCTGCATCGTCCTGGCGCTCGTCTATGTCGCGCTCGGCGTGCCGCAGACGCTGCAATCCTACGTCACCGCGAAAACGCTTGAGGGCGCGGACCAGACCATCGCGCTGGGGCCGGTTGCGAGCCAGCTTGCGATCAAGATGCTGGGCACCAACGGCGGCGGCTTCTTCAACGCCAACTCCGCGCATCCCTTCGAGAACCCGGGCGCGCTCTCAAACCTCATCCAGATGGTTTCGATCTTCGCGATCGGCGCGGGGCTGACGAACCTGTTCGGCCGCATGGTCGGCGACGAGCGGCAGGGCTGGGCGATCCTCGGCGCGATGGGCGCGCTGTTCATCGCCTGCGTCGCCGTCCTCTACTGGGCCGAGGCCGGCGCGAACCCGATCCACATGGCGCTCGGGGTCGATCCCGCGGGCGGAAACATGGAGGGCAAGGAGGTCCGCTTCGGGATCGCGCTCTCCGCGCTCTTCGCCGCCATCACCACCGCCGCCTCCTGCGGCGCGGTGATCGCGATGCACGACTCGTTCTCCGCGATCGGCGGCATGATCCCGATGATCGAGATGCAGCTCGGCGAGGTCATCGTCGGCGGCGTCGGCGCAGGACTCTACGGCGTCCTGCTTTTCGCGATCGTCGCGGTGTTCGTGGCCGGATTGATGGTCGGGCGCACGCCCGACTATGTCGGCAAGAAGATCGAGGCGCGCGAGGTGAAGCTCACCATGCTGGCGCTGCTCTGCTCGCCGGCCGCCACGCTGATCGGGCTCGCGGTCGCGGCCGTCAGCCCGCTCGGGCTTGCAGGCCTGCAGGAAAGCGGTCCGCATGGCTTTTCCGAGATGCTCTACGCCACGACCTCCGCGGCCGCAAACAATGGCTCGGCGTTCGCCGGCCTGAGCGCGAACAGCCTGTTCTGGAACATCCTGCTCGCAGCGGGAATGATGATCGGCCGGTTCGCCCTGATCGTGCCGATGCTGGCGGTCGCAGGCTCGCTTGCCGCCAAGCGCCGGACGCCGCCCTCGGCCGGCGCCCTCCCTACGCATGGCGGCCTGTTCGTCGGCTTGCTCGTCGGCGTGATCCTCATCGTCGGCGGCCTCACCTATCTCCCCGCGCTGACGCTCGGTCCGGCCGCCGACGCCTTCGCGACCGCCGCCGGCCGGACCTTCTGAACGGGGCAGGCCGATGAGCTCCCTCGTCATGCGCGCGTCCGAAGATCCCGGTCGCCGTCCACGCGCTCGCCATCCGGACCGGCTGCGGTCCCACCTCAGAGCCCTTGTCATGTCAGCACAGCCTCAGTCCCTGTTCGCTCCCGCGCTGATGGTTCCGGCGCTCGGCGGCGCTGTGAGAAAGCTCGATCCCCGGGTGCTGATCCGCAACCCGGTGATGTTCGCCGTGGAGGTCGTGGCCTTCGCCGCGACGATCCTCTTCGCGCGCGACCTCGCGGCCGGCGCTGCCGCCGGCTTCTCGGGCCAGATCGCGTTCTGGCTCTGGCTCACCGCTTACTTCGCGACCTTCGCCGAAGCGGTCGCGGAGGGGCGCGGCAAGGCGCAGGCAGACGCCCTCCGGAGGACCCGGTCGGAGACGATGGCGAAGCGCCTGGCCGCCGACGGAGGCGGCTACGAAGAGGTGGCGGCGTCGGCCCTCAGGGTCGGAGACGTCGTGCTGGTCGAGGCCGGCGACCTCATCCCCGGCGACGGCGAGGCGGTGGAGGGCGTCGCGACCGTCGACGAGAGCGCGATCACGGGCGAGAGCGCGCCGGTGATCCGCGAGAGCGGCGGCGATCGCTCGGCGGTGACCGGCGGCACCAAGGTGTTGTCGGACCATCTCCGGGTGCGCATCACGGCGGCGAGCGGCTCGAGCTTCCTCGACCGCATGATCGCGCTGGTCGAGGGCGCGGAGCGCCAGAAGACGCCGAACGAGATCGCGCTGACGATCCTGCTGGCGGGCCTCAGCCTCATCTTCGTGCTGGCGGTCGCGACCATCCCGGCCTTCGCGGCCTATGCCGGCGGCGTCGTGCCGGTGATCGTTCTGATCGCGCTGTTCGTGACGCTGATCCCGACCACGATCGGCGGGCTTCTGTCCGCCATCGGCATCGCCGGCATGAACCGGCTGGTGCGCTTCAACGTGCTCGCGATGTCCGGCCGCGCGGTGGAGGCGTCGGGCGACGTCGACGTGCTGCTGCTCGACAAGACCGGGACGATCACGCTCGGCAACCGCCAGGCCGCGGAGTTCCTGCCGCTTCCGGACGTCCGAGGCGGCGAGCTCGCGGACGCGGCCCAGCTCGCAAGCCTCTCCGACGAGACGCCGGAAGGCCGCTCCATCGTGGCCCTCGCCAAAGCGACGCACGGCCTCCGCGGCCGCGAGATCGGTTCGCTCGACGCGGTCTTTGTCCCGTTCTCGGCGCAGACCCGCATGAGCGGCGTCGACATCGGCGCCGCCAAAATCCGCAAGGGCGCGGGCGACGCCGTCATCGCCCACGTGAAGGCGCTCGGCGGCCGCATCCCGGACGCGCTCGCCGCCATCGTGGAGCGCGTGGCGCGGGAGGGCGGGACGCCGCTCGTGGTCTCCGCCGACGCGCGGATCCTCGGCGTCGTCCATCTCAAGGACATCGTGAAGGGCGGCATCCGCGAGCGCTTTCAGGAGCTCCGCGCGATGGGCATCCGCACCGTCATGATCACCGGCGACAACCCGATGACCGCCGCCGCGATCGCCGCCGAGGCCGGGGTCGACGACTTTCTCGCCGAGGCCACGCCGGAAGCGAAGCTCGCGCTCATCCGCGAGGAACAGGCGGAGGGCAGGCTGGTCGCGATGTGCGGCGACGGCACGAACGACGCGCCGGCGCTCGCCCAGGCCGACGTCGGCGTCGCCATGCAGACCGGCACGGTCGCCGCCCGCGAGGCCGGCAACATGGTCGACCTCGACTCCGACCCGACGAAGCTGATCGAGATCGTCGGCATCGGCAAGCAACTGCTGATGACCCGCGGGGCGCTGACGACCTTCTCTATCGCCAATGACGTCGCGAAATACTTCGCCATCATCCCGGCGATGTTCGTGGCGCTCTACCCCGGCCTCGGCGCGCTCAACGTCATGGGGCTGGCGTCGCCTCAGAGCGCGATCCTTTCCGCCATCATCTTCAACGCGCTCATCATCGTCGGTCTGGTGCCGCTCGCGCTGAAGGGCGTCTCCTACAGGCCGTCGGGCGCCGCAGCGCTGCTCCGCCGCAACCTCTTCGTCTATGGCCTGGGCGGCCTCGCGGCGCCGTTCGCCGGCATCAAGCTGATCGACATGGGCGTCTCGGCGCTCGGATTAGCGTGACCTTTGGGGGGCGCAGAACCCCCAGCAAAGCCTGAAGCCACGTCCTCGAACGTCGCCGTCAACCGGGTCCTTCCATGCTCGCCCATCTCCGCTCCGCCATCGTGCTGTTCGCGCTGTTTACGCTCGTGACCGGACTGCTCTACCCGCTCGCGATCACCGGCGTCGCGCAAGTCGCGATGCCGGCTGCCGCCAACGGCTCCATGGTCGTGCGGGACGGCGCTCTGATCGGCTCGAGTCTCATCGGCCAGTCCTTCGCGCAGCCGCGCTATTTCCACGGCCGCCCCTCCGCAGCCGGGACTGGCGGCTACGACGCTGCGTCATCTTCGGGTTCGAATCTCGGCCCGACGTCCGAGGCGCTCGCCGATCGCATCGCCGGCGACGTTTTGAAGGCGAGGGCGGAGGATGGGCTCGCGGGCGCGGTCCCGGCAGATCTCGTCACCGCCTCCGGGTCAGGGCTCGACCCCGACATCTCGCCAGCCTCGGCCTATGCGCAGGTCGGCCGCGTGGCGCGCGAGCGTGGGCTTCCGGAGCCGGAGGTGCGCAGCCTGGTCGAGCGGTCGGTCGCGCCGCGGCTGCTCGGGCTGCTGGGCGAGCCGCGGGTCAACGTGCTCGCGCTCAACCTCGCGCTCGACCAGCTTTCGAAGCCGTAAGCGAGCCGGCCCGCGACGGCTATAATGGCGAAGATGGCCGCCGGCGTCCGCCCTTCTCCAGAGAGCTTCCTCGCCAAGGCCGAACGCGCGGGCCGCGGCCGGCTGAAGATCTTCTTTGGCGCCGCGCCCGGAGTGGGCAAGACCTACGAGATGCTCACCGCCGCTCAGGCGGCGAAGCGCGAAGGCGTCGACGTCGTGATCGGCGTGGTCGAGACGCACGGCCGCGCCGAGACGCTGGCGCTCGTCCAGGGCCTCGAAGCCGTGCCCATGGCCGAGATCCCGTATCGCGGCCGCAATCTCAGCGAGATGGACGTCGACGCCGTGCTGAAGCGGCGGCCTGAGCTGGTGCTGGTGGACGAGCTTGCCCACGCCAATGCACCCGGCTCCCGGCATCCGAAGCGCCACCAGGACGTCGAAGAACTGCTCGAGGCGGGCGTCGACGTCTTCACGACGCTCAACGTGCAGCACCTCGAAAGCCTGAACGACGTTGTGGCGCGGATCACCCGCGTGCGCGTGCGCGAGACCGTGCCGGACCGGCTGTTCGACCTGGCCGACGAGGTCGAGGTGATCGACCTGACTCCCGACGCCCTGCGCCGGCGGCTCGCGGCCGGAAAGGTCTATGTCCGCGAGCAGGCCGAACGCGCCGTCCGGCATTTCTTTCAGCCGGGCAATCTGACGGCGCTTCGCGAGCTCGCGCTCCGCCGCACCGCCGAGCGCGTCGACAGCGACATGCGCGACTACATGGCGGCTCATGGGATCGAGGGTCCGTGGCCGGCGGGCGAGCGCGTGCTGGTCGCGATCGACGAGCGTCCCGGCGCGGCGGCGCTGGTGCGCGCCGGCAAGCGCCTCGCCGACCGCGCGCGGGCCCCGTGGCTCTGCGTCAGCATCGAAACGCCGCGGCACGCGCGGCTGTCGGAGGTCGAGCGCGACCGGATCGCCGACACGCTGCGGCTCGCGGAGGCGCTCGGCGCCGAGGCGCTGACGCTGCCCGGCGGCGCCGACGTGGCCGAGGAGCTGCTCGACTTCGCCCGACGCCGGAACGTGACGACGATCGTCGTCGGCAAAGCGAAGCGCACGCGCTGGTTCGCGCTGACCCGTGGCTCGGTGGTGGGAGATCTCCTGGACCGGGCCGGTCCGATCGCGGTGCAGGTCATGGCCGGCGACGGAGAGACCGCCCCGCCCAAGCCGGTGGAGGCGCGTCCGGCCACCGCGGGCCGGCGGGACCCGAAGCCCTATGCGGTCGCCGCGCTCGCCGTCGCCGTCGCGGGCGCCGCCGGACTCGCGATCGACCTCGCGATCGATCTGCCGAACATCTCGCTGATCTTCGTGCCCGCCGTTCTTCTCATCGCGCTGCGCTACGGCGCCGGGCCGTCGCTTGCGGCGTCGGTCCTGTCGGCGGTTGCCTACAACTTCCTGTTCACGGATCCGCGCTTCTCGCTGACCGTCAACGATCCGTCGAACGTTGTCGCGATCGTGTTCTTCTCGTTGACGGCGGTCGTCGCGAGCTCGGTCGCCGCGCGCGTGCGGGCGCAGACGCTGTCGGCGCGCTCGCAGGCGCGGGCGACGGCCGAGCTTTATGCGTTCTCGCGGAAGCTGGCGGCGGTCGCCACCGAGGACGACCTGCTGTGGGCCGCCGCCCATCAGGTCGCGCTGATGCTGAAAGCTGACGTCGTGCTGCTTACCGCAAGTCCCACAGGGCTCGCGATCGGCGGCGCCTATCCGCCCGAGGACACGATCGAGCCGGGCGAGCTGGCGGCCGCGAGCTGGGCCTACGAGCATGACGAGCCCGCTGGTCGCGGCTCCGCGACCCTGCCGGGCGCGACGCGGCTGTTCCTGCCGCTGAAGACCAGCCGCGGCAAGCTGGGCGTGGTCGGCGTCGCGCGGCGCGCCGCCGGTCCGATCCTGACGCCGGTCGAACGCCGCCTGCTCGACGCGCTCGCTGACCAGACCGCGGTGGCGCTCGACCGCATCCGCCTCGGAGCGGATGTCGACGAGGCGCGGCTCGAGGCCGAGACGCAGCGGCTGCGCGGCGCGTTGCTCACCTCGGTGAGCCACGACTTCAAGACGCCGCTCGCCACCATCATGGGGGTGATCACGAGCCTCAGAAGCTATGGCGGGCTTTATGACGACGCGACGCGTGACGACATGCTGGCGAGCGCCCAGACCGAGACCGAAAGGCTCAACCGCTTCGTGGCCAACCTGCTCGACGTCGTGAAGCTCGACGCCGGCGGCGTCGCGGCGACGTCAGACGAGATCGATCTGGAGGACATCGCCGGCGCGGCGCTGCGGCGCGCAGCCGGGGCGCTGGGCGACCGCGCCGTGACGCTGGATTTTCCGGAAACGCCGCTCATCGCGCTGGGCGATCCGGTGCTGATCGAGCACGCGCTGGTCAATGTGCTGGAGAACGCCGGGAAGCACACGCCGCCCTCGGCCCGGATCGCGATCGAGGGCAAGCGGGAGGCCGACGGCGTGACGCTCAGCGTGACCGACGACGGCCCTGGGATCGCTCCGGAAGACGTCCCGCACGTCTTCGAACGGTTTTATCGCTCCGCCGGCGGGGACAGGAAGACGCCGGGCGCCGGCCTCGGGCTCGCGATCGCCAGGGGCTTCGTCGAAGCTCTCGGCGGAACCGTGACCGTCGAGACGCCGCCCTCCGGCCGGGGCGCGCGCTTCGTCCTGCGCCTGCGCGGGGGCAGGGCGGCGGGCGAGCAGGGGAGCGCATAATGGCGTCGAGCGCCATCACCGTCTTGATCGTCGACGATGAGGCGCCGATCAGGCGCTTCCTGAAGGCGACCCTGACGGTCAACGACTACCGCACCCTCGAGGCCGAGACCGCCGCGGAGGCGCTGCGCCTGATGCGCCATCTTCCGCCCGAGCTTGTGCTGCCGGACATGGAGGGGCTCGACCTCATCCGTGAGATCCGCGCCAAGAGCCCCGTGCCGATCGTGGTTCTGTCGAGCCGCGGCGAGGAGGCCGCCAAGGTGGCGGCGCTCGATCTCGGCGCCGACGATTACGTGACGAAGCCGTTCGGGACCGACGAACTGATGGCGCGCATGCGCGCAGCGCTGCGCCACAGGCTCGCCGACCGCGGCGCCGAGCCGATCTTCAGCGCCGGCCCGCTGACGGTCGACCTCGCGCGCCACCTCGTGACCCTTCGCGGCGCCGAGGTGAAGCTCAGCCCGAAGGAGTTCGCGATCCTGCAGGAACTGGTCGTGCACGCAGGAAAAGTGCTGACCCACCGGCACCTGTTCCGCGCGGTGTGGGGCCAGGACGACGGCGATCAGACATCCCTGCGCGTCTTCGTCCGGCAGCTGCGCGTCAAGCTGGAAGCCGATCCGGCGCGTCCGGCGCTTCTCCTCACCGAGCCGGGCGTCGGCTATCGGCTCGCCGGCTGACTCTTGCGCCTGCTCTGCAATCGTGCATACTTTGCAGTGCAAAGCTGGCGAGCGAAATGACTGATCTCAAGAAGGCCCTCGACGACATCTCGACGATCCGGGGCCAGCTCGCGGCCAGCTCTGCGTTCCAGGGCTACGGGCCGGGCGCCGTGGCGGCGACCGGCGTCATCGCGGTCCTCGTAGCGTCAGGACAAGCCTGGACGCTCGGGGCCGAGCATCCCGCGCCGCTGCCGTTCTTCGCTGTGTGGATCGGGGTCGCGATCGCGGCGGTCGCCATCATAGGAACGGAGATGCTCGCCCGGACAAGACGGGACCATTCCGGACTTGCGGACGACATGCTCCGCCATGCGGCGGAGCAGATGCTGCCTGCGGGAGCGGTGGGGGCGCTGCTGCTCGTCGCCTTGTGGCGGGTGGCGCCGGACGCCCTCTGGATGCTCCCGGGGCTCTGGCAGATCCTGGTCGGGCTCGGCGTCTTCGCCTCGCTGCGGATCCTGCCCCGTCAGCTCGCGCTGGGCGGCGGCTTCTATGTGGTGGCGGGCTTCGTCACCTTGGCGCTCTCCGCCGAAGCGCGCGCGCTTTCACCGTGGACCATGGGCCTGCCTTTCGGGATCGGGCAGGCGCTCATAGCCGGTCTGCTTCGTGCCGCGCCAGGAGGCCGCGATGGCCGGAACTAACGATCCCTCGCCCTTCGCCTATGAGGGTCTCGACCGAACGATCCACGAGAAAGCGCGGCTCGGCGTGCTGACGTCGCTCGCCGCCAACCCAAAAGGGCTGTCGTTCAGCGATCTCAAGAAGCTCTGCGGCCTGACCGACGGCAATCTGAGCCGTCACATTCAAGTGCTGCAGGAGGCGGGCCTCGTCTCTGTCACGAAGACATTCGACGGCGCGCGGCCTCTGACCACTTGCCGGATGACCCCGGAAGGCCGCCGGCGCTTCATCGACTATCTCGCCGTCCTGGAACAGGTGGTGCGCGACGCCGCGAAGGCCGCCGAAGCGGGGGGGACGCTCCGGGAGATCAAACCGACCACCGCTTGAGCTCCGTCTTTTTTTTGTCAAGGGACTCTACGATGCAAAGTACTCTGCATAACAATATCCACCTCGCGATAATCATGGATGGCAACGGCCGCTGGGCTCTGCGCCGCGGATGGCCGCGCGCCGCGGGCCATCGCGCGGGCGTCCGGACGGTCCGCCGTCTGGTGAAGGCTGCGCCGGATTGCGGAGTGGGCGTGCTGACGCTCTATGCGTTCTCGTCGGACAACTGGCGCCGGCCGGCTGCCGAGGTCGCCGCGCTGATGGAGCTTCTCCGGCGCTATGTCAGCGCCGAAGCTCCGAGGCTTGCAGAAGCCGGGGTGCGGCTGACGGCGATCGGCCGGCGCGACCGGGTGCCGACGGGCTTGGCCGATGCGATAGCCGCCGCCGAAGCTCGCACCCTGGGCGGTGAACGGCTGCATCTGAGGATCGCGCTCGACTACTCGGCGCGCGACGCGATCCTCTTGGCGGCCGCAAAGCTGGCGGGGGTTCCGGATGTCGGTCGCGAAGTCTTCGGACGCCATGTGACCGGCGGACAAGCCCTGCCAGACGTCGACCTCCTGATCCGGACGGGCGGCGAGCGGCGGCTCTCCGATTTCCTGCTCTGGGAGAGCGCCTATGCGGAGCTCTGGTTCACGGACCGCCTGTGGCCCGATTTCGACCAGGACGATCTCCGCGCCGCCTTGGCCGACTTCCGTGCGCGCGAGCGCCGCTTCGGCGGCCTCTCGACCGCCGCCGCGGCCTGACCGGCGGGGGACCAGTCACATGCGCATTGTTCTCGTCAACGTCCCGCATCCTTCCATCGGCAGCCGCATTCCGGACGATCACCTGCCTCCGCTTGGTCTCCTCGCGGTCGGCGGCCCGCTGATCGACGACGGCCATGACGTGCGCCTGATCGACGCCGAGTTCGGCCCGACGCCAATCCCTGACCTGATCGCAGAGATCCTGTCGCACGCGCCGGACGCCGTGCTGTTCGGCCATTCCGGGTCCACCTCCGGTCACCCGGTGATCGCACAAGTCGCGCGCGGGGTCTCCGCGGCGCGGCCTGAGACGAAGATCGTCTATGGCGGCGTGTTTCCAACCTATCACTGGCGCGAAATTCTCGCGGACGAGCCTTATGTCGCCGCGATCGTGCGGGGCGAAGGCGAAGAGACCGGCCGCCGCCTGATGGCGGCGCTCCGCGATCACGTTCCGCTCGAGTCTGTCCAAGGCATCGCGTTTCCGACCCCGGCCGGCCCCCAAGCGACGGCGGCGGCGCCAGTCATTCGAGACCTTGATGCTTACCGGGTGGGCTGGGAGCTGATCGATCACGCCCGATACAGCTATTGGGGCGGTCTGCGGGCTGTCGTGGTTCAATTCTCCCGGGGCTGTCCGCACCTCTGCAATTACTGCGGCCAGCGCGGATTCTGGACCCGCTGGCGACACCGTGACCCCGTGCTGTTCGCGAAGGAGCTCGCGCGTCTTCACCGCGAGCACGGCGTCAGGGTGATCAACTTCGCCGACGAGAACCCGACCGTGTCCAAGAAGGCGTGGCGCGCCTTCCTCGAAGCCCTGATCGCCGAAAAGGTGGACCTCATCCTGGTGGGCTCGACACGCGCCGACGACATCGTGCGCGATGCCGACATCCTGCATCTCTACAAGAAGGCCGGCTGGCAGCGCTTCCTTCTCGGCCTTGAGAACACCGACCAGGCCACCCTGGAGCTGATCCGGAAAGGCGGCCGCGCCGAAACGGATCGCGAGGCCATCCGGCTGATGCGCCGCCACGGCATCCTATCCATGGCGACATGGGTGGTCGGGTTCGAGGAGGAGACCGACAAGGACCACTGGCTCGGATTGAAGCGACTGCTTTCCTATGACCCCGACCAGATACAGATGCTCTACGTGACGCCTCACCGCTGGACGCCCTATTTCAGGATCGCCGCGGAACGCCGGGTGATCCAGACCGATCGCCGGAAGTGGGATTACAAGCACCAGGTTCTCGCCACCCGACATATGCCGCCCTGGCGCACGCTGCTCTGGTTCAAGTTCACCGAGGTCGTCCTTCAGGCGCGGCCGAAAGCCTTGTTCCGCACCTATCTTCACCCGGATCGTGGCCTCCGCCACGCCATGCGCTGGTACTCGCAGATGGGCCGGCGCGTCTGGCCGTATGAGATTCTCAGCTTCCTGCGCGATCCTCTGACACGAAACGGACCGACGGTTCGCCAGTTGTGGGGCGACCCGCAGGATGCCGAGGAGGAATCCATGGCGGCGCGACGAGCCGAGCGGCGTGTCGGCGATCGAGCCGCCGCGTAATTGGACCGCTCGATCACCCGCCGCCACGCTCGACCGGCATCGAGCTTTTGTCTCCTTCTTTGGCTTTTGACGATCGTCAAGGTTTCCGGACTGCGGCAGGCGTCTGATCACGGCGTAGACGCGGCTCGCCGCTCAACTCGACTTGGCTCGGGTTCGCGCAACGCTCGTTCGGATGGAGGCGGGAATGGCCAGCAAGGTGATCGGGGTCGATCTCGGAACAACCAATTCCTGCGTCGCCGTCATGGAGGGCAAGCAGGCCAAAGTGATCGAGAATGCGGAGGGCGCGCGGACGACGCCGTCCATGGTCGCCTTTGGCAGGGACGGCGAAGTCCTGGTCGGCCAGCCGGCCAAGCGCCAGGCCGTCACCAATCCGGAAAACACCATCTTCGCGATCAAACGGCTGATCGGACGGCGGTTCGACGACCCGATCGTCGAGAAGGACAAGGGGCTGGTGTCCTACAAGATCGTGCCGGGCGACAATGGGGACGCATGGGTCGAGGCGAACGGCAAGAAGTATTCGCCCTCGCAGATCTCGGCCTACATCCTGCAGAAGATGAAGGAGACGGCCGAGCAGTATCTCGGGGAGACCGTCACGCAGGCCGTCATCACCGTCCCGGCCTATTTCAACGACGCCCAGCGTCAGGCGACCAAGGACGCCGGCCGGATCGCCGGCCTCGAGGTGCTGCGCATCATCAATGAGCCGACCGCGGCCGCGCTCGCTTACGGGCTTGACAAGAAGGGGCAGGGCACGATCGCGGTCTACGATCTCGGCGGCGGCACCTTCGACATCTCAGTGCTCGATATCGGCGACGGCGTGTTCGAGGTGAAGTCGACCAACGGCGACACCTTCCTCGGCGGCGAAGACTTCGACAAGCGGATCATCGATTTCCTGGCCGACGAGTTCCGCAAGCAGCAGGGCATCGACCTGCGCAACGACCGTCTGGCCCTGCAGCGCCTGCGCGAGGCCGCCGAGAGAGCGAAGATAGAGCTCTCCTCGAGCCACGAGACCAGCATCAACCTGCCCTTCATCACCGCGGACCAGGCCGGCCCCAAGCATCTCGACATCAGGCTCACGCGCTCGAAGCTTGAAGCACTCGTGGAAGATCTGGTGCAGAGGACGATCGCTCCCTGCATGGCCGCGCTCAAGGATGCGGCGCTCGACGCAAGCAAGATCGACGAGGTGGTCCTTGTCGGCGGCATGACCCGCATGCCGAAGGTGCAGGAGGTGGTGAAGCAGTTCTTCGGTAAGGAGCCCCACAAGGGCGTCAACCCGGATGAGGTCGTCGCCATCGGCGCTGCGATCCAGGCGGGCGTGCTGCAGGGCGACGTGAAGGACGTGCTGCTGCTCGACGTCACCCCGCTATCGCTCGGCATCGAGACGCTCGGCGGCGTGTTCACGCGGCTGATCGAGCGCAACACCACCATTCCGGCCAAGAAGAGCCAGACCTTTTCCACGGCCGAAGACAATCAGCAGGCCGTCACCATCCGGGTGTTCCAGGGCGAGCGCGAAATGGCCGCCGACAACAAGCTGCTCGGCCAGTTCGACCTCGTCGGCATCCCGCCGGCGCCGCGCGGCGTGCCGCAGATCGAGGTGACGTTCGACATCGACGCCAACGGCATCGTCAACGTCTCGGCCAAGGAGAAGGGCAGCGGCAAGGAACAGCAAATTCGCATCCAGGCCTCGGGCGGACTGTCGGACGAGGAGCTCGAGCGGATGGTGAAAGACGCCGAGGCGCATGCTGAAGAGGACAAGAAGCGCCGCGCGCTGGCGGAAGCCCGCAACCGAGCGGAAAGCCTGGTTCATTCCACCGAGAAATCGCTGGCCGAACATGGCGGCAAGCTGCAGCCGTCGGACAAGACGGCGATCGAGACGGCGCTGGCCGAGCTCAAAGCGGCGATGGCCGGCGAGGATGTGTCCCAGATCGAATCCAAGAGCCAGACGCTGTCGCAGGCGGCCGCCAAGATCGATCAGGTCGCGAACAGCGCTGCTGACGCGCAAGGCGCCGGCGAGACCGGCTCATCGGGCGGCGCCGACGGCGATGATGTGGTCGACGCCGAATTCGAGGAGGTCGACGAGCAGAAGCGGGCGCGGCGGTAACGGCCACGATCGGCTCCGACAACTCAGCGGATATGGGTCATGAACGGGACCAGCAACTTGCCCGGCGACGCCGGCGCAGATCGGGAGCCGCAGGGGGCGCCGGACAGATCCGCCGCCGAACTCGCCGACGAACTGGCGACGACGAAAGATCTCCTGCTCCGCTCGCTCGCCGAGCAGGAAAATAGCCGCCAGCTGGCGCGACGGGAGCGCGAAGGCGCGGTCCGCTATGCGGCGTCGGGTTTCGCCCGCGATCTTCTGTCGACGGCTGACAATCTTGAACGCGCGATAGCCAGCGCGCCGGCGGACCTGCGATCGGAGCCCGCCGTCGCCGCATTGATCGACGGCGTCGAGGCGACGCGGCGCGCCCTGCTCGACGCCTTCGCCAAGCACGGCCTTCAACGGCTTGATCCCGTCGGCGAGCCGTTCGACCCGCACCGGCATCAGGCGAGCTTCGAGGTGGCGGACGCACGCTATCAGCCTGGCGTCGTGGCGCAGGTGATCCAGCCGGGATACATGCATCACGAGCGTCTGTTGCGACCGGCGCTGGTCGGCGTCAGCAAGGACGCCGCGGCGGCCGGCGCGCCTCGCGAGACGTAGGGGCGTCAGCTGTCTTCACCTGCGCCTTCGTCACGGGCGCGAACCAGCCAATAGACCACGCCCAGCGTGAGAGCCGCCGCCGACAAGGCCAGGATGTGCGGCGCGTCGGTCTCCGCGAGGTCGAGAATGATGAACTTTCGGCAGATCGCGAGCAGCGCGATCAACACCACGACGCTGATCTGGACCACGCTGCTGCGGGGCTGCGCCGCCACCAGCAGCGACTTCTTGAATTCGAGCGCGATGATGACCGTGAAGATCATGCCGAAGACTGCTTGGAAGGTAGAGTAGTCCGCGGGATCCACTCCGCCGGAGAGGATGAGGCCGAACAGGACTTTTAGCGTCAACGTCCATACCGCCGCGATCACGATGATGGCGATCAGGGCGGTAAGCACGAGGATGACGACATACTCGAACCGCTCATAGATCGTGAGCGGGATGAAGGCTGCCCGCATGGCCCTGACGTCGTCCTTGATCGCCATCGCGGTTTCCTGTTGTTGGAGGAGCGTGCCTGATGTCCTTCACAGGACTGCTCGAGGTCGGCCGCCCAGCGCGCCAGCAGCCCGGCTCGGGCCGCTTGGGGGATGCGCGGCGTCCGACCAGATGCGTCGGCGCACTTCGGGATCCTGCGCGCCGACGGCCATGCTCAGCCCTCGCAGGGCATGGCGCAGGCCGTGGATCTGGTCGATCAGGTCAAGGATGACGGCGACCCCTTCCGGGTTGACGCCCATAGGTCCTGCAAGATCGCGGATCAGGTGCGCCCTCGCCACGTCCATCTCGGAGAATGCGACGAACCCGTCGCCGCTTGGCGCGTGAATCCAGCCTGCCTCGATCCAGCGCTGCAGCGACGGACGCCCGACGCTGACCCTGCGGCACATCTCGGCGTGGTCAATCGTCATGCTTTCAGCCCTTCGCGCGGGTCATGGGTCTTGCCTGCCTTCCAGCGGCTGACGAAAGCTTCGAGCTCCGGATCGGGCTTGTCCGGCAGGACGATTTTCAGAACCAGGTACTCGTCGCCGCGCTTGCCGCCGCGCCCCGGGACGCCTTTTCCTTTCAGGCGCAGCACCTTGCCGGTGTTGGATCCTTTGGGGATGGCGACAGTAACGGGTCCCGAAGGCGTCGGAGCGACGACCTTCCCGCCGAGCACCGCCTCGGACAGGGAGATCGGCAGATCGAGTCTGATGTTGAGCCCTTCGCGGCGGAAGAACGGGTGGGGACGGACGGCGATCTCGATCAGCGCGTCGCCCGGCTCGCCGCCCCCCGCGCCGGCTTCTCCTTTGCCGGCGACCCGGATCACCTGATTGTCCTCGGCTCCGGGCGGGATGACGACGTCGAGGGAGGTCCCGTCCGGCAGAACAAGGCGCTTCGTGGCGCCGTTCACCGCGTCCAGGAAATCGACCTCCAGGCGATAGCGCCGATCGACGCCCCCCATGCGGAAGCCGCGCCGACCGCTGCGCGAAAAGAAAGAGGACAGGATGTCGTCGGCGTCATCAAAGTCCTCGAAGCCGGATGTCTGGCTGTATCCGTCAGAGGCGCCGCCGGCCTCCGCGAAGTCCCGGTAATAGCGGCGCTGCGGCCGCTCGGCGCCGGAGGCGTCGATTTCGCCGCGATCGAAGCGCGCTCTCTTCTCCTCGTCGCCCAGGAGTTCATAGGCGGCCGACACCTCCTGGAACTTGCGCTGCGCCTGCGCGTCCCCCGGGTTGAGGTCCGGGTGCAACTTCTTCGCGAGCTTGCGGAAGGCCGCCTGTATATCCTTTTGCGAGGCGTCTCTCGATACAGCCAGCACATCGTAGGGATCAGTCGCGGCCATCGCATCCGGTCTTCCGGTTCGGATGGCGCAACAATAATTTGCCTCGGCAGGGCGCGAATTGACGGTCGTCAAAGACGCCGACATCCGCGCCCCCGTCGCCGATATCGTCCAAGCCGGCGCAAGCGCTGTATTCCCCGAAGATTCTAGCGGACGGCTTTGGCCTCGCGGACCAGGCCATGCTGTTCAGCGCGGGCCCAAAGGAAGCAGGGCGGGTCGTCGCCGCACTGCGGACCGAGCCTGGCCTCGAGTTGCTTGGCCGCGTCGACGTCTAAACGCGGGCCGATCGAGACCCTGAATTGACGACCGTCAAGGAACGCCCCCCCGCGCTCCCGGTAGGTTGCAACAAGAACGGCATTCAGGCGCAAGCAGATCGCGGAGACGCACCATGATCAACATCGAGTCTGTCGGTCCCCGTGCGAACGCCATGAACGCCATGCTCGCCGACAACTGGTGGGCGGTCGCGCTGCGTGGCCTGCTCGCCATCTTGTTCGGCATCGCCGCTTTCGCGGTGCCCGGCGCGGCGATGTTGGCTCTCGTGCTTATCTTCGCCGCCTACAGCCTGGTGGACGGAATCCTCAACATCGTGCTTGCGGTGCGCGGCGCCCGGAAAGGCGAACGCTGGGGACTGCTTCTCCTCAACGGCCTGTTCGGCGTGCTCGTCGGCGTCGTGACGGCGATCTGGCCGGGCATCACGGTGATCGCGTTCGTCTTCATGGTCGGCGCGTGGGCGCTGATCTCCGGCGCCCTGATGCTCGGCGCCGCGCTCAGCCTGAAGATCAGCCACGGACGGTGGATCCTGGTGGTCGGCGGCGTCGCCTCGCTCATCTACGGCGTGCTGCTGTTCGCCGCGCCGCTGATCGGCGCCCTGGTGCTCACCTGGTGGTTGGCGGCCTATTCGCTGGTGCTGGGCGTGATCCTGATGGTCTTGGCCTTTCAGCTCCGAAAGCATCGCGGCGAACACGCGCCAGATCCACTGGCGGCGTCTGCCTGAACCCCTGGGAGGCAATTATGGCTCAACTGCTTACGAAGGGCGCTCCGGCCCCCGACTTCACCCTCCACGTCACCCCCGACCAGACGCTCTCGCTCAACGAATTCGCCGGTCGCCGGGTGGTGCTGGCTTTCTACCCGGCGGACTGGAGTCCGGTCTGCGGTGACCAGATGTCCCTCTACAACCACATCCTTCCGGAGTTTCGCCGCCACGGCGCGGAGCTGCTCGGCATCTCGGTCGACGGCGTCTGGTGCCATCAGGCGTTCGCCCGAGACCGCAAGCTGCATTTTGCGCTCCTGTCGGACTTCGAACCCAAGGGCGCTGTCGCGAGAAGCTACGGCGCCTATCGAGAGGCCGAGGGGGTGAGCGAACGGGCGCTGTTCATCATCGACGAGAAAGGCGTGGTCGCCTGGAGCTACCGTTCGCCGATCGCGGTGAATCCGGGCGCCGACGGATGCGCTTGAGGAGCTACCAGCAACGGAGAACAAAGATGGCAACGCTCAGGGTTCCCGTAACGTCGCATGACCACATCCGAGGCAGCCAGGACGCGCCCGTCACGCTGGTCGAGTACGGCGACTATGAATGCCCCTATTGCGGAGCAGCGCAGCCCGTCATCGATCAGATTCAAGAGCGCTTCAGCCGCGAAGTTCGCCTGGTCTTCCGGCACTTCCCTCTGGCGGAGATGCATCCGCATGCGGCTCCGGCGGCCGAGACGGCGGAGTTCGCCGGCGCCAACGGCCTGTTCTGGTCGATGCACGACGCGCTCTACGCCAATCAGCGCCGGTTGAGCGTGCCGTTGATGATCTCGCTGGCCGCCAGCCTGAACCTTTCGACTGTCGCTCTGCGCGACGCCCTCGCCAATGGTCTCTACGCCGGAAAGGTGAGGGCCGACTTCATCGGCGGCGTGCGCAGCGGCGTCAATGGAACGCCCACCTTCTTCATCAACGGCGCGCGCTATGACGACCCCAACGGGGTGTTTGGACTGGGCGAAGCCATCGATCGGATGCTCCCGGCGACGACGCGCTAGCTCGTCGATCTCCCGGACGATCGTCTCCCGCGTCTCCAGAGCGACCAGCGGGAGCGCGCTGATCGCCTGATGACCAGCGCGACGACGGCTTCGAAGGCCAGCGCCCTGTTGAACATGCCGAGCTGACCTCCGGTCCCCCGTCGAAATCAGCGCCTATGCCGTGGACCCACACAGGTCGCATGTCGTGGAGAGACTCGGCGTCCGCACATTGGCCGATTCGGCGCGTTTGGCGGCGTCGGCGAACATGCGACCGAAGATCTAGCCGCCGCCACTCCGACGCCGCTCGCCCCTAATTAGGGCGGCTGGCGCGGACGGCCGCTCTGCGACCTTTACCTAGGAATGCGACGGAATTGCGTTGGGGTCCGCGCGCGGATCATCTTCCGATGAGCATAGTTTTCGGCGCCGAGCCAAAACGGCTGGAAGACCTGGACGATTGGGCCGCGCTCACACGGAGACACGAGATGTACGCTGTCAGCGCCGCTCAGGTTCGTTCCGTAAACGCCCTTCCACGCCCGCATACGGGATCCAGCGCCGATCCCGAACTGCTGGACTTCACGCCCGAGCTCGACGGCGCCGTGGCGTTCACACGCTGGCGACGCGAGGAGAACTGCGCCGCGCTGTTGACCGAAGGCGGACTGTGCTGGGTGCTCTCGGGCATCGTCCGTAAAAGTGTCGTCCATGAAAGCGGCCAGCGACGGATCGTCGATCTGATCATGCCCGGCGACTTTTTTGCCCTCGGGTCAGACGACGCGGGGAGCTATTCGTTCGAAGCTGTTACCGAAGGCACTCTGACGGCGCGCCTTACGCAGCGAAACCTGATCAAGCTCGCCAAGGACGATCCTCGCCTTTATCGGTTGTTTTATCAGCTTGCCTGCGACGTCATCGCGCGACTTGAGAGCCAGTTGTTGGTTCAAGGGCGGACCACGGCCACTGAGAAGATCGCGGCCTATCTGCTGCTGATGTCGACGCGGCTTTCCGGCGCGGAGGATGGCGCAGTCGTACTGCCGGTGTCCCGTTACGATATCGCGGACCATCTTGGGATCGCGGTCGAGACTGTAAGCCGGGCCATGACCGAACTCCGGAGAGCCGGGCTCATCAAGCTCAACGGCCCAAGGCGGATAGCGATGACGGCCCCGCGGAAACTGATATAAAGGCCGGCGCACGCGGTTGCGGTCGCCCGGCGAGCGGAAGGTCTGTCGCGACAGGGAAGGATCTGCTTCGTAAGCGTTAGCAGAGATCGCGCATCGCCGGCGCAGGTCCTGAGGCAATCACGATGGCGAAGGCTTGGCGGCGGATCGTTGGACAGCGTCGCGACGCGCTGCAGCGGCTCAGTGTGTACGACTTGAGGGCTATGCCCGGTCGGGGGAGTTCGGGCCGTGCTGATAACGATCTTCGCGCCCGAGAAGGTGCATCTGCTTGAAGTCGCCGGATTGCGTGACGCGCTCTTCGAGGCCAACTGCAAGCTCGAACCCGGTCAGCGCTACCGCGTGCGGGTAGTCACCGAGCGGGGCGTCGCGGAGGAAAGCGCTTCGGGCCTTAAATATGTGCCTGACGCCTCTATCGTCGACGCGACCGAATCTTCCGACACGTTGATCGTCGCGGGCCCGCACGGGGTGCCGGCTCGCCCCAGCGAAGACGTCACGCTGTGGATGCGCCAGCAAGCCGCGCAGGCGCGGCGCTACGGCTCGACGTGCACGGGCGCCTTTCTGCTGGCGCAGGCGGGGCTTCTGGCGGGACGCCGCGCGACGACCCACTGGGAGTACACCGACCGCTTCGCTGCTGAAAATCCCGATATTCGGGTCGCGCCCGACCGCATCTTTGTTCGAGACGGCAAGGTGTTCAGCTCCGCCGGCGTCACGGCGGCCGTCGATCTCGCATTTTCGCTGATCGAGGAGGATCACGGGCGCGCGCTGGCGCTGTGGGTGGCGCGTCGGCTGGTCGTCTTCCTAAAGCGGCCCGGCGGCCAGTCGCAATTCAGCGCGATTTTAACCGCACAGAGCGCCGGCGCTGGCCCGGTCGACAGGGTAAGGTTGCATATCCTGGAGAACCCTCGCGCAGAGCTGAGCCTCGAGGTCCTCGCCGACGTAGCCCGAGTGAGCCCGCGGCATCTTTCGCGGCTCTTCCACGCTCAGGCCGGCATGAGCCTGGCCGCCTATGTCGAACTGGCGCGGGTCGATGTCGCCCGGCGGATGCTGGAAGACACGCCGTCTTCGCTCAAGGCGATCGCCCATGCCGCGGGATTCGGATCGACGACGACGCTCAGGCGAGCGTTCCAACGCCGCATCGGCGTCTCTCCGGCGGAATATCGTCTCCGGTTCCAGACGACGACGTCATCCGGAGAAGCGGACGACGACGGTGGCGCCGCCGATTTGTCCTGATCAGTCGCTCATTATAGGTTGAAGCGTCGGCGACCGGGCCGCAGGTTCGCGCACGGAGGCCTGACATGGACCATGATACCGACGCGCGCGGCACGGCGGGAAATCCCAGCGCTTTCGAGGGCGTTGAAGGCCTACGTGACTTGATCGCGCAATGACCCTTGAGCCGAATGCGCTTGTCGATCTGGCTCCGGCGGGACGTGGATTCAAATCAGGTCGGTGGCGAAGCCTGATCAAGCGGTCGGGCGATCCGGCGCTCCCGCAGGCTGCGTCCCTGGTGGCGCTCGACCATATCAGCGACGGCGTGCTGATCGCCGATATGCGCATGCGGGGGCAGCCAATTGTCCAGGTCAACAGCGCGTTCGAGGCGATCACCGGCTATTCGCCCGATGAGGCGATTGGGAAGAATTGCCGCTATCTCCAGGGCAGCGACCGCCTGCAGCCCGAGATCGCAGAGGTCCGGGCCGCTTTGGAGGAAGGCCGCGCCTGTTCGGTGATCCTGCGAAACTACCGGCGTGACGGGACAATGTTCCGTAACGCGTTGCGGATGGCGCCCCTATATGACGACGCCAGTCGTCTGACGCACTTCGTCGGCGTCATCCGAGACGTCACATACGCCTCGAACATCGACCGCCTGACTGGTCTTCTCGACCGCTACGGTCTCATCGACCGATTGGTTGCGGCGAATGCTATCAAAACATCGAAGTTACTTCTCTTAAAGACAGATATAATAAAATTCCGTGATGTGAATAATGGCTTCGGCTATGACGTGGGCGACGCGCTGCTTCGCGCGGCGGCCGCACGCCTGGCGACGGTCCCTGCGGTCGCGATCGCGAGGGTGGGCACCAACAGCTTCGCGCTCGCGTTCGAACTGGAAGACGCCGATCGCGCCTCAGATCTCGTAGAGAGCGTCGTGGGCTTGCTGCGACCGCGGTTTCTGCTGCCCGGCGCATCGGTGGCGGTTCAGTTCGCCATCGGCTTCGCCGTCGGACCGGCCGGGACGGACCCGCTCCACCTCGTCCGGCAGTCGGGCGCCGCGCTGCACCGATCGAAGGTCAAACCCGGCCATCCGCCCCTTGCCTTCGCGGCTGAGGACGAACGGAACGCACGGAACCGGATCCGGCTCGCGAACGAGCTTCAAACCGCTGTCGCCAATCAAGAATTCATCTTCCACTACCAGCCTCAGATTGATCTTGAGACAGGTGATCTGAGTGGCGCGGAATCGCTCTTGCGGTGGAATCACGGCGTCTTCGGTCTCCAATCACCGGGCCTGTTCCTGGGCATCGCCGAAGAAACCGGCGCCATGCTGGAGATCGGCGCATGGGGCTTGCGCACGGTCGCGGCGCAAGCGGCGCGGGTCAATCAAGGTCGCCGCACGCCGCTGCGTTTTTCGTTCAATGTGTCGGCGCTCGAGTTCATGCGGCGCGACATGGCCGCTTTCGTCCGTCAAGCGCTGGAGGACACGGGCTGCCGGGGCGAATGGCTGACGCTGGAACTCACCGAGAACTTGATGATTCCCGAAGACGACAGCATTCGCCAAGCATTTGAAGACTTGAGGCGTCTTGGCGTCGGGATCTCGATCGACGACTTCGGCACGGGCTATTCCAATCTGCGGTATCTGGAGCGTTTTCCGCTGAGCGAGATCAAGATCGATCGGAGCTTCGTGCACGACGTCGCCCACAGCGCGGCGAAGCGCATCATCGTGGAAACCGTCGTCAGGCTCGGCGCCGCTCTCGACATCCGCGTCGTCGCGGAAGGGATCGAGACGGAGGCGGAACGCGCGATCATGAAGGCGGTCGGGTGCTCGGTGGGCCAGGGCTACCTGTTCGCGGCGCCGATGGGTGAGACCCAGTTCGACGCGCTGCTCGATCAAGATCTCGCGCTGAACGAGCACGGGCTGCTCGCCGGCGTCTGACTGGGCGCGACGGCCGCCGCCTAACGGCAGCCTCATCTGGCGCTCACGCGACCGCTAAGCGGTCTCGGTCTGGCGGCCGGGCACAGCGCAAGCTCTGGCGTCAGCGGTCTGCGGCCAGTCGCCTGGTCAGCGCCGCCTTCCGCCTTCCCGCCCGATCGAACACCCTCAAGCAATCTGCGAAATTGACGATCGTCAGGGCGTCGCGCTCGCGCGTGAGACTTGATGCGCCTGAGGCGGTGTCCCGGGACCTCGACCCTGATTCGATATATCGGCGGGTCGAAGTTCGTATCTTGAATAGCCAGCCATGAACATGGGTTCGGTCGAAGATGAGCCGCGGCTCGATAGCCGTGTCCGTCGACCTAGTCGGGCTCTCGGCGCGTCGTCAACTTTGAAAGGATAAGCGAGTGGTTAGGTTCGCGCTCCTCGTGACCATGGAAGCCAAGCCCGGAAAAGAAGCAGATGTCGAGGCGTTTCTAAAAAGCGGCCAGCCGATCGTCCAGAACGAACCTGGAACCATCGCTTGGTTCGGCGTCCGCATGGGCCCGGCGACTTTCGGGATTTTCGACGTTTTCGCTGATGAGGCGGGACGGCAAGCGCACCTCTCCGGCCTTGTGGCGGCCGCATTGATGGAGCGGTCGCCCGAGCTTTTCGCCTCGCCTCCCAAAATTGAAAAACTCGATGTGCTTGCGGCGAAGC
The DNA here is from genome assembly GCF_035538955.1 of Hansschlegelia sp. Taxonomy (NCBI): domain Bacteria; kingdom Pseudomonadati; phylum Pseudomonadota; class Alphaproteobacteria; order Hyphomicrobiales; family Methylopilaceae; genus Hansschlegelia; species Hansschlegelia sp. The sequence continues at coordinate 652,993 of NZ_DATLJK010000015.1, forward strand.
TGCCCTGACACCGCACGAAAAGTACGCGCTGGCATTGCCTTGCTCGACCCGCAACAAATCGAAGGAGGAGCAATCACGGCATCGGGATCGCGTCGGCACGTGTATCGTCGCGACGACATCTAAGGTTCAAGATCTCGACCTTCCAAAGTCGTGAAAGTCGAAGTCATCCCTCTCGAACTGGCTCCTAGCGCGTAGCGGATGTTCGAGAGTTCGCCCAAGAAGTTCGTCATCGTTTCGCACAACGCGGCCAACCGGGCGAGCCGCCGGCGGACGCCAGGAGCGGCTCCCCCCAAGCGCTCCAATCCGCCAAACGCAGACGCCGAGCCCCCGCGCCTCGGCCACTCTCGCCGGTCGAGCGCAGCCTCAAAGGAGATTTCTCATGGCCACTGACACGCTCAAAGGATTGAACGTTGCTATTCTCGTCACCGATGGGTTCGAGGAAGTCGAAATGACCGAGCCCCGGAAGGCGCTCGACGAAGCCGGCGCCAAGACCACCCTGATCTCGCCAAAGACCGACGAGGTCCGCGCCTGGAACTTCACAGAGTGGAGCAAGCGCTACCCTGTGGATGCGCCGCTCGCTTCAGCGATCCCCGGGGATTACGACGCTCTCCTCCTGCCCGGCGGCGTCATAAATCCCGACACGCTCCGCGCCGACGCCAAGGCCGTGGCGTTCGCCAAAGCGTTCTTCGACGCCGGGAAGCCTGTCGCCTCGATCTGCCACGGGCCGTGGACCATCATCGAAGCCGGCGCGGCAAGCGGCCGCCGCATGACCTCCTGGCCGTCGCTCAAGACCGATCTCAAGAACGCCGGCGCGAACTGGGTCGTTGAGGAGGCCGTCGTCGACCGGGGCCTCGTGACGAGCCGCAGCCCCGACGACATGGCCGCTTTCAACCGGGAAACCATCAAGCTGTTCGCAGGCGCGGAAGGACGCGCGGGCCAGGCGGCCTGAGGCGGTCGTCGTCCGCGACGGGACGACGAGCGGCTTCTGAGTTGGCCGCACATGCTCTCCGGCGTTGCAATGTAAGGACACGTCGCCATGACACGGGTGGTCAGGTTCCATCGCACTGGCGGACCAGAGGTGATGCAGTTCGATGATCTCCCGGTCGGCGATCCGGGACCGGGAGAGATGCGCGTGCGGGTGGAGGCGATCGGCCTCAATCGCGCCGAAGCGATGTTTCGGTCGGGCGCCTACCTCGAAACGCCACGCTTGCCCGCGCGCCTTGGCTACGAGGCCTCCGCTACGGTCGAGTCTTTGGGAGACGGCGTCGACGGCTTCGCGCCTGGCGATCTCGTCAGCGTCATCCCGGCTTTCTCCATGAACGATTACGGCGTTTACGCGGAGACGGCCATCGTGCCGGCTTACGGCGTCGTGCGACGCCCCAACGGAGTCTCGGCGATCGAGTCGGCCGCGCTATGGATGGCCTACCTCACGGCGTGGGGCGCGCTCATCGACATCGGCCGTCTCGGAGAGGGCGACGCGGTCGTCATTCCGGCGGCGTCCTCAAGCGTCGGCCTCGCGGCGATCCAGATCGCGAACAGCGTCGGCGCGATCTCGATCGCGACGACCCGGACGCGCGACAAGGCGGCGGCGTTGGAAGGCGCCGGCGCGGCGCATGTCATCGTCACGTCCGAGCAGGATCTGCCGGCCGAGGTCAACCGTGCGACGGGCGGCAAGGGCGCGCGCCTCGTGTTCGACCCGGTCGGCGGACCTCAGGTGGAGAGGCTCGCCGAGGCGATGAGTCCTCACGGCGTTCTTTTTCTTTACGGCGCGCTCGCGTCTGGGCCCACGCCATTTCCGGTCATCGCGGCCATGCAGAAGGCGCTGACGCTGCGCGGCTACACGCTGTTCGAGTTTGTCCGGGACAAGGAGCGGATGGCCCGCGCATCGGCCTTCATCCAAGATGGCCTCGCCGGCGGGCGCCTGAAGCCGATCGTCGCGAAGACTTTCACGCTCGACGAGATCGTCGACGCGCACCGCTACATGGAGTCGAACCAGCAGTTCGGGAAGATCGTCGTCACCGTCCCCCATTGAGCGCTCGCTGAAGAGGAAACGGACGTGAAGATACTGATGGTGCTCACCTCGCATGACCGTCTTGGAAACACCGGCCGCAAGACCGGCTTCTGGCTCGAGGAGTTCGCCGCGCCGTACTACGCCTTCAAGGACGCGGGCGCCGAGATCACTCTCGCGTCGCCCAAGGGCGGCGAGCCGCCGCTCGATCCCAAGAGCGCGGAACCTGACTTCCAGACCGACGACACGAGGCGTTTCGAGGCCGACGCTGCGGCCAAGGCCGCGCTCGCGGCGACGGCCCGGCTCGACACGGTTTCGCATGAGGCCTTCGACGCCGTGTTCTATCCCGGCGGCCATGGTCCTCTCTGGGATTTGGCGGAGGACCGCCGTTCGATCGCGCTCATCGAGGGGACGATTGCGGCGGACAAGCCCGTCACCCTCGTGTGCCACGCGCCCGGCGTGCTCCGGCACGCGCAGGGCACAGACGGCAAGCCGCTGGTCCAGGGCCGCAACGTCACCGGCTTCACCAACACGGAGGAGGAGGCCGTGGGGCTGACCGCGGTCGTTCCGTTCCTGGTCGAGGACGAGCTCAAGCGGAACGGCGGCCTGTTCTCGAAGGTCGCCGACTGGCAGCCCTATGTGGTCGCCGACGGGCTCCTGATCACCGGGCAGAACCCTGCGTCCTCAGCGCCCGCAGCCAGAGCGTTGATCGAAAAGCTCGCGGCGCGGGCGTAAGGGCGTGGACAGGCCCAGATCTACGCAATCCGTTGAACTCGCAGCGGCCGAAAACCCCACCGGCCCGCGGCATTCAGAAAGGCGGGTTGAATTCCGCCTCGCACAGACTGAGGAAAGGCTGTCCGTTTCATGAAAGCCGCCAGTCGCCAGGCGTCACCCGCGTCGGATCAGACGAGCATGGAGCGACGCCCGTTCGGGCTATTGCCGCGAGAGGTTGCGGTGATCGGCCAGGGAACGTGGTACATCGACGCCGCGCACCGGCCGACCGCCATCGCGGCCCTGCGGCGCGGCATCGACCTCGGCATGACCCACATCGACACCGCCGAAATGTACGGCGACGCCGAGATCGTGGTGGGCGAGGCCATAGCGGGGCGGAGAGACGACGTTTTTGTCGTCTCGAAGGTGCTCCCCAGCAACGCTTCCTATAGCGGGACCGTAGCCGCCTGCGAGCGCTCGCTCGCGCGCCTCGGGACAGACAGGCTGGACTGCTATCTCCTGCATTGGCCCGGCTCCCATCCGCTCGAGGACACGTTCGCCGGCTTCGAGCGGCTCCGCGAGCAGGGCAAGATCCTGTCCTGGGGCGTCAGCAATTTCGACGTGCCCGACCTCGATGCCGCCTGGAAAGCTGGTGGTAAGGGCCAGCTCGTCTGCAACCAAGTTCTCTACAACCTCGGTGAACGCGCAATCGAGCACGCCGTTCTGCCTTGGTGCGAGGAGCACGGGGTCGCCGTGGTCGCGTACAGTCCGTTCGGCCATGGCGACTTCCCGGGCCGGCGCACGCCGGGCGGCCTCGTCCTGGAGGAGATTGCGGCAAGCCACGGCGCGACGGCGCGTCAGGTGGCGCTCCGCTTCCTGGTGCGCAAGCCGTCCTTGTTCGCGATACCCAAGGCGTCCAGCGTCGAGCACGCCGAAGACAATTCCGGCGCGGGCTCGCTCCGGCTGACGGAAGCTGAATTCGCCCGGATAGACGCGGCGTTCCCGCTCGGCCCGAAACCGCGCCGCCTTCCAATGTTGTAGGCCCACGACGCCTTCTTATCCGGCAGGCATAAAGCCGAAGCCGACGGACGGCCGTTCGTGAGCGTCCGGATCGAGGAGGTTCGCACGCGAGACATGAAGACCTCCGGCTTCGTCCGCGTGCGCGGCGCGCGCGAGCACAATCTCAGGAATGTCGATGTCGACATCCCGCGCGACGCTCTGGTGGTGTTCACCGGCGTGTCGGGATCGGGCAAGTCGTCGCTGGCTTTTTCCACGCTCTACGCCGAGGCGCAGCGCCGCTATCTGGAGTCGGTTTCGCCTTACGCGCGTCGCCTGTTTCACCAGATGGAGGTCCCTGAGGTCGACGAGATCGAGGGCCTGCCGCCGGCGGTGGCGCTGCAGCAGCAGCGCGGATCGCCCACCACCCGCTCGTCGGTCGGCAGCGTCACCACCATCTCGAACCTGATGCGGATGCTCTACTCGCGCGCTGGCGACTATCCGCCGGGGCAAGCCCATCTGGACGCCGAATCCTTTTCGCCCAACACGACCGAGGGCGCCTGTCCGCGCTGCCAGGGCCTCGGCCGCATCCATGAGGTCACAGAGGCCTCGATGGTCCCCGATCCGTCCAAGACGATCCGCGAGCGCGCGGTGGCCGCTTGGCCGACGGCCTGGGGCGGCCAGAATCTGCGCGACATCCTGATCAGCCTCGGCGTCGACGTCGACACGCCGTGGCGGAACCTGCCGAAAAAGCTGCGCGACTGGATCCTTTTCACCGACGAGCAGCCGCAGGTTCCGGTCTATCCCGGGTGGAGCCACGACGAAATCCAGCGCGCCATCCGGCGCAAGACGGAGCCCGCTTACATGGGCACCTTCTCGAGCGCGAAGCGCCATGTCACCCACAGCTATGCGACGACCCAGAGCGCGATGATGAAGAAGCGCGCCGCGCGCTTCATGATCGCCCGAGTTTGCCCGGTCTGCGACGGCAAGAGGCTGCGCCGGGAAGCCCTGTCGGTCCGCTTCGAGGGCTTCGACATCGCCGAAATGAGCCGCCAGCCGATGGCTCGGGTTTCGAAGATCTTCGCGCCCTATGCCGAAGCGAAAGCCGGCAAGCTCAGAGCGCTCCGCAAGAGCCATCCGGAGAAGGCCTTGGTCGTCGAGCGCATCGCCGGCGATCTGCGCCGCCGACTGACGGTGCTGCTCGACCTTGGTCTCGGCTATCTGGCGCTCGAACGCGGCACCCCGACCCTTTCGCCAGGCGAGCTGCAGCGGCTAAGGCTCGCCACTCAGGTCGTCTCCAACCTGTTCGGGGTCGTCTATGTGATGGACGAGCCGTCCGCCGGGCTTCATCCCGCCGACACCGAGGCGCTGCTCCGAGCGCTCGACGGGCTGAAGGCGGTCGGCAATTCGCTGTTCGTGGTCGAGCATGAGATGGACGTCGTCCGCCGCGCCGACTGGATCGTCGATGTCGGCCCCGCCGCTGGCGAGCATGGCGGCGAGATCCTCTACAGCGGCCCGATCGAGGGTCTGCGCGAGGTCGCCGCGTCGGAAACGAGACGCCATCTGTTCGGCGAAGGCGGCGGGACGCCGAGCCCGAAGCGCGAGCCCGCCGGCTGGCTGCGGCTGGAGGGGGTCTCGCGCAACAATCTGAAGCAGGTCGACTGCGCGATCCCGCTCGGCGTGATGACGACCGTCACCGGAATCTCCGGTTCAGGAAAATCGAGCCTCGTCAGCCAAGCGCTGGTCGAACTGGTCGCCGCCGCCCTCGGCAGCCCGGTCGCGGCCGAAGAGGAGCCGGATGGCGACGCCGCGCTGGAGGACCGGCTCGCCGGCGTGACCGAAGGCCGGATCCTCGGCGGACTTGATGGGATCAGGCGGCTGATCGAGGTCGACCAGAAGCCGATAGGGCGCACCCCGCGCTCCAACCTCGCCACCTATACCGGCCTTTTCGACCATGTCCGCGCCCTGTTCGCGGCGACCCCCGAAGCCAAAAAACGCCGCTACGATGCAGGCCGCTTCTCGTTCAACGTCGCCAAGGGCCGCTGCCCGCGCTGCGAAGGGGAAGGCTTCGTGATGGTGGAGTTGCTCTTCCTGCCGAGCGTCTACGCCCCGTGCCCCGCATGTCGCGGCGCCCGCTACAACCCAAAGACGCTCGAGATCCGCTATCGCGGCAAGACCATCGCCGAGGTGCTGGCGCTCACTGTCGAGAGCGCCTGGGAGTTCTTCGAAGACGCGCCCAACGTCGGCCGGTCGCTCGAGGTGCTCCGAGAGGTCGGGCTGAACTATCTGCGCCTGGGCCAGCCCGCGACGGAGTTTTCGGGCGGCGAGGCGCAAAGGGTGAAGCTCGCCGCCGAGTTGCAGCGCTCCCAGCGGGGCGGCGCGCTCTATGTGCTTGACGAACCGACGACCGGTCTTCATCCAACCGACGTCGAGCGCCTGCTTGGCCAGCTCCGCGCCCTAGTCGAGGCCGGCAACAGCGTCATCCTGGTCGATCACGACATGAAGGTGGCGGCGGCGAGCGACTGGGTGATCGACATCGGGCCCGGCGCCGGCGACGAGGGCGGGCGGATCGTCGCGAGCGGTCCGCCGGCGCAGGTCGCCGCCTGCCAGGCGAGCCGCACCGCGCCTTATCTGGATCGCGCGCTCGGCGGAGCGCTAGTCGCCACAGCCACCTGAGCGGCGGCGCCGAAGCGGCTGAGGCGGCGGGGAGCTAGCGCCTTGGCCCTCCAGCGAGCTCGACGTCTGCTGTGGGATCACCGGCTCCGGCGAGCGTCGGCCGGAGATCAACGGCCGCCGAACGGCGCTGCGCGGCTCCCCGATGATCGGCCAGGATTGTCCGAGCTTGCTGGGGAGGGGCGCTTAATGGGTGCGGGCTGATCGTGACGTTTCGGCACGCTCAGCCTCGGCCGCCAGGATGATCCCAATTATTTAGCTCAAGGAAGTGGCGGAGAGGGTGGGATTCGAACCCACGGTACGGTTGCCCGCACAACGGTTTTCGAGACCGTCCCAATCGACCACTCTGGCACCTCTCCGCGTAAGGCGAGCGTCGATCCGCGGTGAGATACACGCGACGCGGCGGGGGCACAAGCCGCAAGGGCCTCTGGCCGCGACGCTTTGTTGGCGCCGCGCCCGAAGGGCGGCGTGGCGCCATCCGCCGGGAGGGCGGGCCCCGCCAGCAGGGCGCCAAGCGGGCGGGGCCGGGCCGCGGCAGGAGGCCGGTCGAATAAAGGGATCGGCCCTCGCCAGACGCGAGGGCCGGCGCCTGTGGCGTCAGCGGTCGGCTTTCTCGCCCTGCGACGACAGCGTCAGGTACTTGGTGGTGATCGCCGGCACGCGCTGCTCGAGCCAAGCCGCCATTGCGAGCTCCTCGTCGAGGCTGTTCTGAAGCAGCGGAACGGCGGAGCTGAATGCGCCGGCCTCAGCGATCGTGATAAGCGAGCGATAGCTCGCCGCCTCGAAATTCTCGAAGGCGAAGTTCGCGAACGTGTTCTTCAGGATCTCGTCGCCCGCGACGGCGTGGCCGAGCGCGGCCAGATTGCCCGTGAACGACAGCGCGGCGTCCTTGAGGGCGGAGTGGCTTTCGTCCAGCGAACCGAGAATCTGCTCGAGCCGCCCGATCTGCTGCTCGGTCTCGCCGCGGTGACGACGCAGCTGCTCGGCGACCTCATCATAGTTCCTCAGCCGGTCAAGCTGGCGGTCGATGAGCGACAGCGCCTGGTTCTCGACG